>CACFJP010000043.1 GCA_902566635.1 uncultured Bacteroidota bacterium | reverse complement strand
CAGATTGGTTTGTCAAGGTAGCGTCCATAAGATTACATTACTATTTTGGTTGTACAAAAATACGTGATTTATCGTAAAAAATATAGAAACAGAAATAAATAGACCCATAAAAATCCTAAAAAATGCCAGAAGGTGTGTGCAAGGGAAAATCCAAGTGGATTTGTAGCATACTTTCCGCAATTAAAATTGGTGATTACGACCAACAAAACAATGAAACCTGCAACCAAGTGCGCAAGGTGAACTAAGACCAATACATATAGAAATGAAGTGGTTACGTTACTTTGAGCTCCTGTGAAATAATAACCCATGTCAACTAAGGATGAAAAACCCTGAAATTGAAACATCACAAATACGATTGCCAAGGCAAGGGTTGCCCATAGGTAGACAGCAGTTGTTTTGGATTGATTTGTCAGCTCTTTTTTGGCAAGCCAAAAAGTGAGGCTGCTTAAGAGAATCACAAGGGTGCTCCAATAAAGGGATGCTGGTAAACTAAAATCTTCAAGCCAGTCGGGTCTTGACTTGCTTACCACATAGGCGCTTGTTAGTCCTGCAAAAGTCATGGATATACTGATCATTGAAAACCACAACATCATTTTTTTTGCACGAATCTTTTTTATTTGTTCCATTAGATCAATTTATCAATTACATAAATGATTTGAATGAGTGAGATATAAATCACACTGACGATCATCAATTGTCTTGCCGATTCCTGATCGAGCTTTAGAAATAGACGCATTGAGGAGATGATTAACCACAATCCTGACAGTGCAACCAAAACAGCAGCACCCACTGTAATCTGCAAATCGCCTGTCAGTCCCAGTACTGGAAAAACAGATATAACTAGTGTCCAAATACTGTAGAGTACTGCTTGTAAGGCAGTTTTTCGATCTCGTTTTCCACTTGGTAGCATATTGATTCCTGCACGTTGATAGTCATCAAACATCAGCCATCCAATCGCCCAAAAATGAGGGAATTGCCAAAAAAATTGAATCATAAAGAGTGTTCCTGCTTCAAGGCCAAACGATCCAGTTGCAGCAACCCACCCGAGCATGAATGGAATCCCACCTGGAAATGCCCCAACAAAAACTGCCAGTGGTGTTTTTGTTTTTAAGGGTGTATAAACACTCGTATATAAAAACATTGAAATGGCAGCAAACATCGATGTTTTAGGATTGATCGCATACAAGGCTGCCAAGCCTAATATCGAAAGGACAACAGCAATCCAAAAGGCAGTTGTAGGCGTCATATAGCCCAATGGTATGGGGCGATTTTTGGTGCGTTTCATAACTCCATCAATATCTCGCTCAATGATTTGATTAAACGCATTGGATGCACCAGCGATGGCCAAACCACCAAAAAGAAGTAAACTCAATTCATTGGAATCAATGGTTTCACAGCCCAAAATATAACCAGCAATGCTTGAAAATACAACGCTAAAACTAAGGCGTGCTTTGGTCAGTTGAGCAAAGTGTTGCGCAAAAGCCAATACGACAGTTATAAATTTAATCTGTGAAGTGGTTGTCTTTATCATGTTGCAATTCGCTGGCAAAGATACTGCACCTTAGTACTTTAGACAATGATTCGACATAAAAAAACCCAGTAAAAACTGGGTTTATATTTTATTGCAAACGGAAACTAATTGGAATGCTAAAAGGTACGCGCACTGGGCGACCTCTTTGCTTACCTGGCGTCATTTTGGGTAGTTTCCCAATAATTCTTTGTGCTTCTTTTTCTAGGTTTTTGTCTGGACCTCTAGTTTGGATACCTACAATTTCACCTGTTTTTGAAATTACAAACTGGACATACACTCTACCTGAAATACCCATTTCTTGGGCAATCTCAGGGTAGCGAAAATTTTTACTGATATGACGTTGAATTTTTTCTTGAAAGCAATCTCTTCGCTTGTCTTTCGCAACACGTTCGCAACCAGGGTAAATTGGCACATCTTCGATAATTGCAAAAGGAACATCAACATCAAAATCATCTAGAACCTCGACTTCCTCAATAATTTCCTCTTGTGTGGTTTCAGTTG
>CACFJP010000042.1 GCA_902566635.1 uncultured Bacteroidota bacterium | reverse complement strand
ACTAGCGTTACGATCAAAAGATATGGACGCCACCAACCACTGGTGTTTTTGTCAATCGCAATGATGGGTTTGATTGGGTGTAATGGCTGTTTGAGCGTGTCCACCTCTACAGAAAAGACCTCTATTTTGAGAGAGTCTGTAAAAATTGAAGAGCCATCGACCATCACTTTTTGACGAGGAATATAATAACTTCCAGAATCAAATTGGATAAGGGAATAGCTACGTTTCCAAAGTGCCTCATCTGCCAACTTTTGAACATCTACTTTGGTGGTGTCAATAATTTCAAAAGGAAGGAAGGTTTGACCTTGTGGAAAAATCACCTGCGCTGTCGAATCGACTTTGACTTCAATGTTGTATTGGATGTCTTCCCCTATTGTTATTGCAATTGTATCGATAGTTGCCGCAACTCGAGTTTGTGCCAGTGCAAAGGCTGGTATCAAAAGCAATAAGAAAAAATAAATCCTACACACGATTTTTGAAGTATGATAATAGTTTTTTAACATAGCTTTCATCCGCACGACAAATGATTGTTCCTGCACCACTTTTCTTGAAAGATTCATCAAAATAGAGTTCTCGTCTGCTCGTGTAATTTCGATGATTGCGCTGTAGTATTTTGGAGCCAGTATGAACCAGTTGGTACTTCCCCGTTTCTTGATCAATCATCGGAACAAGACCTAAATTTGGGAGTTCAACCTCGTGTTTATCAAAAATTCTTATCCCTGTCAGATCATGTTTCTTTGCAGCAATTTTTAGGTTGGATGCATAGTCGGTGTCCATAAAGTCAGAAAGTACAAACACAATGGCACGCTTTTTTTGCACATTGGCCATAAATTTAAGTGCTTCCGAAATATTGGTGTGAGAATTGTTGGGTGTAAACTCAATCAATTCGCGAATAATTCTAAGGATATGTGATTTTCCCTTCTTGGGCGGGATATACAACTCGATTTGATCTGTGAATAAAATTAAGCCTACCTTGTCGTTGTTTTGCAGTGCAGAAAAGGCAAGTGTGGCTGAAATTTCGGTTAAAATTTCCATTTTAAACTGCTTATGCGATCCATATTGAGAAGAGCGACTAACATCGACAACTAGCATCAATGTCAGCTCTCGTTCTTCTTCAAAAACCTTCACAAAAGGTTCATTGTAGCGAGCAGTTACGTTCCAATCTATGGTACGTACATCATCCCCAAATTGATATGGACGCACCTCGCTAAAGGTCATCCCTCGACCTTTAAAGGTACTTTGGTACTCCCCGCCAAAAAGGTGATTGCTTAAGCGACGAGTCTTTATCTCAATTTTACGAACCTTCTTTAAAAGAGCCTTCGTATCCATTCCAAATTATTGAATATTAACTTTGCTGTACTAGGGAACCTCTACGACATTGACAATTCGGTTGATAATATCTTCAGTGGTGATGTTTTCTGCTTCTGCTTCATAGGTGATTCCAATGCGGTGTCGAAGAACATCATGAACAACTGCACGAACATCCTCTGGAACGACATACCCCCGTCGCTTGATAAAAGCATAGCATTTAGCAGCAGTTGTCAGGTTGATACTTCCTCTGGGAGATGCGCCAAAGCTGATAAGTGGTTTTAGATCTTCCAACCCATATTGTTCTGGGTAACGTGTGGCAAAAATGAGATCGATGATGTATTTCTCAATTTTGTCATCCATATACACCTCGCGAACTGCTTTTTGTGCTTTGATCACTTGGGCTGTGGTGACCACTGGTTTGATAGTGTTGATCGCTCCACTGACTTGTGAGCGAACGATTTGTTGTTCGTCCGATTTAGTTGGATAATCAATCACTACCTTCAACATAAATCGATCGACTTGCGCTTCGGGAAGGGGATATGTCCCTTCTTGTTCAACAGGATTTTGGGTTGCCATGACCAAAAAAGGTGGTTTTAGCCCAAAACTCTCATCTCCAATGGTAACTTGTCGTTCTTGCATGGCTTCAAGGAGAGCAGATTGTACTTTGGCAGGTGCGCGATTGATTTCATCAGCCAAAACAAAATTGGCAAACACTGGCCCTTTTTTGATACTAAAATTGTTTTCTTTAATGTTGTATATCATCGTTCCAACCACGTCTGCAGGCAGCAAATCTGGTGTAAACTGCACACGACTAAAAGAGGCTTTGATTGCTTTGCTTAAAGAGTTGATGGCAAGCGTTTTTGCAAGCCCAGGAACGCCTTCCAAAAGAATATGTCCTTCGCCCAAAAGTCCAATCAATAAACGTTCCAACATATGCTGTTGACCAACAATGGTTTTACCCAACTCAATCTGTAGCAAATCAACAAATG
>CACFJP010000041.1 GCA_902566635.1 uncultured Bacteroidota bacterium | reverse complement strand
TTGATCAAATAATAATTTATATGTCAAGCTTTGACCCACTAAATTTAGCATTAATATCTCTTTGGTTAGTTCAAGTAGTTTTGGTAATTCCAAATAAATTACCACCATTGACTAGAGATGGTAGTGTGATTGCTAAATCAGCAATTCCTAAAATAATGGTAAGCCTATCAATAATTAATTTTTTTGGAGCTTACTACGCTTCAACTGTCGATTATATTCCTGAAATTGCAATTTATGGCCATATAATTCTTGGGCTATTTCCTGTCGCACCTGCTTATTTTATTCTTACAGGAAAAATTGACATTGTAGATTAAAAACTATAATTGAAAAAACTTAAATTAGTACCACTAAAAACATTACGATGAAAAAACTATTACTCTTACTATTAATTACCCCTTTAGTTGGGCTTTCACAAACAACAGAATCTGTTTATGAGGAATTAATTAAAAAAAGTCCTTTTAATGAAATGTATCCGAAAATAATCGCTGAAGACGCTGCGGAATATTTTGACGAGTTCAATTTATTATTCTCTGAAGATAGCCCAATTGCTTCAAAAGAGGCGAGGTTAGTTGCAGTTGCAGTATCAGCAGCAATTAGATGTGAGTATTGTATTTCCGCACAAGTTCACTCGGCTAAAATGGCAGGTGCAACAGATGATGAAATTAAAGCAGCAATTCAAATTGCAGCCGAAATTCAGCGCTTCTCTACTCTTTTGTATGGAAATGACTTTGGTATTGAAAGATTAGAAAAGATTCTTGGTGTAATAGATTAATAGTAATAGAACTAAAGTTAGAGGGGATGACTATGTTTTGATTATATCCCCACTTCAATAAGTTTTGATTTAATAACGCTTGACCACAATTTGTATCCATCAGAATTTAAGTGTAATTCGTCGCTAAGAAAAAAGGATTGAATCGGCAATCCATCGGTTCCAATAAACTTATCTCTTGTGCTTATGAAATATAGGTTTGGTACTTGTTTACAAAAACGTTCAAGCTTTTTGTTTGCCTGAAGAATTTTATTCCAGACTTTCCATCTTTTTGGTGTAGGGGTAGTTTCTATTAAAAAAATGGGTATATGTTTATGAATGTTTCTAATCAATTTATAATTATACCTAAACAACTTTTTAACCTCGTTAGGAGATAAATCCCCCACTATATTTGTTAAGTCATTTGATCCTGTTATATCGTTTGCAACAAAAATTAAAATTGCTTTTGGGGAGTGATTTTTTACTAATCTCTCCGAAAAATGAATTAAATCATAAAAATGTGCTCCTCCATAACCCCTTTTTATAGAACTGTATGGATACATATCTACTTGAATATTATCCCACAACCTAATACTTGAACTTCCAATAAATAATACATCCCTCTCACCTGCTTTTTCCTCAAAATCAAGACTCTCCAAAAGTGAAACCTCTTCTTCAAATTGCCTATTTGATTGTGAATATTTTAACAATGGAGAACAAGACAAATTTGAAAAAAGAAAAACCAAATAAATCAAATACTTCATCTTACAAACTTAATCTATATGAAATATATTAAAGTCTTAAGAATAGCAGAACTCGAGAAAAGTGATATGCCGATGATTTTGTAATTTTAAGCAAAACATAACATTATGAAAACTTTTATTTCTCTATTTGCTCTTTTCTTATCACTATCACTTACTGCACAAACTAATACTGCTACTTGGTATTATAATGATGCAAGTGAAAATGGTATTCAATCCCCAACAAACACAGCAAGTGGAGCCGTTTCTGTAGCAATGGGGGTTGGAACAACAGCAAGTGGAAGATTTTCTACAGCGATGGGGGTTCAAACAACAGCAAGCGGAGAACGTTCGACAGCTACGGGCCACCAAACTGAAGCATTTGGGGACATCTCAACAGCTATGGGAAGAGAAACTTCAGCAAGTGGAAACACTTCAACAGCTATGGGTGAAAACACGATAGCAAGTGGAATTGTTTCAACGGCCATGGGAAGACAAACTACAGCAAGTGGATGGGCTTCTACAGCTATGGGATTTATAACTACAGCAAGTGGGAATTATTCTACAGCATTTGGGCACTACACAACAGCAAGTGGAGACAACTCTGTAGCAATTGGAAATGAAACAACAGCTAGTGATTATAACTCATTAGTACTTGGTCAATGGAATTTAGCAGGGTCTACTACAACAAACAGCCCTACTGAGTTTAGTACAGACAACACAGCTTTTGTAATAGGAAATGGATTAAGTTGGGATAACAGAAGCGACGCTCTTGTTGTTAAGTTTAATGGTGATGCAACTCTTGCAGGGAATCTTAACATAAACTCAGACGCACGCCTTAAGTCGAACATCATATCTCTTGGTTCTACTTTATCTAAACTTCTACAAATAGATGGTAAGAGCTACACAATGAAAAAAGACGATA
>CACFJP010000040.1 GCA_902566635.1 uncultured Bacteroidota bacterium | reverse complement strand
GGGGTCAAAATTAATGATATTTTTGTCAAATGAGACCACGAGTAGCTGTCATCATGGGTGGATACACCTCAGAGCATAACATTTCGATGAAAAGTGGTTCTGTAGTGATGGCACATATTGACAGAGATGCCTATGAAGTATATGCTGTTCATATCGATAAAGATGTATGGTTGGTTGAAATAAATGGCAATTGGAAACCCATTGATATTTCTGACTTTAGTTGTGATGATATCAAATTTGATGTTATTTTCAACACTGTACATGGTAGACCAGGTGAAAATGGTGAAATTCAAAAATATTTTGACAGCTTGGGTATTCCCTACACTGGTTGCTCTGCCCAACTATCATCGTTGACCTACAACAAATACAAAACCTTAGAATTTCTAGAGCCTCATGGCATCGCCATGGCAAAACGCATTGTTTTAATAGCAAAGGATACGATCAATACAGATGAAATTGTTTCAACGCTAGGGCTTCCTTGCTTTGTGAAAGCTAACCAAGCAGGCAGTAGTTTTGGTGTTTCCAAAGTTCATAAAAAAGAAAACCTGAGTAAGGCAATTGAATTTGCACTCAAAGAAGACAACACTATACTCATTGAATCTTTTTTAGAAGGTATTGAAGTGTCCATTGGGGTGATTACTTATCAAGATTCCGTTCGTGTTTTGGCACCAACAGAAATCGTAACTGAAAATGGTTTTTTTGACTTCAGCGCAAAATACGAAGGCAAATCTGCAGAAATCACACCTGCTCGTTTGACAGATGCTCAACATGATGCACTAAAAACAGCTGCCAAAAAGGTCTATACAACTCTTGGCATGAAAGGATTGAGTCGAAGTGACTTCATCTTTGTTGGAGACACGCCTCACTTTTTAGAGATTAACACTGTGCCAGGACTTACAGAAAAAAGCTTGTTGCCACAACAAGCCAAACATGCAGGTATTTCTTTAAAAGAACTATTTAGCAATGCCCTAGTTGAGGCCATTGAAAAATAAATACCTTTGTATTATGAAGCGAGCTCTCTTTCCAGGATCCTTTGACCCTTTCACTTTGGGTCATCAAGACATCGTAGAACGAGGCGTCACAATATTCGATGAAATCGTCATTGGCATTGGTCATAATGAAGATAAAAATTATATGTTTTCACTCGATCAACGAAAAATGTTTATTGAGCAGTGTTTTCAAAACAATCCAAAAGTCAAAGTGATGGATTATGTAGGGTTAACCATTGATTTTTGTAAGTCCATAAAAGCGAATTATCTCTTGCGTGGGGTTCGAAACAATGGTGATTTTGAATTTGAAAAAGCCATCGCTCGCACCAATCGTGAACTGTCAGAAATCGAAACAGTATTTTTATTAACCTCTGTTCAAACTTCATTTATCAGCAGTAGTATTGTGAGAGAAATAATCCGAAATAAGGGAGATTATAAACGATTTGTTCCTGATTGCGTACGTGTTTAAGCAATATTCAGATGATCGAGTAAATACTTGATGTTTCCATAAGAATTTTCAAGTGCTTTGGCCATTTTCGTTGGGCCTTTCCATTCAGCTTTTGTGATATCCTCTTGTGCTTGTGGTTTCAATTTTCCAGAGAAGTTTGTAGTCATGTGAAACCAGTAGGTTTCTTTGAGTCTATATTGGTTATTCCTCCTAAAAACATGATATGTCATACCAGCAAAACTGATCAACTTTAGTTTTTTGACGCCAGTTTCTTCTTCCACTTCACGCATCGCTCCATTTTCCAAAGTCTCTCCTTTGTCAACTTTGCCCTTGGGCAGATCCCATTTATTCTTCCTAAAAATAAACAGCATCTTACCTTTATTGTTTCGAACCAAACCTCCTGCTGCTTGAACCAATGGTAATTTTGTTTTAAACATATCAATCAAAACATAGGGGTCATAATCAAGCAAAAAGATTTCATTTGAAACTGAAGTCTCTAGTGACTGCATGATGGTTTTGAAAGATGATGATGCAAGTGGCAAGACAATCGCATATTTAGACTTTGGGGGTGAGGATGTTAGGGTAATCAACCTTGTATTGATAAAAACTTTATACTTTTGTCCCATGATTCACGATGCCTTCACAGCTAAAAAAATTGCTGAGTTACTAATACAAATTAATGCAATAAAGTTGGAACCCAAAAATCCATTTACTTGGGCCAGCGGTTGGACTTCACCAATATACTGTGACAACCGAATTGCATTGTCTTATCCAACTGTTCGCACATATTTAAGAGAGGAGTTTGCAAAGCAAATTGAAAAATATCATGGCAAGCCCGATGCAATTGCTGGTGTGGCTACTGGCGCAATTGGGATTGGTGCCTTGGTCGCTGAAAAACTTAATTTGCCATTTGTTTACATTCGTCCAAAACCTAAAGGTCATGGGCGCAAAAATCAAATTGAAGGTGTATTGCCCAAAAACAGTCAGGTTGTTGTGATTGAAGATCTGATTAGCACTGGAAAAAGTAGCATGCAAGCAATAAAGGCACTAAGAGAAAGTGGTGCCTCAGTCAAGTGTCTACT
>CACFJP010000039.1 GCA_902566635.1 uncultured Bacteroidota bacterium | reverse complement strand
CCTATGATATGGTCAAGTTGTCTGTTGATGAAATCCGAAACATCATCAAACCTGTTGGTTTATCACCCCAAAAAGCCAAAGGAATCCATGGGCTGTCAGAAATACTGATTGAGAAATATGAAGGGGTTGTACCTGCCGATTTTGAAGCTTTAGAGTCATTTCCGGCAGTTGGTCATAAGACTGCTAGCGTGGTGATGTCACAAGCATTTGGCGTCCCTGCTTTCCCTGTTGATACCCACATTCATCGGCTGTTGTATCGATGGGGGTTGAGCACTGGAAAGAATGTAACCCAAAGCGAAAAAGATGCCAAACGACTATTCCCAAAAGAAAGATGGAATGATCTCCATCTTCAAATCATTTGGTATGGACGTGAGTACTGTCCAGCTAGAGGTTGGGACTTGTCCAAAGACATTATCACCTTGACCATCGGGCGAGCAAGTTTGCTGAAAGCATACAACAAAAGTAGTTCTAATTCAAAAAACACTCGAAAATAACCCCATCATCATTTTCATCAACACAAAAAGAGGCAGCAAAAGCCTTGATAAAAGCAATCGTTTCTTTTTTAGGCTGATTATCGAATGTAGAGGGTGCAGTGTAGATTTTCTCCATATAAATATTTGTAAAGAAAACGACTGCTATTACTGAATTATTGTGTGAAGATCAAATTTCGTTCTTCAATCAATTTTCGCAAGTTGAGGAGGGCATAACGCATCCTGCCCAAGGCAGTGTTTATACTCACACCTGTTTGTTCCCCAATGTCTTTAAAACTCATTTCCTGAAACAGTCGCATACGCAACACCTCCCTTTGGGTTTTGGGTAATTCATCAATCAAAATAGATAAGTCAGCGTGAATTTGTGTTTCAATTATTAGATCCTCAATGCTGTTACTCTTTTCGATCAATCGATCCAAAATATCTAAATCATCGTGTTTTGAATCGTACTTGGGAAGTCGATTTATTTTACGAAAGTGATCTATGATGATATTGTGCGCAATGCGCATCACCCAAGATAAAAAACGACCATGGTCTTTGTATTTACCAAGGCGCAAATTTTTAATCACTTTTACAAAAGTGTCCTGAAACACATCGTCTGCCAGATCAGCATCTTTGACTTTTGAAAAAATAAATCCATACACTCGTTTTTGATAACGATCAACTAAAATCGAAAAGGATTGGCTATTTCCAGAAATAAACTGGGTAATTAAGGTTGAATCCGAAAGGGACATAACAAATTACGTTTTAAAGAATTACAGAAAATTAAAAACGTAAATGTGTGGTATAAGCAAAAATATTTTTACAAATATATTAATTTCTTCAAATAACAAAAATTATATCGATCATGAACAATTAATAAGTATTTTTATAGATTATCCGGAACAGTGGATGAATGAAACGAAGTTGCAATTGAAAAAAGAGAAAATGATTCGGGTTCGTGGTGCAAAAATGCACAACCTGAAGGATATAAATATTGATATTCCTAGTCGTAAATTTGTGGTATTTACTGGACTATCGGGCTCTGGAAAGTCGAGTTTGGCTTTTGATACCCTCTATGCAGAGGGGCAACGTCGCTATGTAGAGAGTTTGTCATCTTATGCGAGGCAGTTTTTAGGGCGTCTCGACAAACCTAAAGTTGATAAAATTGAGGGCCTTGCACCTGCCATTGCAATCGAACAAAAAGTGAATAGCACCAACCCAAGGTCAACAGTCGGCACCACCACCGAAATCTATGATTACCTAAAGCTGCTCTTTGCACGCATTGGTAAAACATACTCCCCCATTTCCAATGAAGTTGTTTCCAAAGACAGAGTGAGCGACATCCTCGATGATATCAAAACACATAAAGAGGGGACAAAAATGATTGTTTTATCCCCTGTTACAAACGATAAAAACCGATCGGTGGAACAGGTTCTAAATCTCTTTGAACAACAAGGTTATGCAAGAATTTTAATCGGTGGGGAGGTTGTTCGTATCAATGAAGTGAAAAACAATCCACCCTCTTCCTGCCACCTCGTTATTGATCGATTGATTTTGAAAAAAGATGAAGATGCATTGAGCCGCTTGGCAGATTCGTTGGAGACTGCTTTTTTTGAAGGCAAAGGAAACCTTCAACTCTTTTTTCCAGATGATGACCTTTACAAAAATTTCTCAAATCAATTTGCAAGAGATGGCATGACGTTTATGGAGCCAACACCCCATTTGTTTAGCTTCAATAATCCCTTGGGTGCATGCCCAGACTGTGAAGGATATGGTGATTTGATTGGGATTGATCACGATTTGGTGATCCCAAACACTGCACTATCTATTTATGAAGATGCAGTTGCTCCTTGGCGTTCATCGAGTGCCAGTCGCTATAAAAAGAAGCTGATCGAAACTGCTAGTTTGTTTGATTTTCCAATACATAAACCCTATTTCGAACTCACAGAAGAATACAAAAAACTGTTGTGGAAAGGTAATAAACACTTTAAAGGGATTGATGCGTTTTTTCAACGACTCGAAAAGAAAAACTATAAGATTCAAAATCGTGTGATGC
>CACFJP010000038.1 GCA_902566635.1 uncultured Bacteroidota bacterium | reverse complement strand
TTGTAACTGAACCAGGTGGAAGTGTTTCGTTTAAATTAGGCTTGAATCCTGGTCTATTCTTTCTGGGATCCATTTCAAAAATCCCTGGAGTATAATCCATTGGACCTCCTATTAATCGAGTAAATGGGAGTATTGTGGTGTGGTTTGCATTTGATCCTCTAAATTCTGCACCTCTTGCAGACTCATTCCCGATATGATTTGGATAAGTTCTAGCTACACCAGTTGGCCTGACAGCCTCATGAGCATTTACCATAATCTTATAATCTGCTGCTTTTTTAATGGCATATAAGTAATGGTCAACCATATATTGACCATAATGTTTTTCACCAGCTGGAATAATTCTACCCACATACCCACTTTTTACTGATTTGTATCCATATTTGTTCATCAAAGCATATGCTCTATCAATGTGTCTTTCATAGTTCCGTACTGCTCCAGAGGTTTCATGGTGCATCATTAAGCTTATTCCTTTTTCCTTGGCATAATTATTTAAATATTCAATATCAAAATCTGGATAAGGTGTAAGAAAATCAAAAACATAATCTTTTTTTCTGTCAAACCAATCCTCCCATCCAATATTCCAACCTTCAACAAGCAAAGCATCAAATCCATGTTTAGAGGCAAAATCTATATAATATTTAACCTTTTCATTATTTGCTGCATGAGTCCCATTTGGCTTTAAATTTGAGTAATCAGTTTCGTTAATTCTAACAGATGAAAGTTCGTTTGTATACCACCAAGTACTTTGGCCAGTTATCATTTCCCACCAAACCCCCATATATTTAGTTGGTTTTATCCAAGATGTGTCAGTAATTGCATTTGGTTCATTCAAATTATAAGTTATTCTGCTACGAAGGATATCTTTTGGATCATCACTGGCGATTATTGTCCGCCATGGCGTGTTTTGGGGGGGCATTTATATAAGCCATATTACCATATGCGTCTGGGGTTAAATGTGATTCAAAGCTCATTTTTAATGGGTCATATTTTAAATGCATAGCTGAATATTCAATTAACGCAGCTTCATGTAGGTTGATGTAAATCCCATCAGATGATTTCATCATTAGAGCTGTTTGCACACCCCAATTTGAAAACCTATCCATAGAAACATTTTGTTCTCTAAAATCAATAGATTTTTTTTCTATTTCTGAAAGCCTGGACTCTAAATAATTGTACTCCTGAGTGTCATAATCACCTGGTATCCAAAATGCAGTGTGATCTCCTGTCATTGAAAACTCAGTTTTTTCGTCTTTTATAATAAATGTACTCAGGTTAGTTTGAGTTGGAAATTCATACCTAAATCCTAAACCTGAATCAAAAATTCTAAATCTTATATTTACGAATCTTTCTGAGAAATTTTGTTTTAATTCAACAAAAAGTTCATTGTAATTATTTTTAATAATAGATTCTTCACCCCACACAGGCTCCCAATTTTCATTTTTAGAGTTTTTTGTAACAGAAATTACAGAAAAACCATTTAATAAGTTTATTTCATCACCTATTAAATCAGCATCAATATTAGTGTTGTTGTCGGTTGTGATATCAATTTCGTTGTTAATGATAAAACCCAATCCACTATCACCAATAATTAGATTTTTTTTGTAATGCAAATTGTAATGTGGTCTTCCTTTACTATCAAGAAAAAAATTTAACTCAAATTGTGAGTCTGGTGACTCTACGGACTGACTGTATGAACTTAAAAAGTAAGATATTGTTACAAAAAAAATTAGCTGATATTTCATAATTATTAATTTAAAGGGGTGTTTTAAAAGTTAATATTATTGGAGTTTTTGCAGAGACCTCAAGTTGATTTTCAATTAAAATATTTTTTTTATCGAATACATCAAAAAATAACTTATTCTTTTTTATTCTTTCACTGAACCTACTGAAATCAATGTTTCGTTTTTCATCACTTGCATTTAAGATAACCATAACTGAACTTGTTTTATCATATCTAAAATAAACATAAACATCTTCAATAGGTCTATAGTGCATCATTTTTCCTTTGTGAATAGCAGTTTGATTTTTTCTCCAATTAAAAAGAAAAGAAGAAAAATTATAATATTCATTTTCAATTTTTGACCTTCCATTTTTTGTAAATGCATTTCTTTTGTCATCATGCCAACCACCAGGAAAGTCACGTCTAACATCCGGGTCACCATTCAACCTATTGTTCCCCTTCATATTTATTTCAGTTCCATAATATGTTTGAGGAACACCACGAAGTGTTGACAGTAATGTCATTAAAATTTTAAAGTCCCCAAAATCAGGAGCGATTGAATTAATCCTGGGTGTATCATGATTTTCTAAAAAAATAATAATATTTTCTTTATTTGAATAAACAAAATCGTTTTGGAGGACTTTAAAAATTTTAGACATTTTTTGATCCCACCATGGAGTTTTCTCCACATACATATCATTTACAGCCCCGTATAAAGCAAAATCTTTGACATGAGTGACATTTGAATTAAAATCATTGATTTTCGCAATAGGACTATCTCTTTGCCAATAAGAGATATTTAAAGGGTTCATAACCCAGCTTTCTGCAACAATACTAAAATTTGGATATTCATCCATTATTGATTCAGTCCACTCAGTAACTCCTGATAAGCTATTATATGGATAAGTGTCAACTCTAAATCCAGATAAATCTGCAAATTCAATCCACCATATAGCATTTTGCTTTAAATATTTTAGAAATTGAGGCTGATTTTGATTCAAATCAGGCATACTTTCAGCGAACCAACCTTGTGTTGTTTCCTTTAGATCAATTTTAGAGGCATACGGGTCTGAGAAAATTTCTTTGTTGTGAGAAGAATTGGTATAACTATCCCAACTATTAATCCAATCTTTTGTGGGTGAGTCCACCACCATATAGTGATTCAATCCCCAATGATTCAA
>CACFJP010000037.1 GCA_902566635.1 uncultured Bacteroidota bacterium | reverse complement strand
TGGGGTTGTTACTATAGGCACACTGAAAGATGACAGGTCAAAATGCGAAAACTTCACAAACGCTTTTGTTGAAAAGCTCTATGCTTTTACTTCAGGGCCAGTATTATTCAAGCCAACTAAATGTTCAATTCAACAATTTCGTCTAACAAAACCAGAGGCAATTTCTTATTTTATTGCTGGTGAAAATCGTGAATGTTTTGAAGACAAAGGCTTTGCTATTCAGCCATGGACAGCCGTACGGTTTGAGAATGCATGTTTAATTCTTGAAAAGAACAGAGCTTTGGCTATGGGCAATTATTATTTCACGGATTTGGATGGCAATGAAACTAAAGTAGAATACACGTTCGGATATAAAATAGTAGACGACTTGATTAAAATTGATCTGCACCACTCCTCTTTTCCGTTTAGTCGCGATAAATAATTAAAGACTTCAATTAGATTTCCAATGAAATTAATGGAAAGGCCGTAATGACTTTTCCATTAATGTCGTGAAAAGATATGTGCAGGCTTTTATTTTCCCAGTCTATTAACAATAAAGCATAGTTATTAACGCCTACTGCTTTGCCCAATCTGTAGGGATTATTTTCTAGCAGATTTATTCTGAGCGCCTCTGTCATACCACTGGAGGTAATATCATACAAATTCGTGTAGCCAATGTCTTTTTTGGAGAGTTCCGACATATGACGGTCTCCAGAAAGCACAATGGGGTTTTTGACAGTATAGGTTTGTAGTAAGCCAATCAACCGACTATACTCGTTGGGGTAATTTAGCCATTTTTCAAACCTATGATTTGGAGATAAGACCTGTATCCCTGAAGCTATAAGATGAACATTTGCGGTGGAGTTCTTGAAAATATTTTCAAGCCATTCCCATTGTTGTTCACCTAAGATAGTTCCTTCATAGTCTGGTGGATAAGGGTCATTGTAGGCTTTGGGTGCATATTCTGATTTGAAGTAGCGATTGTCGAGTAAAATCAATTTTACATCAGGGCTGATGTCATAGGATTGGTAGGCACCAGTACGCTGATGGGCGGGGTTATTTTTTGGAACATTTAAGAAAGAAAATAAATCGGCTCGACTTCTTTTTTTATGTTTATAGTCACGCCCAGCATTGTTAAGGCCATAATCATGGTCGTCCCAAACGCCATAAATGGAAGTGGTTTGGAGCAGATTTTGGTATGTTTTTTTTGATTTGAGCTGATCAAAACGTTTGCTGAGATCTTTTGGGTTCCCATCTTTTCCATAAACTATATCACCAAGCCAAATAAAGGCATCAGGATTTTTATCTGCGATTGATGTTAAAATCACATCACTGTTTGGGTCATTCACTTTGTGACATGATCCAAATGCGAAGCTTTGGCTCATGCTAAAGTTTGACCAAACAGCACAAAAGATAAAAGTAAAAAAACGCATGGTGGAGCTTTAGATTATTTGATAAGCAATATATAAATAATGTTTAGGATAGATATTTTTTTGGAAGAATAGTGGATAGACGCTTGGCAAAACGCCCCACCGAGTTTGGCGAGGGTGCATCTTTAACCTTTGAACACCGACTACCCTAACTCGCCAGCTAAAGTGAAAAGAGCTTTTGGATGAAAAACGCAAGAAAAAGAAATGTCATGAATCATCAGTTTAATCAATAAAATTTGGGTTTTGTAAAACAGTTTGTTTTTATAAATAAATTTAAAAAAGTTAGGTTTTCTTAATGCAAAAATTTTTATAAGTTTTACCTTTACAGAACAAAATTTATATCAAAATAGACATACAATGAGAAACATTATAATTTTTGGCTTTGTACTGGCTCTAGCGAGCTGTGCGATGCCTGCAGAAGAAGTCAAGGGCGTTGGGTTTTTTACCCCACTTCCTGAAGAGACATTTATCACTGGTTCGGATGAGATCACTGAAATTTGGACCAACTATTTAGATGCACACAACAATGGTGACATAGAAGCGATTAAATCTATGAGCGCTGACTCCATATATATATTAGGTCCAGATGGCACAGAGATTCGCACCAAAGAGGAGCAAGCAGGACTACTTGAAGGTTGGTTTGCTGATGCAAACCCAAAGTGGGATGCGTATTGGGCAATGCCTTATGAATCGGTGCCAGGTGGTACAGAGTGGATTATTGCTGGCCATAGGGTAACTGAAACGATTGAAGGGGAAGAAAAAGTCACTTTACAGATGATAGATGCAGAGATTAAAGATGGTAAAGTTGATCGTTTCTTTGTTTATTCTGCTACGCCACCAACGCGTGAGGAAGCTGCTGATGAATAAGACTTTCCAGTCTAATATTAAAAACACCTTTCGGGGTGTTTTTTTTTGCTCTGTGTTTTTGAATCAGTAAGCTATATGACATTAGTCTACCCTATTTTTTTTCATAATCTATCAAACAACCACTCCAATTTTGATATATAGACTAAAGTACATGAAAAATGACTAAATATTAGATTTTATCAAATACAGAAGCACAAAAAAACTTAAAGATTACAATTGATTTGGATAATAATTATAGATTAACGATAAACAACAATTCATGATATTAATTGTCCCATACCATTTTTTATTTTACTGAAAATAAGATAAATAAGTAGTTTTTTGAGTTATTAACAATTGCAGATGTATTTTCCCTGGCATTTTAATAAAATTGTTAATAACCTCAATCAGCCGTCATTCAAAAACCCTTTTTCTTGTTTCTAACTTTACATGTATAGTAAATGAACCAGAAAACAATTTGAGAAATCAAATAAATTCTTTAAAAAAGGTTACTTTATTTAAACTGTTAAAGCCACTTCACTCGGTTTTGACTACAGGGATAACGACCCTTATACATTTTCTGGTTTCGATCACCTTTTTCTTTCTTTTCTCGTTTTCCCTGTTTGCACAGGACCAAACCTTTACAGTTACCCAATCAGGGTTTAAATATTTTATAAATGGTGAAGAAACTCCAGTCATTCAAATTGAAAAAGGGAAAACATACAGATTCGATACCTCGGACAGTAGTCTAGGAGGACATCCTTTACGCTTTGGAAACTCTGCAAATTCAGGAAATCTACCCAATTTATA
>CACFJP010000036.1 GCA_902566635.1 uncultured Bacteroidota bacterium | reverse complement strand
TAATGCATTTCTTTGTTGTAAAATTCGATGATAGGTCACTAGATTGTTTAGATAGTTTTTATTAGACTGTGAAATGGTGCGATCCAAAAATTTTCTTCTTACATGACTACCCTCGGATATTAAGTCAATATCAGTAGGGGAAATGACAACAATAGGGATCAGCCCAACATGATCAGCAATTTTTTTATACGCTTTTCGATTTCGTTTGATTGTTTTTTTGCCATCACGCTCCAAATGACACTGAATTTGAAGGCTTTTTCCATGTTTATCAAAAATTCCCTCGATCATGCTAAAGCTCGCATCGTGATTGATGTTTTGACTCGAAATGCTATTGGTATAGCTTTTCCCCATTGCTAGGAAATGTATCGCATCCAAAGCATTTGTTTTACCAACGCCATTATTCCCAATAAAACAATTGATATTGTTGTTCAGATCGAAGTCAGTACCAGTGAGGTTTCTGTAGTTTACAATCGAAAGTTTGTTTAAAAATAGCTCCTTCACAGGCCAAAAATTGTGTCACTTTGTTACGAATTACCAAATTATTGATTTTTGATCGTTTTAACAGAATGTTCATTTCAATATTTATCATATTTTTGCAAACACGATTTCCAAACAATGGCCACATATAAAAAGCGCGGAGCAAAGAAAACAAAGACTTCTCAGCACCATCCAGAAGTCGATAGAACAGAAGAAGTTTTTTCAAACTTGGACACTGGTGCATCTCGAATTGAAAATTGGATCGCAAACTATCAAAGTCAAATTATTGGACTGATTGTTGGGATTATTGTTGTTGTACTTGCCTATTTAGTCTATCAGAACTTAGTTGTTGCTCCAAAAGTTGCTGAGGCCAATACCGAAATTTATTTTGCTCAAGACTACTTCCAAAAGGGATTTGCCAATGAAAACGATCGTGATTCTCTTTTTCAAAATGCATTAAATGGTGCCGATGGGAAATATGGTTTCCTCGATATCATTGACAATTACAGTGGAACGCCAGCTGCAGATATTGCCACTTACAGTACTGGGATGATATATCTTCATCTGAAAGAATTTGAAACAGCCATCGACTATCTTGAGGATTTTAAATCTTCCGATCCTGTACTACAACCTCTTGCATTGGGAGGTATAGGAGATGCTTTTGCAGAACTGGAACAATTTTCTGATGCTCTTCAATACTATGAAAAGGCATTGTCTTATAGTGACAATAAGCTCACTTATCCTCGCTATTTGCGAAAGGCTGGGCTAGTTGCTTTATCATTAGGAGATAATAAAATAGCAAGCGAATACTTTTCTATCATCAAAGACCAATTCTCTGATGGTGTAGAAGCTAGCAATATCGACGCTTTGCTCGGTCAGGCCAGCAGTAGATAAAATGGCAACTGAAAACCAGAATAGTAATTACTTACTTCTCGATACACTACCAAGTGCGAAAGGGTTGCGTTTTGCCTTAGTTGTTTCCCATTGGAACTCTGAAATCACAGAAAGTTTATACGAGGGGGCAAAAAATTTTTTGTCGCAAAAAAACGCCACACAAATTGATAGGATTGATGTTCCTGGCAGCTTCGAGTTGGTGTATGCAAGTCGTAGCGCTATCGACAGAGATTATGATGCTGTTATTGCTATTGGCAGTGTTATACGAGGGGAAACAAGTCACTTCGACTATGTTTGTCAGGGGGTTACCAATGGCATTCAGCAACTCAACGCACTGGGCAAGACTCCTGTTATTTTTTGTGTATTGACAGATGATAACTTCGATCAATCTCGAGCGAGAAGTGGGGGGTCTTTAGGAAATAAAGGAGTGGAAGCTGCTGCTGCTGCCATTCAAATGGCTAGGTTATAAGCTATTATTTTTTAAAGTATTTCATCGGCACCCAAAGCATTCCAAAACACTCTCCTTTTTCTTTACTGAGATTTTTATGATGAATTTTATGTGCTCTGCGAATGGCCCTTGCATATCGAGTATTGGCATTTCTAAACCACTTTACACGTTGGTGGATAAAGATGTCGTGAACAAAGAAGTACGTTAGTCCATAGGCAAATATCCCAAGGGCAATCGCCATTCCTGGCCAAAACCCATACTCGCCCCACAATACAACAAAACCTGCGCTCACTGCTGCATAAAATAAAAAGAAAGCATCATTTCTTTCGAAGGGCGAGTCGTGATCTTTTTTGTGATGGTCTTTGTGAAGAGACCATAAAAAACCATGCATAATGTACTTGTGAGAAAACCAAGCCAAACCCTCCATAATAACAAACGTCAAGAAAAATATAAAGACCTGTAAAGTGAGGAGCATAGCTTACAAAATATTAAAACGATACCTAACATACGAGCGAGCCAGAACATCTACCTTCTGAATATTTGCAACTCGGACTCTCTTATTTTTAATTTGTTCAGATGGAACACGTTTTAATTTTTTGAGCAGCCTTAGATAATATTTGTATGCAGTGTAGACCCCAAATTTAGCAGCATTGGGTAGTTTGAAAATACCTGACAATCCTTTTTGAAAATCAGATTCAATTTCGTCTATAATTTTTTGTTTAGAGTAATCGTCAAGCTGTTGTAAGTCAACACCAGGGAAGTATGATCGTTCGAGTTGCACAAAATCGTTTTTCAAATCACGAAGAAAATTAACTTTCTGAAATGCTGACCCAAGTGCCATTGCTGATGACTTTAATTCTTTAAATAATTTTTGATCCCCCTTAACAAACACACGAAGACACATCAACCCAACAACATCAGCTGAGCCATAGATATAGGTTTTGTATTCTTCATCAGTTTCATAAACTTTTTTTGAAAGATCCCAACGCATGCTTTGCATGAATGCACCTATAAATTTCCTGTCAATTTCATACCGATGAACAGTCTGTTGAAAAGCATTCAGCACTGGGTTTGTACTAATTTTATTATCTAATGCATAGGCCAAATCCTCCTCGAAACGATTGAGAAGCGTAACCTTGTCATAGTCATGAAAACTGTCAACAATTTCATCTGCCAGTCTCACAAACCCATATATGTTATAGATATCCTGTCGTATTTCAGAGGAAAGCATTCGTGTGGCCAAGGAAAAAGAAGTGCTATACGACTCTGTGATTTCCTTGCTACATCGTTTTGATACAGTATCAAATATAGATTTCACAAATAAAATTTAAACAAATAACGAATGCAAATTATAATTTTTTTATTGTTTATTCAAGTCTAACAAAAAATTATAACTCTTTTATTAAATCTGCCGAAGATTTAAAAATCCGAATTTTTGGATTTTTATGGTTTGTCATATGTTGCACTTGGTAGCCTGTAATCCATAATTCTGATCCCTCACCAGCTAAAACTTCTTGCTCAAAATCATCTAAATACTCCTCAACACGATCGTTATTTGGTTCAATTGTAAAGCATGAAACAAACACCATTTTTTCATATTTTTCAAGAAAATTTGATAGGCTGGCTGTGGGAACAGATTGCCCTAAAAAAATTGTCCTATAACCCTTAAAGAGTATTTCATAGTTCAAATACAACAATCCCAACTCATGAATCTCATTATCTGGGAGATACAACACATAGGTTTTATCTAAATTGATTGGTTGCGTCTCCTGTAGTTTTTCGCAGAGCGAGTGAATTTTTTGTTTAATTAGGCTAGTGATAAAGTGTTCGTGCGAGGGACTAATCGAGTTTGTTTGCCATAGAACGCCAAGCTCAATCATAAGTGGTGTGAAAATAGACTGAAATATTTCACCAAAACTCATTTTTTCCATCAGCTCGTCAAAAGTGTTGGTAAACAAACGTTGATCAAAATTA
>CACFJP010000035.1 GCA_902566635.1 uncultured Bacteroidota bacterium | reverse complement strand
GCGCGAGGGCATATCGAGTTGATATTTATCATCGCTGACGTTCACCAATATCACCCCACTTTTGGTGATAAATTTTAAAGGACGATTCACGAAGGCACGATGCGTTACCAAGCAATGGGCTGCTGCCAGGGTGGCATGACCACACAAATCCATTTCGATTTCTGGGGTAAACCAACGCAATTCAATCTTACGGCTTGCTTCAATATAAAAGGCAGTTTCTGACACGGCATTTTCCTTGGCAATGGCAAGCATTTGTTCGTCTGATGCCCATGCAGTGAGGGGAACAACACAGGCAGGATTGCCGCCGAATGGTTGTTTGCTAAAAGCATTTATTTGGTAGATGGGATATCGCATTGCACCAAATGTAGGACTTTTTATACTGTAACAGCCTTAGCAAGCGTTTACCTAATTGACAATCCGACCGGGGTTTAGGATATTTTTTGGGTCAAAGAGTTGTTTGAGCCCCTTCATAAGTTTGATTTCGTCCTGGCTGCGAGTGAGTTGTAGATAGGGTTTTTTGTCTATTCCAATGCCATGTTCAGCCGAAATGGAACCTTTGATAGCTGTAAGTGGTTGGTACACAATGTCGTTGATTTGTTTGGTGAGTTGTTTGCTGTTGTTTTCCTTGCCAACAATGAGGTGCATATTGCCGTCCGCCACATGCCCAAAAGGGTACGCCCCCAAAACCCCATCAATGTGATGGAGTTCTGACAAGATATAGTTCATGATTTGTCCAATTTCGCCAATGGGAATACTGATATCAAAGTGTTGGTTGTGAGGAGCATGCAGTTCGAGCGCAGCGACATCTTCTCTGATCTTCCAGCATTCTTCTTGTGCCGCAGCAGTGTCAAAAAAGCAAGCATCAGCAATCCAATTTTGTTCAAAACCATGCGCACAAGCGTCTTGTAGGTCTTGAGCATCGCGCTGTGCATGCTTGCCAAGCAATTCGACAAAGATTACATACATTTCCGCTTTTTGCAAAGGTGATTGATAGTTTGTGTCCTCAGCAGTCATAGTTTGATAGGTGTTGTTCCATAGCAATTCGAAACCAGTGAGACGCGCTCCTAGACTTTGGTCAAAATAACGTAAACACTGTAGGACTTTGGCATAGTTATCCATGGTGAGCATGACCGAAAATCTTGTTTGTGGTTGTTCAACCAGTCGAAACACAGCTTTTGTCACAATCCCAAGAATTCCTTCCGCTCCAATAAATAGTTGTTTGAGGTCGATGCCAGAGTTGTCTTTCCGCAGGCTTTTTAGGTTTTCGATTATGGTGCCATCGGGGAGTACGACTTCCAGCCCCAACACCCAGTTTCGCGTCATGCCATATCGAAATACACGCAAGCCCCCAGCATTGGTGGAAATGATCCCTCCAACTTGAGCCGATCCCCTTGCGCCAAAGCTCAGGGGTAAAAACAGTTGTTCTTGTTGTGCAGCATCAAGAACGTTTTCGAGCACAGCGCCTGCTTGAGCAGTAATGGTTCGGTTTTTGGTATCGACAGGGTCAATAGCGTTCATTTTTTCAAGCGATACCACCAGTTGATTTGGTTTTGTTTGGGTCCCCCCAACGAGGTTTGTGAGTCCACCATGCACCACCACTTCTTGTAGGTGCTTGTGACACCATTGCATAATCGTAGAGATATCTTGGGTTGTGCGTGGAAAGCAAACCCCCTTGCAAAGCAGGGGTTCATCTGTTTTCCAAATATGCGAAAATCGACTTTTAGCATCAATTGCAGTTAGGCTGCCGGGGATTATGGCCAAAAGCTCGTCGATTTTTGGGTGGTTCATGCAGTATGTTTACCAAACGAATATACCAAAAACTGACTGATTTAGAGTGGAATTAACCACCCCAAGCTTAGAGAGAAAAAGCCAGAGGACGAAAGGTCTTCATCTACGAAAATATTGTTCGGGAAGTTTAGTGTGTAGCTAAATGCGAAATCAATACTATCGTTGTCAAAAACAAGGGGCAGCTCGAGTTGGCTGTTGATTCGATCAAAAACTGTGGATTCAGCAGATCTAAAAAACGACACCTGTTCGACGATACTTTGTTGGCTAAAAAGCATGTAGAAAGACGGCTCAAAGGACAGCTCAATAGTATTAATCTGTGCAATAGAGACATCGAATGATGCTGATGCAGAGAGGTAGTAGCTTGGGTCAGCACCAAAAAGAAGACCACCAGCGATAGAGAGTTGAAAGGGTTGTTCTTTGAGTGAAACACTCGACGACAGGCGATGTTTGTTTAGTTCTTCGCTATTGTCATCTATAAACGAATGAGTGTATCCAGCACTGATGCTCCATTTTTTTTGCTTTCCAATTGACCAAAATCGACCAGCACCCAACACAAACATATCCCATGCGGGGTCTAGCGCACTATAGTATGAACCTCCTGCAAAAAGATAGATGCTCATGCTATTGAGATAGGTCAGACTAGGGGTGAGCCCATACTGATCAATATCGAAGTCACGCCCCGAAAAATAAGCCTGGTCGTCATAGCTAATGGAGGCGTATAAAAAACCACTTTTCAGAACATCATAGGCTTGTAAAACAGCGATAGTATCCACAACAAAAAACTCGTCGATTATCTCATCGATATCATTTGTTTCTTCTGAATTTGAGGTTTGTGCCAGGGCAAGGTACGAGGTAAACATCAACAGTGGTAAAACAGCCATACATCGCATAAGTAAATATAAAAAAAAGAGCACCAATGAGGTGCTCTTTAAAGGGGGAAAAGGATTAATTTTTTCTGTTTTTCATTTTTTTCTTTTTCATTCTCTTTTTTATCTGACCCTTTTTACTGTTGAGCTGTTGTTTTTTCTCTTTCATTCCCTGTCTACGCTTTCTGAGTTTGGTTTTTTGCTCATCGGTTAGCGACTCGCGGAACGATTCTTTCAGTACTTTTACATTGGCCTTATGTGCATCGAGCATATCAAGTTGGTCTTGATTAAAGCTGGCGCGTAGTGCTTCACGTCTTTCTCTTTTGCTGAGATCTTTGTTTTTAAGGATCGCTAGTTGCTCATCTGACAAAGAGTTTTTAAAAGTTTCACGCTGGCTTTTGACCAGTTCGTTTTGTTCTTTAAGCAAAGCGAGTTGTTCAGGAGTTAGAATTTTTTCCATCCCTTTGTTAGGGTTTTTTTGTTGTTGATCTGCATCTTGTGCAATTGTAATTACACTGACAAAAAGTGCGATAACTGTACATAAGGATTGTAAGAACTTCATAATATTAATTTTTAAGTATTATACTTATTAGACCTTTGGTATGATAAAAAGTTTTAATCCAGATCATTTAAAACATAATTTTCTTCGTACCAGTCCTCAAAAAATTCTTCTTCGACTGTGAGTGAATCGAGAAAAAGTATATCGAGGTCGGATAAGCCGCTTCTTGAACTGTTAACCCTCAAAAACCAAGTTGTTGCCAAAGTAAAAATCAAAACAGCAGCAAGGGGAATCATTTTTGGAATTAGTTTTCGAACCCTTATTTTGTTGTTTTTTTCGGCTTGGATGACTGCTAGGATTTGCGCTTTGGAGGTATCAAAATAGTTTTTGGGTAACTCAAAGCCGAGTTTTTGATGTGTATTGGTTTTTCGATTCATGACAATACAATTTGATTGGATATAATTTCTTTAGCTTTATAAAAAAGAGTTTTGACCGAATTTTCGTTTCGATTGCTAATTTCAGCAATTTCAGCAAACTTAAGTTCGTCATAGTATTTCATACAAAACACCTCTCTTTGATTGTTGTCGAGTTCGGTGATGGCTTTTTGCAAGGACGCATCGGCGGCATTAACATCAAAATAAGGATCAGCATAGAGGTTGTCAAGCCGATATGTGTTGTAGTCTTCACTGATGCGCATTCTTTCTTTCTTTATTTCCAAAAAGCGCATGGACTCGTTGTATGCGATGCGATAGCACCATGTTTTAACCGCACTTTTAAAAGCAAATTTACCAAGCCCTTTGTAGATTCGTACATATGTGAGTTGGAGTACATCATCGGCATCTTCGTGTATCAAGACCCATTTTCGAATCGCCCAGTATAGTTGCTCGTGGAAATGATCCACAATTAGCCGTAACCCAGTATGGATGTCATTTTTACGAAGTGATTCGGAAATATGTTGTTCTACATT
>CACFJP010000034.1 GCA_902566635.1 uncultured Bacteroidota bacterium | reverse complement strand
CACCCGTCAAAATAATTTAATTGAGGTGCCAGATTTATATCGGCTTCAGTTGAGCGATGCAAATGAGATGCTTTCAGAACTCAAATTAAATTTTGAAGTTATAGACTCCACTCATTTCAATCCTGAAATCCCACCATTTTCTGTACTTGAGCAGCAACCTCGAGCATTTGAACAAGTGAAACGTGGACGTAAAATCTACCTCACGCTCAATCCATCTACATATCGAAAAGTATCGATACCAAACGTGATTCAAGTTACCTATCGCAATGCTGTTACTTCGCTGCGAGCAGTTGGACTTGAGGTGGGAAAAATAACTTATCGGAATAACATCGGGAAAGACATGGTCTTAGCTTTACGATTCCAAGGGGATGAAATTGAGCCAGGTGAAAAAATTCCAAAATCCTCCAAAGTTGATTTGGTTCTCGGAAATGGAAAACGTGGTAGCTGATGGAAACACAAGATATAAATGAGTCTCTGTATGAACATTATTCCTTTACTGCTGATAGTGGTCAACAAGCCCTACGTGTCGATAAATTCCTGATGAATCGCATCGAGAATTCAACGCGAAACAAAATCCAACAGGCAGCAAAGGCTGGAAGTGTACTCGTCAATGATTCAGTTGTGAAGTCAAATTACAAGGTAAAAGGGGGGGATGAGGTCAAGGTATTGTTCACTAATCCACCATATGAAAATCTACTTGTTGGTGAGGACATTCCACTTGACATTTTTTATGAAGACGATGCGTTGGTAGTGGTCAATAAAGCTGCTGGGATGGTTGTTCACCCTGGTCATGGGAACTACAGTGGAACCTTGCTCAATGCTCTTTTGTATCATTTTGAATCATTGCCATTAAACGCCAATGATAGACCTGGATTGGTTCATCGAATCGATAAAGACACCAGTGGTTTGCTCGTTGTGGCAAAGACAGAAAAGGCAATGACTCATCTTGCAAAACAGTTTTTTGACAAAACTTCGCAACGCAGTTATTACGCACTTGTTTGGGGAGATGTTAAGGATGACACTGGCACGATAGAAGGACATATTGGTAGAGATCCCAAAAATCGCCTGCTTATGACAATATTTCCAGATGGAGACCAAGGAAAAGAGGCCATTACACACTATGAAGTGATGGAGCGCTTTGGATACACAACACTTGTGAGATGCCGACTTGAGACAGGACGCACACACCAGATAAGAGCGCACATGAAACACATTGGGCATACATTGTTTGGCGATGCTCGCTATGGGGGTGATAACATCCTGAAAGGCACCACTTTTACGAAGTATAAGCAGTTTGTAGATAATTGCTTGAAACTGCTCCCTCGTCAGGCACTTCACGCCCAAACGCTGGGCTTTGTTCATCCTATTTCTGGTAAATCGATGTCATTTGAAGCCCCTTTACCCAATGATATGCTTACTGCATTAGACAAGTGGCGACACTATTCAAAGCATCGCTTGGATTGAAGATGCTTTTTAGCAACCAACACTTTGACTATCTGTAACTTGCCTATCCCAAAAACCCTTTATATTTTTGGCAAAAAGCTGTTGATATGAAACTATTAGTATCCCCCGCCAAGTCTTTAAATTATGAAAGTCCATTGCCACATGCGCATTGCAGTCAGCCAGTCTTTGTCAACGAAGCAGCTACTTTGAATACAGCATTGCGAAAAAAATCACCAGCTGAGCTTAAGTCACTCATGGGAATTTCAGATAAACTTGCTGAGCTAAACTGGACACGTAATCAGAGTTTTTCGACTCCTTTTACTTCTGACAATGCTCGTCCAGCTGTGTACGCTTTTGATGGTGATGTATACACTGGCCTTGATGCTTATACCATTGAGGAAGAAAAATGGGATACCCTCAACAACAGTTTGCGTATTCTTTCGGGTCTTTATGGTGTACTCAAACCCTTTGATTTGATGCAACCCTATCGCTTGGAAATGGGCACTTCTTTTGACGTGAATGGCAGTAAAAATCTTTATGGGTTTTGGCAAGAAAAAATCACTGCCCAACTCAATAGTGAACTCCAATCTGATGAGTTGGTCGTAAACCTTGCCAGTAAGGAGTACGCCTCTGCTGTTTCGTTAGCTGACTTAGACGCAACAGTAATCGAGCCCATATTCAAAGACTACAAAAACGGCAACCTCAAAATCATTTCATTTTATGCCAAAAAGGCCAGGGGTTTGATGGCGCGTTATCTCATTGACAACAATTCAAAAACTTCGGAAGACGTTTTGGGATTTGCTATCAATGGTTATCGTTACAGTGAGGAACATACAGTCAATCCTACAAAACCTGTGTTTGTGAGGTAGGTCTTTTATCTAATATGTTCGATAAATTTTTTCACGCTATTGCTTCCATTCTTTTCCAAATGCTTGATGAAAGCAGAGCCAATGATTGCCCCTTGACTGTGGGCAACAGCAGCATCATAGGTTTCACGATTACTGACACCAAAGCCTACAAGGAGTTTGGACTTTAGATTCATAGCACCAATACGTTTAAAATATTGTTCTTGTTCATTGCCAAAACTACCTTGTGCACCAGTGGTAGCAGCACTACTTACCATATATATAAAACCTTCAGAGACCCTATCGATATAGCCAATTCGATCATCAGGTGTTTGAGGAGTGATCAAAAACATATTGAGAAGACCGTATTGCCGAAATAGTTTTTGGTATTTTTCATAATACACATCAACAGGAAGATCTGGAATGATGAGCCCATCGATGCCAACTTCCTGGCAGCGTTTGCAAAAACGTTCGACACCAAACTGCATCATAGGATTGAAGTATCCCATGACAATCAAAGGGACATGAATGGTTTTACGAATCCCTTGGAGTTGGTCAAATAGTTTATCAGTTGTCATTCCATTGTGAAGTGCTTTGGTTGAACTCTCCTGTATTGTGGGTCCATCTGCAAGGGGGTCGGAGAATGGAAGTCCCAATTCAATCATATCTACACCTGCTTCTTGCAGTTGTTCCAAAATGGAAACAGTATCATCTGTTGCAGGGAAACCAGCAGTGAAATAAATGGACAATAGCTTTTTGTTTTGCGCTAAGGATGCTTGAATTCTATTCATTACAATTTAAAATAGTCGATGTAAGTTTCTAGATCTTTATCCCCTCGCCCCGAGCAATTAAACAATACAATTTCATTAGGATCAAATGATCTCTCGTCCAAAATGGCAAAAGCATGTGCTGTTTCGATTGCTGGAATAATACCTTCTGTCTGTGAAAGGGTAAGTCCCCAATCCATTGCCTCTTGATCTGGAATCGAGATAAACTCAGCACGTTTCGACCTGAATAGGTGTGCATGCATTGGCCCCACACCAGGGTAGTCAAGCCCAGCCGATATGGAGTATGGTTCTGTAATCTGCCCATCTTCTGTTTGCATGAGTAGGGTTTTGCTTCCATGGATAATCCCTTCTTTTCCAAGTGCTGATGTTGCTGCGCTTTCGCCTGTATCAATACCTTTTCCAGCTGCTTCAACAGCGATGACATTCACTCTTTTGTCATTGAGGTAATGATAGTATAAGCCTGCAGCATTACTACCTCCACCCACACAAGCCACCACATGATCTGGATAGTCACGACCTTCGACTTCCATTAGTTGGGATTTGCACTCTTCACTGATGACTGCCTGAAATCGAGCAACCATATCAGGGTAGGGATGTGGCCCCACTACTGATCCAATTATATAATGTGTGTCAACGGGGTTGTTGATCCAATCTCTAATGGCCTCATTGGTTGCATCTTTAAGGGTTTTACTTCCCGATTGGGCAGGACGAACCTCTGCACCTAGCATTTTCATACGTGCAACATTGGGTGCTTGACGTTTGATGTCCAATTCGCCCATATATACCACACACTTAATTCCCATCAGTGCACATACAGTCGCTGTTGCTACACCATGTTGCCCAGCTCCAGTTTCTGCAATGATGCGATTTTTTCCTAATCGCTTCGCTAATAAAATCTGCCCAATGGTATTATTGATTTTATGTGCACCAGTATGACAGAGGTCTTCACGCTTGAGATAGATTTTGGTATTATATTTTTCTGACAAACGAGAGGCAAAGTAGAGTGGCGTTGGTCGACCAACATAATCGCGGAGGAGTTGATCAAATTCTGATTTGAAATCATCTTGCGCAGTGATTTTTAAATAATTCTGTCTAAGTTCCTCCACATTAGGATATAGCATTTCAGGGATAAATGCTCCTCCAAATTCCCCATAATATCCTTTTTCATCGACATGATAACTCATAGCTGTAATTGTTTCTTAAATGTTTTTATATAGTCCAATCTTTTCACCCCTGGTTCACTCTCAAACTTGCTATTGATGTCCAATGCATGAATTGGCAAGTTTCGTTTGCGAATTTCGGCAATTGCATTCATATGACCTAAACCAATACCTCCACTGAGAAAAAAAGGAGTATTTAGGTTGTAATTTTTCAGCAGTACCCAGTCAAAGGCAGTGCCATTTCCACCAGGAAGTGGACCCTGGGTGTCAAACAAAAAATAAGTACAATGGCCTTGATAGGGGCTTACTGTTGTAAAGTCAAAATGGGGGCCCACGCTAAAGGCTTTGATCACTTCACAGTATGGCTGTAGTGCAGCGCATTGTTCAGGACTCTCTTTTCCATGAAGTTGAATGACGTCCAGCCCAAAGGTCTCAATTTTGGATATGATTTTTTCTCAGTCACTTCAACTCCACAGCGATCACAAACTATTCCTTTGTATCGAATCCGCTTATATTTTCCACAAGCACATTCAAAATCCTTTACAGGACCAAAAATACGTTCACAAAACAGACCATCTCGCTCTGGTTTGTGGGTACGATAATTAATAGTTTCGGGCTTTAATACTTCACCTCTCGACTCTGCAAGAATCGTTTCTGGTGATGAAAGACCAATAGAAATTTTGTTAAAACTTATGGGTTGCTTGTTGTCGTTAAATCTTGCCATTATTACTAAACGAATTAAATTATTCTTCTAAACGTATATCGAGTCCAAGACCCTTGAGCTCGTGCATCAAAACATTGAAGGACTCTG
>CACFJP010000033.1 GCA_902566635.1 uncultured Bacteroidota bacterium | reverse complement strand
GATGAAAGAGCAAGAAAACAAGTATTTAAAACAAGAAAAAAGATTGGAGAGATTAGAAAGATTAGTTGCTGCAATGGATTAGAAGTAGCAAAACTAAAAGAACAAGATATGCCTATGGTTTAATTTATTAATTTGGTTATCTAATAAATGATTGAAATTATTCATGTCAGATCATGAGATAATAAACTTCAAAGATGAATACAGCAAGCTTTTTTATGATTTAAATATAGAGTGGCTAAATGAGTTTTTTTTGGTAGAAGATTATGACAAAAAGATTTTATCAAACCCACACAAATATATCATCAGTAAAGGAGGTAGCATCTTTTTTGCTAAGACAGGGGGAAAAATTATTGGAGTTGTTGCGCTAATGCCAACTCATGAACCTGAGGTGTATGAATTAACCAAAATGGGTGTAAAAAAATCTTCACGAAATAAAGGGATAGGTAAGCTACTATTAAAGAAATGCATTGAGCATGCAACAGAAATTAAACTAAAAAAAATAATTATTTATTCCAACAGAAAGCTTGAAAATGCAATCTACTTATACAAATCTTTTGGGTTTATTGAAGTTGAATTAGAAAAAGAGTCTAACTACCAAAGAGCAGATATAAAACTAGAACTTCTATTACAATAAATGATTAAATTAGTAACAATAAAACAATACGATCAAAAAACTAATAAAATTTATTTCCATTAGTTAATTCAAGCCGCTGATGATAAAGAGTAAAACAGCAAAAAAAATTAGAAAGACACATAGGTACTTAGGTCTTTTTTTGGGAATTCAGTTCCTATTTTGGACAATCAGCGGACTTTACTTTAGTTGGACTAATATTCATGAAATTCGTGGCGAACATTTAATTAATAAAAATGTCAAATTAAAAGAATTTGCTGAATTAATTAGTCCGTCAAAATTAAATGAATCAAATATAAACTCAATTGAGCTAAGGGATATCTCAGGTGTTCCTCACTATTGGATAAATAATGCTAATCTTTACAATGCCTACACAGGGAATTTAAAAAACAGTATTACAAAAAGTGAAGCTATTGACATAGCAAAACAAAATTTGGTCAGTGGTCTTGAAATAAAATCCATTAACTACATTTCGAAAGTAGATAAACACCACGAGTATAGAAATAAATTATTACCCGCATATGAGATTTCATTCAATGGTAAGAGAAACATAAAAGCATATGTTTCGAGTTTGGATGGCAAATTTCAAACTGTAAGACATCGAAATTGGAGATGGTTTGATTTTTTATGGATGACCCATACGATGGACTATGAAAGTAGAGATAATTTCAATAATACATTGCTTAGAGCTTTTTCACTTCTTGGACTAATTACTGTTTTAAGTGGATTCACACTTTGGGCTACATCATCCCCAACAATTAGAAAAATATTTTTTACTAAAGCTTAAATTAGTACCAATAAAAAAAATAAGATGAATCCAATAGTTCGGTTCTTTAAAAAATTAAAAGAAACCAAAAAGCGTAATGAGGATTTTCGTAAAAAATACAAAGAAAGAACAGGGGAAGATTTCCACGATTCAAGTTATGACTCTGATGTAGGTGGTAATATTTCAATTTAAGCTATAAACAATACGTTGAAAAAATTATTATTGCTGTTTACAACACTATTATTAATATCTTGTTCCAAAACTATTAATCAGCCCTTTTTTTCTAAAAAACTAAACCCAAAACAAACAATAAAACTAAAGTATGGCGAACCCAAAGATATTTGGATTAGCGAAGGATTTGAAACTTGGATTTACAATAACAAAAAAAACCTGAAGAGTAATAGAATTGTAGTTTTTGATAATAATGGTAAGATTATCAAACATGAAAAAGAACTTAAAGACTTGACGTGGGTTTTAAGAAACACTTTGCGCTATGGTGGCGGATTGACATTTCTTGCATTCCTCTTTTTATCCTCATTTAGTGCATTTCCTTAAGTTAGTACCACTAAAAATAATACGATGAAAAAATTATTATTTCTATTTACAACACTATTATTAATTTCTTGTTCAAGTGAGGATGATGATTCTACCCAAAATTTCTTGGAAAAATACAATGGGGTATATTGGGCTTCCAATGAGAATGACGCCGGGGATTTTTGGCTTCAATTTAACTTAACAAATTTTGTTCAATGTGATGATGATGGTGTTGTTCCTTGTTTTTGTGACTCTGTGACTTGGGGTGGGATGATTGATGTGAACACCACTGTTTCGGTTAAGGAAAATGGTGTAGAAAAATTAGTAATAAACTATTCAGCTCAAATCGATGGCATGACATTTAGTTTTGATTTAAATATAAAAACTATAAATGATGATAGGGGTATTGAAGTTTTAATACCTGCAGGTTTTGAAAATGAGAATGAAACTACAGAAACATTTACAAGATTTGACTCACAGCCCTGTAATTAAAACAATACAATGAAGAAATTTTTTATTAAAAATGGGCATTGGATTTCAATGGCTTTAGCATTTACAGTGTTGTTGACTGACTTTGGTGATTACTTACCTAAATTTTCAAATACTTTTCTTACAACAGTTACATATTTTTTAATTGTTATGCTACCTGTCTCTTTTGGAATTTATTACAAGAATAAAAAATGAAAAAACTAAGTGCCTTTACAAAAATTGCTTTAGTTGCTCAAATCATAGGCATTTTTTATGGGCTTTTTAAACAGTCATTGGAAATGACAGTTATTTGTAGTTTGTTCTTAGTATTATGTGTAAGAGAAATAAAAAACAATTCGAAATAAAGTAACTTATTTATAATTATGAAATTTATTAAAAGAAATTGGGCAATTAACAATGCAATGCCTGTATTCTTTATTGGCTTTTTTTTATCCATTACCAATGATGATGGAATACTCAAGTTGCTTGGTTTTGGCATTATGATATTTTCATTTTATTTATGGTATTTAGCATCTAAAAAGGAAAAGAAGAAATAACCTATTTAAGATGTTTAGAAGTAGCAGAACTTGAGGAAAGTGATATGCCGATGATTTTGTAGTTTTAAGCAAAACATCACATTATGAAAACTTTTATTTCTCTATCTTCTCTTTTCTTATCTCTATCACTTACCGCTCAGACAAATCCTGCTAATTGGGATTATAATGATACAAGCGGAAGTGGTATTCAATCAACAACAAACACAGCAAGTGGGTTATTGGCATTCGCTGTTGGTAATGATAATTTAGCAAGTGGAGATGTTTCTACAGCCATGGGTGCTAATACTGAAGCAAGTGGAGACTATTCTACAGCTATGGGGAATAGTACAACAGCAAGTGAAATCAGTTCTACAGCTATGGGGTATTATTCTATAGCAAGTGGAAACTTTTCTACAGCTATGGGAGATTTCACAACAGCAAGTGGAAACCGATCTACAGCTATGGGTGCAGGAACAATTGCAAGTGGATCTTATTCTACAGCTATGGGTTATTTCACAGGCGCAAGTGGAACTTCTTCTACAGCAATGGGGGGATACACAACAGCAAGTGGAAGCAATTCTACAGCAATGGGTAGTTTTACAGATGCAAGTGGAATAGTTTCAACAGCAATGGGATATCAAACAACAGCAAGTGGAAATTATTCTACATCTATGGGTAATTCAACAACAGCAAGTGATTATGCCTCAACAGTAATCGGATTACACAATTCATCGGGTTCTTCAGCAACAAGTGCAGGATCATTATCTACTTCTGCCCCTGCTTTTGTCATTGGAAATGGTACAGATTCAAATAACAAAAGCGATGCGTTTGTAGTAAAGTTTAGCGGTGATGCTACTCTTGCAGGAAGTATGACAGCTACTTCATTCATTGGTGATGGTTCACAGCTTACTAATCTGCCCTCAAGTGTTGCAGACTCACCTTTTAGTTATAATAGTAATGAAGCAGGTGGTATTGAGATTGCTGATTACACTACAGCAAGCGGATCAAGAGCATTTGCTGTAGGAACAGATAGTCAAGCAAGTGGATTTGGTTCTACAGCTATGGGACGAGGAACAATAGCAAGTGGGAATGATTCTACAGCATTGGGAGCTAATACAGAAGCAAGTGGAATAGGTTCTACAGCGATGGGAGGTTACACAACAGCAAGTGGAAGTCGTTCTACAGCAATGGGATTAAGCACAACAGCAAGTGGTGATTATTCTACAGCAATGGGGTTAAGCACAACAGCAAGTGGTGATTATTCTACAGCAATGGGAGAAAGCACATTAGCAAGTGGAAGTCTTTCTACAGCTATGGGTGAAGAAACAAGAGCAAGTGATTACACATCATTAGTAGTGGGGAAACATAACTTAGCAGGCTATACTGTAACAGCAAGTGCTACAGAGTACAGTTTAGACAACACAGCCTTTGTAATAGGAAATGGATCAAGTTGGGATAACAGAAGCGACGCTCTTGTTGTTAAGTTTAATGGTGATGCAACTCTTGCAGGGAATCTTAACATAAATTCTGATGCACGCCTTAAAGCAAATATCGTTTCTCTTGGTTCTACTTTATCTAAACTTTTACAAATAGATGGTAAGAGCTACACAATGAAAAAGGATGAGAGTGAGAAACAAAAGATCGGTTTACTTGCACAAGACATAGAGAAAGTATTTCCTGAACTTGTATCAGAAAGTCACGGAATAAAGTCTGTAAACTATCAAGGTTTAGTGCCTGTGCTTATTAATGCACTTAAAGAGCAACAAAACGAGATAGAAATACTTAAGCAACAACAGAGCGAGATAGACGAACTAAAGACAATGTTAAAAACCCTCATTGAAAAAACTTAAATTAGTACCACTAAAAACAATACGATGAAGAAACTATTACTCTTATTATTGATTGCGCCTGTATTGGGATATGGGCAAGTGCTTACCGATGTGTTTTATAAATGGCAATTATGGAATACCAATGGAAATCATCAGGACGCTGTTAAGCTATCAACTTACCAAGCTAATGAAAATTATTTTTTGGAAGTCCCTGCTGACAAATATTGGATAATTAAAGATATTTGGGAATATTCGGATAACGGTACACCCGGTATATTCTATTTGAAAGACACGCCATCAGATATTTATATTTATTTTTATTTTGACCCGACAGGCGAATATTTTGTTAATCAAATGCGTAGTGATTTTATAGGTTATGCTAAATATGAAGTGGGGGGAAGTTTAATTCCCTCAGGCACAAAGTTTTTTGTTGGATCACAGGGATATAGACATAGCCTATTGATTTATGAATACTCATTAGAAAACAACTCTCTTTCATACAACGAACCTGAAACCATTAAAAACAACTCTAATACACCTGTACTATTCCCTAACCCAACCTCATCGTTATTAGCACTAAACAGTGATAAAGAGTACGACATAGAGGTATACGATATGGCAGGTAATAAAGTAATGGCACTTACAGGAAA
>CACFJP010000032.1 GCA_902566635.1 uncultured Bacteroidota bacterium | reverse complement strand
TTTCATTTATGGTTTCTAATGGACAAGTAACGCAAATAAAGGCAAACGATTTTTTACCTGGAACCGCATGTAAGGCAGGAGGTTTATCAACAGTTTCAGACCCATCTACATCAAATTCCGGAAAATGGGAAATTAACTTGGTAATAGGTAATGTTCAAGATACAGCAAATCCTGGTGTCAATTACAATACTCTGATGGGCGAGGCAAAATTTACTAACCAAATTCCCGTTCAGGTTGGTGGAGCAGACACCAAAATATCTGACTTGATTTCTATCAATTCATCTGATTTTGTATTGAGGGCAAAAGCATCAAGGGCGGTAGACAACAATTATGATTGTAATAAACCCGGTGCTAATGCTCATAAGGACTTACGTTTTAGTCTTGAGTACCAAGGAACAATTGTAGAAAACGGTCCAGATATAACATTTAGTATTTTTCTGACTGATCAGGGAGCTGCAGATCCTGCCCCAGAAGAAGTAATCGTCACGATGACTCCACCACGAACCGCGTCAATTGACAAGTTAGAAAAATACGATTTTAGTTTTGGTCCTAATCCAACAGAAAATCTCATTTATTTATCTGCTTCTAAAAGTATTGGAAAAGTAGAAGTTTTCAATTTAGTAGGACAAAAATCATTGAGTACAAATTTGTCTGAGACAAAAGGTACTCTTGATATTTCAAATCTTTCTAGGGGTATTTATATTATGAATGTTAGTATCGAACAAAATATAGGAACTTATAAATTAATAAAGCGATAAACCTCGTCAACATTAAAATTTTAAGACTTGGGGAAAACCGATCTTTTCCCTAAGTTTTTTTTTTCAAGTTAAAATCAAAAGGGTGTGAAAAATATTATGTTTTTGTTTTTCTTGTTATTTGCAACAATTATACATTCACAAACATTCTATGTTTCAACTCAAGGGAATGATTCAAACCCCGGAACAGAATCACTACCTTTTCTGACGATAAACAATGCAATAAACGCTATGGGAGCATCCGGCGGCACTTGTATTATCAGGGAAGGTTATTATCATGAAAGTATTTTTATGAATAATAAAGATAATATTATCATTAAAGCTTTTCCTAATGATAAAGTTATTATCAACGGCACCAAGTCAATCGAAACAACTTGGACTCAAAGTTCTGTTAATCCAAATATTTACGAAACTATTTTAACCGAGGATATTTGGCAATTATTTATTGATGACGAGCAGCAAGTTATGGCACGTTGGCCAAATGCACAGTTTCTTGATGATACAATTTTTGATCAAGCATACTGGTCACCAGGTGATGCTAATGCAGGTTCGAATGGTGTAATGGTAGATTCTGGAAATTTAGCAGCTAGCGGAATTAATGCACAAGGTGCTTTGGCTATAGCAAATGTAGGGTCTTGGAAAACCTGGACAGTTGAAGTTTTATCACATACGCCAGGAAATAGTACATTCAACTATGAAACGCCAGGAAGCTACTTGAGCAAACATCATTATTATTTTTTGGAAAGAAAAATAGATTTTTTAGATACCCAAAACGAATGGTTCTATGATTCTTCAACAAAAAAGTTATCAGTCTGGGGAAACCCATCAGGGAAAAAGATTCAAGGTAAGGTACAATCCTATGCTTTTGAAATGAATAATTGTTCAAATATCAAAATACAAAACCTAAATTTTTTTGCAACTACAGTCAAAGCAAACCGATCTTCAGAAATTGAATTAAACAATTGTTTGTTTTCTTATCCAAGTTGTTCCAAAAGGATGTTGGGAGTAAAAGGCACGCCACATACTACTGAACTAAAAGGGAATAACAAAAACAGTACTACAGGCTTTAAAATATACCAATGCTTGTTTGAGCATACTGACGGAGATGCATTATATATGATTGGAAAAAACAATGTAGTGGAAGACTGTTATTTTCATCATATAGACTATACAGTTTCCTCTTTAAGAAACTTGATGACAACAGTGGTGAATAATGGTGATAACGGAATTTTCACACAAAATACAGTACATACAACAGGAGCTTCATCTACAGTACATTTTATTGGTTCTCCGGAAGTGTCATACAATAATATCTACAATACTGGGTCTTTACAAAGTGATGGTTCTATAGTTCAGATGACAAGAGAGTCAGTTGAAGGTTCTGAAGTTCACCACAATTGGTTCCACGATTCTCCTAAATCTGGAACGCGTTATGATGCACCAGTTAGCGACCCAGAATTAGCAGGAAAAAAAGGATTGATTCATCATAATGTAATGTGGAACTTAAGTAAAGCATTAATGATAAAAGGAGACGAACAGCAAATTTTTAATAACACTTGTTTTGATAATAGTACCAATGACATTAGTGTCATGTATGAGGTTTATGCAAATCCTCCAGGAGGGAGTTCTAATGGATTGACAATTACAAAAAATAATGCAGCTGATAAAATTTCCGGTCATCGTCAAAATCCGCAAACAGTTCCCGGCACAGTGAGTCATAATATATACTCAACAACTAGTACAGATTACGGAATCAAGGCTCTACTAAATGATCCAGATAATTACGATTTCACCCCGAAATCTACTTCAGCACAATTAATTGATGCTGGAACAATTATTGCAGGAATTAATGATGGGTTTTCTGGAAGTGCGCCAGATATTGGAGCCTATGAAATTGGTGACACCTGGACTGCAGGAGCTACTTGGAGACCAGATTTTTACCCGTGGTCATTTTTGTCTTTAGGGACTAATGAAAATAATAAGGAAATAGGAATAAAAGTGTTCCCGAATCCTGTAGATAATCAGGTGCTTAATATTTCGATTCCAAATGAACTGAGCGACTCTTCACTCACTGCCTTTAATATTAGAGGGCAGAAAGTATTGGAATTTCAAAATATACCAAATTCATTAGATGTTTCTTCCCTAAAAAAAGGCTTATATTTCTTTCTCTTTTCAAATAAAGAAGGGTTAAATATTTCAAAGAAAATAATAGTTGATTAGAATAGAATTTCTAATCAAAATTCTAAAAAAAATGAACAAGTTGGTAATTCTTATTGCCGCAGCTCTTCAACTCTCATTTCAAACCTACAGTCAGATTAATAATGATAATGATGAGAAGATTTTAGCTGCAGTTAGTACACAATCTAGTTCAGGATTAGAGCAATGGAAAAACTTAAAATTTGGAATGTTTATTCATTGGGGGGTGTATTCAATTCCTGCAGGAATATGGAATGGTAATCAAATTGAAAAATTGGGAGAACAAATCATGCGTCATGCAGATATTTCTATTAAAGACTACGAGAATATTGCACGGCAATTCAACCCTGTAAAATTTGATGCCGAAGAAATTGTGAAGCTAGCAAAAAGTACTGGTATGAAGTATATTGTTTTTACTGCAAAGCATCATGATGGATTTTCGATGTTTGATTCAAAATTTACTGATTATGATATAGTTGATTTTACCCCCTACAAAAAGGATATTTTAAATGAATTAGCAATTGCTTGTAGAAAACATGATATTAAATTGGGATTGTATTATTCAACCCCAGATTGGTATTTCAATGGAGCTGAACAGGAACGTAACCCTATTGATGGGAAAATATCAGTGTTTGGTAAAGTGTCTAAAGCCAATGAAGATTACCAAGTGGCTCAATTAAATGAACTTTTGACTAATTATGGTGAAATTGTTGAGCTGTTTTTTGATATGGGTGAGCCAACAAAAGCACAAAGTGAACGATTCGCCAAAACTGTAAAAAACTTACAACCCAATTGTCAAGTAAATGGAAGGGTCATGAATAATCAGGGTGATTTTATCACCATGCCAGATAATCATTTACCAGAATCACCAATTTATGATTACGCTTGGGAGACACCAGGAACATTTTACCACACCTGGGGGTATAAGTCATGGGTTAAGGGCGATCCTTTGGATAATCAGATAAAAAAACAAATTAGAAAACTTTCAAAGATTGTTAGCATGGGAGGTAATTATTTACTCAACATTGGTCCCATGTCTGACGGTACTGTTGTTCCTTATGAAAGAGATGTTTTAAATGGTATTGGGGAATGGGTTTCGGAACACAAAGAAGCATTTTACAATACTAAGGCTAATCCTTTTAAAAAATTAAATTGGGGTTATAGCACAGTAAAAGCGAAAGAAAATAAGCTTTATCTACATGTTTTTGATTGGCCTGAAAACGGAAACCTTAAAATTATAGGATTAAAAAGTGAAATTGTTAATGCGTATTACTTAAATGATATATTGGAAAAACCCTTGGAGATTTCTCAAATTGAGAATAATCAAAATATAAAGGTAGCTTCAGAACCTGTGAATAAAAACTTATCTATTATTGTTGTTGAGTATAAGGGTGAACTGGAAATAACTAATCCTGTAATTAGACCAGTAAATGGTGAATTATTGTTAACCAATAGTGATGCCACGAGACATGGCAAATACGGAATGGTTAGTTATAGGTCTATCATTAAAGACGACCATAGAACATGGGATATTGAGCTCGAGAAAACAGGAGAATATGAGATTGAAATTACCTACAGGCATAAATACGCAGAAAAAGATTTCATTATTGAAGTAGATAATCAGCAGTTACAATTCACTTTAATAGGGAAGTCAAAATTACATCCTGAAAACAAACAAAGTATTGATGGAAATGAGGAGTTAAAAGAAGAAAAGGATAATAAAATTAAAGGCAAATGGAATACGACAGTTTTAGGAGTTATTCATTTAGTGAAAGGTCAACAAGTTGTGACTTTAAAATCTGGAAGAGAGTATATTTTTGTGCCTAGTATGAATGAGTTTCGTAGCAAAGACAGAAAGTACAGAGGCTTAAATGTTGACGTTAAAAATATCAGGCTTACTAAGATAAAATAGAATTACTGCAATGAATATAGTATCTTTAATTTGTGTTATGAGCAGTTTTATTTAAATTTTGAAGTGCAAAAATGAACTATGGTTTTTAAGTTTGAGAAAAAATCAATGTACTTAAATGTTACAGTTGGTGTGATTTTACTGGCCATGGTTAGTGTATTGCGTGCACAACAACAAATACAGATCAACAGCATAAATTTTGACCATGTAAGTAATAGCGAGGGATTAATGCACAACTCCATTGATCCGATTTATCAAGACTCCCGAGGATACATGTGGTTGGGAACTGTGAATGGACTTTATAAGTACAATGGCTACAGATATAAGATTTACAATAATGAACTTGGAAATCAAAACTCTATCATTGGGAATAGAATTACTGCAATAATTGAAGATAGTGAAGGAGTACTGTGGATTGGTACTTCTAGTGGTCTATGTAGGTACAATAGAGATACTGATTCTTTCAGTAGGGAGCTGATTAATGCTCAAAGCAATTCAAGTTTCATCTTCAAACACAATGTAAACACTTTATTTGAAGATGACTCAAAAACACTTTGGGTTGGAACCTCTAATGGTTTGCATCGATTAGACAGGGGGTCAAATGGTTTTACATTTAGTGTATATCAAGCTGATAGTAATGGTGTTGGTCTTAGTAACAACTATGTAACTCAGATTCTTCAAGATGATATGGGATTATTGATTGGCACTAGAAAAGGATTAAACAGACTCACTTTCAAGGATGGTTCTGAGGCGGAAATAAAAAAAATACTCGATAAGAACCTTGCAGACTTATTTGTATTAAGCATGAATATCGATGTTAATTCAAATGTTTGGGTAGGGACTAATACAGGGCTTCATAAAATATCCTACTCAAGTGGGAATAATTTTGATGTTTCTAAAAATGTTCTTAAAACAATTGATAAAAGGCTGTCTGATGTAAGTATTAATTCTCTTCTTAGATATGATAAATCTAATATTTGGATTGGAACAAAAAAATTAGGACTAATTCATTTAAATCATGAAAATAATAAAGTTAGATTTTTTGAGCATGATATAGTAAATGCACAAAGCCTGAGGAGTAATGAAATAAATGTAATTACGAAAGATAATTCAGGCCTGTTATGGATTGGAACAGCTAGGGGTGGGGTTAGTAAACTTGACCTGCAAAAGAAAAGAATTGAACATATCAAAAACCATGTTATTGATCCTTTTAGCCTCAGCGGAAACATAGTTAACAGTATTTATGAAGACTCCCAAAAAAATATTTGGATTGGTACTTTTGGTAATGGTTTAAATGTTTTTGCAGATCAACCAAATGACAATAAGGTCACTCACATTGACAGTAGGCTTCTTGGTAGTGACAATGTTCATGCAATTTGCGAAGATAATTATGGCAATATTTGGTTGGGGACAATGTCAAACGGGATTACCAAAATTAAGTTTCTTAATGGAAAAATTGTAAAAGCCACTCGATTTACAAGAGAAAATACCAATAATATTTTAGTGTCAAATAAGATTAATCTTATGTACAAAGATTTAAGGGGTGACATATGGATTGGTGGAGATTCAAACCTTGGCCTACTTAGACTCAAGCCTAGCAAAGAGTTTGGAAAGCTCCCCCTAATAAATCAATACAAAAGAATCGAAGGAAACAAAAATAGCTTAACAGAAAATCACGTTTCCTCGATATATGAAGATTCTCAGGGCATTCTCTGGGTTGGCACCAGAAACAACGGTTTGGTTAAGGTACTAAGGGATGCCAATAACAATCCAATTGATTATGTGAGAATTAGAGGAAGAGAAAACAATCCATCAGGCTTAAATAACAATCAAATCTTTGCTATTCACGAGGATTCCGATAGTAACCTTTGGATAGCAACTTTTGGTGGTGGATTGAATAAAATTCCTAAAGAACAAAAACATAAAAAATTACCTGAAATCATTAAATTCAAAAAAGAACAAGGTTTACCCAGTAATGAAATATATGGAATATTGGAAGGTAATAATAATGATCTTTGGATTAGTACCAATAATGGAATCTCAAATTATGATATAACAGAAGACAAGTTTTCTAATTTAGGACTAAATGATGGATTACAGGCTCTTAATTTTAGAAAGAATGCTTTTTTTAAATCACAAGATGGCACAATGTATTTTGGGGGTATAAATGGGTTTAACAAATTTAATCCGGATGGTTTTCAAAAAAATAGCACCCCTCCAAAAGTAGAAATAGTTGGCTTTAAAGTATTCAACAAAGATGTTGAGGTTAATGAAGAAATACTTGGAAAGGCAATTTTAGATAAGGAAATCTCTGAAACCGATTTTATTGTTTTAAAAAACTCACACAACTCCTTTTCTTTCGAATTTTCTGCAATGCATTTTTCATCGCCAAAACAAAACCAATACAAATATATGTTGGAAGGTTTTAATGAAGATTGGATTGAAAAGGACCATGACAGGCGATTTGCAAACTACTCAAATCTTGATGCTGGAGACTATATTTTTAAGGTTATGGCTTCAAATAATTATGGTTACTGGAACGAAACTCCAAAAGAACTGCATGTAAAAATTTTACCGCCTTTTTGGAAAACTTGGTGGGCATATTTGATGTATTCTTTTTTCTTTGTCTTCTTGATGTGGTTGTTTAGGCGCTACATTTTAATAAGCGTTGATTATAATAACAAACTCAAAATTGAAAAATTTGAAAAAAGAAAACTAAAAGAAATAAACAAAATGAAATTGGAATTCTTCACCAATATTTCCCACGAATTTAAAACGCCATTAACGTTAATTTTAGGTCCTCTACAAAGCCTTCTTGAAATTAGAACAACAGATTTAAAAACTAAGGAATCGTTGTTGATTATGGATAGAAATGCAAAGCACTTATACCGACTAGTCAATCAACTGATGGACTTTAGAAAAGTAGAGTCAAAACAATTAAAAGTAAATGCTGTTCTTGGTGACATTGTTGATTTTTGTGAAAATATAGTGTCCTCATTTCATGTTTTAGCAAATAAGAAGGAATTGGATCTTAGCTTTAAGTCGCATGTGTCTGAACTCATAGCCTATTTTGACAGCGACCTAATGGAAAAAATAATGAACAACATTTTATCTAATGCTGTTAAATTTACACCTGATAATGGCAAGATTAGGGTTTCTTTATCAGTGGCTAAACCTAAAAGAAATAACAATACAAGACTAGGACAACAGAATCCAGAATTTGAAATTTTTGTTGAGGATTCAGGTATTGGAATTCCAAAAAGTAAAATCTCTAAAATATTTGGAAGATTTTATCAAGTTGATAATGTAAATAGGAGTGGCTATTTAGGGTCTGGTGTTGGGCTTGCATTGACAAAAAAATTAGTTGGTCTGCTTGACGGCAGTATAGATGTTGTAAGTAGAGAAAATAAAGGTAGCAGGTTTGTAATGAGATTTCCTCTAATTGTTGATTCTCCATCGATTGAAGGAAAAATAGAAAATATTCTGCTAGAAGAGGGGATAAGTGAATTGGAACGTAATGGTTCAGATGCTAATTCTGTTAGCAAAGATTCAGAATTTGAGATCGAGGAGAATTTACCACTAATGCTTATTGTTGAAGATAATTCTGATATGCAACGATTTCTTAAAGCTTCTTTCGAAAACCAATATAGAATAATACAGGCTTTTAATGGAAAGCAAGGGTTAAAGAAAGCATTAGATAATGTTCCAAATATTATCCTATGTGATGTTATGATGCCTGAAGTGGATGGAATTGAATTTTGCGAGAAGATAAAAAACAATGAGATTACAAACCATGTTCCCATTATTATGTTGACGGCAAAAGGTTCTGTTGAAAGTAAGCTAAAAGGCCTTGAAGTTGGTGCAGACTCTTACATTCCAAAACCTTTTGATATGCGAATATTGGAAATGAAAGTTAAGAAACTTTTAGAGGATCGTGACACTTTAAAAGAAAAATTTAGATTAAAGGGCATTACTCAAGATTCTATGAAAATAGGTATCAATAACACACACAAAACGTTCTTGGAAAAAGCCGAAAAAGTAATTGAAGAAAACCTAATGAATAATGAGTTTGGAGTTGAAGATTTGGCTTTAGCACTGTCATTTAGTAGAATGCAATTGTATAGAAAGTTCAAATCAATACTTGGATCATCTGCTAACGAGTTTATTAGAAATTATAGAATAAAAAAAGCAGCACGTCTTTTAATAGAAACGGATTTAAATGTTTCAGAAATTCTCTATGATGTTGGATTTACTAATCGCTCATATTTCTCAAAATGTTTTAAAAAGAGCTTTGATATGTCTCCCAAAGAATATGCAAAAAAACATAGAGTAAATCCTAAACTCCAAAGCTGGAATTAAAGACAGTTAATTTTTTTTAGTCTATTAATTCAAAGACGAATTCATAGCACATTT
>CACFJP010000031.1 GCA_902566635.1 uncultured Bacteroidota bacterium | reverse complement strand
GAATTGTAACGCAAATTACCACTTAATGAAAAATAGCCTTTAGTATAGTTTACACCAGCCTTGAGCCTGTGATCTGGTGTGTTCCAAGAAATAAAAGATGTAATTTCATCATTGTCATCATAATCCTTCTGATTATATTCATAAACTAGATTAACATTTAAATTATTGGAAAAAGATTTTATTGCTTCTAAACTAACACCATAGGCATTGAACTCCTCATCAAGATTTGAATCAACTTGGAATCCATAAAAACTACCCCCAGCAAGTGCAGCCTCAACAGTTGGTAATGATGATGTTAAAACAGGAGAATTAATGAATTTACCAGCAATTTTATCTTGGTAATTGCTGTAATATCCACTTATATCGAGGGTAAAATCAGGACTGTTAAACCTATATCCTAGTTCTAACATAGTCACTGTTTCAGCCTTAACGTAATCCAAATCAACAGCCTGACCAGAAAGGATATCAAAAGCATTATTAAGAACTTCAGGCCCAGTATATGTGTGAACCTCACCATTTCTCAACCCAACAGTTTGATTAAATCTTTCTATACTTTCTTTAGAGGAACCAAGAATCGTGTATGTTCCTTGACTATAGCCAATAAATTTGTCCTGGTTAGTAGGGTTTCTAAATCCTTGCTGAGCGGATAAACGGATATTTTGGTTATCACTTAAATTAAAAAGTAGTCCAAGTCTGGGAGTGATATTTCCATCCTCAAGAACTGTTTGCTTATCATACCTAAGTGAACCTGTCAATGTGATATTATCATCAAATATATTTCGCTTAAGCTGTGCGTAAGCTCCGTACTCTTGATACTCAATTGGTTCATTGTAATCTGTATACAAAGTACCTTTTGTGTCAAGACTGTATTGTCTGAGATTTGCTCCAACAATTAATTGACCAATAGAAAGTTTATCTTCAAAATCATAGTCAATTTCGTAATTGTATATTTTAGAAACGTCTATAATTTTAGCCCCTGCACCCAAGTTATCGGCTGAAATTTCAGATGCTGCATCAAACGCTGCATCAAACGCTGATGTACCAGGCTTTAACATTCCAGCGTCAGCTGCTAATCTAGCTGCATCATGAAATGGCTGTGTTGAGTATCCTAAAAAATCATCAAAAGTAAGCGTGGCTGGATTTGTAGTAGTTCCTCCACTGGCAGCATAAGTTCCAGCAACAGTCTGTATTTGCGTTGCAACTCCTGTTAGAAGAGCACCAACACCAAATAAAGGGTCAGCTTGATATTGAGCTGCATACAAGGCAGGTGGATACTCTACTTGACCAATTGCGCCCAAATATGTTTGCAGGTATGTAAGGCCCCATCCTTGTTGAATCCCTGTTGCGCCGGATGGATAAGATGACTGTTGTTGTAAAGCAATAGACATTAATTGAGCCACTAAAGTTTCACCGGCGTCTTCTTTTGTGTAATAGAATCTGGAAGTTAAACCTCCAGATTGATATTCAACTTTATGCTGTTGAATTTCAACATCATCCAAATGATAGCGTGTTCCACCCGTTGACAATGGAGCTGTACCTGTACCAAGCAAAGATTGTATAGTAATTTCAGATTTACTATTCGGTCGATAGTGAATAGCTAAATTTGCTTTTGTGTTACTTGTTTCTGATCCAAACATATCAACATCATTAAAACCAGTAGATAAAATGGTTCCAAAATAATTTGGAGAAATCGGAGCAAGTGCAGAAAAAGCAGGATTTCCTGTTACATCAACTAATTGATCAAAAATCAAAGCAGTTGAGAAGGCTATTTCACCTTCTTCATTTACTGCATTATAATCAGGTGCATTTGTTGGATAATCATCAAAAATAACTCCATTTACACTATGCCTGTAATCTTGTGCAGACCAATCTGTCCCTTCCTTGTGCGAAAATGATGCTTTAATTGCCAACTTATCCGAAAGTTGTGTTGCCATGCGCGCGGAAATTTCAGTAAAATCATTTTGACCTGCGGTGTCTTGATCAGTTACTCCCTGCTTTATTTTAACACTAATACCTTGATGATCAAAAGGGTTTTTACTGTTTAAAAACAATATCCCCTTATAAGCATCCGCACCATATAATGCTGAAGCAGCACCAGGAACAAGCTCAATACTTTGAACGTCAAGCTCATTTAAACCAATTAAGTTACCAACTGCAAAGCCAAATACAGGCATTTGGTTATTCATTCCATCTACTAATGTAACAAGACCTTCATTATAAATGTCTGAAAATCCACGAATTTGAACTTGGTTAAATACAAGTCCAGCTTCAACTAAACTTACACCTTTAAGGTTTGCAAGACCATTAAAATAGTCAGCAGATGGTGTATTTTCAATTTCCTGCAGGCTAAATTTTTCTACGGTTACAGGAGATTCAAAAATTCGCTCTGCCATTCTCGAAGCCGATACCACAATCTCGTCTAGCTGTGTGCTGCCTTCTGAAAGTTGGATTGTCAAAGACCCGGTTGCAGAAGTAACTTCAACCGTGGCCGATTCAAAGCCCACACTAGAAACGGTGAGCGAGAATGGGGGTTGTTGATCTGTTGACAAGGAAAAATTTCCGTCAAAGTCAGAAACAGCACCTGTGGTGCCATCCAATACAATATTTGCCCCTGGAAGCGGTTGTCCGTCAGCGTCAGTAACTGTACCCGAAACCTGGGTTTGTGCCCACATCGTAAACGATGCAAACACGGCTATAAGTGTTAATAATTTTTTCATTTTTTAATTAGGTTTTTATAAGACTTTATCATGTAAAGATACTATTTAATTTTTTTCTTGTGGATTTGATGAAATTTTAACTGATTTTTTCTAAAAAATATAAAAAATCAAGCCCAATTTTGCAGTTTTTATTTCGTTAAGTATTTTATCCTCAGTACTTTTCCCAAAATCGAATAATGAATCAATCGGATAAGAATAAGTCAAATTCCATGTGTTGTTTCCAACATTTAATCGAAATGCCAATCTGAAGTTTCGAGTCTTAAGAGGCACTGTAGACTTAAACGAACCTGAATTTGTGTATTGTTTAGCCGAAAGTACATAATGGCCAACCAACCCTGCATACACACGCCAAAATCGATAATTGGTCGGGGTTGAGTTTCTCCATCTAAATTCTAATGGAATTTCTACTTCACTGGAGTTCCATTGATTAATGATATCACTTGATACCACATTGGTGGTCATATCATCTCTGAATTGCAGGTTGGTAAACAACACATTATAATTGATTCCCAAACCCAGTCCAATGGCTATGTTTCGATTGTCATTGATTGGCATATCACGAACATATCCAAGAGAGAAGGTGTGAGATAATTTATTTTGGGTGATACCATCAGGGGCATTGATGAGGAGTGGGTAGCCAATAGTGACATAAATCTGATCCTCTCTGTATGCTGAATCAGCTTGTGATTGTGCGAGAGTAAAAGTCATCATAAAAAGAAATACAAGTAGCTGTATTTGCATATTCCAAAAATAAAAAAAGCGCCAATGATGCTGGCGCTTATGTGATTGCTGCATCTATCCGCCCTAGTTCAGGTTTTGAGAATAATCCCCAACGCGTGTCGTATAGTTGATTTTAAGTGCGTTAACTTTACGTAGTTCTTGTTTGATGTCAGAAATGAGTCCCATTTTGGTATCCCCATCGACTTTTAATGCAGTGGTCAACACGTTTTGCAACTCCTGTCGTTTTGAGGCCTTTTCAGCCAATACAAAAGCTGCAACGTCTTGAACTGTTGCAAATTTATCATTGAGCTGGATACGAGCCTGGGTACCAAATTTGTCTTGATAACGTGCACTTGGCTTTCCAGCGTAGATGTACATCACTCTATCTTTTTTATCTAGCTTTTGCACCTGATCGGCAGCTGGTAATGTATTTGACACCAATAAAGTGTTGTCACGCATGACAGTTGCTACCATAAAAAAGAACAATAACATAAATACAATATCTGGCAGCGAAGCGGTTGATATCGCTGGAAGGTCTCCTCCTGTTTTCTTCTTAAACTTTGACATTGCTAGTTTGTTTTACTCGGTTCTGCTTCTGAAAGTTTTTGTGGAAACAACAACTTTACTTCGCCCAACAGAGGTTTGAGTCGTTCTTTTTCGGAAATACTCGTTCTTGGATCGTTATAGATTTTATTAGCTTGAACAAAATCAAGACCTAAGTTAGGATTTAACCGTTTGAATTCTCTGTTACGTAATATATTATATGCTGCAACCAATTCGTTTTGGACTGCGATATAAACTTTATAGTCCGTTTCACGGTCATTTTTCAACGAAATTACTGCTTTGTCAGGGTTATCAGACGAATCTGGGTCTCGATCTCCTAAACAATAATCGCATGCTTCTTCTCCTTTACCTCCACCGTTATCGAGAAATTTGACTGCTTCTACTCGTAGATTTACAAGCTCAAGCGGTTTTTCTTCTACAAGCAATTGATTGTACTTATTGACAACTACTGTAAAGATGTTACGCTCCTTAATAATGGGTGGATCTACCACATCTTCCATGGGAGGTAATTTTCTATTAAGACCCGAATCGGTTTCAATGGTTGTTGTTACCAAAAAGAAAATCAGAAGTAAAAAGGCAATATCTGCCATTGATCCTGCATTGACTTCGGGTGCTTTTCTTCTTGCCATGAGACTTTATTTTTTCAATCGAGTAAAACCAGTGTACAGCATTGCACCAACAGCAATAAATACTAAGAAATAGAATGTACGTAGACCAGTCTCAATCAACCTAGAACCAGCTGCAGACAGAATATCACCATCTTTTAATGGTGTTTCAATTCCTGAAGAAAACAAAAATGCAAGAAGTACAACAACTCCAAATGCACCAATAGAAAGCAATGCTTTTTTGAGCTTATTGGGATTAGAGGCTAAATTGGTGATGGAGAAAATTAGTGTGAGTGATAGTGTTATTACTAACACGATTAGTGCTAAAGTAAGCATTGTAGAAACAACACCATAGTCACCCGATAAAGCATTTAATTTGATCGTGTCATCGCCTTGGTTGAGTATAACAATTTGAAGAATCAAGCCGATTACACCAAGAACAAGTGCAATATATTTAATAATCTTTTGCGTATTCATAGGGATACTTTTTTGGTGAAATATTACTTTGTATTTGCAACCAACATATCCATTAATGAAATGGAAGCGTCTTCCATGTCATTAACAATACCATCAATTTTTGCAACAATATAGTTGTAAAATATTTGTAAAATAATTGCAACAATCAATCCAAATACAGTCGTCAAAAGTGCTACCTTAATACCACCTGCAACAAGTGAAGGTTGCATATCGCCAGCAGCTTCAATTTTATCAAATGCTTGGATCATACCAATTACAGTACCCATAAACCCAAGCATGGGCGCTAGGGCAATAAATAATGAAATCCAAGATACATTTTTTTCAAGCTGACCCATTTGAACACCACCATAGGCAACAACTGCTTTTTCAGCATTTTCAATTCCTTCAGAGGAACGATCTAAACCTTGGTAAAAGATTGATGCAACGGGGCCACTTGTATTTCGGCAAACTTCTTTTGCCGCTTCTACCCCACCACTTTCTAGTGCATCCTCAACAGATGCAGTGAGTTTGGCAGTATTGGTAGTTGATAAATTGAGGAAAATAATTCTCTCAATTGCAATCGCAAGCCCTAGGATTAAACAGAGCAATACGATACCCATAAATCCCGGTCCACCCTCAATGAATCGCTTCTTGAGTTCTTGTGTAAATCCAGCTGGTTCAGCTTCTTCCAATTCTGCCTCTAACATGGGCTCCATTGCAACCTCGTCAGCAATAGCTAAGGAGTCAATAGCTACAGAATCAACTTCTTCAACAGCGACTTCTTCATTGGGGTCTTGTGAAATGTTTGTACTTGCCCACAACACTGATTGTGACATTAAAGCACTTAAAAATAATAATAGTGATAATTGTTTCATGATAGAAATAATTGAATTAAAGTTTTATCTGGTCGTTAAAGATATAAAAATATGTTAAACAAACTAGCAGAGAGGAAGGGATTCGAACCCTCGATACGCTTTTGGCGTATACACACTTTCCAGGCGTGCGCCTTCGACCACTCGGCCACCTCTCTAAAATCCTTTATTTGAAACCCAAATATGCCACTTATTTATAAAAATTTATGCCAAATCAAATAATTCTTTCGCATTTTTGGATGTAATTCTCGCCATTTCGGTAGGTGTTGTCTTGAATACATCCGCCATTTTGTTGGCAACAATTGGCAAATAGGCACTCTCATTTCGTTTACCTCGATATGGTGTTGGCGCCAAATAAGGCGAATCTGTTTCCAATACTATTTTTTCTAAAGGTAAATCAGCTAAAAACCTATCGATTTTTCCATTTTTGAATGTCACAACACCCCCAATTCCTAAATAAAACCCAAGATCAAGCGCACGTTGTGCATCATCTTTGGTGCCTGTAAAGCAATGAAACACTCCTCGCAAAAGACTGTCATTGACTCCCTCAAGAACTTCAAAGATTGGTGAAAAAGCATCACGACAGTGAATCACGATGGGCAAGTTTGTGTCAAGTGCCCAATCAATCTGGCGAGCAAAGGCCTCTTGCTGCTGGCTTTGATAGGTTTTGTCCCTGTACAAGTCCATCCCAACTTCACCCACAGCCACAAACGAGTGATTGTCAAGCTGTTCTTTTACATGGGCTAGCTCCTCCTCAAAATTAAGCCCCACATGAGTTGGGTGTAAGCCCATCATCAGATGAATGGTTCCAGGAAAATCCTGTTTTACTTTATGCATCATGGCAGTTGTTTTGGAGTCAATAGCAGGGAGGATCAGCTGTGAAACCCCTACAGACTGTGCACGACTGATCGCCTCGTCACGATCATCATCAAAAGCATCTGCATAGATATGTGTATGCGTATCAATCAACATATGCGCAAAAATAATAGATTTGAGGACAATTTATAATTCGTATGAACACACTTTATCAATTCTTACGATCAAGGGGTTATGGCAGAGTCCGTTTATTGACCCTCCCAACCAATCATTATGTGGTGATCGCAACATTGAATAGCACTGAAGGAAGGTTTATTCTTGACACTGGCGCTTCAACGACTTGTGTGTCGACTGAACTAGCGACACATTTCCATCTCAATCCTAAGCCGAGTGAAGAAAAGGCTTCAAGTGCGAGTTCCAATGAGTTGGATACTGAAGTGGCGCATAACAATGAATTGTTGATTGGTCCGTGGTCTTCCAAACGCAGATCGGTTGTTCTGTTTGATATGCAAGCTGTGAATAACACTCTTCAAAAACACCATATCGAAACAGTTGATGGAATTATCGGCGCAGATATTCTACAATCTGTAAAAGCGATCATTGATTATAAAAATGACTGGTTGTATTTGAGATAAAACTACATCCCTAACGCCTTTTTGGCGTTTCCATCCATCAGCAGATTGATCGGGTCTTCAAGGGCTTGCTTGACAGCCACCAAAAAACTAACCGACTCTTTACCATCAATGATGCGATGGTCATAAGACAAAGCGAGGTACATCATCGGGCGAATCTCTACTCTACCATCAACAGCCACAGGTCGCTGTATGATATTGTGCATTCCCAAAATACCCGACTGTGGTGGATTGATGATTGGAGTGGATAACATAGACCCAAATACACCCCCATTGGATATGGTGAAAGTTCCACCTGTCATTTCATCAACAGTAATTTTTCCGTCGCGTGCACGAACCGCCAAAGTTTTGATTTCGTTTTCAATCTCGCTAAAACTCATGTTTTCAGCATTGCGCACCACTGGCACCATCAAACCCTTTGGGCCAGATACTGCTACACTGATGTCGCAATAGTCAAAGAGGATCTGTTCGTTACCATCTATCATCGAATTTACATCTGGAAATTGCTGTAAAGCGTAAACAACGGCTTTGGTGAAAAAGCTCATCAAGCCCAAGCCTACCCCATGTTTGTCTTGAAAGTTTTCTTTGTATTTCTTTCTCATATCAAAAATAGATGACATATCGGCCTCGTTAAAGGTTGTGAGCATCGCAGTGTTATTTTTGGCAGCAACCAATCTCTCTGCAACCTTACGCCTAAGCAAAGACATTTTTTTACGCTGAAGGGGTCGATCTCCTGCAGGTGTTCCCATCGAAGGGACTACTTGAACCGCATCTTCTTTGGTGATCCTCCCATTGCGCCCAGTGCCTTGTACTGAAACAGCATCAATTCCTTTTTCGTCAAGGATCTTTTTGGCAGCTGGCGATGGTGCTCCAGCAGCATAATTTTCAGTCTCTTCTTTAAAGACTGTGGGGGTTTCTTTTTTTTCAACAGTGGGAGTGGTCGCAGTACCAGTAGGTTTTTCGGCTTCGGTATCGATCAAACAAACTACTGCTCCAACAGCTATTGCATCGCCCACCTCTGCTTGAAGGGTAATGGTTCCACTGGCTTCTGCTGGTAGCTCCAAAGTGGCTTTATCTGAGTCGACCTCCGCAATGGCTTGATCTTTCTCGACATAGTCACCGTCTTGCACTAGCCAATCTGCTATTTCAACTTCGGTGATTGATTCCCCTGGTGAGGGGACTTTCATTTCAAGAATCATTTTTCAGTTGTTGTCTTTGTAAAGTTAACGCATATTATTTTTAGAACGATCAAAAACATAGTCCAATACTTGTTGATGTCGTCTCTTGAATCTTGCCGCACTTCCCGCTGCTGGTGTACCATAGAATCGTCTAGAAGCCACACGAAACTTCTGAGCTGCTGGTAGGTGTAATAGCAAATGACTCCAAGCACCCATATTTCGAGGTTCTTCTTGCGCCCAAACAACATCGGAAACATGGGTGTAGTCTGATAATATGTTGTCAATTTCTTTTTTTGGCAAGGGAAACAGTTGTTCCAATCTTATGATGGCGACATCATCACTACCTTGTTTTTCACGCTCATCAATTAGGTCATAATAAAATTTGCCTGTACAAAATACGAGAGTTTTGGTGGTTTTAATTGGGATGATATCTTCTCGGATCACTGGCTGAAAAGTACCTGTTGTAAATTCATCAATCGTAGAAACCACTTTTGGATGACGCAACAAACTTTTGGGCGTAAAAACCACTAGTGGCTTTCTGAAATGAGGTTTGATTTGTCTTCGCAAAACGTGAAACAAATTGGCTGGTGTTGTGACATCAACAACATACATATTGTCTTTTGCACAAAGCTGTAGATAGCGCTCCATTCGAGCAGAAGAATGCTCTGCCCCTTGCCCCTCATATCCATGAGGTAGTAGAAGCACCAAGCCATTTTGCAATTTCCATTTGTCCTCGGCTGAAGACAAATATTGGTCAATCATGATTTGGGCACCATTGCTAAAGTCCCCAAACTGAGCTTCCCAAAT
>CACFJP010000030.1 GCA_902566635.1 uncultured Bacteroidota bacterium | reverse complement strand
TTTGCTGGACCGCCTTGGTACACAGTTCTAGTTGTATTAGGAAATCTTTGGGTGTAAATAGCATTTGAAGTCTTTCCCCCTGGTGCTTCCAGACATCCTGGGTATAAAGTTGGGTCTGCGTCAGTACCAATAGCACTTATGTAACCAGCAGCGGCTGGCGTTTGATCAACTGCTCCCCCATCAGCAGTGAATACACCTCCCCATGAAGATTCAGATGCATCAATAATTGTTTTAAATCCTGTAGCATTGTTAGTGTCGTCAAAATTATAGGTAAAAATACCCTGCGAATAAACGCTAAATGAAAGAGTAAATGTTAACAATAAGTATAAATGTTTCATAATTTAAAAAAAAAATTATAATAAGCAGGGGTTATATTAAAAGCTCCCAAAGAGCTAATATATTTAATTTAGAAGTTGATATACTAAACCGCATCGCATAGTCTTACTATAATAGGTGGTTTTTTAGGGCTTTATCAATTTGTGCTTTTAAAATTTGATAGCCCTGTTCATTAAGATGAAGACCATCTTGCAGCAACACATCTCTACGAATTTGTTGGTTTTGATCAATAAGGGCTTCATATAATTTGACCTGATGAAGATAATAGAATTGCATCGATAGCTCTAGCATCCCTTGATTGATTTGTTGTATGACTTCCAAAAGCTCTTGTCGTTCAAAGGATGGTTTTAAAGACACATTGAAAATTGTAGTGGAAGGAAATTTGATATGAATCCTTTGTACAAACACTTGGATTTGCTCAACGATTTCACTTGCTGATAACCCAAGAGTGAGGTCATTGCCTCCTAAATACAACACAATCGCTTTGGGCTGTAATCGCTGGAATAAATTTTCAAAATTGTTGGAGAGAGAATGAATAAAGGCACCCCCAAAGCCGAGGTTTAGGGTGTTAAGAGAGGGGAAGTCCTGCTTTAGATCCCACAAACGAATGGATGAGCTCCCATAAAAAACGATCAGATCATTTTGTTGAGTTTTTTGTGCTGCTCTACGCTGTAAGACTGCAATTTCTTGTTCAAAATTTTGATTTGCAGCACAGAGCTTTTTAACCCACCTTTGATATCGCCTGCTAATGGTTTCAACAACCTTATCAATGGATGGGTCTTTAGAATCAAAAATCCCATAATCCGACATTCGAAAAGGCTCCATGATTTTACATTTATATTCTACATCTTTTGGTAGCTGGTCGAAGTTTGCCAAAACAATGGGTACAATTTTTGGCTGTGGACTCATGCTGCTTGCAAGCGCAAAAACCCCTTTTTTAAATGGTCCTGGAGAGTTTGGTGTTTGGTGAGAAATCCCCTCCGGACTACACACCAAACTCATGTCATTTTGCAACATATCAATAGCTGTTTTATAGAACTGTTTATTTTCATTTTTAATGGTTTTTTTCGCAATTCCTTTGGCAATAAAGGGTTTTGCAAACACGCGAATATAGCCCAATCGATCATAGTACATCTGATGGCTTTTTTCATTTGGCAGTGCATGTCGCGTTACGCGTATGCCAGGGTTGCCATAGTAGGTGTGAAGCATAGTGCTGATAAAATGACTGTCTAAAGTAATTTGAAATTGATCTCCAACAATCAAGTCAGGGTGGTTGCTCAAGTGGTTATAAATAAAAATGCTACCTCTTTCATAGGGTAAATTTTCGGAACCTTTGATTTGCACTCTAATTTCTTTGAATAGCTCATGCACTTGCACGGCATTGTTGATTCGAATTTCATCAGCTGAGGCACTTTTTGGTGCATCTATCACGTTTTGGAAGATGCCTTTGAGTTTGGAGTGAAAGGTAGCAGTCCTCATGGCGAGGGAGTGATGATTGCGCTGAGCAGTTCTTTGACCTTGGCAACCCCTGCAATTGAATAAGAAGCAATCGTTGGCTTTTTCCCTACTTTGATGGTAAAAGCATAATCAGGCAATGCGCCAAACATATTTTCATCTGTCACATCATCACCAATACACAAAATAAAATCATAGGGATGCTGCCCAATCATTTCTGCAACTGCTGTGCCCTTATCAATTTGGCGGTCAACAACTTCGAGAGCTTTGTCCATATCCATCATACTGAGCTGGTCAGAAATCAGACTCGACAATACAGTTTTGAGTTCAACTACTCGGCCAGCAGCAAGTTCAGGGTCTGTTTTGCGATAATGCCATACAAGGCTATTGTGTTTTTCTTCGATAAACGTGCCAGGCGTTCGATCCATAAAGGATTCAAATATAGGCTTGATATCATCCATCCATTGTTTATCTCCACGAGTGGAAGCGGTCCATTTTTTTTCTTTAGGTCTGACATAGTGCCCATGCTCAGCGACCAACCTAAGTGGAAGATCCCCAAACCATTTTTCAATAAATGCTTGGTCACGACCACTTATAATGGCGATGTCAGTGTTGGGTTGAAGGCAGAGTGACTGGAGCAGTTCAACTAGATTTTGGTCAGGAGTTGCGGCTTCTGGGTTTTCGTGGAATGAGACTAAAGTCCCGTCATAATCGAGTACAATTGCTTTTCGCTGTGCATTGTGAAATGCATCGACGATATGTTGTTGGTTGTTAGCATCAACTTTTGAGGTATTTACATTTGCTTTCATTTCGCTATGTAACTGTAAGGCCTGCATGAATTCTTTTGCCCAATACTCGACTGAGTACCGACGCACTCGTTTTTGCATTTCTACATTGCGTCGTTTTTGCTCATCCAAAGGCATTGTAATGGCATGCTTGAGTGCATCGGCCATTGCGTTTCTGTCGAAAGGGTTGACAAGCACCGCTTCAAAAAGTTCTTTAGATGCACCAGCCATTTCACTCAAAATAAGTACCCCATCACCAGAAACACGAGTGGCGACAAACTCTTTTGCGACCAAGTTCATCCCATCACGTACAGGAGTGATCATGGCAATATCGGAAGTCATATAGAGGTCAATCAAATCATCAAAATCCATTGCTCTATAATAGTACCATATTGGAGTCCAATTAACTGTGGCGTATTTCCCATTTATTCGCCCAACTAGCTCATCGGTTTCTCTTTTCAAACGCATATATTCGGGAACATCAGAACGAGATGGAACAGTAAGCATCACCAGTCTAACCTTTTCTTGATATTCGGGGTATTTGGTGAGAAACAAATCAAAAGCCTTGATACGATTCACCACTCCTTTGGTATAGTCCAACCGATCGATAGAGAGAATAAGCTTCCCAGACTCATCTCCTTTTTTATGAAGTTCAAGTTGTTTTTTGAGTTCAGATTTTTCCCTGTTTTTTTGTTTAGAATGAGTGGTGGCAGCGTTGTGGAATTTGTTGTAATCGATCCCCATAGGAAAGGTGTTGACGACCACTTCACGAAGACCGTTAGCAACACGATTAAAGTCTACATCCAAGCGTAAGATTCGTTTAACTGAACTCAAAAAATGTCTTTCATAATCAAAAGTGTGAAAGCCAATAAGGTCAGCTCCAAGCATCCCCTTCAAAAGTTTTTCACGCCAGGGGAAAATTCGAAAAATCTCAAAAGACGGAAAGGGAATGTGTAGAAAAAAACCAATGTGAACATCTGGACGAACGTCTCTAATCATTTGAGGGCAAAGAAGTAACTGGTAGTCATGTATCCAAACAGTATCGCCAGTTTCGATATTTTCAAGAACACGATTGGCAAATTTTTGATTGACATCCACATAGGATTCCCAATGCGATTCGTTGAAAATCGAAAATTCAATAAAGTAATGAAAAAGTGGCCAGAGGCATTTGTTGGCAAGGCCGTAGTAGAAATTATCGACTTCTTGTTTGGTGAGTGTGACAGGCGCATAGTTGTTTTTGATAAGGCTTTTTTCGAGTGGAAACCAGTCTTCATTTTCGATTTCATCAATGCCAATTCCAGGCCAGCCAACCCACAACGAATGCTCATGCTCATGCACAGATTTCATGCCTGTTGCTAATCCTCCTGACGTAGCAATAAATTTATAAGAATTTTCTACCTTAGTTATTCGGATGGGTAAGCGATTTGAAACAATAATATTCTTAGCCATGACATGAATAATTGACTCACAATGTATATTAAAAAAAGGGAAATTGAAGAAAAAAGACAGTCTTAATTTAGGGATCATAGGGAATTGTAAATCTGCGGCGCTCATAAATGAAGATTCCTCAATAGATTGGTGCTGTTTACCACAATTTGATTCCCCCTCGGTTTTTGGAAAAATTCTAGATAAAAATATTGGCGGTAGTTTTAAAGTCGAATGCGACGATTCCTATAGCATCACACAGTCGTATATTGCAGATACTTGCATTCTTTCTACGCGCTTTTCGAATGGTTCAAACGCGTTTGAGTTACTCGATTTTATGCCTCGATTCAAAAAAGAAGATGGGGTTTTTTATTCGCCCCCCGAAATTGTGAGGGTGTTTAAACACCTGAGTGGAACACCTACATTTCGTGTGATCTATGACCCAAAGTTGGAGTATGCCATTGGCCAAACCAAGAATTATGTCAAAGACAATTTTATCGTAAGTATCGTTGATGACAAACACTACGACACCTTATTTTTATACACTGACTTTGATAAAAACAATATACTTTCTGGTGCTGAAATTGAATTAACCAAAGATCATTTTACAACTGTATCCTACAACGAAAAAATCAAGGTACCGAGCCTGCAACAAACCCAGTTTGCGTTTGAACAAACCAAGGTGTACTGGTTGAATTGGTGTCACAAAACCCCAACCTTTTCAAATTACAACCAAGAGATTTTAAGAAGTGCGATGACCTTGAAACTGATGACCTATGAAAAAACAGGTGCAGTCTTGGCTGCTGCCACCACTTCCCTGCCTGAAACCATTGGGGAGGTTCGCAATTGGGATTATCGTTTTTGTTGGATTCGCGATGCGTCTATGGTTATCAAGGTGATCGCCAAACTGGGGCATAACCAAATTGTCAAAAACTTTATTCGATACGTTATCAATTTGATTCCAGACAAAAATGAGAAGTTACAAATCATGTATGGGATCAATGGCCAAAAAATACTGACCGAAGAAGTGCTAGAACACTTCGAGGGATACAAGGGATCACGACCTGTTCGTGTAGGCAATGCTGCTTATACACAAAAACAAAATGATATCTACGGCATTTTGATGGATGTAATTCACTACCAAATCGAGTCCTACCCTGATGATGAGAGACATGAAGAGTTGTGGTCGATTGTGAAGTCGATCGTATGGGTGGTGAAAAACAATTGGGAATCGCCAGATAAAGGGATTTGGGAGTTTAGACATGAAGATCGTCATTTCACTTTTTCAAAGCTGTTGTGTTGGGTGGCGATTGATCGTGCGATTAAAATTTCAAATTTGATACACGGTGGGAAGTATGTCGAAAAATGGAGGGTTTTACGAGATGAGATTCATCAAGATATTATGACCAATGCTTGGCATAAGGACAAGAAGGCATTTACACAGTCCTATCACTCGGAACACCTTGACGCATCTGTTTTATTGATGGAGTATTATGGGTTTATCGATGGAAAAGATGATAAATACGTTGGAACAGTCAAAGCAATTGAAAAAGAATTGATGCATGAAGGCTTATTGTATCGCTATAAAAACGAAGATGATTTTGGATTGCCAAGCTCATCCTTTACCGTCTGTACATTTTGGTTTATCAACAGTTTATTTCGCATCGGAGAGGAGGAAAAGTCAAAGGAATTGTTTGACAAGTTGCTAACGTATAGCAATCATTTGGGACTGTTTAGTGAGGATTTAGATTTTAAATCCAAAGAGTTATTGGGGAATTTTCCGCAAGCCTATTCTCATTTGGCATTGATTGATAATGCGCTGAATTTTAATTAATCATTTGTTTGCCTGTCCAATCAAGAGGTTTCTTTTATCAACTATTGTGAGATGATTGAAACAAGTTATTTGACTTGTTCAAGAAAACCACGAATGCGATCCAAACTGGTTCTTTTTTACAACTGTATTATGGGTTAGGTAAAAATTTAATCCATTCAATACAGAGCCCAAATACTTTTTCAACTTTGGTCGAACTATAAAAACATTGACAAGGGGATATATTATTGTAGGAATCTTACTCGACCTATATGGCCAGATTGAAATGGATAGTATACAGCCCGACTTTGATGATGTGATTTCCCATCTGACTTTTGATTTTTTCCCATTTCTCTTTCCAATGGTTAGTTCAAACCCTTGATTTGGATTCCATGAGGTAAATTCTCTAATAAAAGTTAAGCCATTTAGATAGACCAATTCATCTACTTTTACATCCCCCCAAGAAATTACTTTATTTTTTGAGCAAAAAGGATGGAAAAGTTCCAAAGTATTTTTTGAAGAAATGACTTGCCAAACATCCTCTACACTTTTCTTCAAAAATAATTTTCTCGAAACCTTAAGTTGAACCATTATCAAATGTAAGTATAATATATAATTCTAATATTATTTAGATGTTGAGCTGCTTAAAGTTCCAGTGCCGAAGAAAGAATATATACTTATGGTTTAAACAAATAAACCTCGCAGTTTATACGAGGCTTATATTTAGTTTATGTATTTCAAGTCTATCGATTTGCTTTGGTATTAAACCAAAATGATATTTTCCCGTCTTTATTAATAAGGTACCATTCATTGTAATGTGCACGCCCTAAGGTATCGCCGCTTTTTGTAGTTTCGACTACATTAAAGCCAGCATTTACCCATTCATTTATTTCTTGTGGATTATCATCCTTGACTGAAAAAGCCCAGTCAAATGTCCAAGAATACATTAATGAATCTGATTTTAAAGAATTTATAAATTCCTCACGGCTATGTACTCTTCCATCCTCCCAGACAAATCGTGCAGAATCACTAATATGCTCACGCATACCATCAAAATCACCCTCTTTCCATAATTTATCCATTGCAATTACAACATCAACGGAACTTTGACTACCCATTGTAATAGGAAAATCTCTGGGAGCAAAACCATTGGATGTAGTTGAAGTTACTTGCGAACAAGAAACAATCAAAGACATTGCAAATAATATTAAAATATATTTTTTCATTTGTTTGTTTTTTAAATGCCTACTAAAATAAGAAAAATGTGATTTAATTGATAACAAGTTTAATGGGAATATGTCAAATAAAAGTCAAGAGGATTAAAGTAACTGCACTAAAACAAGATATGCCTATGGTTTGGTGTTACCCCTGAATCTATAAAAAAATATCAAAAAAATGAGAACGATATTTGTTGTAAAAACATAAATATTTGACCAGGGTATTCCATCAAATCGATAATTTGATAAAGGCCAAAAGATTGGTGTTGGAAAAAACTCAATGCTATGAGTAAATAAGTCTACAATTATATGAACCGGCCACGCAAGCATTGGCCAAGTAAGTTCTTTTTTAATAAAGTAAACAATTGCAATGAATACAAAAGCAGTGATCAGGCTATGTGAAATATTGTAAAGTTCAACTACCCAAATTGGTATTTCTTCAATTGAAGGCCTGCCATTTTTTAGCCCATGAAAATTAGAGAATAATTGGCCCAAGAAATAAACCCCAAATGAAGACAAGTCAGGGAGGGCGCCAAATAAAAAAGAGGTCCACCTATATTTTCTATATCCAAAAAAACCCTTTCCATAGAGTGCGTGACTTAACGTATCCATTCAGAAAAAATTAAATTAGTACAATTAAAAGATAAAATAATTTAGTACAGATTTTAGATTTTTCATCTTTTAGTAGTAAATATCTTTATATTATTTTTCCCCTTTTTTATCCTTTCAAATGGTCCAACTATTGGATTTGATGAATTTCTCTTATTATTCAACATATCAGTATCTATAACCAATGGAGAGGCATCTTTATTTTCAAATGCAGCTTCCGACTGAAATGCCGTTCCCAATTTATAAGTGTTCACTAATGAGGTTTTAACTTTTTTAAAACTATCATCAATTAAGAAATTTAAATAATAGCTATTTTTTTTCTTTTCAATTGAAATTTTTGGAACAAATTTTCTGTTTTCAAACTTATCTATCTCTCTATTAAAAGGCTTGGCTTTATTAAAATAAAGATTTGAATTAATGTAAACCGGAAGTTTATGATTTGCAAAATCATCAGGTCTCTTACCTTTGTACCAGTAATCAGATGATAATGGATATTCATCATAAGCGTCTAATCCGTTATGTATTTTATCCGTTTTTGGTTCTTTAGATTGCTTGATTTCATAATTACTAGTCAAAATATTATTATAATATCTGTCATCGCCAGTTAAAATTGTCATCAAACCTTTAACACTTGTTGAGTGAGGAAAATGATATGGGGTAAACCTATTTGCAACCTTTCTTATTATAATTTTCCCAGTAATTAAATTGTGTGCATAGGCTGTTCCTTGAGATGCATTGAGTATTGAAGTTTCAGATAACATGATGTTATTGTCAACTACCATAGGACCATGATTCACTTCGTTAAATAAGTCCTCTTTTTCGTTGTTAAATAATATGTTAGCTGAAACTCTAGTGCCTTGTGACTGCCAGTCAAGCCATATTCCTCTGTAATTGTCATGAATTAAATTATTTCTAATAATCACATCAATTGGAGCATGTAATTTAATACCACCTGTTTCATATCCAAAAAATTGTTTTTTAATGTGAATATTGTATATGTGGTTATTGTAAATTTGACTCCCTACACCTCCAAGATGCCCACTAATTCCAGTCTGTTCGCAGTTTTTAATGGTATTGTTTCTTATTATATGAGAGCCAATTGTTTCAAAAGACCAACCCAGCTTTAAAGCTTTAAAAACTACATCTCTTTCCCTTTGTGTACCATGTTTCACCTTTAAGTTTGTCCATTCATTGTGACCAGATGCTCTTTCCTTACCAATACTTATTCCAGTACATTTTGAGTCAGTAATTAGATTATCCTCAATAATCCACCCCTTACTCCAATATGGGCCAATCAAACCAACCTGTTCGGCAGTTGGTGGCGACCATTGAGTGGCAGCATGAGCCATTTTAAACCCTCTAACAGTTATAAAATTTACACCGGTTTTTTTTGGGAAAAAAACTACAGGTCTAACATTAATTTCTACTAACTGTTTGTTTGGATTGAGACCCTTAAAATTTGCGTAAATTAATGTGTAGCCATTTACGATCTTACAAAACCATTTATACCTAGATCCATCTTTATCACTAGCTCTATTAAGTGGTGATTCATTATATACGTCACTTAATTTTCCAACTTCATATAGAGCATTACCGTTTAAATAAACTTCACCTAAATGATGATCCATTCCATAAGTATTAATAAGCCAATCCCCTTCAACTATTTCAGCGTAAGGATTGAAGTCACCAAAGAATTTATTATCAATTTTAACCATCCAAATATTGCCATCAAACTTTTCCCATTTCTTGATAATTTCCGAACCTTTAATCCAAACATCTTGCCCTGGTGATGCCTGATAAATTATTGGCTTAGTAGCGCTTAATCCACCATGGTTAGGAGAAACTCTTTCTCTATAGGTTCCTTCGTGCACAGTAATTACTGAGCCAGGGAGAGCAATTTTTGCCGCCTTTGATATGGTTAAAAAAGGTGATTCTAAAGTTCCATTGTTACTATCGTTTCCATTTTTAGCAACATGATATTCTTGCGCAATTAAAAATAAAGACTGAACTAAGATTAGAAAAAAACTAATTGTGTATTTTAACA
>CACFJP010000029.1 GCA_902566635.1 uncultured Bacteroidota bacterium | reverse complement strand
GTAGGTCGTGGGGCAGTTGACAGTATAGTTGAGGGTAGAAACGAGAAGTCATATCATTCACTTTTCGACATGGTGAAGCGTGTGGATTTACGTGCTGTCAATAAGAAAACATTTGAGGGCTTGATTCTTGCAGGCGGTTTAGATTCCTTGAGTGACGTTCACAGGGCGCAATACTTTCAGGATAAAGGGGATGGAGTTTCTTTTTTGGAAAAAGTACTTCGCTATGGTACCAATTATCAGAAGCATCAAAACTCATCTCAAGTCAGCATGTTTGGAAATGAAAATGGAATGTCTTTAAGCGAGCCAGAAATGCCTGACTGTGAACCATGGGGAAAACTACACGAATTAAAACAAGAAAAAGAAGTGGTTGGGATTTACATTTCAGGGCATCCACTAGATGATTTCTCACTAAGTTTCACTCACTTTTGCAATGCGCGCGTTGGGCTGTTTAACGTACTGGCACCATTGGTAAATAAAGAATTGACATTTGGGGGTATCATTGGGGAGGTCGATCATCGGGTATCCAAAAACGGAAAGGGATGGGCAATATTTCAATTGGAGGACTTTGAAGATACCTTTAGCTTTCGAATTTTTGGAGAGGAATATTTAAAATTTCGCCATCACTTGGTGGAAAACAATTTTGTTCATGTCAAGGCGTTTGTACGACCTGGCTGGATGAATCAAGAGACAGGAAAGCTTGGTGATCCACGTATTCAATTTATTGATTTTCGACAGTTGCAGGATGCCATAAGCACCTATGCAAAAAAACTTACTTTAAAAATCAATATCAATCAGTTTGAAAAGGAAAAGTTGTCGAATTTGAGTAAAACTATCAAAGCCCACAAGGGAAATCACAAACTTGATATTGCATTTTATGAATTAAATGAACAAATCAAACTTGTTATGCACAGCCGAGAGAAGAAAATAAATATCAGTAAGGAGCTGTTGGAAGATTTAGATAAACAACAAATTCATTTTAAGCTTAACTAATAAGTTTTTTTGTTAATTTAGTTTAATATTTCTAGTTCTAACATTAATTTAAATAGATAGAAATTCTGCAACTATGGCTTTAGAAATAACAGATTCAACTTTTGATAAAATTGTTTTGCAATCCGACAAACCTGTATTGGTTGATTTTTGGGCAGCATGGTGTGGTCCTTGCCGCATGGTTGGACCCATCATCGACGAGCTGAGCAGTGAGTATGATGGCAAAGCAATTGTTGGCAAGGTAGATGTTGACAACAACCAGCAGTTTGCTGCTAAATACGGCGTTCGTAATATCCCAACCGTTTTGTTGTTTAAAGATGGAGAACTAGTTGATCGAAAAGTGGGTGTATCTCCAAAACAAGTTTATGCAGATGCCATTGAGGGTGCATTGTAGTATACTTTACTAAGAGTGTTTGTGTAATGAAAAATGCGATGTATATTTGCAGCCACACGACTTGGTCTGGTAGTTCAGTTGGTTAGAATACATGCCTGTCACGCATGGGGTCGCGGGTTCGAGTCCCGTCCAGACCGCAAATTACTTTGAAAAGTAAAGATTTTAAGATGTTGTGTTGCTTGTAAACCACTGGTTTACAAGAGGTTCGTAAGAGAGCCAATGAGAAGCTTTCCTGAAAATGGGGAGCTTTTTTTGTTTTCTAAAGGTGTTAAAATCAGTGGTTTTACAGTGTATAAAAAATTTATTGACTAATTTAGCTAAAATTTGAACCAAGGACTTGATGAAACCTGAATCGATTTCAAACCGTTTAGTTCGTTTAGTTGCGCCATATTTTATTGGTCTTTTCAGCTTGCTGTCAGTCTCGGCGAACAATTTTACTGTTGGTTCAACAATCTCCTCCCCAGTCAACCCTCCAGTTATTACACTCAATGTAACTAGCATCCAAATTATTGAAGTTGGGTCTTCTTATACAGAGTTAGGAGCTACTGCTCAAGACAATGAAGATGTTGATGCAGATTTGACGAGTGCTATTACCATCTCTGGAGTTTCAGCAGTGAACACTAATGTAATTGGGGATTACAATGTTATTTACAGTGTTACAGATTCAGATGGAAACGCTACGAGCGAAACTCGTATAATCCGTGTTGTTGATAGTCAACCACCTCTTGTTACATTTACAGGTTCGAGCCCAATTTCGATTGAAGTGGGAACTACCTATTATGAGCTTGGTGCCACAGCTACTGACAATTATGACCCTAGCTTTTCAGTTACCAATTCTATTGTTACAAGTGGAACAGTAACTGAGGAAGTAGTAGCATCTTACACCATCACCTACAGTGCTTTGGATAGCTCTGGAAATGTTGGTACAGTGCAACGCATCGTTAATGTTGTAGACACAACTTCACCAACCATTGACATCACAGGCGATAACCCAGCCACAATTACTTTAGGTGCCACCTACAATGATGAAGGCGCAACAGCCACAGATAACTATGATACTGGACTAACAGTTGTTGTTGGTGGTAATACTGTTGACACCTCAACTGTTGGCTCGTACACAGTCACATACAATGTTAGCGATGAATCTGGGAATTCTGCAGCTCAAAAGGTAAGAATAGTTAATGTTGTAGACGATACAGACCCAATAATTACATTGAACGGGTCCTCAACAATAACACACGAAGTGGGAACAACCTATGTTGACCCTGGCGCAACTGCAAATGACAACTATGATGGAGATCTTTCATCTGAAATTACAACTAATATTAACTTAAATCCCAACACATTAGGGACTTACACGATAGAATATACTGTCGAGGACAGCTCAAATAACATTGCACAGGAACAGCGGACGGTTCAGGTTGTTGATACTGTTGACCCATTGATTAATCTTGTTGGGGATACAACAGTATCAATTGAGTTTCAGATGACCTACACAGATGCTGGCGCAACGGCTATTGACAATTACGATGGAAACCTAAACAATTCCTTAACCTCATCGAGCACAGTAAACACTGGTATGTTGGGGACCTATTTATTCACGTATACTGTCTCGGATAGCTCTTCAAACACTGCTCTGGTGAGCAGAACAGTTTCAGTTGTAGATACCACACCACCAGTGATAACTTTAAACGGACCTGATGAAGTCAATCTTCAAGTTGGTGATTCCTACAGTGATGGTGGAGCTACAGCAGTTGATGCCTACGATGGAGATGTAACGTCGGATATTAGCACGGTTTCTAGTGTTGATACCTCAACGGTTGGTGTTTACTACGTGACTTATACGGTTTCAGATAACGAGGGAAATAATACTCAAGCAACACGAACAGTGGTTGTGGGTAGTCCGCCTGTGATCTCCTTACAAGGAGCAAACCCACTTCAGTTAGAGGCAGGCAGTACTTATGTGGAACTTGGTGCAAATGCCTTTGATATTCCTGATGGTGATGTTTCTGATCAAATTTCGATCAGCGAATCGATAAACACCTCAGTTTTAGGATCATATTCTGTTCAATATAGTATCATTGATTCTGATGGGAATTCGACAGTTCTTTTTCGAACAGTTCAAGTTAGCGATACGACTTCCCCTAGTATAGAACTTATAGGAAATGATCAAATGACAGTTGAGGTAAATGGTTCATTTGCAGATCCAGGTGCTACTGCAACGGATACTTTTGAAGGCGACCTAACAGATCAAATTAGTGATAGTGGAACCGTTGATACAACCTCATTAGGAAATTATACGATCACATATCAAGTTTCTGACAGTTCTGGAAACACTGCTATTGTCTCGAGAGAGGTTTCAGTTTCTGACACTACTGCGCCTGTGATCTCGCTTACAGGTTCAAGTCCTGTGATCATTGAGGTCGGCACTACATATGCAGATGAAGGTGCAACTGCTACTGACGATTTTCAAGGAGATCTTACAGCAAGCATAAGTGATATAAGTAACGTAGATTCAACGACTGTTGGGACCTATAGTGTGGTCTATAATGTGAGTGACAGCTCTGGAAATGCTGCCAATCAAGTGACTCGAATTGTCGAAGTTGTTGATAGTCAGGCTCCAGCACTTTCTTTTGTTGGCGGAGCAGCAATCACCCATGAAGTAAAAACCGTTTTTAATATTCCAAATGATGTAACAGCCACAGATGTTTATGATGGAGACTTGACTTCTGCGGTAGTTGTTTCAGGGATCGTAAATCAAGACTTAGTTGGATCATACAACTTATCTTACTCAGTCACAGATAGTTCAGGAAATACTGGACAACTTTCTCGAACCGTAAATGTAGTTGATACAACAAACCCTGAAATCACGCTAACGGGAGACAATCCATTATATATAAATCTGGGCCAGACTTATATAGACCCTGGTTATTCTGCAAGTGATAATTATGATGGTAATATTACGAGTAATGTTGTTGAAAGTGGGCTAATTGATACTTCAGCTGAGGGAACGTATTTCCGAAACTATAATGTAAGTGATAGTTCTTCAAATGCTGCAAGCCAACAAATAAGAGAGGTGATTGTTGGGTCTCCGCCTGTAATTACCTTGAACGGGAATAATCCGATGTATTTGGAATATCAAGAAGTTTATGTAGAACCCAACGCTACAGCAACCGATGGGGGTGTTAATTTATCCAACTCCATTTCAATCAGCGGTTCAGTCAATGAAAACCAACTCGGAAATTACAATATTATTTATTCTGTCACGGACTCGGACGGCAATTCTGTAACAGAGACTCGTGAAGTCATCGTGAGGGACACTACAAAGCCAGTGATCACTTTAAACGGAGATGCAGCCCAAACTATCGAATTTGGAAATTCATATAATGAAGAGGGTGCTATCGCTACAGATAATTATGATAGTTCTTTAGCAGTCACTTCATCTGGTACCGTTAACACTTCGCTTCTAGGTACTTATACAATTGATTATCAAGCAACAGATAGTCAAGGAAATGTAGCCGATGTCGTTACGCGTACAGTTAACTTGGTTGACACCCAGGCACCAGTGATGAGCTTAATCGGTGACCTATCGCAAACAATACAAGTTAAGTCGAGCTACACAGAACTAGGTGTTAGCACAATTGACAATTATGATTTGAGTATACCCTTTTCATCTGTAACTGTGACCGGTTCGGTTGATATAAATACTGTTGGAACGTATTCTATTGATTATGATGTGAGTGATAGCTCAGGAAATAATGCCGTAACAATCACGAGAACTGTCGTAGTTGAAGATACAGAGGCACCAGTCATCATCCTAGCTGGAGATGCTGATATCACTCTTGAAGCAGACTCTCCATACAGCGATGCAGGGGCATCTGTAACAGATAACTATAATACTGGACTTACAGCAAGCGTTGACTTATCATCACTTGATTTGACTACAGTTGGAGTATACACTTTAACATACTCTGTTTCAGATAGTTCTGGCAATGCTGCAACTCCTGTTTATCGAACCATAACAATAGTTGATACCCAAGCTCCGACCATCACTCTAGTTGGAAATCCAACCATAGATATACAGGCGGGCACGACCTATGTAGACCCTGGCTTTACAGCAACTGATATTTATGACGGAGACCTGACTGCACAAGTTTTGGTTACAGGAACGGTAGATACATCGATTTTAGGGGCAATTACTTTATCCTACGACGTTTCTGACTCGTCGAACAATGATGCCCCAACAAAAACCCGAACAGTTCGAGTTGTAGACACCACCAAACCAGTAATCACACTCCAAGGAGCTGATGAAATTCTTTTAGAAGTTGGTGATAGTTTTACAGAACCAGGATATACGGCAACCGATAATTATGATGGAATCATCACAAACAATGTAATTGTAGCAAATAGTGTTGATACTACAACTCCAGGACAATACATTATAACTTACAATTTAGTTGATAGTCAAGGAAATATTGCAGACGAAAAAACTCGCACCATTGTTGTTGGATCGCCTCCAAACATTACATTGAATGGACCAAGTGTAATTACAATCGAAGTTGGAAACACCTACACAGATCAAGGGGCTTTGGCATCCGATGATGATGATGGCTCCTTAGGTTCCACCTCTGACACACCAAGTTTAATTTCAGTGAATGGAGTTGAAGATGTGAATACCGGTTTGATTGGAACATATTACATTCAGTATTCCGTAACAGATTCAGATGGGAACACGACCATTGTTCAGCGAACAGTTAATGTGGTAGACACCACACCTCCAACAATTACTCTGGGTGATGATTCTGATATCGAAATTGAAGTCTTTTCTGATCCCTATGTAGACAATACGATTGTAACTGTGAGCGATAATTATGACTCTGCAACGACATTGACCCCATCGGACGTTGTTGTCACTGATAACATCAATGAAAATGTAGTTGGAACGTACACAATATCATTTAATCTAGTAGATTCTTCGGCAAATGCAGCGTCAACTAAAATACGTACAGTTCGAGTTGTTGATACTACCGCCCCTGAGTTAATTTTGATAGGAGATAGTACTATTTTTATATCAAAAGGTTCGGTCTACACAGAGCAAGGCGCAACAGCCACAGATAATTACGATGGAGTGATTACTGGAGATGTAATCACATCCGGTAATGTAAACAACAACCAGATTGGAACTTACACGATTACATATAATGTAAAAGATGCAGCTGAGAACCCAGCAGCCCCAATCACAAGGACTGTAACAGTCGGACCTAATGTTGATGCTACTGCCACACCAAACCCAGCTTGCTTTGGAGAAACTGTAACCTTGGGGAGTACGAACACAGATCTAGTTGATGAAAATGGTGATGCTTACCGGTTTGAGTGGAGCGCAACTCCCTCAACTGGAACCCTCCTGGATACACAACATATCATTACTGTTTCTGTTACACAAAATACCATATTTCGACTCGAAGTTTATGATGTGAACGACGTTCTTGTTGGCTCTGATGAAAGTGAAGTCGAAGTTAATCCTTTACCAGTGTATTCGATACAATCGAATACGACACTATGTGCTGGTGATACCATTGATTTGGGTGATGGTATTAATGCCGAAACTGGATTTACATATCAGTGGAGTTCGCTCAATGGCTACAGTTCAACGCTTGTAAATCCACCACCACATACACCTACAGCCGATGATACTTTCACTTTGACTGTAACCTCCGATGCTGGATGTCAAGACACACAAAGTTTTGATGTTGTAGTTGTAGATAAACCAGTAATCAGTTTTATTGATGATGATTTTACAATTTGTGAAGGTGAAACGTTCACAATAACTACTGGAGTGGCTACTGTTCAAAACTCTGATAATTATATGTGGTCCGCACCTGCTGGTTATGGAAGCTTTGATTCACCAACCTCATTGACTCCTATATTTACGCCAAGTGAAGTTGCTGAAAATGCTGGAGTGGTTACATTGACACTAACTGCAACCGATCAAAGTCCTTGTACTGGCTCTAAATCCGAATCGATTACATTAAACATTACACCATTAGGAAATATTAGTCTAAGCCCTGTTAATGCAGTCGTATGTTCAAGTGAGGTTATTGAGCTGGATATTTCTGGTGCTAATTATGACGCAACTTCTTTGGTTGCCTCACCTGTTTCGGCAATTGTAAACACGGCTACAAACAAGATTTTCTATTCCCCCACAAATACTGATATAGTAAATGGATTTGTTGATATTACTGTGACTGCTAGTCCACTTAGCCCATGTACTTTGCCGCTTACAAGCCCAACACAACGAATTAATATAACCCCTGAAGCGGAGGTTGCAATTGCTAACTCTCCATTAGTTGTTTGTTACGATCCAAGTACACCTCAGTTTTTCTCATTGGCAACAATTGGAGCTACGATTTCTAATTTCGATTCCTTTACTTGGGAAGATATGGGAGGTGGAGGTTCTTTCTCTGCTGGGAATACAGCTGATCCCATGAGTTGGAGTTACCAACCTGGATCTAATGCAATTGATACCGGATCAACACAACTTAAACTTACGGCAGTACCTAATAATCCATGTTCATCAACGCCAGAAATGGAAGCATTTTTGACTGTTATTTTAGATCAAAATCCAGAAATTATTGTAAAAACTGGGGATAAAATTTTATGTGAGGGAGTTTTTAATGAAATTACATCAGATATTATCGATTATGAAAACGATACACAAAGCTCATTTGCCTGGACTGGTGGTGACGGAACATTTGTTTCTAGCTCATCAAAATTCCCATTTTATCGTCCTGGTCCTACAGACTTAAGCACAGGTGTTGTAACATTAGTTGTTACGGTAACCCCGAATTCTGGTGGATGTTCTACAGCAGTTAGCCAACCCATTGAATTTATTGTAAATAAGAACAAAATTGTAAATCTTGGACCAAGTATTGATATGTGCGAGTCTGATGGTACTATCTTCCTTGAAGGAGATTTTATTACAGATTCAAGCTCACCACCGAACGTCATTAACCCAACAACAGGAATTACATGGGGAATCTTAAATAATGATGGTGACGGAACCTTTAGCGAGACAACTGCCCTAAACCCAGTTTATACCCCAGGAACTTTAGACATTGACCGAGGTCAAGTTACCCTTCAAATTACTTATAACGATGGTAGTTGTAATGATATTTCAGATACAGTAATCCTTAATATTGTTCGTACGCCATTTGCAGACTTAGGGACAGACATAGAAATATGTGCTGGTGAATCCTTACCAATTATAGGAACAATTGTACGACCAGCAGGCGCAAGTATACAATGGGGTGTTATTCCTGACGCCTCGGGCCTAAGTTTACAAAATGATACCTCACTGTTTCCAACATTGGTAGCGGATTCTAACGCTTCAGGGACTTATCAACTCACTCTACAAGTTAACCCTGAGATCATAGACGGCGTGAATTGTGGAGCACAAATTGTTGAGTCAGTTGACGTTCAGGTTATTCCACCTCCAACAGTCCAATTAACAGGAAATCCTGTCATTTGCCAAGGAAATGACTTTACCTATGATGTTAATGAAATTACAATTGCTGCGACAAATAGTAGTGGATTTGTATGGTCAACCCTGGGAGACGGAACATTTGATGGAGGAAACACCACAAGTACATTGGAGCGGCCAACTTATACTCCTGGAAATAGCGATATCAATGCGGGTAATGTCGATTTGCGTCTAGATGTATTACCAAATGCAGATTGCCATACAGGTGAATATTTTGATACGATTAATCTTGAGATAACACCTGTTCCCAGTATTCAAGGACCTAATGAAATAGAATTTTGTAAAACAAATCCATTAGTGGTTGACATTGGGTCATATTTAAGTGTAGACAATCAAAATCAGTTTAGCTATGTATGGACATCTTCTTCTGGTGTGGCAGCTGGTACGTTTTCAGGTTCGGGTCTTTCCGCAACCTACACACCATCGAGCTTTGATATCGATCGCAAGTCAGTAGTTTTAACTCTAGTTGCAACACAAGCAAGCTGTTCTGCCTCCGCTACCAAAAATATTACAGTTTATTTTCTTGATCTTCCTGATGTTGATGCAGGTCCAGAAGAAGTCATTTTGTGTGAGGATGAGGTAAATTATCAAACAGTAGGTTCATATACAGTTGACCCTAGAGTAACCTCTGGTATAAGTTATGTATGGTCAACCTCTGGTGATGGAGAATTTTCGCCTAGCAATACAGAAACGGACCCGCTATATATTCCAGGCCCTAATGATAGACTTAAGCGGAAAGTAGACAATAATTCTGTTGGGGTGCAGCTTACATTTAAATTGGTTTCAACTGGAACTTGTGAAGTTGAGATTCAAGACTCTGTAGAACTATTCTTTGAACCAAAACCTGAAATCTCATTACCTGCTGATTTTGAAATCTGCGGCAACCTAACACCAAGTTTA
>CACFJP010000028.1 GCA_902566635.1 uncultured Bacteroidota bacterium | reverse complement strand
ACAATGGCACCAACCACATTGAACAAGGCGATTGTAAGCACAAGCGAAAGAATTAAATAAATGGCAATGCGCTCGGTTTGTAACATTCTGTAGAGTGCAGGATTAAGAGCTTCTTTTTCAATGACTTCAAATCCAGATCCAATGATGCGTTGTATTTCTTCGATGAGGGCAATTTTTTTGGCATTATTGTCAAGTTTGACATCAACAGCAGTATAGTTGTTGGCAGCGGTATTTGTCAATGACCAAACAAAAGGAAGGGGCGCAAACGCATAGTTATAATCGACCTCTTCACTCATCTGAAAGACCCCAACATTGGTTGCCCATCTAGAGACAAAGGGGTTGGGATCAAGGGGGTTGATAGCTCCTTGTTTTGGGAGTAAACACTCGATAAAACCATCGTAGTCATACAAACCAGCCCCGAGGTCAATCGTGGTGCCATAACCCAACAGCAATTCCTCACCACGATCAGATACCATTCGCCCAACAGGTATTCGATCACTAATGCCAAAGAGTTGATCATAACGCGAATCAACACCAAGAAGAGTGACTAGTTTGTGCTGCTCCTCAAATCGCAATACAGCTTCTTGCGAAAAAATAGGCGCAGCAACAGCAACACCTTTCACTTGTTCGATTTTGGCGATCACAGTGTCTGCCATGATAAAGGAAAAAGAATCAACACTGTTTATTTTCAAATCGGGGTCGATGGAACTTGAATAAGAAAGCCCAAAATCGTGGAGGCCAGAAAAAACAGATTGAATCACAAAAAAAGCACAAACAGCAACCCCTACAACAAAAGAAGCAAAGTGACTAATCAGCTGAACAGTGTTGAATTTTGTTGATGACAGGCGATATCGACGAGCGACAAAAAACGAAAACGACATAATAAGATTAAGACTTCAGAGGGTTTTCGGGATTGTGTAAAGACTGATCGATTTTTTCGATTTGCTGAAGAGAATCATCTATATAAAATAGGAGATCAGGGACAACACGCAGCTGGTTGCGAATGCGTTTTGCAAAGGTGCTTTTTATTTTACCTCTTTCTTCTTCTATTAGACTTAAAATGTGTTTTGCTTCAGAAAAGGGAAAAATGGACAAATAGACTTTTGCGATTTGGAGGTCAGGGGTTACACGTACTGCAGTGACTGAAACAACTTGTTTTTTCAGGTTGTGCCGGTGCAAGAACAGATGAAGAATTTCTGCAAAGTCTTGCTGAAGGAGTGCGTTGATTTTCTTTTGTCGATTTGTCACAATAGCCCAAAAATAGGAATATATTTCTGCCTATTGACTTACAAGCCAATCTATAATTACATTTGACAATGGATCAATTGCGAAAAATCATACATATTGACATGGATGCTTTTTTTGCTTCTGTAGAACAGCTTGACAATCCTGAACTCAAAAACAAACCCCTTGCTGTTGGTGGAGGTTCGAAGAGAGGGGTGGTAGCAGCAGCGAGCTATGAGGCGCGAAAATTTGACGTCAGGAGCGCAATGTCTGGTGAAGTTGCTCGCAGACTGTGTCCCGAATTGATATTTGTAAAACCCAGATTCGCTAGGTATAAAGAGATTTCGAAGGTTGTGCTCTCTATCTTTTTCAGCTATACAGATTTGGTTGAGGCACTGTCTCTTGATGAGGCTTATTTAGATGTTACCAACAACAAAAAGGGAAACCCATCAGCAACATTGATTGCGCAAGACATACGTAAAACTATACTTGAATTTACTGGATTAACTGCATCTGCTGGGATTTCAACCAATAAGTTTTTAGCAAAAATTGCAAGTGATTATAACAAACCCAATGGCCAAAAAACCATACCCCCAGAAGAAGTACTGTCATTTATAGCAGACTTGGATGTTCGAAAGTTTCCTGGGGTTGGCAAGGTGACTGCAGACAAAATGTATCGCTTGGGTTGGTATACTGGCAATGATTTACGCAACCAAAGCTTGTCGAGTTTAGAAAAACATTTTGGGAAGCAAGGTCAATTCTACTACAACGTCGTTAGAGGGATACACCTGAGCCCTGTGCGCACAAAACGACAGCAAAAATCAGTAGGTGCTGAGCGAACCTTTGAGAGCAATATTTCAAGTGAAGTGTTTATGACCACACACCTCGAAAACATTGCAGAAGCATTGAAAGACAGGTTGGAAAAATCGAAAATGTGCGGAAAAACGATTACTCTCAAAATCAAGTACAGTGACTTTTTGACCCAAACAAGATCCAAAACAATACCTTATTATACTTCAGATATATCACTGATTTTGGCAGTGGCGAAAGAATTGTTGTTTCAAGACCACCTTAAAAATTCTGTTCGACTGTTGGGAATTTCGCTTAGTAATTTTAAAAACCCAACTAAAAAGAAAAAAGTGGAGGCGCAATTAAAACTATCGTTTTAATCAATCTTTAACAATTGAAACGCGCAAAGTGTTAACCATCCCCTTGTTCGCTACAGGCATTGCTAACAGATTCACAAGTGTGTCACCTGTTTTGACATAGCCTTTTTCTTTGGCGATAAGGTTGACATCCACAACAGTTTCATCAGTCGAAACAAATCGATCATAGTAGTGGCATTTTACCCCCCACAGCAAGTTGAGTTGGGTCAAAATCCGACGGTTTGACGTAAAAACAAGAATAGAGGAGTCGGGGCGCCACGCAGAAATTTGGTATGCTGTGTATCCACTGTTAGTCAGAGTACAAATGGCTTTTGCTTCTATTTCTGTTGCCATAAGGGCCGCGTGATAACAAGTGGATTTTGTGATAAAGCGATCATTTTTGTTTTGAGGAGCTTGGCTGTGTTTGAGAATCAGAGGGGAGTTTTCCACATGAACAACAATTTTACGCATTGTTTGGATGACTTCAACAGGGTATTTTCCAATAGAAGTTTCACCTGAAAGCATCACAGCATCAGCGCCATCAATCACAGAGTTGGCAACATCATTGACTTCTGCTCGGGATGGCGTAAGACCCTCGATCATCGACTCCATCATCTGTGTAGCGATTATAACAGGAATACGAGCTGCTTTGGCTTTGAGAACCAAGTTTTTCTGAATTAAAGGAACGCCTTCTTCAGGAACCTCAACTCCCAAATCACCACGAGCCACCATCAAACCATTACTATGATCAATAATTTCATCAATGTTTTCTAGCGCTTGTGGCTTTTCAATTTTCGAAATAATAGGGATATCAAAAGAGCTGAATTTTTTAATGAGTTTTTTAAGGGCAAGTAGGTCTTCTTTGTTACGAACAAATGATAGGGCAAACCAATCGACTTGTTGCTCGATAGCAAACATAGCATCTTTTACATCTTTTTCTGTTAAGGCAGGTAATGACACCTCTGTGTTTGGGAGATTAACACCTTTATTTGACTTCAACGGACCCCCCTGAACGACTGACGCAATAACCTCTGAATGACCATCTGTAGATGCTACCTCAAAAATCAATTTTCCATCGTCCAACAAGATTTGTTCCCCTACTTTGACATCTTTTGGAAAAGACTGATAATTCATATACACAAGAGCGCTAGTACCCTCTTCTATTTTTTTGGTTGTAAAAACAATGCGGGCGCCTTTTTCCACAACAACATCATCCTTCATTTTGCCAACCCTCAACTTAGGACCTTGCAGGTCTGCTAACACCCCAACATTAAACCCAAGCTCTTTATTGAGTTCACGAATCAATTCAATACGTTGTTTCGCTGCATCAAAGCCGGCATGGGAGAAGTTGATCCTAAATATATTTACTCCTGCAACCATCATATCTTTAATGGTTTTACGATCTGAACTCGAAGGACCTAACGTTGCTACAATTTTGGTTTTTTTGATTTCTTTCATCTTAAAAGCTAAGTTGTTGTTTTAAGTGTATTACATTTTCGGGTAGTGAGTAGCAAGACTGTACATCGGGGAGCTGTCCTAAATTTTTCTGAACATTTTCGGACTCTTTTACACCAACAGAAAGTAGATAATCAACTCCGTTGAGTTGTTTGAACAAGTAACGAGTTTCAGCAGTGGAGAACAGTTGACTTTCATTGTTGGGCGAATCCATTGTTTTCACTTTGTTTCGAATCAAATGCCAGTGAACACCCTCTTTTCTTCTCTGATAGCTAAAGATAGGGAACTTTTGTCCTGCTTGTTTTGAAGCATAGTCTTCTGGACGACGACGCAAGAGAACGGAAAAGATTTTGTTGATCTGATACGCCATTTGGAAGTCAGGGATTGGTGTGTGAATACATATCCAATCATCATCAGAATTATCGATAGACAGCGAAAGCGTATGCTTGATCATCATTGCTGTTTGTTCAAACAAATATACAACTGTTCGTGAGTTGAATGGCAAAAAACAGAAGACATTACAGTTGGTTTGGGTTTTTTTCTTGCATTTGGTCTGCAAACTTAAAATAAGCTTTTTTGGACACTTTTTCTGCAGCCTTTTTTTTGTTTGATGCGCGAGCCGAAGCAATAAGCTTGTTGTCCACTAAGAGCTTGGCCTTAAACATGAGTTTGTTTGCCCCGGAGTCTTCAAACACTTCATATTCATAGTTCATTTTTTGCTTTTGAAACCAGTTGACTAAAGTCCCTTTGTAGCTTATCACACGACTTTTCAAATCATCCAAATCAACATAAGGATGGATTACTTTTGTTTCGACAAAAGAACAGCACTTCAAAAACCCACCATCCACAAAAACTGCTCCAACCAAAGCTTCAAAAATATTTCCATGAATATCATCGCTATAAAGATTTTTTTCAGTTCTAGACAGAAGTAAAGGATACAAATTAAGAGACTTGCCCACATGATTCAAAAACTCTCTACGCACAATTTTGGACCTCATCTGCGTCAGTGTTCCTTCATCGGCGTTAGGCATTTTTGTAAACAGATAATTTCCAATGATTGTTCCCAGAACTGCATCTCCAAGAAACTCTAAGCGTTCGTAGTTTATTTTTCTTCCACCATCATCGACTTTTTCAAGCGACCGATGGGTAAAAACTCGCTCGAAAAGGTAAATCTTCTTAGGGGTGTACCCAATAATTTCCGAAATGGTTTGCTTGAACGAACGTTGGGGCTTGGACTTTCTTTGAAGCGAAATCAACCCCATATCAAATCATACAAATTTACGCATGACGACACACGCATTATGCCCACCAAAACCGAAGGTGTTGCTCATTGCAACATTGACATCTCTTTCCTGTGCCTTGTTGAAAGTGAAGTTTATTTTTGGGTCGATGTTTTCATCGTCTGTGAAGTGGTTGATTGTTGGTGGAACAATACCATGTTGAATAGACAAAATAGTTGAAATTGCTTCCACAGCACCAGCAGCACCCAACAAATGACCAGTCATAGACTTGGTTGAGTTGATATTCATGTTGTACAGATGGTCTCCAAAAACCTTTTTCAAAGCACCAGATTCAGCCACATCACCAAGAGGGGTTGAGGTGCCATGCATATTTATCGCATCCACTTCATTGGCAGACACGTTAGCATCTTTGAGTGCGTTTTCCATGACAAGTGCAGCGCCAACCCCTTGTGGGTGAGGAGCTGTCATGTGATAGGCATCTGCAGAAAGGCCACCACCAACAACTTCACAATAGATTGTAGCGCCTCTTTTTTGCGCATGCTCCAAGGTTTCTATAACCAAAGCACCAGCTCCTTCTCCTAACACAAAACCATCGCGGTCTTTATCAAAGGGACGAGAAGCGGTTTGAGGATCGTCGTTGCGAGTGGAAAGGGCATGTAAGGCGTTGAAACCAGCAACACCAGCAATAGTGATACAAGCCTCCGAACCACCACAGACCATTACATCAGCATGATCCAAACGGATATAGTTTAGCGCATCAATAAGGGCGTTTGCAGAAGAGGCACATGCCGAAACAGTTGCAAAATTAGGACCCTGAAAACCATGCTTGATTGAGATCATTCCTGGCGCAATGTCAGGGATCATTTTCGGAATAAAGAATGGATTGAAACGAGGGGTTCCGTCTCCTGCTGCGAAATTGAGAACTTCATTTTGAAAGGTCTCCAACCCACCAATACCTGCACCCCAAATAACCCCAATACGAGTTTTATCTAGCGATTCCAAATGGAAACCAGCATCATCAATAGCTTCATCACTAGCAACCATTGCATATTGGGTGAAGCGATCCATTTTACGAGCTTCTTTGCGATCAAAATGGTCGTTGGGATCGTAGTCTTTTAACTCGCATGCAAATTGAGTTTTAAATTTTGAGGCGTCAAAATAACTTATAGGAACACTTCCACTTTTTCCAGAGACCAAACCATCCCAATAAGCTGGAACACCATTTCCTATAGGAGTTAACGCGCCAAGACCTGTTACGACAACGCGTTTATTCTGCATAAATATCTATTTTCCGTCTTCTATGTATTGGACCGCCTGCCCAACAGTTGCGATGTTTTCAGCTTGGTCATCGGGGATTTGGATATCGAATTCCTTTTCAAATTCCATGATCAGTTCAACAGTATCCAAAGAGTCTGCACCCAAATCATTTGTAAAGCTAGCTTCAGAAACGACTTCGTTTTCGTCGACACCTAGCTTATCTACGATTATGGCTTTTACACGTGATGCAATATCAGACATATATGAAGTTTTAATGTTAGTTGGGGGCAAAAATAAGAAAAGTTTAGCTCTATTAACCCAATCCCAATAAAATCTTATCACTCTTTTAGAATTCTGACTCATTCACTTCTGAAACACACCCAATAAATGTGTAGTTTTGTAAAGCGAACAACAACGATGTCCAAACATCATACAATTTTGATATTTGCTTCTGGATCAGGAACAAATGCCGAGCAAATTATTCGTCATTTTTCTCGGACCAGAAACGTAAAGGTTGCAGGAGTTTACACCAATAACCCCTCTGCATATGTCACAGAACGAGTCAAAGAGTTCGATGTGCCAACATTTCTTTTTAGTCGCGAACAACTCAACGATCCATACGCATTGTTGGCAGAACTGAAAGATAAAAACCCCGATCTTATTGTTTTAGCTGGGTTTTTATGGAAAATACCACCGCATATAGTTGAAGCATTTCCCAATAAAATAATCAATATTCATCCATCCTTGTTACCAAAATTTGGCGGTAAAGGAATGTTTGGCCGCCATGTTCATAAAGCAGTGATTGATGCTAAAGAAGTAGAAAGCGGCATAAGTATCCATTATGTAAACAGCGAATATGACGAGGGGGCTATAATTTTTCAGGCCAAAACAACAGTTGACTTTCAAGAAACCCCCGAAAGTTTGGCACAAAAAATTCACAAGCTTGAACACCAATATTTTTCTAAGCAGATTGAAAAATTGCTCATCCCAACAGCAAAAAGAGTACTCCTCTACACTGATGGAGCTGCAAGTGGAAATCCAGGCCCAGGAGGATATGGGTTAATTTTGGAATGGGAAGGAACTCCTTATAAAAAAACCTATGCCCAGGGGTTTATTCATACCACAAATAATAGAATGGAGCTGAAAGCTGTGATCAAAGGACTGCAACTATTGAAACAATCACCACTAGATGTTGTTGTGTACACGGACTCTAAATATGTTAGCGAAGCTGTAGAAAAGATGTGGGTGTTTGACTGGGAGAAAAAAAACTTTAAAAATAAAAAAAACGCAGACCTTTGGAAAGAATTTTTAGAACAGTATCGCAAACACAAGGTTCAAATGGAGTGGATCAAAGGACACAATCAACACCCACAAAACGAGAGATGTGATAAAATGGCAGTTGAAGCATCAAAAAAATCAGACAGTCAAATTGAAGATGTTGGATACCAACAAAAAAATTAAATATGGAGAAAAATAAAGTATTAGTTGTAGGAACAATTGCTTTTGACGAAGTCGAAACACCATCTGGATCAAGCGGAAAAGTGATTGCAGGTTCAGCTACATACATCTCCTTGGCGACTTCTCTTTTTGAAGTAGAATCTGCAGTTGTTTCTATCGTAGGTAGAGACTTTCCTAAAGATTATCTTGAAGAGTTGGCTGACAGAAATATCAACATGGAAGGCGTTGAGATTGACAACACTGGCGACACCTTTTATTGGAAGGGACGATATCACAAGGACATTAATCGTCGAGATACTTTGGTCACAGCTCTCAACACCCTAGCAAACTTCAATCCAATCGTACCCGATGGTTTTAAAGACGCCAAAGTTGTATTGTTGGGAAATCTTCATCCAGACACACAAGAATCAGTGATCAGTCAAATCAACCCTCAAAACACGACAATCATTCTCGACACCATGAACTTTTGGATTGAGAGAGCTTGGGACGAACTGATGCATGTGGTGTCTAAGACAAACATCATCACCATCAACGATGAGGAGGCTTTTCAAATGACTGGCAAGACCAACATATTGTCGGCAGCAAAGCTAATAAGTGAAATGGGACCTTCTTATGTTATTATTAAAAAAGGAGAGCATGGATCGCTGCTCTACCACAACGACCAAACCTTTTTAGCACCAGCAGTAATTTTGGATAACGTAGTTGACCCAACAGGTGCTGGCGACACTTTTGCTGGAGGGATGGCTGGGTTTTTGGCAAGTCAAGCCACACTGAATTTTGAAGTTTTAAAAACAGCAATGGTGTATGGGTCTTCAGTTGCCTCATTTTGTGTGACAGATTTTGGAACAAAAGCAATTGTAAACACCTCGTTCTTACAAATAAAAAAACGTGTTGATATGTTAAAGAAGTCTGTAGAATTTAAAACCTTTTGAAATAAAAAATATGAAGGTAACATGTAGCAAATAAATTCTTTATTTTTGCTAAGATGAGTGATTCGATTAAACACGAATGTGGGATAGCACTTGTTCGGCAACTGAAACCACTTCGCTATTATCAAGAAAAATACGGCAGCTTATTTTTTGGGATTTATAAAATGTATTTAATGCTTGAAAAACAGCACAACCGTGGTCAAGATGGAGCTGGTTTTGCGAGCATAAAATTTGACATGAACCCCGGCGACAGCTTTATTAGCCGTGTTCGATCTTCACAAAACCAGCCCATTCAAGATGTTTTTTCAAAGATCAACGACAGCATAAACACTGTTTTTCAAGACCTGGGAAACAAAGATTTAACCGACCTTGAAATCAAACAAGCATACCCATATTTAGGTGAAATTATGATGGGTCATTTGCGCTACGGCACCTTTGGAAACAACAGCATTACGAGTGTACACCCCTTTTTGCGTCAAAACAATTGGATGCATCGAAATTTGGTGTTGGCTGGAAATTTTAACTTGACCAATGTAAACGAGCTTTTTGACAATCTAGTCACACTTGGACAGCACCCAAAAGTGAAGTCAGACACCGTGACAGTCATGGAAAAAATAGGACACTTTCTTGATGATGAAGTGACCAAAGAGTATAAAAAATTAAAAAAGAAAGGCTTTTCTAAACAAGAAGCATCACCAATGATTGCAGAAAATATAAAGGTTTCGAAAATCCTTAAAAAGGCAACCAAAAATTTTGATGGTGGTTATGTAATTAGTGGCATGTTGGGGCACGGAGATGCATTTTTGATACGTGACCCCAATGGCATTCGGCCGGCATACTTTTTTCAAAATGACGAATTTGTTGTTGCTGCATCGGAACGCCCAGCGATTCAAACAGTATTTAATGTTCCCTTTGAAGAAATCCAAGAGGTTCTTCCAGGCCATTCTTTAATTATAAAAAAGAATGGAAGAACCTCAATGAAAGAAATTTTGCCGGCCAGGGAGCTCAAAGCATGTTCTTTTGAAAGAATTTATTTTTCGAGAGGAAATGACGCAGAAATTTACAATGAAAGAAAAGCCTTAGGAAAACACCTTTTCCCAAAAGTACAGCAAGCCGTCGACAATGATTTTGAAAACACCGTGTTTTCTTTCATTCCCAACACAGCTGAAACGGCATTTTATGGGCTAATAGAATCTGTGCAATCTTATCTGAAACAACAAGCAATAGCGACATTAAAGGCAAGTCCAGCTGAGGTAGACCTTCAGAAGCTATTGAATTGTACGCCAAGAACAGAAAAGGTAATACTAAAAGATGTAAAACTTCGAACGTTTATTACAGAAGACAGTAGTCGAGATGATCTTGTTGCCCACGTCTATGATATTACCTATAAGACTGTAAAAAATAGCGACAACCTTATTGTTATTGACGACAGTATTGTTCGAGGGACAACATTGAAGAAAAGCATTCTAAAAATCCTCGCCCGGCTGTCTCCGAAGAAGATTGTGGTGGTGTCGAGCGCACCCCAAATCCGCTACCCCGACTGTTATGGAATTGACATGGCACGATTAGAAGACCTCATAGCTTTTCAGGCAATGCTTGGGTTGTTAAAAGACTTTAATAAGGAACCAATGCTTGAAACAGTTTATCAGGCAGCAAAAGAAGAAATGGAAAAACCAGACACAGAAGCCATAAATGTTGTCAATGTGCTGTATGAGTTGTTTTCAACAGAGCAGATTTCTGCAAAAATAGCTGCACTAGTAAAGGAGGAGAGCATCCAATGTGGGGTTGACGTCATTTTTCAGGATGTTGACAAACTACACCTAGCATGTCCTAAAAATTTAGGTGACTGGTATTTTACTGGGGATTACCCAACCCCTGGAGGAAACAGAGTTGCCAATCAAGCTTTCATTAACTTTATGGAAGGAAATA
>CACFJP010000027.1 GCA_902566635.1 uncultured Bacteroidota bacterium | reverse complement strand
TCTAGGTGAGGAATTAATTTTCTTTTACCCCCTACCCATTTCAAAAAAGGTTTAACATTTAAATCTTGATGCATATTAAATTTAAAATTTTTGGGCTAAATTTCCTCATAATTTTATTTTAGTGAAAGCTAATGAAAATTGGAATACCAAAGGAAATTAAAAATAATGAATTTCGTGTAGGAATTACACCTGAAGGAGCAAAAAAAATTGTATTACAAAAACATACAGTTCTAGTAGAAAATAATGCTGGTTTAGGGAGTGGTTTTACCAACAATGATTACTTAAATATTGGTGCAGAAATTTTAAGTTCTCCAGAAGAAATTTATGCTTCTGCTGATATGATTATTAAGGTTAAGGAGCCATTGCAATCAGAGTATGAATTAATTCGTAAGGGGCAAATAATTTATACTTTTTTCCATTTCGCATCATCTAGTTCATTAACCAAAGCTATGATTGATTGCAAGGCGGTCTGCTTGGCTTATGAAACCATTACTGACGATCATGGTAGCCTACCCCTACTTACTCCCATGTCGGAAGTAGCTGGCCGTTTGGCAAGTCAACAAGGAGCGAAATACTTAGAAAGTCCTCAGGGGGGATTGGGTGTTCTTATGGGTAGTGTTTCAGGAGTTTCCCCAGCTAACGTTATGGTTTTGGGTGGCGGAGTTGTTGGTAAGCAATCTGCTTTGGTAGCCGCTGGAATGGGTGCTGATGTAACTATTTATGATATAGATTCAAATCGAATTGAAGAACTTCAAAAAACTATGCCTAAGAATATAAAAACTCGTTTGTCATCCTCTGATATAATTGAAAAACATCTTTCTAAAGCCCACTTGGTCATTGGTGCTGTGCTTGTGCCTGGTGCAAAAGCCCCAAAGCTAATTACTCGAAAACAACTCAAAATTATGCAAAAAGGAGCTGTTTTGGTAGATGTTGCTGTTGATCAGGGTGGCTGTTTTGAAACCACTCATACAACCACTCATGAAAATCCTACTTATGTAGTTGATGACATTTTACACTATGCAGTTGCTAATATGCCAGGAGCGGTTCCACAAACCTCTACAAAAGCTTTGACAAACGTGACAATTGACTATGCTGTTGAACTCGCAAATCTAGGGTGGCAAAATGCTTGTAAAAAGTATCCACATTTGGCAAACGGACTTAATGTTGTAAATGGACATGTGGTTAATCACTCTGTTGCCGATGCCTTTTCGATGCCTTTCACACCAATTGAAAAGATATTGAAATAGAATTGATTAATTTTGTTTAAACCGTAAGTATGAAACAAATTCCCTCAGTTAATCTTAGTGATTTTCTAAGTGACGACACTAATAAACGTCAAAATTTTATTGAAAACATTGGAAAGGCATATGAAGATATTGGCTTTGTTGCTTTAAAAGGTCATTTTCTGGATCAAGATTTGGTCGATGAATTATATAAAGAAGTTCGTGATTTTTTTAGTCTTCCTTACGAAATCAAAGCTAAATATGAAATTCAAGGGCTTGCTGGCCAACGCGGTTATACGTCTTTTGGAAAAGAACATGCCAAAGGTCGGACTACTGGGGACTTAAAGGAGTTTTTTCATTTTGGACAAAACGAACTACCGGCTAACGGAGAAGAGTATCCCGAAAATGTATTGGTGGATGAGAAACCAGCTTTTAATGCAATTGGACAAAAAACCTTTATAGCATTGGAAAAAACCGGATGCTTTGTTTTACGCGCTCTAGCATTACACCTGGGTTTAGATGAGTACTATTTCGATCCATTCATCAAAGGTGGAAACAGTATTCTCCGAGCAATACACTACCCTCCTATCACTGAAGAGCCTAAAAAGGCCGAAAGAGCTGCTGCTCATGGAGACATCAACCTAATAACTCTCCTTATGGGTGCCCAAGGACGTGGACTGCAAGTACAAAATCATAAAGGTGAGTGGATTGATGCAATTGCTGAAGAGGATGAACTTGTAATCAATGTAGGTGACATGCTATCTCGGCATACTAACAATAAGCTTAAATCAACGATTCACCGTGTGGTAAACCCCCCAAAGTCGGCTTGGCAAAGTTCACGTTATTCTATTCCCTTTTTTATGCATCCGATTTCCGAAATGAAACTTGATGTAATACCACATTGCATTGATGATCAACATCCTAAAGGCTTTCAAGATATTACTGCAGGTGAATTTTTAGAAGAACGTTTGCGAGAATTGGGTTTGCGAAAATAATATGGCCAAACTCAACAGTCTTTCTGATCTAAAGTCTCTCTTTCCAGAAGCAGAAGGGACATACCAACCAGAAATAAAGCCCAAAAAACAACAACTCGAGGCACACTTTAGTAATAAAGGGCGTGGTGGAAAAACCGTTACAATCATCAAAGGATTTGATGGAAGTCCTCATGAGTTAAAGGCGCTTGAAAAAGAACTAAAGTCTCTTTGTGCAGTAGGTGGGAGTGTGAAAGGGAATGATATTTTAATACAGGGCAATTTTCGAGACAAAATTATTGCATATCTGCAAAAGAAAGGGCACCAAGTTAAACGGGTTGGAGGATGAACAATTCAGAACTCATTCTTAATGATGATGGTTCGGTATATCACATAGGGATTCGACCAGAACATTGTGCACCACTTATTATTACTGTAGGAGATCCAGATCGTGTTCCGATTGTTTCTCAATTCTTTGACAGAATTGATTTTACAAACCGAAAAAGAGAAATTTGTATTCATACAGGTTTATTAAAAAACCGTTCTGTTAGTGTAATTTCAACAGGGATGGGAACGGATAATATCGATATAGTTTTCAATGAACTAGATGCTTTATTTAATCTCGAACTTAACACAGGAAAACCTCTTAAATCCCCCACTACTTTAACCTTTATTAGACTTGGAACTTCTGGAACGATTCAGGCAAATATTGAACTCGATAGTCTAGTTGTAGCCGAAGCAGCAATTGGATTTGACAGCCTTATGCATTATTATGAACCGAGCATGTGCGAACACCCTATTGCTATTTCACTTCACTCTAAGTTGGGAATGTCTAAAAATTTAAATCACCCTTACTACACTGATGGAGATTCAGTCCTAGTCGATGATTGTTTAAAACTCGGAATGAGCAAAGGGATTATAGTAACAAACCCAGGTTTCTATGCCCCACAGGGACGGCATTTGAGAACAAAAAACATACTCCCGTATGATTTGAATGAGTTTTTATGCTTTAATTACAAAAACTCCATAATCACAAATTTCGATATGGAAACCTCAGGAATATATGGACTGAGTCATGTTATGGGTCATAGAGCTGTTTCCATATCTGCCATTTTAGCAAATCGTTTTCATGGCACATTTTCAAACAAAGCCGATAAAACAATTTTAAATATGATAGAAACAGTTACGAATGCTATCAAAAATGGATTTTTTTTGTAATATTAAAACTGGATTTAATAAAATTTCTTCTGAATTCTTTCTACCAATCAATTGGTAATTTTCCTTTGCTTATTAAGTATGAATTGGCTTGGCTAAAGTGTCGATTTCCAAACCAAAGTCCTCTGTTAGCACTTAAAGGAGATGGATGTCCTGATGTCAATACAAGGTGACAGTCTCGATTAATTCGTTTACCCTTTTGTTTGGCATAATTTCCCCAAAGCATAAAAACAACATTTTCACATTGATTTGAAATCACATCAATAATAGCATCAGTAAATTGCTCCCAACCCTTATTTTGATGACTTCCAGCCTGACTTGCGGAAACGGTTAATATAGCATTAAGTAGCAGCACCCCTTGTGATGCCCAAGAATTTAAAGAACCATTTTTGGGATATACCTTTCCAATATCCGTTTTAAGTTCATTAAATATATTGACAAGTGATGGAGGGTGTGAAATCCCCTCAGGTACTGAAAAGCTTAATCCATGTGCTTGGCCAGGTCCATGGTAAGGGTCTTGACCTAAGATAACGACACTTGTATTTGTCAATGGACAAGAATCCAAAGCATTAAAGATTAAACTAGCAGGAGGATAAACTTTAGTTGTTCGATAAGAATGACGAACAAAGTTTGTCAACTCTTTAAAATATGATTTTGAAAACTCCTTTAATAAAGCAGCTTTCCAAGAAGATTCCAGTTTAACATTCATCAAAAAAAAGTTAGTTTTGTGCTTTCCGAAGTTAAGGAAATGTGATGAAAAAGATAAGCGAAAAGAGTATCACCGACTTAGAGTTTGATATTGTTCTTCAACAAGCTGCAGAGCGTTGCTCCACTGAGCTTGGCAAGAAAGCATTAATCGACCTCCGTCCATACACTTCACTTTCACGTGTTCAAATTGAAATTGAACGAGTAAATGAGTACAATAGCTCATTTGGAAGTGAACATAATATTCCAAACCATGGGTTTGAGTCGATTGATAAAGCACTGGGGCTACTTGCGATTGAAAACAGTAAGATTGAGATTGACCTTTTTCAACACATTGCGCATTTGGCAAAAACTGCGCAAACTCTCGTCCGATTTTTTAAAAAAACAAAGCTCTTTTTCCCCAAACTTTACAAATTTGGAGAGGACATACCGATTGAAAAATCCATTCCCAGTGAAGTTGATCGAGTGATTGATCGCTTTGGAGAGATACGCAACCAGGCCTCTGACTCTCTTGCTGTCATCCGCAAACAGATGGATCAAGTTCGAGGTAAAATCAGCCAAAGTTTTGGCTCAGCCATGAGTAAGTATCAAAGTTCTGGTTTTCTCGATGATATAAAAGAAACTGTTGTTTCAAACCGCAGAGTGTTGGCTGTAAAGGCTATGTATCGCCGTAAGGTCAAAGGGTCTCTTTTGGGAAGCAGTAAAACAGGGAGTATCGTATACATCGAGCCCCAAGCTGTGGTACAGTATAGCCAGGAAATGGAGAACCTAATCTATGACGAACAAGAGGAAATCGATCGCATTTTGAGGGATTTAACCAATTGGATGCGACCTCATGAAGAATTACTCGCCAACTATCAACGCTATGCCACAGAAATCGATATGCTTTGTGCTAAGGCATTATATGCGCAAGATATGAATGGTGTGATGCCAAAGTTAAATGACAGTTCGGACTTGGACTTGAATGATGCCTATCACCCCCTACTCTACCTCTCAAATAAGCAAAAAAAACAAGCCACCTATCCACAAACCATCCATCTCCATAATGAGCTCCGAATTCTGGTTATCTCAGGCCCCAATGCAGGAGGGAAAAGCATTACACTAAAAACAATTGGATTGCTGCAGTTGATGGTGCAAACTGGTTTTCTCGTTCCAGTCCATCCTCAATCTCATATGTGCATATTCGAAAGTATTTTAACCGATATTGGAGACAACCAGTCCATTGAAAATGAATTGAGCACCTATAGCTATCGACTCAAAAACATGAATCGATTTTTAAAGAAATGCGATGCGAAGAGTTTATTGCTCATCGACGAATTTGGGACCGGTTCAGATCCTGAACTTGGCGGAGCATTAGCAGAGATTTTTTTAGAAGTTTTCTATGAACAAAAGTCACTTGGTGTGATTACTACACACTACACCAATCTAAAGTTATTGGCTGACGAGTTGCCCCATGCTGCAAACGCCAATATGCAGTTTGACCGAAACAAGCTCTCCCCTACTTTTCAATTGATTACAGGAGAAGCAGGGAGTTCCTTTACTTTTGAAGTTGCCCAGAAAAATGGAATCCCATATAGTTTGATCAATCGGGCAAAGAAGAAAATCGAACGTGGAAAAGTCCGTTTTGATGCAACTCTTGCCAAAATGCAACGCGAGCGCTCTACGATGGCAAAAAATACAAAAGAGTTACAAGATGAAGCCCTGAAATCTAAAAAACAAAATGAGAAGTTAGAAACATTGAATGCGAAAGTGAAAGCAAAATTGGAGAGTTACCAAACCCTCTTCGATCAAGACCAAAGAATGATTGTACTTGGGAACAAGGTAAATGAGCTCGCCGAATCCTATTTTCTAAACGGCAAAAAACGACCATTGGTTGCTGGGCTTTTACAGCTCGTTGAATTTGAAAACGCAAAGCGAAAAAAGCAGTCTACTGCTGTGATACGCAAGAAAAAAGCTGAAAAGAAAAAACTAAAAGTTGAAGTTGAGAAAAAAATTGAAAAGGTTCGTAAAGAAAATAAATATAAGCCAAAAGTGGTGGTTAAAAAACGTTCAAAAGTGCAATTTCATATCGGTGACCATGTCCGTTTATTTGATGGAAAGGCGGTAGGTACCATTGATAGTTTAGAGAAAAATAAAGCTATTGTTAACTATGGTTCCTTTACAACACAAGTAAACCCTGCTGAATTGGAACTTGTTAAGCGTAAATGATCTTTAAAGTTTTATGTTTTTAACAATTTGGAATATAACCGCCTGAATATTTAAATTAAAATCATCTTTTAATAAATATTCATTGCATTTATAAGATATTATAGTCCTCGTTGATTTGCTCACTGGCAAAGAAAAATAATAAAGCATAAAACTTAAAAAAAATTAAGATTTTTTATAATTTTCATACCATTTTTTCACTATTGGCTTTTTAACTTTCCAGTTGATTTTGCTACTACCATTGATACTGCAGCATCTCCTGTTACATTAACAACAGTACGACACATATCTAGTGGCCTATCTACAGCGAAAATTAATGCTAGACCAGCTTCTGGAATTCCCGCTTGACCTAACACAATTAGTAACATTACCATTCCTGCACTAGGTACAGCTGCAGCACCAATGGATGCTAGAGAAGCAGTCGCAATTATACTGAGTTGAGCAGCTAAGTCAAGTTGTAAACCAAAAGTCTGAGCTATAAAAATAGCTGCAATTCCTTGATATAAACTCGTTCCATCCATATTTATTGTTGTTCCAATCGGAAGAACAAAACTACTAACCTCTTCTTCAACACCTAGGTGTTCTTGCACTCTTTCCATGGTTACAGGAAGTGTAGCAGCTGATGAGCTAGTTGAAAACGCCAATAATTGTGCTGGTAAAATACCATTTAAGAAAAATTTTGGAGTCTTAGCAGCGTAAAAACGAACAAGGATAATGTAGAAAATTATCATTAGACAAAGACCCAGTAATACGCATAGAGAATAAAGACCAAGAGCTTTAAACAAATCAGGGCTTGGTGCATCAACAACCAAAGCAGCTAGTAAGGCAAATACACCAAAAGGAGCAGCAAGCATAATCAAGTCTATCATTTTTAAAATAACATCATTCAGTGCATCAAAAAAATCTTTAACGGGCTTTGCTTTTTGTTCGGGTATCAATATCAGTCCTATCCCAAAGAAAATGGAAAAAAATATAATTTGAAGCATGTTAGCATTATCAGTAGCTGCATCAAAAATATTTGAGGGAACAATATCAATAAGAGGTTGTAGAGGTCCATCTGCCATTTGTTCATTGGCAATTATTTGTTTGGAGGCAGCATCTTCAGCATATGCTTCAACAAGTTTAGCCTGTGCTTCTTTACTAACTATTTTACCAGGTTGGATAAGATTTACAATCCCCAGTCCAATAGTTACTGCCGTAACAGTGGTTATCATATACAGTAAGACCGTTCTACCTCCCATCTTAGATAATTTTGCAATATCTTTTAGATCGGAAACCCCTTTGATAAGAGAAGCCAGAATGAGTGGAATTGCAATAAGCTTGAGGGCATTAATAAAAATAGTACCTAATGGTTTTATCCAATCTACAACCAAATCTTTACCATAATTGAATTGCAGCATTAAGACACCAAAAATAACTCCTAACAACATGCCGATTAAGATTTTCCAGTGTAATGCTAAATTATTCATGTATTATGGATTGGGTCTACTGGTTATATTTTATTAAAATCTTTATCAATAGTGTTTGTACGTGAAATAAGAAAATAATCTGCAAGCACGAGAGATGCCATCGCTTCGACTATTGGAACTGCACGCGGAACTACACAAGGATCATGACGACCTTTTCCTTCCATTGTTATCTCTTTTCCAGATTTATCAATAGTATTTTGATTCTGCATAATGGTTGCAACTGGTTTAAAAGCAACATTAAAATAGATATCCATTCCATTAGTTATACCACCTTGAATCCCCCCAGAATAGTTTGTTTTTGTTGTGCCATCGCGGTTAAACAAGTCATTGTGTTGGCTTCCACGCCAAGAGGCACCAGCAAAACCACTTCCATATTCAAAACCTTTTACAGCATTGATCGAAAGCATGGCTTTGCCAAGTTCTGCATGAAATTTGTCGAAAACTGGTTCTCCCAATCCAATCGGAACATTTTTAATCACACAAGTGATGACGCCACCAACTGTGTCACCATCTTTACGAATCTTTTTGATATAATCCTCCATCTTTCCAGCCATTTCAGGGTCTGGACAACGAACAGGATTTAATTCGATTGAAGAAAAATCATCTATCAAATGAGGGTTTTCAAGTTTTAAATCTCCAACTGCTGAAACAAAGGCATGGAATCGAACACCTGACATTAATTGCTTTGCAATTGAACCAGCGACAACTCGTGCCACTGTTTCGCGTGCAGAGCTTCTCCCCCCACCTCTGTAGTCTCGAAAACCATATTTTTTATCATATACATAATCGGCGTGTGACGGACGATAGGAGTTTTTTATGTGATCGTAATCTTTTGATTTTTGGTTGCTGTTGTGTATCAAAAAGCCAATGGGCGTTCCAGTGGTCATGCCCTCAAAAACGCCAGAATAGATCTCCACGCTATCGGGTTCTTTTCTTTGGGTTACGATTTTCGATTGCCCTGGCTTTCTCCTGTCCAAATCTGCCTGTATAACATCCTCATCAATTGTAACGCCAGCAGGACAGCCATCGATAATTCCACCAAGTGCAAGGCCATGCGATTCGCCAAAAGTGGTGAGTGTGAAAAGTTGACCAAACGTATTGCCTGCCATATTAAAAGTTTTGGCAAAAATACGATGATTTTGTGTAATGTCTTATATCTAATGTGAATCCCAAAACATTACTTACCTTTGAAAAAAAATAAATATGCGCAAAATCGCTCCATTCCTCGCAATAATCTTTATTTGCATCAGCTGTTCGGAAACAACGGAATATACCTTAAATGGAACAATAGATCTTGAAGATGGTCAAAACGTTCTTCTTTTAGGAGTTGATGAGCAGTCTCAACTGATGCCAATCGATACAGTTCAAATCGAGGCTGGAACGTTTAGTCTCTCTGGCTTATCCAAATACCCCGAAATGCACTATCTTAATTTTGAGGGTGTACGCAGTCTTCTTCCTGTTGTCATCGAACCAGGCACAATCACTGTTGAAGCTAAAAAAGATAGTATTCAAAAATCCAGTATAAAAGGTACCAAATCAAATCAAGATGTTGCTCGTTTCTTAAAAGAAGTGAGAACATTTAATCAAACATTACAAGAGATTTCTTTTGAACTGCGCAATGCGATGTTAAGTAAAGACAGTTTGAATGTTTCAGACTTACAGGAACAGTATGACGATATCGTAGTCAAAATTGCAGATTTTGAAATCAATTTTATCAGAGAAAACCCTGACTCATATGTTTCATCATTAATTTTAGAGCAGCGTGTTACCTCTGAACAAATCGACATTACAGAAGCGCAAGATTTATTTGATCAGCTCGACAGCAGAATTCAAATGACAAAATCCGCGCAAAACATACTTGAGTTGCTGCGGCAAAAAGAATTACAAGAAGAAGCAAATAAAGAAACGCCAGGGGTTGGTGATGTTGCCCCTGATTTTAAAGCACCCAGCCCAAATGGCGAATTGGTTACATTGAATCAAGCCAAAGGAAAATTTACAGTCATTGACTTTTGGGCATCTTGGTGTAAACCATGCCGCAACCAAAGCCCTGAGCTAGTAGAGCTATACAATACCTACAAAAGCCAAGGCGTAAACATTGTTAGTGTTTCACTCGATCGAAGTAACAAGCGTTGGTTAGATGCGATTGAGGATGATGGTTTGAATTGGATACACGTCTCTAATTTAAAGCACTGGCAAGACCCTATTGCCAAAGAATATAACGTGCGCTCCATCCCTGAATTGTTTTTAGTTGATGACAGTGGAACTGTTCTTGCGCGTAGTCACGATTTGGCGTATATCAAGGGTATTCTTAAAAACGCTACTTCAAACCTATAGATATCCTCTTCTTTTCATCACTAGGTACAGCAATAAAGGAGCCATCATAAGTAAGATAAGGTTCATTTGAGTGTTGATCAGTGAAGGATATATAAACAGAGTGAACACAAACCCTGCTACTGCACCTCCAAAATGAGAAGTATGCCCTATATTATCCCTTCTGCTTTTCATTCCAAATAATGTGTAAAAAAGATATAAAATTCCAAAGATGTAGCCTGGGATTGGTATAGGTAAAAACAGTAAAGCAAGCTTCATTTGCGGAAAGATGAGTATCGAAGAATACACAATTCCAGAAACTGCACCACTCGCTCCTACTGCTGTATAATTAGGCTCATTCTTGTGGTTGAAATATGTAAAATAGTTTCCAGCCAACAAACTGGCGATGTAGATCAACAGGAATAAATAAACTCCTGTGAATTGGATAACAACATCCCCAAACATGTACAAAGCAAACATATTAAAGATCAAATGAAATGTGTTGACATGCAAAAATCCTGAAGTCAACAGACGGAAATACTCATTTTTTTGAAGTTGATAGACTGAAAACTTATAACGATCGAAAAATTGTAAATCAGAAAAACCTTTGTTTGAGACAAAAACATTTGAAATGATGAGAAGCAA
>CACFJP010000026.1 GCA_902566635.1 uncultured Bacteroidota bacterium | reverse complement strand
TGAGGAGTTTCTGGAGACTATCTAAATTGTAGAGACGTATGTTTGTCTCTGTTCGTTCAGGTAAAAAAAGATCGTATCTTTTTTCCCAGATTCTAATTGTGTGGGCTTTGATTCCGGATAAATGCTCCAGATTTTTAATACTAAAACTAGTTTTAACACGATCCATTTTGTTTAACTATTAATTAACAAACATTAAACAAAAATAGAAAAAAAAATACAAATGGAAAATGGTGCGCACGAGAGGAATCGAACCTCCACGGGATTTGACTCCCACTAGGCCCTCAACCTAGCGCGTCTACCAGTTCCGCCACGTGCGCTGAGGGGTTTTTGTGACTTGGCTGGGTCTCGAACCCAGGACCCTCTCCTTAAAAGGGAGATGCTCTACCAACTGAGCTACCAAATCGATATTTTACAATGGCTGCAAATATAAATTCAATTCTACGATTAATCAAAGTTTAAATTGGCTTAAATTTGCAAGCATACCATGAGTAATCGTATATTTAAAGATTCATCAGTCAATCATCACGTTGTTCTTCTTGGCTACATGGGCTGTGGGAAAAGTACTGCTGGACGACTTTTGGCAGAACAGTTACAACTACCTTTTGTAGATTTAGACGAATACTTGACCAATAAATTTGGTGGCTCTATCCCAAATCTTTTTTTAAAAAATGGTGAAATTGGGTTCAGAAAACTCGAAAAAATAGCTTTAGATGAGATTCTTGTCAATCAAAAAACATCTGTCCTATCACTTGGTGGAGGTACGCCTTGCTATGCTGATAATATGCAGTCTGTTTTACAAGCAACACCTCACACATTTTATCTTTCTCCTTCTGTAAATATACTTTGTAATCGTTTGTTTCCTGCGCGTAGCGAGCGTCCAATGATTTCTCATTTAAACACCAAAAAGGATTTATTGGAATTTATTTCTAAGCATATTTTTGAAAGAAAACAATTTTATGAGCAAGCCAATCATCCCATTTATGTTCGTAACGAAAGCCCTAAGGAATTGGTAAGTCAAATAATTAAAAAATTAGCTTAAATAACCCTCGAAAGTATTTTTTTTACAGACAATCTCCACGTGTTCGTGTAAACTCGTGGATAACGAAATTCCTTTATAGTCTGCCTTTATCGGAAATTTTTTATGATTTCGATTGATCAAAACAGCAACCTTGCACTGTTTGAGTGGCACTTCCAAAAAGTGACGAACAGCATAGATGAGAGTCGAGCCAGTATTTAAGACATCATCAACAATAATAACTGAGCAATTTTTATAAACAGATTGATTAATGGACGTTTGTATTTCAGCATGAGGATTTTTTTTATTCACTTGAATTTGACAATCAATGACTTCTAAATCTGATATAGAGCGCAAGATTTTTGCAATTGATTTAGCTACCTGATTGCCATTGGTTATCACCCCAGCGATGATAACTTTATCCTCTTTTGTATTGTCCTCATAAATTTGGTAAGCAATCCTACGAATACTAAGTTCTGCTTGTTTGGATGTTAAAATGCAGTCATTATACATACTCAAATATAATCATTCATCAGTACCAATCTCACCACTTTCTTTAAAATCCATCAGTTTTCTGCGATTTTTTTTACTAGGTCTTTCACCAGTCTCTAGTCTGTTATTAGACTGATGCATTGCAATTTCAGTCCTTGCTCTTCGAACGTACTCCGGCGTAATATCTTTTGCATATCTCTCGACTAGCTTGGTGCCCAATCGAGATTTTGGTATGTCTATAACTACGATGGTAAACTCCATTTGATTTTTTCGAATCATTAGTTTTTCGCCGCCAAAAACTTCTCTGGAGGGTTTCACAATTGCCTCGCCGATGCATACATGACCTTTCTTACAAGCGATGGATGCTTCATTTCTCGATTTGTAAAATCGAATGGCCCATAGATATTTATCAATTCGCAAAAGAAATATTAATTGTTGATTCTACTGACCAAAAATACAAGAAAATCGTATCTTGCAGCTCTATTTTTTTAGATGAAAAACTGCTATCCTTTTTTCCTTTTTGCATTTTCTTTCTTGTTCATACAATGCGATGAAACCAGAAATACATTTGTGACCCCCCTACGTGATTATGAGGAACAGCGAACAGCTGACAATGATTCTATTGTTTCTTTTTTGCAAAGTCATTATTACAACTACGATGACTATGCCAATGCAGCGTCGACCGAACATGTAGAGTTTACAATTGACTCATTGACAAATGACCCAAGTAAAACCCCAATGATTGATCAAGTGGTTGAGCAGGAGGTAAAAATTAAAGACGAAGATGGTAATTATATTTCCCATATAATGTATGTTATAACAGATGTTAGGCAAGGCTTTGGTGAGTCACCTAGTTTTGCTGATGATGCTTACGTGACTTATAAGGGAATGTTTTTGGATGGCTATTCTTTTGACAGTAATGATCAACCTACATGGTTTTCGGGATTGAGTACTGTTCGGGGGTTTTACGAATTACTACCGCATCTCGAGAGAAGTACATGGGAAGTTGACGCTAACGGCAATGTTACATTCGATGGTTTTGGTACTGCAGTTGTGATCATGCCCTCTGCTTTGGGCTATTATGGTAGTTCATCAGCTCCGAGGCAGTACGCTCCTTTGATTTTTGCTGTCGATCTATACACATTTAAGACTGCAGATCACGACGGGGATTCTGTCCCAACTGTTGACGAAGATATTGACGGAAATCATCACTTTTCTGATGACGTTGACGACACTGATGGCGATGGTACGCCCAATTATTTAGATACTGACGATGATGGAGATGGGATACTCACAATTGATGAGTATGATGTCGATGATGATAGCATACCTGATGATAGTAATGACGATGGTACGCCAGACTATCTAGACCCCAATTCTTAATTTCTTACTTTTTTCTTGCTAAAACACGATTTGCAGCACTGACAATGGCGTTGGCATTAAGGCCATATTTATTCATGAGTTGAGCAGGTGTGCCAGACTCACCAAAAGTATCTTGCGTGGCAACAAACTCTTGAGGGGTTGGGTGGTGCATTGCGAGTGTTCTAGAGATACTTTCACCCAGACCGCCCAAAAAATTATGTTCTTCACAGCTTACGACTGCACCTGTTTTTTTAGCGGACTCGATGACGAGTTTTTCATCCAAAGGTTTGATGGTGTGGACGTTAATAATTTCAGCCGAAATCCCTTGTTTATGCAAGGCTTTTGCAGCTTCCAATGCTTCCCATACCAAGTGCCCTGTGGCAATAATACTCACATCGTTTCCTTGCGATAGCACCAGTCCTTCTCCCACAGTGAACAATTGATTTTCATCAGTAAAATTCGGAACCTTAGGCCTTCCAAATCTTAGATAAACAGGTCCATTATAGTCGGCGATAGCAATGGTTGCTGCTTTGGTTTGATTGTAATCACAGGTATTGATGACTGTCATACCTGGCAGCATTTTCATCAAACCAATATCTTCAAGGATTTGATGAGTTGCTCCATCCTCACCCAAAGTCACCCCAGCATGAGAAGCACAAATCTTTACGTTTTTGTGTGAGTAGGCAATCGATTGTCGAATTTGATCATAGACACGTCCAGTTGAGAAATTGGCAAAGGTCCCTGTAAATGGAATTTTACCTCCAATGGTGAGCCCTGCTGCCATTCCCATCATATTTGCTTCGGCTATTCCAATTTGGAAAAATCGTTCGGGATGATTGATTTGAAACGCATTCATTTTCAATGAGCCTGTTAAATCTGCACAGAGCGCAACAACATTTTCATTGGACTGACCTAGTTTGGTCAGACCATCACCAAATCCAGAGCGTGTATCAATTTTTTCTGTAAAATTATATGTTTTCATATGGTCAAATTCAGTAGTCACCCAGTGTTTCAGGATTTTGTGCAAGAGCTGTAGATAGCTGCTCATCGTTGGGTGCTTTTCCATGCCAAGCGTGCGTATGCATCATAAAGTCAACACCATTGCCCATTTCTGTATGCAACAATACACAGATAGGTTTTTTATTATTTGTTTCTTTTTTAGCTTGATTCAGACCATTAATAATCGACGATATATCATTTCCATTTTTGATGGTAATCACTTTCCATCCGAACGCATGAAACTTTTCTTGGAGATCTCCCATGTGGAGGACATCATCTGTACTACCGTCAATTTGTTTGCCATTGACATCAATGGTTGCAATGAGATTGTCAACTCTTTTCGAACCTGCATACATGATTGCTTCCCAATTTTGGCCTTCTTGTAGTTCACCATCGCCATGCAAACTGTATATCAAGCTATTGTCTTGGTTGAGTTTTTTTGCTGCTGCAGTACCTAACGCTACTGACATTCCTTGTCCCAATGATCCAGATGCAATTCTCACACCGGGTAGTTTTTCATGGGTGGTTGGATGTCCTTGCAATCGAGAATCCAACTGTCGGAAGGTTTGAAGTTCCTCAACTGGAAAAAATCCACTTCGTGCAAGAACGCTGTAGTACACTGGCGAAATGTGACCATTGGATAAAAAGAATAAATCCTCTCCAACACCATCCATTTCAAAATCAGTTTTATAGTTCATGATTTCCTTGAACAAAACCACAAAAAATTCGGCACATCCTAGTGATCCACCTGGGTGCCCAGAATTTACTTTGTGCACCATTCTTAGGATATCCCTCCTGACTTGTTGCACAGTATTTTCTAGTTGTTGTATAGTGTTCATGCAGCTGTGAATATGAACTGTAAAAATAAGATAACAGAGGGGCATACAAAAGAGACTTTGTCATTATTTTACGTTAAAAATCAACATTTTGTTAAGAACAAAGATTTGCTTAGTTGCGATGATTATCTTTACAAGCTGTGAAATTTACTTGTCAACATACGGATACAGGGTCAAAGGCACGTGCAGGTGCAATTACAACAGATCATGGTCAAATTGAAACGCCCATTTTTATGCCTGTTGGAACACAAGCTTCTGTCAAAGGAATTCATCAAAAAGATTTGAAGCAGGAAATCAATTCAGACATTATTTTGGCAAATACCTATCACTTGTATTTAAGACCTTCTGTAGAAATATTGGAGCAAGCTGGTGGCATTCATAAATTTATGAATTGGGATCGAAACCTGCTAAGCGATAGTGGAGGGTACCAAGTCTATTCCCTAGCTGCCAATAGAAAAATAGAAGAGGATGGCGTTCGGTTCAAGTCACATATAAATGGATCATCTCATTTTTTTACCCCCGAAAAGGCAATTGACATCCAACGATCGATAGGGGCCGATATCATTATGGCGTTTGACGAATGTCCGCCATACCCTTGTGATTACACCTATTCTAAAAACTCGATGGCACTCACACACCGATGGCTTAATCGATGTATTCAACAGATGAATAACACTGATCCAAAGTATGGGCATGAACAATCATTATTTCCGATTGTGCAGGGGAGTACCTACAAAGATTTACGAGCCGAGTCAGCAAAATACATCGCTGATGTAGATGCACCTGGGAATGCAATTGGTGGTCTTTCTGTTGGAGAACCAGCAGAGGAGATGTATGCTATGGCAGATGAGGTTTGCTCGATTCTACCCAGAGACAAACCTCGCTATTTGATGGGTGTTGGAACACCGATTAATATTTTGGAAAGTATATCCTTAGGTGTTGATATGTTTGACTGTGTGATGCCCACTCGAAATGGAAGAAACGGAATGCTTTTTACGTCTTATGGCACAATCAATATCAAAAATAAAAAATGGGAAAATGATCACTCACCAATCGACCCCGATGGCCCAACATTTGTTGATAGGGATTACTCCAAAGCATATTTACGTCATTTGTTTGCAGCCAATGAGTTTTTGGGCAGACAAATTGCGAGTATTCATAACTTAGGATTTTATTTGTGGTTGGCTCGAGAAGCAAGAAAACACATTTTAAGTGACGATTTTGTAGATTGGAAAAATAAAATGGTACATCAAATGAATAACAGATTATAATGCTGAACACTAGGATTTTAGATCGTTATATAATCTACAAATACACTGTCACATTTTTGACAATGTTATTTCTTTTTATCCCCATCAGTGTTTTGGTTGACCTTTCGCAAAAGATTGATAATTTCAATCAAAAGGAAGTGCCAAAACTAGATATTCTTTGGTATTACTACAACTTTGTTTGGCACTTTGGATTTATTCTATTTCCAATATTTTTATTTCTGTCTGTTATATGGTTTACTTCAAAGCTTTCTTCCAACTCTGAAGTGATAGCGATACTTAGCTCAGGGATTTCTTTTTATAGATATCTGCGACCATTTTTGGTTGCTGCCTCAATAATCTCTATCGGCGCATTTATTGCAGGCCAATTTATAGTGCCAAACGCCAGTAAAAACATTAAAGAATTTGAGTTTGAATTTTTAAAATCATCAAAAAAAGATCGACAAACACAGCTGCTTTACAAACAGCTAGGAGATGGGGATTATGTTTATTTGAGTCAGTTCAATCCCACTCGTCAGTTGGGCTATAACTTTAGCTATGAGAGTTTTGAGGGCAACGTGTTAAAATCTAAAATATCTGCAAGAAATATCCGTTGGATTGAAGAAGATACCCTCTATCGTTTAACAGACTATTTCAAGAGAAATTTTGACCCAAGTGGTGCAGAAACCATAGAATCGAAGCCCCGTTTGGATACAATATTGCCTTTCACTTTTGAAGACCTATCCCCTTTGGAGTACACTGCCCAAACACTTAACTTATTTGAACTCAACGATTTTATAGCCAAAGAAAAAGAAAGTGGTAGTCCTTTGATCAATAGCCACCTTCTTGTCCGAAACAAGCGATGGTCAATTATGATTGCTGCATTTATTCTTACAATTATTGGTGTTGCTGTTTCATCTTTCAAGAGACGTGGAGGGATTGGGATGAATTTAGCACTTGGCGTTGTTTTCGCATTCATTTATATCTTTTTCGATAAAATATTTGAGGTTATGGTCGAAAAATCTAACTACGCAGCAGCACTTGCTTTATGGATTCCAAATGTAATTTTTGGGATTTTGTCCATTGTTATTTTAAGGTATGCCAAGCGATAAACTCAAAAGTACACTGCATTTTCATTTAATTGTTTTCATTTTTGGATTCACAGCAATATTGGGAAAACTCATCACCATTAGTTCAGTATCATTGGTGTGGTATCGCATGGTTTTGGCTACTGCTGTTGTAGCACTGTTTATGGGTATTAGGCGTATATCTTTTGCGCTATCTACAAAACAGTTTTATATCATGCTTATATGTGGGGTTTTGATTGCCCTTCATTGGGTATTTTTCTTTCACGCTGTAAAACTTTCCAATGTTTCAGTCACGCTTTCTGTCATGTCAGCGGGGGCATTGGTCACAGCATTGGTTGAGCCCATTTTTTACAAGCGATCGTTTGTTTGGTATGAAATTTTACTAGGACTGATTGTCGTTATTGCATTAGGTTTGATTATGCAAACAGAGTATCATTACATCGAAGGGATAATGTTTGCGTTTTTTGCCATTCTATTGTCTGTTGCATTTACACTCATCAATGGAAAGGCAATTCATAAGTCAGATGCAAGAGTGATGTCTGTTTATCAGCTTGGAGCTGGTGCAATTTGCATGAGTGTTATCATATTGATGCAAGGCAAATTTACAGTTGAATTTTTTTCAATTTCCAATACCGACATTCTTTGGATATCAATATTAGCAATCGTTTGCACAGCATATGCCTTTGTGGTTTCCATCGCTGTGATGCGACACTTAACCCCATTTTCATTGATGTTGGCCATTAATATGGAGCCAGTTTATGGGATTATATTAGGCGTTCTGATTTTTGGATCTGATGAAAAAATGAGTCTCACATTTTACATTGGAACTATACTCATATTATTGTCTGTATTGACAAATGGATTTTTGAAGTTAAAAACGAAAATGAGTTCATCCACCAACTAAATCAAAATATTATATTTGTTTAATCAAACTAAGATCCACTATGGAATATTTGGATTTTGAACAACCTATACAAGAGCTTGAAGAACAACTCCAAAAATGTGCTGTAATAGGTGATGAGAGTGATGTTGATGTCACCACAACCTGTCAGCAAATTGAAGAAAAGCTTCTATCAACCAAAAAAGATATCTATGAAAACTTAACGCCCTGGCAGCGTGTCCAACTGTCAAGGCACCCCCAGCGACCCTATACGATGGATTACATCAAGGCGCTTTCAGGTGAAACCTTTTTAGAACTGCATGGTGATCGAACTGTCAAGGACGATAAAGCGATGGTGGGTGGATTTGGAAAAATTGGTGATCAGAGTTTTTTATTTATTGGTCAGCAAAAGGGATTCAACACAAAAACACGCCAGTATCGAAACTTTGGGATGGCCAATCCCGAGGGTTACCGCAAAGCCCTTCGACTTATGAAGTCTGCTGAAAAGTTTGGCATTCCTGTTTTATGCTTGATTGATACCCCTGGTGCTTATCCTGGTCTTGAGGCTGAGGAGCGTGGTCAAGGTGAGGCGATTGCTCGTAATATATTGGAGATGTCAAGACTTAAAACACAAGTTTTTGTCATAATCATCGGCGAGGGTGCATCTGGAGGTGCTTTGGGCATAGGTGTTGGCGATCGAGTATTGATGCTCGAAAACACATGGTACTCAGTGATTTCTCCTGAGTCATGTTCATCCATTTTATGGCGAAGCTGGGAGTATAAAGAACAAGCAGCTGATGCGTTGAAACTAACAGCTAAAGACATGAAACGTCTAAAAATCGTTGACACCATAATCAAAGAACCATTAGGTGGCGCACATCGAGACCGAAATCAAACTTTTTCAACTGTTCAAAGAACCATTTTAAAAGCTTACAGCGAGATTAAAGACATTCCGATAGATAAATTAGTTCTTGATCGTCAGGAGAAATTCTTTCAAATGGGTGTTTATAAAGAATAAATGTTTTAGATATTAACATTTATTTATTTTTTTTAACAATTAGCCGTTCATCTTTTTTCGTCATTTACATCCGATAGATGTGTTTTAATTACCTACATTTATGACGTGGAAAAACAAAAACCAATATCACAACAATCGCGTCAAGGCGGTCAAATCGTTCCTTTGCAAAAAGGAAAAATTCCACCACAAGCAATTGAGCTTGAAGAGGTAGTGCTCGGTGCAATGATGATTGACAAAAAAGGAGTTGATACTGTCATTGATATCTTAAGCCCAGAAGCATTCTATAAGCAAGCACATCAACATATATTTGAAGCGATTGTTCATTTATTTTCTGACTCAAGCCCAATTGATTTATTAACTGTTTCAACACAATTGCGCAAAAATGATAATTTGGAACAAATTGGCGGTGATTTTTATTTAATTCAACTCACGCAAAAAGTATCTTCTTCAGCTCACATTGAGCACCATTCTAGAATCATTCTTCAAAAATTCATTCAGCGCAGTTTAATAAAAATTTCTAATGAAATTATTGAGTTTGCCTATGATGACTCAAAGGACGTATTTGATATGCTCGATGATGCAGAGTCCAAGCTCTATGATGTGACGCAAGGGAATATCAAAAAATCAACAGATACTGCACAGAGCCTTGTGATACAAGCAAAAAAGAAAATTGAAGAAATCTCAAATAAAGCTGGTCTCAGTGGGGTTCCATCTGGATTCACTGATTTGGACAAACTAACTTCTGGTTGGCAATCTAGTGATTTGATTATTGTAGCTGCACGTCCTGGTATGGGAAAAACAGCATTAACCTTGTCGATGGCTCGAAATGTTTGTGTCGATCATTCAATTCCAGTTGCCTTTTTCTCTCTGGAAATGTCATCAGTTCAGTTGATCACACGTCTGATTTCTTCAGAGACTGGTCTTTCTTCTGAAAAACTTCGTACAGGTAATCTTGCCGATCACGAATGGAAACAATTAAATGTCAAAGTCAGCTCATTAGAAAAAGCACCTTTGTTTATCGATGATACTCCTTCATTATCGATATTTGATTTGCGTGCCAAGGCCAGACGATTGTCATCGCAATATGGGATCAAACTCATTGTTGTAGATTATTTGCAGCTGATGACAACAGGCTCATCCAACAAATCAGGAAATCGTGAACAAGAAATATCTATGATTTCTAGAAACCTAAAGGCCTTAGCAAAAGAGCTAGAAATCCCAGTGATTGCATTGTCTCAGCTGTCGAGGGCTGTAGAGACAAGAGGAGGGAGCAAGCGACCTTTGCTCTCAGATTTACGTGAGTCAGGTGCCATTGAGCAAGATGCTGATATTGTATCATTCATCTATCGTCCGGAGTATTACAAGATTGATGAATGGGATGACCAGGAACGTACACCCTCAGCGGGTCAAGCAGAGTTTATTGTCGCCAAACACAGAAATGGGGGCTTGGATAATGTCCGATTAAAATTTGTTGCATCCCTCGGAAAATTTGAAAACTTAGACTCTTTTGATGCTCCTTTTGAGTTTGAGTCGAAAATCAATCGAGATCAAGAAGGGACGATTGACAGCCAAGGGATAACCCCTGACGATGCTTTTGAGGGTGACGATGGCGTTCCATTTTAAAAAAAACACGCCTAAGCGTGTTTTTATAATCAGTCTTTTAGAGTAAAATTTACTTCACTTTATCCACCACAGCTTTAAAAGCTTCTGGGTGATTCATCGCGAGGTCAGCCAAAACCTTTCTGTTTAATGAGATATTGTTGGCTTTAACTTTTCCCATAAATTGAGAGTAAGACATACCGTGCAAACGAGCTGCAGCATTAATGCGTACAATCCAAAGTGAACGAAAATTTCTCTTTTTACTTTTTCGATCTCTATACGCATATTCCCATGCTTTTTCAACAGCATTTTTGGCAATTGTCCATACATTTTTTCGACGCCCAAAGTATCCTTTGGCGTGCTTCATCATCTTTTTTCTTCGAGCCCTTGAGGCTACTGCGTTTACTGATCTAGGCATTTTAACTTATTTTTTTGAGGGAGGTGGCAAGTCAATACTCTTTAATACCAGCCTCAGGGTTATACACCAATTTTACTTCAATCGAAGTTGTTGTTTCACATTTTCTACATCGGCTTCATGAACCAGGGTCGAATGTGTAAGCTTTAATTTTCTCTTTTTTGACTTTTTGGTCAAAATATGACTTTTAAATGCATGTTTGCGTTTGATCTTCCCAGTTCCGGTCAACTTGAAACGCTTTTTTGCACTTGATTTTGTTTTTTGCTTTGGCATGATTTCCGTATTAATTATTTTTTGGGATTCATTAACATGATCATCTTTTTCCCTTCCAATTTCGGGAGCTGCTCAACTTTTCCATAATTTTCTAAGTCTTGCGCCAATCGAAGTAATAAAATATGTCCTTGTTCCTTAAATATGATCGATCGCCCCTTGAAAAACACAAACGCTTTTAGTTTTGCCCCTTCTTCTAGAAATTTTATCGCATGCTTCTTTTTAAAAGCATAGTCATGCTCATCTGTCTGTGGTCCAAAACGAATCTCTTTTAATACAACTTTGCTAGCTTTAGCTTTTAAATTCTTTTCACGCTTTTTCTGCTCGTATAAGAACTTCTTATAGTCGATGATCTTACAAACAGGGGGTGATGCGTTTGGAGATATCTCAACCAAATCTAACTCAAGCTCAAAAGCAATGCTCATCGCCTTTGCAATTGGATAAACCCCCATTTCAACGTTATCACCAACAAGACGTACCTCACTAGCCATGATATTATTATTAATCATGTGTGGGTCTTGTTTTATTACTCTGTGAGGACCTTTGCCTCTTCTTCTTCGTATGGCTATAACGCGCGTTTTACAATTTAAATTCTTTCACTTCTTCTTCGATGGTTTTTTCAACCAGTTGAACAAAGTTATCAAGAGACATAGCCCCGTGATCTTTCCCCCCTTGTCGCCGTACAGAAACCTTGGATTCTGAAACTTCTTTCTCCCCAATGATAATCATGTAAGGATATTTTTGGAGCTCAGATTCCCGAATTTTCTTTCCAATGGTCTCATTTCGGTTGTCTACGAGGCTGCGAATTTCGTTATTTTCCAATAATTGAGAAACTTTTTCAGCGTATTTTTCATACTTATTACTCACACAGAGGATATTCACCTG
>CACFJP010000025.1 GCA_902566635.1 uncultured Bacteroidota bacterium | reverse complement strand
GTCACCTGTTAATGCAGTACTGATTATGGCTGTGATTTTATTTGGTTTTCAAACAGCCATTGGAAATGTACAAACCTTACCAAGCGATATGTTTAGTGGAAAAACAGTCGGAACATTAGCAGGTTTTTCAGGAATGGCAGCAAAATTAGCAGCGGTTGGTTTAACTTCTTTGATTCCATGGCTAACTACAGGGGGTAACTACTATCCTGCATTTATTATCGGAGCCGCTTTAGCATTGACCACCATTATTAGTATTTGGGTTTTATGCCCTCAAATTGAACCTTTAAAAAAGAAAGTATAAATATTAAATGAATATAATGAGTTCACAAGAGAATAGAATTGCAGTAATAACAGGAGCAACCAGTGGTATCGGCTTTGAAGTTGCAAAACGACTGGGAAAAGATGGTTATACTGTCGTATTAAATGGCATTGACGACGATGCGGGTGCTGAAAAAGTAGCACTACTTAAATCAGAAGGAATTACTGCTGAGTATTTTGGTTTTGATGTTACCAATGAAGAAGCTGTAAATCAAAATATCAAACAAATTGGAGATAAGTATGGCAAAATTGATGTTGTCGTCAATAATGCTGGTGGTCTTGGTGGTCGTTCAAGATTTGAAGAAATGACAACTGATTTTTATCGCTTTGTAATGGCTTTAAATTTGGACTCAACTTTTTTTGTTTCTAGAGCAGCTATTCCATATTTGAAGAAAGGAAAAAATGCAACAATCATTAACTACACATCAAACGCAGGTTGGAATGCTGGCGGTCCTGGTGCCGGAATTTATGGCACATCAAAAGCTGCTGTACATGCCATAACCAGAGCTTTGGCCAAAGATTTAGCAGAGTATAACATTCGTGTTAATGCAGTCTCACCTGGCACAATCGACACACCTTTTCACGCGCAAATCAAGTCCACCAAACCAGAAGTATTTGCCTCATGGAAAAACAATATTATGCTAGGTCGTTTGGGACAACCTGAGGAAGTTGCTGCGGTAGTGTCTTTTTTGGCAAGTGATGATGCTTCATTTATGACAGCTGAAACTGTTCAAATTGGTGGTGGGCAAGCACTAGGTATTTAATCAAAACAATCTAAGATAGGCTCTGCAGGCTTGGTAATAGCTATTGTTGGTAGTGCTTTATTGCCAAGCTTCAAGGGGTTATAATTGATATTGGTGGTAGAGGAGTAAACGACACACTCATTATTGGCGTATCTTAAGTGAATTTCTCGTTTTTACTTCCTCTACTATGTTTTTCATATATAGCAATGTATGGTTTGAAAATAGGTCAATAAGGAGTGATATCTTTTATTAATTAGAATATAAATTGCTTACTTCCTCCTCAGATAATTCTCGACTCCAAAAGGCAATATTGTCAATGCTTCCATAAGCCCCAGCGTCAACCTCATTATCAACACCGGTATTAGTGCCATAAAGTGACGAACCAATTGAAAAGTAATCTATATCAGTCCTATCAGGAATTCCATCATATCCAGCATTAAGTACTCCATCTAAATTTCCGTTGATAAATAGTTTTTGATTTGAACCATTCCATGAAACAGTAATATTATACCATGTATCCAAAGAAAGAGAAGAGTTGCCTATGATGTAATTTTCTGAACTTTGAGGAAAAATACCACTTAAATAAACCATGACTTTTGTTGTCCCATCACTTAACCCTACAAAAAAGTCTTGACCAACTCCATGTTTTTGTTTTACCATAAACGAGTTTCCAAATCCAAAATAATGATTAGAAACAAATTTTTGATCTAACTTAACCCAAAAAGATAGACTGCCTGTATTTAGTTCATTTAGGTGTGACCAGCTAGAAACGGGCAATGTAAAATAACCATCAATTGAATTAGTAAAATTAGCTGACTTCATTTCATCTCCCTCGTGACCATCAGTAAACAACACTTCACCAACCATTTCCATATGATTTTCAAAATCTGTCATGTCTTGTCCATTACCATCTAGAGGATAATATGCAAGTAAACCGTCCAGAGGTATATATGAGGGGATTCCTACATCATTATTTTCAATTGAATTGTTTTCCAATTCATCAATTCTGGATTCTAAGGCACTAATAATATTTTCTAAATAACCTATTGTCACAGCATCATTATCATCAGTAGGGTAACCAACATTTTTAATTTGGTTATTTTCAGCACTAATTGTTCCATTAAGTAATATTCCTGGGGGTAAATCATAAAGGTCTTTTATTTCATTGAATGAAAGAGCTCGATCCCATACCGCAACATCATCCAACTGACCATTAAAAAAGCCTTCAATTATTGAATTGTTTCCTTTGCCAATAACCATAGGGTAATTAGGAAAATCATATTCCCAACTATCCCAATTGTGGTTACAATTAGTATCAATTTGTGTTCCGTTCACATAGAATTTAAAGTTATTATACAGGAAATTGTCCTCGGCACCAACTATCAACACATAGTTTTTCCAGATGTTACCACTTGTAATTGTATTAACTATTCCATAGTGGGCAGGCTGTGCATAACCAAAAGATTGAGGTGATGATCCCATATGTCCATATTCGCATTCGATAGCGGAGTTAAGAAACTTATTGATGACAAGACTATAAGCCTTGTCACAGTCATCATCACAATTTTGTGATATCGCACTCATATTTTTTGTGCCGTTATCAGTTTTAGCCCAGAATGAAAAAGTATATGTTTGCTTTGCAGAGGCAATGCTATTTTGAGTTACAATAAAATCATCTATTCCATCAAAAGAATAAGCACTATTTTCATTTCCAAAACGATCTCCGGACAAAGAAGCGCCTAAAACATTGCCATTGTTTGAATTACCACTTTCATCATTTGCATTTCCATTGAACGGATAATAAGCTACCAGTCCATTTGCCGGGATGTTTGAAGGCAAGTCTTGTGACGTTCCAATTGGGATAATAAAAAGTCCAAAGGATAGAGTTAAAAATATTTGTTTCATGTTTGATAATTAATTAAAATTTGATTCAATTCTTGGTTCTTTAACAAGTTTAATTCCATGTACTTGATTGTTGTATAATGAAACTTCATTGTTTTGCCACGCTCTTATAATAATGGTGTTTTCAGAGGGTCGACTAATTATTTCCCAATTTCTAGTATTTGAACCATTTGGAAAATTTATGTATGTGATTGGGTCATCTCCATAACTATTCTCAGTAGTTATAGTGTAAGGGTCTTGTTTTACTCCAAATTCATTTGAAGTACAACTTTGAGTTACCCAATTCGTACCTATGCCTGTCCAGAAAATTTCTTTGGAGACTAAAAACTCATAGTACTGATATGGTTTCGAGCATTCAGGTGTGGGGAAAGTAGAAGTAATTTCATTAGTATCTGGATTTAGATAATATAATTCTTTAACATTCCAATTTCCCTCAAGTTCACTTGAAGTGATTGCTTGATTCATTTCATTGATTTGCTGTTGTAGATTAGCAATTAAGGCATCAACCTCTGTTTTTGAATATGTATAATTTTTTGTCACAGCATCTTGTGCGTCTGTTGGGTCAGCAACATTTTTAATCTGATTATTTTCAGCACTAACAACCCCATTAAATAAAATATCACCAGTTGATGAAGTGTACAGATTTTGGATTTCCTGTTGCGAAAGAGCTCTGTTCCAAATTCCAATATCGTCTAATTTTCCATGTATGTATTCACTTCCTAGAGAAGTGCTTCCAAAAGTTAACCCGGTGTTTTGATTTTCTGCAGTTGAAGAGGTTGTTGATGTTTTTTCCAAAGAATTGTTTACATAATAATTATAATCACTAGAATTTTTAATAATAGTTAACATATACCACATGTTTTGTTGAACTTCAATACCAAATGGATTTGAACTAAATATGTCCCATAAATGTTGTGAAACATTTGAGTTTTTGCCGTGAGAAAAAGTATTTAGTGCGTTTTCATGATTATAACCAATCCCCTCACCGTCATGGGGGATTGTGTTCAATAAACATTGCATCGTTTTCGTAGGACTATTCGTCAAAAACCAAATATTAATAGTATAATTTTCAAATCCGTTGTTATAAAATTGATTTTCAATAGAAATATTACTGTTCTCGAACATATATGAACTATTTTCATTTTGATTTCTATCAGAGGTTAATATAGCTCCATTAACTGTACCATGGTTTCCATTTCCACTTTCATCATTAGCATTTCCATTAAATGGGTAATAAGCTAATAATCCGTCAGTTGGAACATATGAAGGCAGGTCTTGTGACATTCCAAATGGAATAACAAAAAGAACAAGGGTTAGGGTTAAAAATATTTTTTTCAATTCTTGATAATTTTAAATGATTTTGATTTATTATTGTCTGTTGTGACTTTGAGGATAAACGATCCACTTGTTATGTCACTTAAATCGGTTCAAGTTGAATCCATTTATTTGATTAGAAATAAATTTAGTATTGACCATTAACTGCAAATATCCCTCTATCATAGACAGCATAAATTTTATCATCTATATGTGAAATTTCTCTAAATGAACCATAATCAGATGGTAAAAGAGTTTCGGAAAAATTTATTTCATCAATTTTACTCCAAAATATTTTTTCGTCATTAAGTACTATTATGTTCCCAGCGTAAAATGTAATTTCTACATATCCCCCTGACTTGAAATTATTAAATATGAATAACTCAGTCCATGTAGCGCCATCATCCGTAGATTTCATTAAAACATTATTATTTTCTTCATTTAAGGAAATTATATATACAACTTCACCAATAGTTGAAGTGGATCTACACTTTTCTGTCCTAATTCTTTCAAATGACAATCCGTTATCTTGACTTCTTAAAACACCACCTACGTTACCAGGGGAACCTATAAAAATAGTTCCACTTGATGAAACTGAAAAATCTCTCCAATCTTCATTATTTGTCCCCGATGATGTAGACCAATTAACTCCGTTGTCATCTGAATAATATATTTTTCTCGAAAACCCTTGTTTTGCGATTAATATCCTATCATTGTTAAGTCTTAAAAAATCATTACCACTGGTACCAGAACCACTTAACCCACTAGCAGACCAGTTTTCGTTTTCAAATCTAAAAAGCCCATTATCTTTGGTTGAGATAAGTAAAGATTGGTTAGGTGTTTCACCTAACAAATGCCCTTGAATATCACCCCTACTAACGTTAATATTAAAATTTAAACTTTCGTAATTTCCATCAATGGCATTTGATTCAAAAACATCGCTTTCAGTACGAATTATGTATTTTGAATCTGAAGTTTTGATAATATTTCTAGAATTTGGTATTAAAAAAACCTCTACTAATTCAATGGAAGAAGCTACTTGATTTTCATTCATTTCATTTATTTGCTGTTGTAGATTCGCTATCAATGCATCAACCTCAATTTGTGTATAGAATTTTGTGTCTGTATAGCTTTTTGTAACCGCATCCTGTGCTTCTGTAGGGTCACCAACATTTTTAATTTGGTTATCTTCAGCACTTACTACACCATTTAATATAATATCACCAGTCGAAGAGTTATAAAGGTTTTGAATTTCTTGTTCTGTTAACGCTCTGTTCCAGATTCCAAAATCATCTATTATTCCGTTGAATGCATCATATGCAGGATGATTCATTCTTCCTATTGAAAAGTCTCCAGCAAGTGGAAGTGTCTTTGTATTAGGTATATTATTAACAAGGTTACCATCTATAAAATATTTTCTAGAATTTTCACTATTGTTTATGATTATAGTTATGTTATACCATTTATCGTTGTCACTATAACCTGAACCTGAAAGATTAAACAAATTTGCACCATTAAACCAGACTTCACCCCAATCATTTGAGTTATTCCCACCATCATAAAAATCAAATAATCTGGGATTGTAACAACCATTTCCATTTCTATTGACCCACATAGAGACAGACATTGAACTCAGTACAGATGACATATCAACATCTGCATCAATTCTTGTAGAACAACTACTTCCAGAAAAATAGAAAGCACTGTCTGAATTCCCATGTCTATCAATAGTTAAAACAGCACCAGTATTTACACCATCATTTCCATTTCCACTGGCATCATTTGCATTTCCATTGAATGGGTAATAAGCTACTAACCCATCAGTTGGAACATATGAAGGCAAGTCTTGAGATATTCCAAATGGAATAACAAAAAGAACAAGGGTTAGGTTTAAAAATATTCTTTTCATTGCTTAATAATTTTAAATGATTTTGTTTTTTTATTGTCTGTTGTGACTTTAAGTATAAACGACCCAGTTCCCATGTCACTTAAATCAATTTGATTTTGATTTGTTGTTTTTACTTTTCTGCCTCTTAAATCAAAGAGTTCAGCCTGCAAAACGTTTTCTCCCTGGATGTAGATTCTGTTTGCTGTCGGGTTTGGATATACAGAGATTCTAGAGTCTAATGGATAGATGTCTTCAATAGTAAGTGTAGCATCTGCACTACTAGCAGTAACAGCTTTAAATGAAACAGGGTCATTAAATGTATAGCTAACCGTATTGTTCACCTCATCCACTGTTCCCCCATACGTAGTCCAAGAATCATCATCAGCTTGAAGCTCCAAAACAAGATCGCCTTCTACAATGTCATTAAGCTCTCCATCAAGATAGGAGAAAGTAAGTGTGCCTGTAAAGCCTGACAGTAGAGCAGAAGTACTGTACACACGGGACACAGAGCTATTGGTGTCTACAGTAGCAGCAGTAGCAGAACGTGAGACATCATTAGCACCACTAATTGTATATGTGTCAGCAGGTGCAATTTCCAATCCATCAATAGTAATGGAGCTGCCAGAATTAATGGACACAGACGATCCATCATTAACAGTTAATATTTGACTAAAAAGAAACGGACAAACTAAAAGTCCAACAAGAGAGAGTAAATGTGTTTTCATAGTTTAAAAATAGAAAAAAAAACAATTCTGAAAATCACTCATTACCCCCAATGCTTATCACCAATCTTTTTCAAAAAAGTCAGGGATTGTTTCGAAAATAGATCAATTGGGTGTAAGATTATACTACCAAGTATAATTACTAATATTTGGAACTGATTTTTTTAAATTTATGATCGTGATGAGTATTTTGTATCCTTTCTGATACTTTTTTAGCGAGAAAATTTATTGTTTCAGCATATTCAATATTATCTATTAAATTTAAAGTTTCGTTAGGATCTTTGTGATGATCAAAAAGTTCTCTGCTGACTATTTCCCCTGAACCTATTTTAATCCATTCAACGTAATTAAATCTTGCAGTTTTAGCCGCATATCCTATTATGGTTTTTTTGTATTCATTTCTATTGATGGGCCAGATACTAAACACAACCCTTTCCCTTTGAATTTCAGGGTTTTTCAGTAGAGTGACTATGCTTTTCCCATCTAAATGATTTGGTTTTTGTAATCCATTGAGTTCAACAAGTGTTGGGTATATGTCAAGTGCAGCCACAGGTGTTTTTGAAACACTATTTCTTTTTCCTTCTGGAATACTGAATATGAGAGGAATATTGGTGTCAAGATGCATATTAGACCATTTACACCAAGAATTGTAGTCACCAAGCTTATAGCCGTGATCAGACCATAAGATTACAATAGTTTTGTTCCTAATGCCTAGAGCTTCAAGCTTATCTAGGAGTTTTCCTACTTGTGCATCGGCATATGAGATACAAGCATAGTATGCTCTTCGAAGTGTCAAGGCTAAATTATCATCAATTTCATTGAACAGTTCTGGCATTCCATAGTAGTTTTTTAATTCTCCACCCGTTCGGATAGCTTTATCATATCCATTTTCAGGACGTTCTCTAATATCTGTTATTTTGATAGTTGAAGATGGATACATATCCCAATATTTTTTTGGAGCTACGAATGGAAGATGTGGTTTAGATAAGCCAACCGACAAAAAAAATGGAACGTTTTCTTTACTAAGTTCTTCCATTTTTTTCAGTGCATTTTGGGTGTTTAATCCGTCTTTATAAATCGTGTCATTAACAGGAGCAAATTCGTAAGCTGGGCCCCTATTATACTTGGCATTTAGCGTAATTTTTTCAATAGCTTCTGGAGTTACATATCCTCTGCCTGTCCATGTGCCTTGAGATTTTATTTCGTTCTCACCAAACTGTTTTTCAGTATCAATTTTATAGTGATAGATTTTACCACACGATGCAATGTTGTACCCATTTTGTTCAAAATATTTATTTATCGTCAATGTTTCTGGTAAGACATCATCCACAGCTAGGCCGGTGTAAATTCCATGTTTTTCGGGCCTTATACCAGTCATAATCGATGCTCTTGATGCCATGCAAATGGCTTGTTGTACATGAGCATTTTCAAACCGAACCCCTTGGGCTGCTAATCGATCAATATTTGGAGATTTGATATGACTTGCACCATAACAATTAAGCTCAGTCCTTAGGTCATCAATTGATATAAACAGAATATTGTAAAGTTCATTCTTTTTAGCGTCTGGTTGATTTATTTGTCCCTGACAAATTACAACCATTGTTAAAAATTTTAAACAAAGAAAAAATGTTTTGTAATTCATTAAATTTTATTCTAAAATATAATATAGTAATTCTTCAAATTCGTACAATTTTTGGGGTAAATTAGTACACAAATATTACTTTGTCTCGACAACAAATCTATAATTTTTTTAAATTGAAATTTAAAATTCTTTAAAAAAAAAGTCAATTTTATACTGAATTATCAATTTATAAAAAATTATTATGAATTATAAAATCAAATTACCCTTTTTAGTGATAATGTTTTTATGCTTGGTAACACATGCACAAAAAACTAATATTGTAAAAGGACAAGTTTCTTCCACTGAGGATAATGAGCCTATTCCAGGTGTAAATATTGTTATAGTTGGTTCTAGTGTTGGTGTGGCTACAGATTTTGACGGAAATTTTGAAATTAATGCAAGCGAAGGAGATTTATTACAATTTTCATATCTAGGTTTCAAAACACAGGTTGTTCCTGTAAGCAGTTCTGTTTTAAATATAATTATGGAATATGACGATACACTTCTTGACGAAATTGTTGTAATTGGATATGGAACTCAAAAAAGGAAAAATTTGACTGGTGCTATTTCAAAAGTAAAAAATGAAAACCTCGATAAAATTGCCGTCTCTCGAGTAGATGATGCTCTAACTGGCCAAGTTTCTGGTGTTAATATTCAAGCTACAGAAGGTGAAGCAGGGTCTGATCCTACCATCCGCGTTAGGGGTACAGGATCTATCACAAGTAGTTCATCCCCGCTTATTGTTGTTGATGGAATTGTCGTTGATAATGATTTTTTGGGTAAAAAAATCAAAGATTTAGATATTTCTCGCACGGCAACGATTGGTGGTGTAATAAGACAGGGAGAGGGGATTATCGCCCTTGGAGATTTTGAAATTATGCCTGGCGACAGAGTTCTCGTATGCTGTTTGCCAAAGTCCATTTCACGCATTGAGCGATTATTTCGATAGGAATGAAGCTATACAATTTTTCCACAATTTTTAACATGCTTGGCCTGTTGCTAATGTTCAATGCAACTGCCATGTTTGTTTGTACATTATTGAGTGTTTATTTGGACGATGGCGCTACAGAGGGGCTTCTTTTTTCTGCCCTAATCACAATTGGAATTGGGCTGCTTTTACTACTCATTACGAGAAATCGAAAGCGTGAAATAAAGATGCGAGATGGTTATTTGACAGTAGTGATGGGCTGGCTTAGCATGGTGATATTTGGCACATTACCTTATCTGTTGACACAATCATTGGTAAGCTATTCAGATGCTTTGTTTGAAACGATGTCAGGCTTTACTGCTACTGGTGCTACAATCGTTCAAGATATAGAAGCATTGCCAAAAAGTATTATTTTATGGCGCTCACTCACGCACTGGCTTGGTGGTATGGGAATTATCGTATTGGCTGTGGCTATTTTACCTCTTTTGGGTATAGGTGGTGTTCAGTTGTTTTCTGCAGAAGCAACAGCAATTGGTGGAGACAAATTGCACCCAAGAATCAGCTACACTGCAAAAAGACTTTGGTATATCTATGTGGGCTTTACAGTCCTGGAAGCCTTGATTTTAGCCTTTGCAGGTATGTCTGTTTTTGATGCCATAAATCATTCGATGAGTACGATGGCATCTGGTGGGTTTTCAACCAAAAATGAAAGCTTGGCCTACTGGAATAACAGTCCGATGATCCAGTATACAGTAACCTTATTTATGTTTTTGGCGGGAACGAATTTTGTCCTTATCTATTTTGGATTAAAAGGGAAATTAGAACGAATTTGGCAAGACAACGAGTTTCGTTGGTATGTCGGATTTGTCACTCTTTTTACACTGATCACATTCATTGGAATTTACACCAACGTCAAGCTTGGATCGACCTCAGTTGAACACCCACAAATTTTTGGAGCGTTTGAAAGTAGTTTCCGACATGCCTTGTTTCAAGTCGTTGCAATTATCACCACTACTGGATTTGTAACTGCTGACTTTGCTGGTTGGACCCCCTTTCTAACCATGCTTTTCTTTGGTCTTTTCTTTTTGGGAGGTTCGTCAGGTTCAACGTCGGGGGGGTGTTAAGGTCATTCGTCATTTGGTTATGATTAAAAATGCATTACTCGAATTTAGAAGAGCATTGCACCCAAACGCAATTGTTTCACTACACCTCAACCATGTCACCATTCAACAAAGCTTGGTCTATCGAATCCTTGGATTTTTTATACTTTACATGCTGCTCTTTATTCTTGGCGCATTTGTATTGAGCTTGTTTGGCCTAGATTTCTTATCGTCTATTGGTGCTTCTGCAGCAAGTCTTGGAAATGTAGGGCCTAGCCTTGGAGATTTTGGTCCAGTTTCGACTTATACTAGCATGCCAGCTGGAGGGAAAATATGGTGTTCTTTTTTGATGCTCGTTGGGCGTCTTGAATTATTTACAGCTCTAATTTTATTCACACCCTATTTTTGGAGAGATCACTAGGTCAATGCCTGCTCGATTCTATCGACTGCCTCTTTGATGTTTTTCATCGAAGCAGCATAAGAAATTCGAATATTGTTTGGGCATCCGAAGGCCTCACCTGTAACAGTAGCAACGTGTGCCTTTTCTAGCAAATAGAGTGCAAAATCTGATGCATTGTCTATCGTTTTACCCTTGATTGTTTTTCCAAAATAATGGGAGATATCAGGAAATACATAGAAAGCACCTTTAGGTCGATTGAGCACAAAGCCTTCTATGTTGCTAAGCAATTCGAGAATTCTTTCACGGCGAGTTGCAAACTCGTCAACCATATACTGAATGTAAGCAACAGGCGCATCTAAAGCAGCGATCGTTGCACGTTGGGCAATACAATTTGCACCACTCGTAATTTGACCTTGCATTTTTGTACATGCTTTTGCAATCCACTTAGGTGCACCCAAGTATCCGATTCGCCAGCCAGTCATGGCAAAGGCCTTGGCAACTCCATTAACTGTTAAAGTGCGATTGTACATCGAAGGGATTTGCGCAAAGCTAAAGTGAGCAACACCGTAGTTAATGTGTTCATAGATTTCATCTGAAAGAATATAGATGTCTGGATACTTTTCCAGAACAGCTGCCAAAGCACGGTATTCAGCTTCTGTGTAAACCGATCCACTTGGGTTGTTTGGGGAGTTAATGACAACCATTTTTGTTTTTGGCGTGATTGATTTTTCAAGCTGTTCGGGTGTGATTTTAAAATCTGTTTTGATGTCAGAATAAATTTCAATTGGGTTTCCTTCAGCCAGCAAAACGATGGCAGAGTAACTCACCCAGTAGGGTGCAACCAACAGCACATCGTCTCCTGGATCTATCAACACCTGAATGGCGTTTGCAATGGACTGTTTTGCACCTGTTGAAACCACGATCTGGCTTGGGGAATAATCCAAATGATTGTCTCGTTTAAACTTACGACAAATGGCCTCTTTCAACGCCACATACCCATCGACTGGCGTGTATGAGTTATAGTTATCGTTGACAGCTTGAATCGCTGCCTGTTTGATGAATTCAGGGGTGTTAAAATCAGGTTCTCCGAGGCTGAGTCCAATGACATTAACACCTTGATTTTTTAATTCTCTTGCTTTGGCAGCCATGGCCAATGTTGCCGAAGCTGGTAAGCTCTGTATGCGGTTGGATAATGTCTCCTTCATCGTATTATGTTGCAGTGTTTGGTTTTTTTGCCAGTGATTTCAGTAGTTCATAATGAGAACAAAAAGCAGCACCAAAGGTTTTGAATTCGTTGTAGGGCAAGTCAAATTCGCGCGCTGTTTTTTTAACAATCTTGCCAATATTTTTATAATGAATATGGCTGATGGATGGGAAAATATGATGTTCGATTTGGTGGTTTAACCCACCTGTAAACCAGTTGATAAAGCTGTTTTTTGGCGCAAAATTTCCAGTGGTAAGTAGCTGGTGAATTGCCCAAGTATTTTTCATTGAACCTGTTGTAGACGGCAGTGGCATGTCAGTGGTAGTTGTAATATGTGCCAATTGGAAAACCACACTGAGAATGATGCCAGCTGTGTAGTGCATCACAATGAAACCTATTAAGATTTTCCACCAAGCAAGGTCAAGCACCATCATAGGCAATACAATCCACAGTGCCACATAAAAAACTTTTGACAACACAAGCACAAGCCATTCTCTCGTAGGGCTTATTTTTTTTTTGTAGGATAGATTTGATTTAAGATATCTCTTGAGCTGAACAAAATCAGTAGTAATGACCCATCGAAGCGTCATTAGTCCATATAAAATGATAAAATAAACATGTTGGAAACGATGAATTGCACGCCATTTTGCATGCTTAGAAAATCGCATAACAGTACCTGCTTCGAGGTCTTCATCATGGCCATGGATGTTTGTAAAACTGTGATGAAGCACATTGTGTTGCACTTTCCAATTGAATACATTTCCAGCTAAAATATAAATCGCCCCCCCCATAATTTTATTGACCCAATCATAGCGAGAGTACGAGCCATGATTCCCTTCATGCATAATATTCATTCCTATGCCCGCCATACCAAAACCAAGGAGTACGCAAAGTCCAAGTTTAATCAATTGACTGAAACCTAGTGATAATAGTAACACATATGGTGTGACAAAAAGCGTTATTAAAATAACTGTCTTCAGATGAAGCTTCCAATTTCCTGTTTTTCGGAGATTGTTGTCTTTGAAATAAGCGTTCACACGTTTGTTGAGAGTTGAAAAAAATTGCTGTTTGTCTTTTCTTGAAAACCGAATGCTACCTTTGGCAATTTTCATAAAATCTAAATTTGGTAAACAAAAGTAATGA
>CACFJP010000024.1 GCA_902566635.1 uncultured Bacteroidota bacterium | reverse complement strand
ACTTTAATGCATTTCCTGTGGGTAATCGAGGTGAGACAAATGGTTCGTTTCTAAGCTATGGAGACTTAAGCTCTTTTTGGAGCTCTACTACTGTTTATTGTTGCCCGATCGATGTATGGTATCGCCGTCTGCACAAGGATTACAGTGAATTAACCATCCTGGCATCATTTAAAGGAGCTGGCTTATCAGTTCGCTTCGTTAGTGACGCCTCCACAGCATCCACAAAGGACCACCCTGACGCTATAACTATCTACCCTAATCCAACTTCATCAATCATTAACATCGAACAAGACTTTACAACTGCTAAAGTCTACGACATTAGTGGTAGGGAGCTATTAAAATCCACATCAAAAACCATTGACTTATCTGAATTACCAAGTAATATTTATCTACTTAGACTGTATGATAGTAACAACAGAGTTTTAAGCACTGGAAAAATAATTAAGAATTAAACTCATTTAATTATATATGATAAGACTGCTCTTGCTGTTAAGTTTTTATTTTTTGAGTTATTCTCAAAATAGCAATGTTGACATAACAATCTACAAAAAATCAATTTTAAAAATTATTGATTCAAAATCAACAATTGAAGTTTTAGCAGATGGCTTTAAAGTTGCTGAGGGCCCACTTTGGGACTTAAAAAATGAAAGATTATTATTTAGTGATGTAAAACAAAATAAAATTTTTACTTGGGACAGTATTCACGGGGTTCAAGATTATATTTCCCCAAGCGGGTCAACAGGATACGCACCTAAACCACTAAAATCAAATAAGGGCTCAAATGGACTAGCATTTAATGCATTGGGTGAAATTATTCTATGTCAAGTTAGTGATAGAAAAATATCCTCAATCAAAAATAATAGAACTGAAAAACCAAAATTCAAAACCCTAGTAGATAACTACAACGGCAAAAGATTTAATGGGCCGAATGATTTAGCCATAAGTAAAAGTGGAGCTATTTTCTTTACTGATCCCCCTTATGGGTTTTTTGTAAATGGGAAAAACGAAGAGAATACATATAGAGAAATCCGTTTCAATGGTGTCTACAAGTTGTCACCTAACGGAAAGATATCAGTTATTACGCCCTCAATGTCACTTCCGAATGGGATCGCAATTTCAAATGATGAAAAATATATATACATAAATAATGCTGGAAAAAAAGATCCCAAAATAATTAGATTTGATATTGAATCTTCTAAAGAAACTCTTTTTTTTGATGGCAAAGCACTAAGCAAAAAATACAAGGGTGCCTTTGATGGGTTAAAAGTTCATAGCAGTGGAAACATTTTTACCACTGGGCCTAATGGGATATTAATTATCTCGCCTAGCGGAGATTTGTTGGCTACTATCAATTATGGAAAGGGAGTAACAAATTGCAATTTCGACACTAACGAAGAATATTTATATGTTACGGGTTTTAATGATATTTCTAGAATCAAATTGAAATGAAAAGAAGAGACTTTTTAAATATGAGCGCTTTAGGTGCTACCCCTTTATTTTTAATGCCAGGTTTATTTGCTCAGAAAGAAAAAACGAGACAAGTGAAAATCGCAATTTGTGGTTTAGGAAGATATGCTGAAAATCAAATCGCTCCAGCGATTGAAGACTCGGAATTTGCTTCTCTCACTGCAATTATTACAGGGTCAGATGAAAAAATACCAAAGTGGCAAAAGCTGTATAATATTAGTTCAAAAAATGTTTACAACTATGACAATTTAGACTCGATGTCCAACAACCCCGAAATAGATTGCGTTTACATATGTACTCCGACTGGAAATCACGCGGAATACACTATTAGAAGTTTACAGGCAGGCAAACACGTTATTTGTGAAAAACCTATGGCCCCAACTGTTAAAGATTGTGATCATATGATAGAGGCTGCAAAAAAAGCTAAAAAATTACTTCAAATAGGATATAGACTGTATTGGGACCCATTTAATGTAAGTTTAATTGAATCAATGAAAACTTCAAAGTATGGTAAATGGACTCAGATGAGTGGCGGTTTTTCAAATAAGCAAGGAAAGTGGAGAGGGAAAGGAGATTGGAGACTAACTAAAGCTATGAACGTTGGGGGCGCAGTATACGATCTTGGAGTTTATGTTGTTCAATCTGCTTTTTATTCAGCACAGGACCACCCACTAAGTGTTAAAGCTCGCAGCTGGACCGATCGAGATGAAATTTATAAGGAAATACCCGAACATTGGCAGTGGGAATTAGAATGGGCTAATGGTAAAATATCAAAACACAGCTCTAGTTATGGAAAATATGAAAATTTCATCCATCTTGAAACTGAAATGGGAGAAATTGGATTAAATCCAGCTTATAGTTATCGAGGGATTAAAGGTTATACCCCTTCTGGTCAGATGAAGTTTGGGTCTACATTTCAGCAAAAGCTGCAAATTGACAATCAATGTCTGGCTATTTTGAACAAAAAACCTAATATTACACCGGGTGAAATGGGCAGAAGAGATGTTCGCGTTTTAAACGCAATAATGGAATCTGCCAAAACTAATAAAAAAGTGATTTTTGAAAATTTCAAATTTTAAATTAACTCTAAAAAGAAATTAAATCTTGGGCAAATCACTTTCCTAAAGTTAAGCTACTTCAAATTCTCTTAAATAGGTTTGAATTATATTTGAGTATGAAAAAAATATATTTGCTTCTCGTTTTTTATGTATGTTCAGTTTTAAATTTGAAAGGTCAAGTAATTAAGGAGGGTAGCCGACAAATTCATTTAGACTTTCATACTTCAGGATTAATAGAAAATATTGGCGAAGATTTTTCAAAAGCTCAATTCCAAGAGGCACTAAAAATAGGTAATGTTAATTCTATTAATCTGTTTGCGAAAGGCCATCATGGATATTCGTACTACAATACAAATTTAGGAACAAGGCATCCACATTTAAAATTTGATTTGTTAAAAGAACAAATTGAAGCTTGTCATGAGCTTGGAATTACTGCACAAGTTTATTTTACAGTGGGTTGGTCACAAAAGGATGCGGATGAACATCCAGAGTGGATATTAAAAAATAAAAATGGGACAACAGATAAACTAGAAACTTTAAAAAAGTTAGGCCCAAATGATAAATTACCAAATTTTACTTGGAGATTACTCGCACCTAGTAATGGTTATGACGAATTAATACTTGAACAAGTAGAGGAAATATGTAAAAACTATCAAATTGATGGTTTTTGGTTTGACATTTTACAGGCATACCCAAATTATAGTGAATCCAATAAGGCTTTGATGAAAAAAGATGGCGTTGATTTAAATAATGATAAAGAGGTCTTGGATTATTCAATTAATCAAATGAAGTCTTTCATGGAAAGATGTAACAAATTAGTTCATAGTTACAAGCCTAATATTCCAATATATTACAATGGCATAACAAATATTAAAAGAGCTAATAATTTGAGATACAATCTTTTTGATTTTAATACCAAACAAGATCTGGAAGATCTTCCTACTACATGGGATGGATACGATATTTTTCCTTTCAGATCTAAGTTTTTTGCTGCAGATGGTAAGCAAATTGTTGCTATGAGCGGTAAATTTCATTCTTCTTGGGGTGAATTTGGTGGTTTTAAACACAAAGATGCATTGCTATACGAAGCTGCATCAATGGTTGCTTTTGGTGCTAATGTCAATATTGGAGACCAGCTTCATCCATCCGGAAAAATGGATTTAGAAACCTATAGAAATATTGGTCATGCATTTGATTATGTAGAAAAAATTGAAGAATATGGTATTGGCGGAAAGCATATTTCAAACATTGGTTATTATTATCCTTTTAATGTTAGAAGCGGTGAAGGCACAGCAAGAATGCTTTTAGAAAATCAAATAAATTTTAATGTAATAAATAGGTTGGATGATTGGTCTGAGTTAGAAACAATTATTATTCCATCTGCAACTAAATTAAATAATAAAATTGTTTCAAAGTTAAATACCTTTTTAGGACGGGGCGGAAAGCTATTGATAATGGGCAAATCAATTTTAAAAAACAATAGTGAGCTATGGTTTGATATTGGTGCACAGTATATTGGGCAACCTAAATATGATATTGATTACACAGTAATTAATCAAAAATTAAATGGAAATGATTTGGTCGAAAGCCCCTTTTTAAACTACAATGCTGCGCATCGTTTTAGGGTTCAAGATGCTGAAGTTTTAGCCTCTATCAAAGAACCTTATTTTAGTAGAACTCCAGCAAGTTTTTCCTCACATCAAAATACTCCATATAAGCTTCAAGATTCAGAGCATTCTGCAATTTTTAGAAAAGGAAATATAATTTATATAGCTCACAATTTAGATGAAATGTACTTCAGTTCTGGAGCTAGGATTCATAGAGACTTGTTTAAAGAAGTTTTGGATATTTTTCATAATAATCCATTGGTAAAGGTAGATTTACAAAGTTCTGGGAGGATTAATTTGTTGCATCAGCCTGAAAAGTCGAGATATGTTCTTCATTTATTATACGCTACTCCAATTCAACGAGGTAGGGCTCAAGTTATTGAAGATTTAGTTCCAATATATGACACAGATGTTCAAATTAATCTCAAAAAAAACATCAAAAAAGTATTTACAGTTCCTGGCAATAAAAAACTAAAAATTAAAAAACGAAATGAGAAAACATTTGTCAGGGTTCCAAAATTTGAGGCACATGTTGCTCTTGTAATTGAATATTGAACTAATGATTAGATTTTTTTTAAGTGTTATATTTTATTTTTTCCTACTCAATTTAAACTCGCAAGAAAAACGACCAAACATACTTTTCATTATTAGCGATGATCAAGACGCAGAGACATTGGATGTTTATGCTAAAAATTCTTGTGATACTCCAGTAATTGACAATTTATCTAAATCTGGAATTTCATTTACTTCTGCTTATCATATGGGCTCATATCGTGCTGCAGTTTGTACACCATCAAGAATTATGTTAATGACTGGTAGAAACTTGTGGGAAACAGATGGTTATAACATTAACTATCCACCTCTAAATTATGTTCATGATTTTAAAATGAATTATTCAAAAATTACATCAGAAAGTCCTGAGTACTATAGTATGCCAGCAATTTTTAAAAGAGCTGGTTATTATACATTTAGAACATCTAAAAGGGGTAATAGTTTTGAGGGTGCAAATTTATTGTTTGAAGAGAGATATGATAGAACTAATAGGGAAGGTGACGATTTGAATGGTAATGCATGGCATGCACAAAAGGTTATTGATTTTATTCAAACAAGATCTAAAAGTAATTCTACAAAAAAACCCTTTTTAATTTATTTAGGTTTTTCTCATCCTCATGACCCAAGAAGAGGTAAGAAAGAATTGTTGAAAAAATATGGCGCTCAAAGTCCTGGTATTCCTAAAAAACTTAATAATAAATTGCCACCTTTACCGGTCAATTATCTTCCCAGTCATCCATTCCCACACGGTCATAAAGAAGTGAGAGACGAAAATTTGGTAGAGGGGGTAATGACACAAAGAAATGAAATTGTTATAAGGAACGAAAAAGGTAAAGATTATGCATGTATTGAGGATATGGATTATCAAATTGGGCGTGTTATTGAAGCATTAGAGCTTTCTGGTGAAATTGACAATACTTATATTTTTTTTACATCTGACCACGGAGTTGCTATTGGGAGACATGGTCTAATCGGAAAACAAAATTTATATGAGCATAGCTGGCGTATCCCTTTAATTGTTTCTGGTCCAAAAATAAAGAAGAATAAAAAAATAAAGGGTAACATATATTTATCTGACATACTTCCTACTTTATGTGAAATTGCTGAAATTGATATCCCAAAAACCGTAGATGGAAAAAGTTTCAATTCAATTTTAGTAGGTAAGAGAAAAAAAATTCGCAATGTCATGTATGGGGTATATTCAGGCGGAACAAAACCTGGAATAAGAGCTGTAAAAAAAAATAATTGGAAATTAATTAAGTATGATGTTAACAATGGAAATATTCAAAAAAACCAACTGTTTAATTTAAAGAAAAATCCGAATGAATTACTCATTGAACACCATATGAAAGATGTAGTTGAAACTACTGGGAATAATCCTAAAAATAATCAGGTAAATCTGGCAGACGATCCTAAATTTCAAAGAAAGCTGAGAAAAATGGAAAAATTACTTTTTAATAAAATGGAGGATTTTGGAGATCCATATAAATTTTGGAATCAAGACTAGATATAAATGGTTTTATAAGATTGAAAATGACCATACATTTATTTAATTTTAAAAGATGAAATATATATTTTTAGTTATTGTCTCAGTTTTTTGTTTTGCCAGTTGCGTGAATTCAAATTCAAGAAAAGACCATTCTATTTACTGGCAAAAAAACAGTGCAGAATACTACGCACTTTGTATACAGGCTTATAATATAGCTAAATTTAGCCTTGATAAAGCCCTTATTTCTACTTCTGTTAAACCACTTGCTATAGTTGCCGACATTGACGAGACAGTCCTCAATAACCTTCCTTATAATGAAATGCTGATTCAAACAGGACAGTCTTTCACACAAAATACTTGGTCTGAGTGGGTTAACAAGAAAGAAGCAACAGCTATTCCTGGAGCTTTAGATTTTTTCAATTACGTTAAAGACCAAGGTGTTGAAATCATTTACCTTTCAAATAGAAAGATAGAAAATTATGAGCCAACAAAATTGAATTTAATTTCAGCTGGTTTTCCTTTTGATGATAAAACAATTATGCTTCTAAGAGACATAGAGGGTAATAAAGAATCAAGACGAAAGCAGCTAACAAGTTATAACATTGTGCTATTTCTAGGAGATAATCTTTCCGATTTTAATGAACGTTTTTACAGGGAATCAAATGAATCTCGAACTAAAGGGGTTAATTCGCTTCGGCAAATGTTTGGAAATAAATATATCCTATTTCCTAATCTTATTTATGGTACTTGGGAGATGGGCTTTGAGAAATAGATTTTAAAACGTTTCCAACGTAACTAGTCTGCGTCTGCATAGCTAATTTCAACGAGAATTTCGTTCCTACGATTCATCACTTTGTAGGGACTGTCATAGGAAAGCATCACAGGTTCTGAAATTTTTTTTAAACTGTGCTTTTCAATTTCTTTCATCAGTCTTTCTGTGTGTGTTTTTACTTTGGTTGCATTGCTGTAGCCCCCATATCGAACTGCTGCAAAATATCCAGGATCTGATTGATAGATTTCAACATTATTTTGTGACGGAGTAGGTGCATCCTGCTTCATATATTTTTTTGGCAACACAAACTCCATAGCAGAGGTATCATCCTCTGGATACATATAAACTGGGGTTGTCATTTCGATTTTTTCACCTTCTTTGTTATTTCCTGAAATATATCGAAATAGGGTTGCGAATGGATTGCCACTACTGGCTTTGGTCTTTGCCATCATCGAAGGGGGGTAGAAACGAACCTCTAGGTCGTCGAGACTTTTAATGATTTCATAAGGCTGCGACTCATATTGTTGTCCCATAATCGAATTTGAAATACAGAACAAAAAAACAAAAACAAAAACAAATACCCTCATATCAATTCTCGTTTAGAATTTACGCGTCCTAATTAAGGGCTAATCGATCCTCTCGATTAACAATTTTCCATGCTGTGTGGAATATCAAACGCGTACGTTTTTCAAGTAATGAATAATGGATCTTTTCAACAGTATCAGTTGGTGCATGATAGTCTTCATGAGTGCCATTAAAATAAAAAATAGCAGGGATGTTGTTTTTGATAAAATGGTAGTGATCAGATCTGTAATAGTATCTGTTTTGACGCCATCTACCAAATTCATAGACCAGGGTAGTAGGGTCATTGTAGCGATAATCAATTTCCAGCCCTACATAATCTTTATTCGCTTTTTCTGAAACATCATGTAAGTCTTGCGAGAGTATATCAGAACCAATCAAATAAATATAGTCAGGCTGATCGATGTGCAATGAGTCAACCCGACCAATCATGTCAATATTCAAATTAGCGACTGTGTTTGCTAAGGGATAGATGGGGTTGTCTGTGTAGTATTTTGAGCCTAAAAGACCCTTTTCTTCCGCTGAAACATGTAAAAATAAAATTGATCGCCTTGGACCATTGCCATCCTCTTTTGCTTCGTTAAAGGCCTCTGCAATCTCCATCATTGCAACAGTTCCAGAACCGTCATCATCAGCTCCGTTATTGATTAGCCCATCTTCAATACCAATATGATCTAAATGCGATGTAATCACCAAAACTTCATCCGACTTGTCTGAACCTTCAATATATGCCAACACATTATAACTATCAATCGAATTCCCTTGTCTATCAGTGACTGTCATATCTTGAAAATATGAACCATCTGTAGATCCACCAGAAACGCCAGTGGATTCATAATAATCTTTTAAGAAGTTGATTGCTAGGGTTTCCCCTTCAGTACCTGCTTCACGACCCATGAATTCATCAGATGCATAGGTATAGAGGTGTGTTTTTAACTCCTCTTCAGTAATGCTTGCGGCATAATCAACAACTGTTTTTTGTGCTTCGGTTGCACAAGAGAAAATAACAAAAAGTAAGCTTACAGAAATTAGATTTTTCATGATCAAAGTTGTTTTTAGAATTTAAATGTATTAAAATCAAATTATATTTGATTGCAAATCGCATCCCAAAGTTCAATCCTGCTTTTGAGTGCTCGTTTGGCACCTAGGGTTGCTTCATCTTTTTTCAAGGGATCGCCCTCACACAATTCATCAATCATTTGTAGCGCCATGGGTCCATGCTCATCTCCATCGATTTCAATATGACGTTCTAGATAATATACCAAAGTATTTGCACCCGAATGCCCTTTTTCACTCAGCTCGCGAACAATGGAAATGAACATATCAGGAATCAAGTCTTCTCGACCATAGGTGAATACACCAGCAACAACATGAATGGGATCATTTTCGACACAGTCCATTGTTTGTTGAACAAACTTTATGGCAGCCTGACTCGCATTTGAATTGACAATTGCCTTTTTCCAATTTTCTCCTCTTTCGAGTTGTTGGATAAAAGATTTTATCGCATTTGTGTCAGCACCAATGTCTTCCATCGCTTTGATGTAAAGTTCAAAATGACTCGTGGCATTTCCATTTTGATCGACATCACTTTCCTCTCCAAGTACGATTTCGTTAATCAACCTTCGTGTCACTGGATTTCCAACTGGTGTCCAAGGGATCGATGCGCAGGTGAGATCGAGTTGCAGTCGCTTTAGCAACGACATAAAATCCCAAACTGCAAATACGTGAGTTTCCATAAAACGCTGAATTGCGTCTATAGAGTTAATGGCGTTGTAGATTGGGTGATTTATTAAAACAGAACGGTACTCATCAAGTTGAGATGTAGTTTTTATCATTGTTTTCAATTTTTCTTTTTCGGTTGTAAAATTACATAAAATCCTGTCGATTACCTAAGCTAAAATGCAGTACAATTCTGTACATTTGAAATATGGAAACGCCTAAAATCATCGAATGTTCTAGAGATGCAATGCAGGGCATAAGATCCTTTATTCCAACCACTAAAAAGGTGAATTATCTTCAGTTTTTGCTTCAAGTTGGTTTTCATTCCCTCGATTTTGGTAGCTTCGTTTCCTCAAGATCAGTTCCACAAATGCGAGATACAGCAGACGTGCTTAATCAACTTGACTTGTCTGACACCAAAACCAAACTCTTAGCAATTGTTGCAAATTTGAGAGGAGCAGAGACAGCACTTAAATTTGAACAAATTCAATATATAGGATTTCCATTTTCGATTTCAGAAAATTTCCAAATGAGAAACACACACAAAACGATTTTGGAATCCCTAAACATTCTTGAAAAAATTAAAGAACTTACAGATAAATTAAATAAGTCATTGGTCGTTTATCTTTCAATGGGGTTTGGTAATCCGTATGGAGATCCTTGGAGTTTAAACGTTGTTTTACAATGGGTGGAGCGGCTAGCAATGATGGAAATCGAAATTATTTCCCTTTCCGATACAATAGGGCAGGCAGTACCATTGGACATAAGTAATTTGTTTTCATTGTTAATCCCAGCATTTCCCGCAATTGAGTTTGGTGCACATTTTCATACTAAACCTGATAGAGGATATGAAAAAATTTCTGCTGCTTTCGACTCTGGTTGCCGACGATTTGATGGTGCGATACTTGGCATTGGCGGCTGTCCAATGGCTGGCAATTCTTTAGTTGGAAATTTCCCAACAGAAAAGCTTTTAACTTTCTTTTCATCTCGCGATATAAAAACTGGAATCAACACCATAGCTTTTGAGTCTTCCATGAATAAGTCACAAGATTTATTTTCCTCATATTCCTAATCTATCCTTTTATTTAAAATAATTCTAAATAAATTTGCATATTTATATATTGTACTATACATTTGTCTTATATTTAATTAATCTAAATAAAAATATTTAAATGTTAAGATTTACTTTAATTCTAATAATACTGTATAGCTCAACATTAAAATCACAAAATCAACCCAAAATTGAAAAAGATTCTATTATTTCATTGGATGAGGTCATCATTAAAAGTAATACAATTTTGGGGAGCAAGTTTGTTGCTAAAAATAGAACTGGTGCTGCTTACTACTTTTCAACTGAGGAATTGGGACAATTTGATTATGCAGACATAAATAGAGCATTAAGTAAAATTCCTGGTATAAATTTATTTGAAGAAGATGGTTTTGGATTGCGCCCAAATATAAGTATTAGAGGTACATCTCCTGAGAGAAGTTCCAAAATCGCAATTATGGAGGATGGTATCTTAATTTCTCCTGCGCCATACAGTGCATCATCTGCGTATTATTTTCCATCTGTAGCAAGGATGCAAGCGATGGAAGTCTTAAAAGGTAGTAGTCAAATTCAGTACGGTCCTTACACAACAGGTGGAGCAATAAACTTTGTTTCTACAGAAATACCAGATTCTTTTGCAGGAAAAGTAACAACAAGTTATGGTAGTTTTCAAACAGGTCAGCTTCATGCCACCATTGGGGATAGCGTTAAAAATTTTGGATATATGTTAGAGTATTTAAATTTTAATTCCGATGGGTTTAAATCATTGGGCAATAATCTAAATACTGGATTTGACATCAATGAAATAACTTCTAAAATTAGATATAAAACACCTAATCACATAAAGGAAAAACAAAGTTTTGAATTTAAGTTTCATCATTATGATGAAATTTCAAATGAAACGTATTTAGGTTTAACGGAGTCTGATTTTGAGAAAACCCCCCACTTGAGATATGCAGCTTCAGAAAAAGATAAAATGGATGCTGAACACATCCAATACTTATTTAAGCATGAAATTAATTTTTCAGAAAGATTTAAGATCTCATCTAATTTTTATCACAATGGATTTAAAAGAAACTGGTACAAACTTGATGACGTTGTATTTGATGGTAGCTCACAAAAAATATCGAAAATAATTTCGAATCCGTCTCAGTATTCGGGACATGTTTCAGTGGTCAAAGGAGCATTAGATTCTGATAGCTCTTTGAAAGTGAAGGCAAACAATAGAGAATATGTCTCAAGAGGTGCTCAAACAAAATTAGATTATCACTGGTATGGAAAAAATAATTCCTTTAATGATCTCGAGATAGGATTTAGGTTTCACTATGATGAGGAAGATCGGTTTCAATGGGAAGATATTTACAATATAAATAATTTGTTTATGTCATTGGAAACCTACGGAGATAAAGGTTCACAAGGGAACAGAATTAGTTCAGCAAACACATTTGCGTCTTACATAATGTACAAATATAAACTCAAAGGATTTACAATATCACCAGGAATACGTTATGAGTCTATTAAAATGTCTCGAGATGATTTTGGAAAATTAAATCCGTTAAGAAATCCTACTGATGTTTCATCTAGAGAGAATAAAGTTTCTGTATTTATACCAGGTATTGGATTTAACTATACCATTAATAATAAACTATCTATTTTTAGTGGAATTCACAAAGGTTTTTCACCACCTGGAAATTCAGTTGGCCAAAAAGCCGAAGAGAGTATAAATTTAGAGGCGGGCGTTAGATTTTCAGTAAATAAATTTAATGCAGAACTAATAGCATATCAAAATGATTACAGTAACTTATTAGGGAACGATCTCGCTGCATCTGGAGGGACTGGAGAGCTTGATCCGTTTAATGCAGGTGAAGCGCTGGTAAACGGTTTAGAAGTTCTGGTATTTTCTGATTTAGTTGAAAATAAAAATTTAAAAATTCCTTTTTTGTTTTCATACACACTTACCAATGCTAAGTTTTTAAGTGATTTTGGCAGTACCCAAGACATTTGGGGAGTGGTTAGCAATGGAGATAGGATACCATATATTTCAAAGCATAAATTGAGTTCTACCATTAGTTTACAAACGATTAAATTTCAATTACACCTCAATGCTAACTATAATGGAAAATTCTCTACCATAGCGGATGGGTCTGTTGAAATACCCTCATATTTTACTCTAGATGCTTCATTAATGTATAAACTCACTAATGCAGTTACGTTTAAATCAAGAATTTTGAATATATTGGATGAAAGCTATGCTGTATCTAGAGCTCCAGCTGGATTAAGACCTGGCCATCCGTTTGGTGTTTATGCTGGTTTTGAGATTAAATTTTAAATTAATGAAAAATCTATTTTTACACTCATTTGTAATTCTATCCCTTTTTTCTTGTTCAAAAGGACAATCTGACATCGTTAATTTATACACTCAGAGGCATTACAAAGTTGATGAAATTCAATATGAAAATTTTACAAAATTAACTGGTATTAAAGTTAATGTTGTAAAGTCTAATGCGGATCAACTGATCGAAAGGTTAAAAAATGAAGCGGAAAATAGTCCTGCTGATATTTTTATATCTGTTGATGCTGGGAAACTGCAAAAAGCTTCTAGTTTAGAATTAGTTCAGAAATTGCCACCAGAAATTGAAATGACCAATATTCCAAAGTTATTTCAAGACATTAATGGACTGTGGGCACCAATTACATACAGATCTAGGATTCTGGTTTATAGTAATGATAGGGTAGATAAAAACGAACTTGACACATATGAATCACTTGCAGATGAGAAATGGAAAAATAGAATTTTAGTTCGCTCATCATCGAATGCTTATAACCAAGCACTAATGGCTTCAATAGTTGCTAACAATGGTGTTGAAGCCGCAGAACAATGGTCAACTGGAATTGTTAATAATCTTGCAAGAAACCCTAAAGGAAATGACAGAGATCAAGTTAAAGCAATATACTCTGGTGTAGGGGATGTTGCAATTGTAAATTCGTACTATATCGGCCTACTATTGTCATCTGATAAAGAAGAGGAGAGAAAAGCCGGGGAGTCTGTTTCGGTTTTTTTTCCTAATCAGGGTGATGAACAAAGAGGCACACACATTAATGTTTCGGGTGTAGCTATCGCAAAGCATTCACCAAATAAGAGAAATGCTATAAAATTGATAAATTATTTAATGAGTGAAGAAGCTCAAAAAACATATGTTAATAACAGTTATGAATATCCAGTCCACAATAAAGTAAAACCTGATGATATAGTAAGTAATTGGGGCAAGTTTAAAATTGATACTTTAGATTTAAACGCATTGGGTAAATTTCGAGAGGATGCAATCAATATTTTTGAAAAAACAGCTTGGAATTAATTTAAAACTGTGAAAAAAATTAGGAATTTAATTTCGATTATCATCATATTGATGATAATTGTTCCTGTAATATCGCTGCTTTCTTATAGTAGCTTTGATTCTTTGCAAGTAGTCAATGAAAAAAAATATCTTTTTTTCAACTCAAGCATTAATACATTTTATTTACTAACAATAACAATTTTTGTGTCATTATTTTTAGGTCTTTTTCCAGCTTGGTACATAACTTTATATCAATTTAAGTTTAGAAAAACAATTGATTTTTTGATGTATCTTCCACTGGCAGTACCTACTTATATTATGGCTTTTTCGTATGGCGAGATTTTAAGCTATACTGGACCTTTTCAAACTTTTTTAAGATTTTATTTAAAGCCAATTTCTAATTTTTTTAATCGAGATTATTTGACAATTGAAATTTTGGGTATTATTTTAGGTTTATCTCTCTACCCGTATGTCTACGCGGCTTGCAGAATTTCTTTTAGTCTTATCGGAAAAACCTATTTGAACTTATCTGAATCCCTTGGAAATAATTGGTTTAAAACATTTTTTAAAGTGGTAATTCCCTTATCCATACCTTCAATTCTATCTGCTATTTTTCTAGTTTCAATGGAAGTTTTGAATGAATACGGGGCAGTTAAATATTTTGGAATAAACACTTTTACTACAGAAATTTTTAAATCTTGGTATTCCCTTAATGATGAGTCAACTGCTGTTAGTCTCGCGATTATATTGTTACTAATTGTTTTTGTAATTTTTTCATTTGAATATTTTTATAATTCTAAATTAAAAGTTAATTATTCTCCAAATTCAAAAATCA
>CACFJP010000023.1 GCA_902566635.1 uncultured Bacteroidota bacterium | reverse complement strand
AGGAATTCTTCAATGAAGAATTCTCCAAAACCGCACTAGTTCATCAAAATTATAAATTAAGATAATATATCATTTTATTTATATTTGTAATCCATTACAATTTTAAATGCAAACAAACAATATTTATTTAGCTACAAGCCCAACAGAAGCAAAAAATTAGAGGACAAAACTTAGAGTACTTAATAGCTCAATCTGGACACAGAAATGAATCACTTAAAGAGCAAGTGCGAAAGTTATTCAAAGAAGTAGTAATACTTAGGTCAAGAATTGAATTTCTAGAAAGGGAAAACAAGAAGCTATTAACAAAGGAAAATAACAAACGAGATGTTTTTCAGCCAAATGAAGTATCTATCCCCTCATTTGATGAAAAACTATTTAAAAAAGCACTTCAAATTGTAGAGGATAATATTAGTAACGAACGTTTTAACATTTCTACATTTTGTTCCGAACTCGGAGTTAGTCGTACATTGTTATTCTTGAAAATTAAATCATGGTCAAACTTTACTCCAAACGAGCTAATAAAACATTATCGTATGAGACGCGCTTTACAATTACTTGAAAAAGGTAAGATGATTGTTTCAGAAGTAAGTTACCATGTTGGCTATAAAAACCCCAAATACTTTAGTAAGTGTTTCAATCAAAAATTTGGCTTAACCCCTAGTCAATTTCAAAAAAAATATACTATCTAAAGTATTAATTTGGTTTCATTAAATATGTACTCAAACTAATCCAATCACGACCATAATGTTCTTTTGCTCTAGTAAAAATTATTATTTATTCTTGATTCTCGTGGTCGTCATGTTTTCGGGATGCTCCACAAAGAACGAGGACTCAGAACTAAATATTAGTACACTTTTGGAAAAAAGGTATGAGAAGTTACTTAATTATGAGATTGATTCGCTGGCTTTCCCAAGAAGCTATTCCTACAAAGATAAGTTAGTTAAAAAAGTTCCTTCGAAAGATTGGACAAGTGGTTTTTTTGCAGGTAATCTTTGGCAATTATATAATTTAACAGGAAAACAAGCTTACATTAAAAAAGCTGAGTTATGGACTGCTTTTATTGAAAAGGAAAAGTTAAATGATCGCACCCATGACATGGGATTTAAGGTGTACAACAGTTTTGGGAATGGAATCAAAATAAAAGAAAATAAAAAATATGAGGATATAATTGTTGAAAGTGCCAAAACATTGAGTACTCGATTTAATGAAAATATCAAAAGTATTCGTTCTTGGGATTTTAACAAGAAGGTGTGGCAATTTCCTGTAATCATTGACAATATGATGAATTTAGAATTGCTCTTTGAAGCAACTAAAATTTCAGGCGACAGTAGCTTTCATAAGCTTGCAGTAACTCATGCAAACACTACACTTACAAACCATTTTAGACCGGACAACAGTTGCTATCACGTGGTAGATTATGACACCCTGACATACCAACCTAGAATGAAAGTCACCCATCAAGGGATTAATGATGAATCTTCATGGGCACGCGGTCAATCTTGGGCGATTTATGGATATACACTTGCATATCGATATACCAAAAATTCTAGATACTTAGATCGTGCCATTTCCACTGCTGAATATTTTTTAAATCATAAGAATTTACCAAATGACGGAATACCTTATTGGGATTTTGATGACCCGGCCATACCAAATGCGCCAAGAGATGTTTCCGCTGGAACAATACTTGCCTCTGCAATGATTGAAATTTATAGGCATACACTAGATGAAAAATATTTAGATTACAGTAAAAGTGTAATTGCTAGCTTACAATCAACAGACTATATTTTAGCTTCGGATTTTGAGGCTCCTTTTATCCTAGACCACAGTACTGGGAACTGGCCCAAAAACGATGAGATAGACGAGCCCATTGTGTATGGGGACTATTATTTCCTTGAAACCCTAATTAGACTAAAAAATCTAAAATTATGAATTATAATTATTGCAATTTAACTTTAGTATTTAGTCTGTTACTTGCAATTATTACTGTTTCGTGTAATCCGGTTTCTGAAATAGGATTGCGACAAAAAGTTAATATTAACAATGGATGGCAGTACCTCGAGCATAATGCAAGAACAATTGATGAAGCACTAACTCATTCAGCATGGCAAGAGATTGATCTCCCCCATACATGGAACGCTAAGGATGCTACAGACTTAACTCCCGGTTACAGAAGAGATGGAAGTTGGTATCGTAAAGAAATTAAAATCTCTAAAATTAGTGCTGATGAGGTTTATCAACTTCATTTTGAAGGTGTAAATATTTCTTCTAAAGTTTATGTAAATGGAAAAAATGTTGGTGAACACATCGGAGGATATATTGGATTTAATGTTGATATTTCAAAGGCTCTTCGTGAAGGTAAAAATGAAATTTTAGTTTATGTCAATAATGGATATAATCCTGAGGTAATCCCTTCTCAAAAGAGTGATTTTTTTATTTATGGCGGCATTACAAGGGATGTTTGGTTAAAAAAACTTCCCGCTCATCACATAGAGGATATAAAAATTACCACCCCAGAAGTGACAAATAGTAATGCTAAGTTAAATGCAAAAGTATCAATAGCTAAGCCCATTGAGGGTAATATTTCGATTCAGGCAGTGCTCTCTGATAGTGACAATAATGTTGTTAAAACAGAAATATTTGATGTTGTTGATAATACTGCCGATATAAACTTTAACTCCATTGCAAATCCCAATCTTTGGGATACAAAAAACCCGTATCTATATAGACTAACTGTCAAGCTTATTGAAAATGAGAAAGTCATTGATCAGGTAAATGAAAACGTTGGTTTCCGTTGGTTTGAGTTTAAAGATTATGGTGCATTTTACCTTAACGGAAAACGTTTAAAGCTTAGAGGTACCCACAGGCATGAGGAACACGCAGGGGTTGGCTCAGCAATGAGTAATTCACAACACAGGGCAGACATAGAACTCATCAAGGAGATGGGTGCTAATTTCATTCGCTTAGCTCATTATCCTCAAGACCCTGAAATCTATAGGGCATGTGATGAATTGGGTATACTTATATGGGACGAATTGCCGTGGTGTCGTGGTGGTTTGGGTAATGACGCTTGGAAAAAAAATACGAAAAATATGCTTAAAGAGATGATTTATCAAAATTACAATCATCCCAGTATAATTATTTGGTCATTAGGCAATGAAATTTATTGGTTACCCGATTTTGAAGGGGGTGATAATATTGATGGACTTAAAGAATATCTATCAGAACTAAACGATTATGCACATAAGCTTGATCCAACTCGGAAAACAGCCATCAGAAAGTTTTATGAGGGTTCAGACATTGTGGATGTTTTTTCCCCTTCAATTTGGTCTGGGTGGTATTCAGGAAGTTACAAGAGTTACCAAAAAGCAGTTGACATTTACAAGAAAGAGTATAAACATTTTTTACACACCGAGTATGGAGGTTCTAGCCATGTGGGAAGGCACACAGAAAACCCCATTACAGGAGAGGGTAAAATCCAAGCCGATGGTTGGGAAGAAGCAATTGTGCAATCTGATGTTCCTAGTGTAGCAAAGGTTGGTGATTGGAGTGAAAACTATATTGTTGATCTATTTGACTGGCATTTACGTATCAGTGAAAATGACACTGCTTTTGTTGGAAATGCTCAGTGGGCATTCAAAGATTTCGGTACACCTCTGCGCCCAGAAAATCCGATTCCTTACATGAATCAAAAGGGCTTAGTTGACAGGAATAACAATCCCAAAGATGCTTTCTATGTATTTAAGAGCTACTGGAATGACACTAATCCTTTTGCATATATTGAATCACACACATGGGATGAACGTCAAGGCCCTAAAGGTTTAAAACGTTCAGTTAGTGTATACAGCAACTGCCCAGAAGTTGAATTGTTTCTAAATGGAAAAAGTGTGGGTGTAAAAAAACGAAATACTAAGGAGTTCCCAGCAGCAGGATTAAACTGGGATGTTGATTTTAAGGATGGTAAAAATACACTTTTAGCTCTGGGAAAAACAAATACTGGTGATATTGTAAAAGACGAATTAAATGTGAACTATAGATTCGTAAAAAATGGAAAAGCGAAAAGTCTTACACTTGAGTATAAACAATTGAAAAATGGAAAATATCTAGTTACTGCAACAGCGCTAGATAAAAATGGTCTTCGTGCATTAGATTTTGAAGAACGAGTTTATTTTCAATGCTTATCAGGTGGAGAAACACAAAAAGCAATGGGTACCCCAACAGGGAGCGAAGTTATAGAAATGGCTAACGGGAAAGCATCCATTGAAGTTAATAAAACTTCTAAAAACATCCCTTTAAAAATGATGGTGCTGAGTCAAGATTTTAAAGGCACTTATTTAACTATTAAATGAATTTTAACATTGATAAGTATATGATTAAATTTAAAATATGTACGATTTTACCCTATTTTGATATTATAAATACAGTCTATTAAATTACATTTAACTTTTAAAATTAAGATTTATGAAAAAAATTTTACTCGCATTTACAATTATGTCAATTGGAACGTCCCTTTCGGCACAATTATACATTAATGAAATAATGGTACAACCTCCTAGTTCCGGCTCGTGTCCTAAACAAGATAATGAAGAACTTATCGAAATACGTGGAGCAGCTGGGGCAACAATTGCTGATAACACTTACCTAATTCAAGTTGAAGGTGATGATAGTGACCCTGGAGATATTGAGTCAGGTGGTGGTCAGGGTGGTATTATTGATCTCTCAGGAAAAATTTTGGGTTCAAATGGCACACTGGTTATTCTTACAACCGGCCATCCTTACTCGGTTAGTTCTGAAACAACCGTTCTTCTTGACGTTACTGATGGAAACTTAGAAGATTCTTCAAATAACTTTTTTTTAATTAATACAAACGGTAATAGTGTTACTGATGATAATGGAACTTCCAGGGATGCGCCACATTCAAACCATGATTTGGATGAAAATAATGATGGAATAATTGATACAAAATTTACTGATGCCTGGACATTTATGGATGGGATTTCAATTCTTGATGATGATGATACAGATGAATATGGCTATGCTGAGGTTATTTTTGCAAAAGACACATCAGATTCAAATGTTAAAAAATCTACAACGGCTACACTTGTTGATACATCTAATCAGCAATTCCGTTACTTTTTTAGGATTGGTAATTCGACCGGATATAAAGCTGGTGAAGTAGCTAATCCCGATTGGGTTGGTGGAACTGTTAATTCATGTGATAATCCACATAATGCTGACTCTGATAATTGGCGTTTTGGTACAAGTGGTACTGGAGTAAGAGCTTTGCCAGAGGAATGGGAAGGTTATGTTCTTGATCACCTTGGAGCACCAAACCCTGATAATGTTTTAAGTGTTAGCACATTGGAAAATCCTAACAGTTTTCTACTGTATCCTAACCCAACCGAAGGCATTGTTCATATTTCTGGAAAAGAATCAGTTGATGCTATTCGCCTTATTAATATTAGCGGTCAGCTTATCATGGAAGCAACAAACGCCAAAACACTTGACTTAAGCAGTCAACGAAGTGGCCTGTACTTAATTGAGATTGAAAACGAGGGAAGAACAACGACTGGTAAATTAATCAAACGCTAAACTTTTCAATACTTTCATAAAAAAGCACCCATATAGGGTGCTTTTTTTATTTGAGTAATAAGAATTAATAAATCAGGCCTATATTCCCTACACCGTTTTTTTCTTTTAATAATGGTGATTTTTGATTTGGGATGTATGAATTCTCATCTAACCACTTTGGCTTTTTGTACAGCACATTAGTATCGATTGCACCCTTAATAAATTTAGGAAATCCTACATCATAGAAAAGACAATTATCCATAATGTTTGTGGCACCAGAGAGTTGCATTGGAATTTGAATTTTATAGCTATTCACAAACACCGAATTAGTAATATTTACCTTGTGTATTCCAGTAGCGATTAAAATTTTACCTTTCTCATTATTATAAACATTGTCAAATACACAGTGATCAATAATAAGTTCACCCCCTGGTAGGTTTGCATCTAAAGTATCCCTATAATAGTTTACTGCGTGCTCCTCAATATCTTTAAACAACGTATTCTCGAGCATAATAACATTTGCGTTGTATTTGCCAATATTATATTTATCATAAGATAAATTTAGCCCACGATAACTGTTTACAAAACGCGTATTGGAAAAACTAAGCGTATCAGCTTTTGTACCAATATATGCCTTAAATATGCTTCCACCATTTTTGGTTTTGAAATTTTGAAAAATACAATTATCAGCATATATACTATACAGTCCAGATTCATTTTCAGAAGGGGACACTAATGCATACTTAATTGAATTCTGATCCAAGGCATCAAGGGTTAGATTCTTCATTATTAACTTCCCACCAGGGCTTACTTTAAAAAAATACATAAATGGATTTTCTAAATCTTCCATTGACTTAAGCATGGTTGATCCATCTGCAGCACCTTCAATCGTAATTTCTTTTTCGACCTTTATACTTTTTTCAATTTCATATGTTGCCCCTGCCAAACGGATGGTGGAGCCTGAAGTTGCTTTACCAATTGCAATCCTTAAATTTCCAGGACCAGGATATACATCAATAATATCTGGTTTTTTAACACGAATTTTGATATTGGGTTTCCAACCAGGGCCAGCTCTAAGTTTTAATGCTTTTGGAATTTTAGAAGACCCTAAATTAAAGGCACCTACCGCATGATTCGACCTTTCCATATTAAGTATGTCTCGACTAGGGCTTTTAATATTCTTTTCAACATTTAATACCTCGTTATTTTCTGTTGGAATAGGAACCGAAGTGTCATATGACCAGTCAACTGAGGATTTAGTAAAAAATCGATTATCTACTGTTGCATTAGTATCAACAATATTTCCGCTAAATTCAATACCATCTACAGTATCTAAGTACTCCGCTATTTCAGCTCCCTTATTATTTAAAAATAAGTTGTTAGTAAATACAGAACTAATTGCAGGTAATGACAATTCCGTACTCTTACCTGCGCCAAAAACTATTGGACTGCAATCAATGATTGTATTATTTTGAATAATAACATCTTTAACCTGATCGTAACGGTTTAATGGAGAATTTGGAACACCATTCATAACCACAATTGGTGCTCTGTAACCAGTCCCTTTTAGACCAATCATCAAGTTATTTTGAACCACATGCCCAGCATTAATAACACGAACACCTCCGGTTTTTGGCTTACCATTTCCAACAAATACATTGTTTTCTACAATTGCATTATTACCGTGCCGTAGGGTCAATGTTCCCTCACTTTCAATAAACAAGTTGTTCCGATAAATATTATCTCCAGATTTATTTGAAATGATTTCAGATTCACCATTACAGGCTCTAAAAATATTATTCTCTACGATTGTTTTAGAAGAGCTGCGCGAAAATGTACTAGTTCCTATTCGAATGGTTTCACCGCCGTTTTCACCTAACTCAGGTCGAAAACCAAAATAATTATGATCAATTCTGTGGTTATTTTCTTGATGCTCTTTTTCTCTTAGAACAACAACTAAAGTAGTTCCTGTTGACTCTTTTCCAGTGAAATTATTGTGATCTACCCGATTATTTTTTCCATATAAATCAACCCAATGATTGCTGATATCATTAACAGTATCGAAGTATGAAATGGTAGAGTTGGTAAAACGACAGTTGTATGCAAAAACGTTTGAGTTTTTTCGAAACTGTACTACGTGTTTTTTAGTGGTTTTACCATCTTTAAACCACAAGCCACTAACAATTACATAAGTTCCATAAATATTCAAACTTGAATCACCCGTAATCAACACTTTCCCAGGTGTTTCGGCTTTTACAATAACTGGGCTTTGCTTGGTCCCATTACCATGTGCATTAATCATAACATCTCTCCACTCACCATTTTTTAAAATTACAGTGCCTCCGCTACTTACTTTTTTCATAGCCAAATTAAACTCATCTATTGTTGACACCATAATGGGTTGAGCAATAGCAAAAAAACTTGAAAAAAAGATTAAAACAGTTATTTTGAGAGAGAAAAGTTTCATTTATATTTTACTTTTTCAATTAATTCATCAATTTAATTAAAAGTGGTTGAATTTAGATGATTCTAAAATGTTGAATTATAAATATGAACAATTTTAAACAATTTATGTACGCAATATTAATGAAATTTGTGAGGTCAAATTCCCGGTAAAGTATTGTACAAAATTAGTTGTGTAATAATGCTAATTGCAAAGAAGTCGTGCACAATAAATATGTTTCTATTAAATTTACTTTAGATTTTTAAAAATTTGAATGAGTAAAACAGTTGTAATAACGGGAGCTGGTGGAGTTTTGTGCAGCAGGTTAGCTGAGGCACTTGCGGAAAATGGACATAAAATTGCTGTATTAGATTTGCGAATGGAGGCAGCAGATTCTGTTGTTGCTCGTATAAAAGCAAATGGGGGTACTGCCATTGGCGTGGAAGCAAATGTTCTGGAAAAAGACAATCTGATTCGCGCTAAAAAAAAGGTTAATTATACCTTTGGTAAAATAGATATTTTGATAAATGGTGCTGGAGGAAATCATCCCATGGGAACAACTTCAAATCCATTCTTTAAATTAGAGGATCTAGAGAATAAAAAGGAAGGATTTAAATCTTTTTTTGACCTTGACCCCAAAGGCATTGAGTTTACATTTAATCTAAACTTTCTTGGCACCTTACTTCCTACACAAGTTTTTGCTCAAGATATGGTAGGTCGGGAAAATTGTAGTATACTGAATATTTCATCTATGAATTCCTTCACACCCTTAACAAAAATTCCTGCATACAGTGGAGCTAAAGCAGCTGTATCAAATTTCACACAATGGTTGGCGGTTCATTTTTCTAAAGTCGGTATCCGCGTTAATGCCCTTGCGCCTGGTTTTTTTCTTACAGAGCAAAATAGAGCACTTTTAACAAATACCGATGGGAGTTTAACACAAAGAGGACAACAAATTATTGACCAAACTCCAATGGGGCGATATGGTACTCCTGACGATTTGGTTGGAACTACCCTTTGGCTTTGTGGTGAGGAATCAAAGTTTGTGACTGGAGTAGTAATTCCAATTGATGGTGGGTTTGCCGCATATAGTGGTGTTTAATATTTAATGGCATGGATCTTTCTCTAGAACAAACTTGGCGCTGGTACGGTCCTGATGACCCAGTTTCATTGTTGGATATAAAACAAGCAGGTGCGACAGGCATTGTATCTGCACTTCATCAAATTCCAAATGGAGCTATTTGGCCCATTAATGAAATAAAAAAACGGCAAGAGGAAATTGCAAAAGTCGGACTTAATTGGTCGGTCGTTGAGAGTGTTCCCGTACATGAAAACATCAAAACCAAATCTGGTAACTACCAAACTTACATCAACAACTATAAGCAAACTCTTTTAAATTTAGGAGCGTGTGGTATCGATATAGTATGTTACAACTTTATGCCTGTTCTGGACTGGACTCGTACAAACTTAGATTATAAAGTTTCAGATTCATCAACTGCATTGCGATTTGAAGCTGCTGCATTTGCTGCTTTCGAATTGTTTTTACTAAAAAGACCACATGCGGAAAAAGCTTATTCTCAATTCGAGATTAAAGCTGCAAAAAATTACATTGAAAATAGTTCTTTAGAACAGCAACAAAAATTGATTAAAAATATTATTGCTGGACTACCAGGTGCAGAGGAAGGTTATACCCTAGAAGAATTTGGCCAAATATTAGAAACTTATAATCAAATAGGAACAAAAGAACTTAAAGCAAATCTGTTTTCTTTTGTATCAGAGATAATTCCTGCAGCTGAGCAAGCAGGAGTTCTTATGTGTATTCATCCCGATGATCCGCCTTATCCTATTCTTGGATTACCCAGAGTGTTAAGTACAGAACAGGATGTCATTGACTTATTTAGTGCAGTTAAAAGTCCCAATAATGGTCTGACCTTTTGCACAGGTTCTTTTGGTGTTCGAGCTGATAATGACTTAGTGGGTATGGTAAGGCGATTGGGTAGCCGTATTCATTTTATCCATTTACGTTCAACAAAAAGAGATAAAAACGGTAACTTTCATGAGGCCAACCATTTAGAAGGCGATGTAGATATGTTTGGAGTCATGAAAGCCTTAATTGCAGAACAAATACTAAGGCATAAAAATGACAGAAAAGATATACGTATGCCTTTTAGACCTGATCATGGGCACAAAATGCTTGATGACTTAAGTAAAAAAACAAATCCAGGTTACTCTGGCATAGGACGTTTGCGAGGTTTAGCTGAGTTAAGAGGTTTGGAGTTAGGTATTAGACAATCATTGGAACTGTAATTTTATAGCTCGTGATTTAAAAGGAACTAAAAATAATAATGAATGCTTTTTTATTTTAAATATTTATAATGAAACTATTATATATTCTTTTCATATCAATAATATTGTTTAGCTGTTCAAATCAAAATGATAGTGTAATAATCATCAACGTTAAAAATGATTTGTCTTTTGATCGTATTTACGAAACAGTTGAAGTTGATGTATCACATTTAAACCTCAGTGAAAAAGAGTTATTGGTATTTGATGCCGAGAAAAGTGAACAAATTACATCTCAACTTGTAGACAACGATTTAGATGGACAGATAGATATGTTGTTATTTCAACCCAAAATTACTGCAAACGCTGAAAAAGTATTTGACATAAAATATTCAAATGGACCGCAACTATCAGAAACTTATTGTTTTTCACGATTCGTACCAGAACGAACTGACGATTATGCATGGGAAAATAACCGAGTTGCTTTTAGAACTTTTGGACCAACTGCTCAAAAAATGATTGAAGAAGGTGTCAAGGGAGGTACCTTGACAAGTGGAATAGATGCTTGGTTAAAAAGAGTAGAATACCCTATCATTAATAAGTGGTATAAAGAACATTTATCTGGGGAAGCGTCTTATCACAAAGACAATGGTGAAGGATTGGATAACTTTCATGTTGGAGCTAGCAGAGGTATTGGTGGGATTGCTATTAAAACAAAAGAATCTTATTCTGTTTCAAAAAATTTCATTGATTGGAAAACCATCACTAATGGACCGATTAGAACTAGTTTCGAGTTAACATACGGTGATTGGGAAGCGAATGGCAAAATCATTTCTGAAAAGAAAATTATTTCTTTAGATTATGGTCAAAATCTATCAAAATTCTTAATTAAACTAAAAGGGGCAACAACTATATCAGCTGGAATTACACTTCACAAAAAAGAAGGCGAAATTTCAGAAAATCTAGACAGCGGCTGGGTTAGTTATTGGGAACCACACGAAGGATCGGCACTAGGAATGGGGATTATTTCCGATGTTGGATATATGATTGGAATTGATAAATATGTATCCGAAGAGAAAGATAAAAGCAATCTGTTTGCCGAGCTAAAAAGAACCAAAAATGGATTTCAATATTATGCAGGATTTGGCTGGAAAAAAAGTGGTCATTTTAAAAGTAAAGAAGAATGGAATAATTATTTGGAATATTTTGCAAAAAGCCTAAAAAGTCCACTGCAGATATCCATTATTGAACAAAACAAAGAACTTTGATTAATTATCACATCAGGTCGATATTTAATGTATTCTGTTTTGTTGTAATTGTTTTTAATCAAGCAAGCGCGCAAAAAGTATTATTATCTGCAAATGGACCTGGTAATACCTATGAAGAAATAAACAATGCACTTGCCCCAGGCAGAGATGTGGTGGAAGTTCCTGACTGCGTTCATACAGAATTTGGAAGACATATTGAAGAAGTATTTGATGACCAACTAGGAAAATATGTTTTTAATTTTTTGGTACACAAAACCCCTGATAATGACCGTTGCCAAAACTTTGATCGTCAGCGTGTAGAAATCAAAACGTATGGTGGATCACCTAATAACCTTAAAGCAATTCAAGGGGAAACAGTTTATTATTCGTGGAAATTTAAATTGCCTATAAATTTTAAAGTCTCAAAAAACTTTACACACCTACATCAAATCAAATCTGTTGGTGGTATTTATGCTAGCGCCCCTATGGTTACCCTAACTGCACGAAAGGCTACACCAGACCAGATGGAATTACGATATACTGCTACCAATACTCAAAGTACATTAAAAACAGCATTATTAGACTTATTTCGGGGTGAATGGGTTAAAGTTACTGAGGTTATCAAATATGAAAATTTAGGAGAATATTATCTGAAAATTTCACGCATTTCTGATGGCTTGGTCTTATTAAAATATAATATTACTACTATTGATATGTGGCAAGATGGATCGAGCTTTGCACGTCCAAAATGGGGTATTTATAGAAGTATTAAAAGTTTATCTAATTTAAGAGATGAGCAGGTAAGATTTGCTGATTTTATTATTCAGGAGTTAGCTCCACTAAGTGCAATTGATTATAAGGCAATGTCAATAAATAATAAACTAAAGTTAAATAAATTAAAAGGTGTGGTTTCTATAAAAGAAATACCAAAAAATAGCTATGAGGAAATCGAGTTAATTGATGGGGCGGGTAAAAAAATAGCACTCAATAAATTATTACGAAAACAGAAAATAACAGTTTCTGGACTAAGTGAAGGAGATTATTATGTTTCCTTTTTGGTTGAAAAACAACCGGTTAATGTTTATACTTTTACCATAAAAAACTAGTTACCAATTGTTTTTCTGAAAGGAGGCAATGGAATTTCTAACTCGTTATAAATTGAAACTTCTGAGGGTGCATCTTTCCATAGATATCTTATTTCTATAGGATAACTATTGCTTGAATGTGGTACAGCTATGGTTTTTTCGTCCATTAGCTTTGCATTGGCTTTGGAATCAAAAACACCATTTTTAAAAATCTCAAATCCTTCCACAATTTCGGATTTACCCTTATGTACAATTGACTGGTCAAAAGAAAACAAAACTGATTTTGGCATAGATACTGTTTCAATAATCTTTGGATAATGACCAATTATTGAAGGATTATAGACCAAATGATCAGCAGCCACAGCAAGTCTATAGCCAACATCATGCTTATTTGCTGGGTGAACATCATAATTGTCTCCTATGTCAATAGTTGGTATCATCTCCACTAAATCCAGATTTAATGCTTGGGCTTGAGCCTCTCTAAAGTTTGGCTGCTTAATTCCCATATTAGCTCTATTAGGAAGTTGGACAAATAAAAAAGGTATGTTGTTTTTCCATTTATCTCTCCAATCTTTAATCATCATAGGAAATAGTTTTCCATATTCCGTCGCCCTACTGACATTAGACTCTCCCTGATACCATATAACACCTCGGATATTGTAATCGAAAAATGGATTTAGCATGGCATTGTATAGCGATGAGGGTAAATATTTTGGATGCACCCGAGTGGGAGGTTCTTTAATTTTGGGAGTTCCTACTTTATATCTCCAAGTGCCAGCCAAGGATACCTTTTTTAAGATTGTACGGACATAAAATGAGTTTTCACCGCTTCTAAATCCTCCAATATCTAAAGGGTTTTTAACGCGCACAGTAATTATATTCTCTCCATGTTTTAACAACTCCTTTGGCACAATATAATTTCTTAAAACATCATTCTTTTTTACTGACCCGACCTTGGTGCCGTTAAAAAAAGTAATATCTTCATTGTCAATTAAACCAAAACTAAGCTCCAAATCTCCAGCTGTGTCCTGGGCTGATAGGGTTATGGATTTCGATACCCAAACAACACCCACACGTTGTTTTAAAGGAGACCGTCTCCACACACTTGGGAGTTGCATTGTTTTCCATGAGCTGTAGTTGTGTTGCCCTGACTGCCAGTTTTGTTTTAATCCCAAGTCAACCTCATCCAAATAAATATTATATTTTTTTTCTTCAACTTTGTAGTCTTGTTCTAATCGGTTAAGATCTGTAGTCTTTATTTTTTTTATTAGCTCATACTTGTTTTTGTCATCAGCAAAATCATCTGCATTCATCCAGGCTTCAATGCTTGAACCACCCCATGAAGAATGAATTAAACCGATAGGAACTTGATATCGCTTATATAATTCTCGACCAAAATAATAGGCAACTGCAGAAAAGTTTTTTGTTGTTTTTGGATTACAGCTAGTCCACTTATTCAAAGTATCAAGATTCTTGGTAGGAATACCGCTCATAGATCTTCTAACATCAAACAGCTTGATTTTGTCATGTAAGCTTTGTTCAACTTCACGAACACCATTTTCTGATTTGTATAGCGGCCAACCCATGTTTGACTGCCCAGAACAAAACCATACTTCGCCAACAAATACATTATTGAATTTAATTGTATTTTTTGCAGAAATTTTAAGCTGGTATGGCCCTCCAGCTTTTGATGGACTAAAAACAAGTCGCCATGAACCGTTTGGATTAGCACTTGTTTTACTTACTTCTCCTTTGAAGATTCCTGTAACTTTTTCATAGGGCGCAGCCTTACCAAAAAGGACAATTTTTTGTTCTTGCTGAAGCACCATATGATCTGAAAAAAACGGAGGTAAACTTATTTGTGCACATAAACTAAGTGAGGTGAATGTGAAAAAGAGTAGTTTGAAATAAGGTGTTTTGAAAGTATTATTCATTATTCTTAAAAATAAAAAAAGCAAGTAGTTAAAATTACCACTTGCATTTTTAAATTAACTGTTAATTGATATACTACAACGCAGTGATGACTAAGTTATCAATTCTAATTTCTTCATCTCCACTAGAGTACCCATATCTTTCATTGTCTGAACTGCCTGTAGCAAGTCCGCCGATGCCTCTTACAAATAATGCGACACTGTTATTTGCGCCAGAATTGAAGTTAAGTATATATTTGATATAACTAGTGTCATCTGGATTGTTAAGCACTTTAGTCATAAGATTATTTGCTTCAACTTCTGTTTGAGCAACTGAAGAGTACCCATATCCATCTTGTGGAAATGCCGTTGTTTCAGTGTAATAAGTCGGAGTGTAGCCAGTATCATAACCCGTTCCAGCTAGGACTCTAAATTCGAGACTTGAAGGGTTTGATTTACCAGCATTAGCTTTAAATGATACCTCAACTTCAATCTGATAGTTGGCATTAGGCGTGACCTCAAACTCTTGATAAATATGATCAGGTTCGTTATTGTCAAACTTTAACACACTATCTCCAGAAGCTGTACTGGACTCTCCTTGAGTACCTAAGCTCCTATTAATCCATCCTGAACAAGCACAGTCAGACCCAGATGACTTACCGAGCTTATCAAAAACAGTATTTATTAAAACTGGATCTTGTACAGGAGGTGCGGGTGGTTCTTCAACTAGTACTTCCTTTGTTAATGTATTTGTAAGACCATTGTTATCAGAAGCAGTCAAAGAGACTGTATAGGTTCCCTCCTCACTAAATTTGTTTCTTGGTTCAAAATCTGAAGATGTATTCCCATCTCCAAAATCCCAAGCATAGGTTGTGGCGCTAATTGATCCATTGGAAAAATAAAAGTCTTTCCAACCGTCATTATCCACTTCCTCACTTTGTATAGCAGTAAATAAAGCTTGAGGTGGTG
>CACFJP010000022.1 GCA_902566635.1 uncultured Bacteroidota bacterium | reverse complement strand
GATACAGCCACTCCCTCTGGGAAGTTCTGAATCCCAATACCCATCGCAAGTACAGCTGCACCTGCAATCGATGCTTCTGGTAAACCAGCCGCCACACCCCCAAAGAGAACGCCTACTGCCAATCCCTCAGGGATATTGTGAAGCGTAATGGCAAGAACAAGCAGTGTTGAGCGATGCCATGGTGTTTTTACCCCTTCGGGCTTTTTGAAGTTTATGTGAAGGTACGGAAGAACCTTGTCAAGACCAAAAATAAACAGCGCTCCAAGACCAAAACCAACAGCTGCTGGAATCACTTTTACAAAGCCCTCCCCTGAGCTCATTTCAATCCCTGGTGCGAGTAAGCTCCAAAAGCTAGCAGCAACCATAACGCCACCTGTGAAGCCTAGCATCCCATCCAAAAATGCTCGATTCATGGTTTTGAAGAAAAAAACAAAAGATGCACCCAGTGCAGTCATCCCCCAAGTGAACAAAGTGGCATATAATGCACCTAAAACAGGGGGTGTTTGCTCAAAAAAAGATAAAATTTCTTGTAACATAGTTTAAGGTTTTACGTAAATATTTTCAGCGGTTTTTTTGGTAATCATCAGTGTTGACTTCCCTGCTTGTATATGCAGTGAGTCGTCGAAATCCTCACGATGTAATACCTGCAAAGTTGTTCCGATTCCTATCTGTCTTCTGTCTAGGTAGCGTAAAAAGCCTGAAGAGTTGTCCTTGACCCCTATACAAACACCCTCCTTGTTCACTGGAAGTTCAGTGAGTAAAATTTTGCTGTATGTTTTCATAAACAAAGCCCTGTTGGGTATTGGATCACCATGGGGGTCATGCGTAGGATAGTCCAAAAACCTTTCGAGTTCATTTGTCAGTTTCTCGGACTGAATATGCTCGAGCTGCTCTGCAACCTGATGCACTTCGTCCCAATTAAAATTCAAGTGAGAAACCAAAAAAGATTCCCACAAACGATGCTTTCGAACAATTCGCAGTGCTGTTTTGACCCCCTCATTTGTCAGAGAAACACCCTGATACTTTTGATATTTCACTAGGTTTTGATCAGAAAGCTTTTTGAACATATCTGTGACAGAAGATGGCTTTGCACCAATCTGTTTCGCAATGCTCGTTGTTGCCACAGCACCAGATGAGGATTGTGATACATGATAAATTGCTTTTAAATAGTCTTCAGTTGATAATGTTTGCATCAGATGGCAAATATATTAAAAATTTAGTTTAATCTAAATATTTTTTTTAGTTATGACTAAAACAAATGGGTTTTTATATTTTGTATGTTTGTGGTTCAGAGAACAATAGATTGCAACAGCTAGATTTTATCATATTGGGTGGTGGTGCTTCAGGACTGCAATTGGCTCATCGCTTAAGTAAAAGTGCTGCCCATAAAGCGTCTTCTATACTCATCCTTGAAAGCGACCAGCACAAAGCGAACGATCGGACTTGGTGTTTTTGGGAAACAGGTGAAGGAGAGTGGGACGATTTGCTCCAAAACCAGTGGAGCAAGGTGCAATTTAAAAGTCAAAGCATTGACAAGACCATTGATTTGGGAGACTCTTCATACAAGATGCTTCGAAGCAAACCCTATTATGAACTTCTCCATAAAAACATTACGCAAAACAAGTCAGTTCAAATCAAGTATGAAAGTTGTACTGGCTTTAGCGATAAAGGCACTCATGTAATTGTCAGTACTGATCACAACACCTATCAGTGTTCTACTCTTTTCAATAGTATTTTTGATTGGAACATCCTTCGCCAACAACAACAATACCCTGTACTTCAGCAGCATTTTTTGGGTTGGTACATTAAAACCCCAAAACCTATTTTTGATGTGCAAAAAGCAGTTTTTATGGACTTTACCGTTCCACAAAAGCAAGAAACCAGATTCATGTATGTGCTTCCTTTTACAAAAACTGAAGCACTAATTGAATATACTCTTTTCTCGGAAAAACAACTTGATAAATCCGAATATGAATCTGCCATAAGCGACTATTTAATAGAAAAAAAAATTGGTGATTACGAGTTAGTTGAAGTCGAGCAAGGGAGTATCCCTATGTGTTCCTATCCCTTTTGGAAACACAACTCAAAAAATGTACACTTGATTGGCTCGGCAGGTGGGTGGACTAAAGCAAGTACTGGTTTTACTTTTAAAAATATCAATCGAAAAACAATTGCTTTGGTCGATCATATCAGTGCAAACAAACCGCTGAGTCGTTTTGCAAAGAAAAATCGTTTTTGGTGGTACGACTTGCTGTTTTTGGATGTTTTATATGAGAACAACCACATGGGCGCGCAATTATTTTCAGGAATGTTTGGCAAAAATAGCCCCAAGCGTATTTTCAAATTTTTAGATGAGCAAAGCAACTTTTTTCAAGATATTCTCATCATGAGATCATTCCCTACCCTTCTTTTTGTGAAGCAATTCTTTAAGCGTTTATTTGGTACGTACCATTAATTCATCTGCGAAGGCAGTGAAGTAATCAATTTGATTAGAGGAAAGGGTCGATTGCTGCAAGGCATCCATTGCTTTATTGGTGTAGGCAGACACTTGCTCGGCAGTTCGGCGGGGAACTTCTGTGGATTCATAAATGGTTTTGACTGCTTTGATTTTTTTATTTTCATCTGATGGTGTCGAAGTCATCAGTTGTTCAAAGGTTGCTTTATCGTGAGCATTAGCGTGCGCCATTGTAAGATGATAGAGAATGGTTTTTTTATTTTCAATAATATCCCCACCTACTTTTTTTCCAAAGTTTTTTGGGTCTCCAAAAGAGTCGAGTAAATCATCCTGCAGCTGGAAGGCAATGCCAAGGTTCACTCCAAATTCGTACAGGCAATCTGCTGCAACTGTTGTTGCATTCCCAACCAAAGCACCCATGCGAAGGGCACAACCCAACAAGACTGCCGTTTTGAGCTGAATCATTTGAATGTAGGCCTCCAAACTAACATCATTTCTGGTTCCAAAGTCAACGTCATATTGTTGTCCCTCACATACAAGTAGTGCTGTTTCACTGAGCAACTTTGTCAACTGTGAAAAGAGAGTATCCTCATACTGGTTGAGCTGTTGATAGGCAATCACAAGAAGCGCATCTCCTGAAAGAATACCAGTATTGACATCCCATTTTTGATGCACTGTCTGCTGACCTCTACGCAGACTTGCTTCGTCCATAATATCGTCGTGCAGCAAGGTAAAATTGTGAAACAACTCGACAGCAGTCGCTACGCTTAGGGCTGATGAAGGATTTTTTCCCATAGCATCGCAAGCCATTAGCGCCAATACAGGTCGCATTCGCTTACCCCCGAGCTTTAGGATATAAGAAATTGGGTCATATAGTCTCAACGGCTCCTTTACAAGTGCCATAGATTGTAAATGCGTGGAAAATAATTCTTGATACGCTTGGATTGAACGCATGAATTTTAAATTTTAACAAAAGTACAACTACAGAAAAGAAGTCTAAAATCATTTTTATGAAAACGCAGGAAACTTTTTTTATTTTTTAAGTTTCCTTGTATATATTTGTCCCGCTATGAAATCAATAAACATAGAGAAATCTATTGTTGTTGCATCCACTGATTTGTTTTTAGAATATGGATTTAAAACAGTCACCATGGACGACATTGCCCTAAATATGAAAATCTCGAAGAAAACCATTTATAATTTTTTTAATAATAAAGAAGCTTTGGTTCAAAAGGTTGTGTTTTCAATGTATAACTATATTACAACCAAGCTCGAGGAAATTCGTGATCAAGCCAGCAATCCAATTTCTGAACTCTACGAAATCAAAATGTTCATCATGCATCAATTGAAGGGTGAAAAAACATCCCCCCTATACCAATTGAGAAAATATTATCCGATCATTCATGACGAACTCCAAAAAAAACAATTTGATTTTATTACAACATCTGTACGAAAGAGTTTAAAAAAAGGGGTTAAAATGAAGCTTTTTCGTCCGTCTATCGATGTTGATTTTATTTCTCGAATGTATTTTAATGGCATGATTAGCATCAAAAACGCCGAACTGTTTCCCGCAGAAAAATATAGCCCCGAACAGCTTATGGAAAGCTACTTAGATTATCACTTATGTGCCATCGTTACAAATAAAGGCATGACATATTTATCCTCATATATCAAACCAAAATCATGAATCGTTTACTAATACTTATTGTTTCACTTGTGTTTGTTCAATTTGGATGGAGTCAACAATCTCTAAGCTTGACAGAAGCCATCATGGAAGGTTTACAAAACAATCGCATTATGGTCAATGCTGACTATGACATTCAAATTGCGCGTGAACGCCAATGGGAAACAATTGCCACTGGTTTACCACAAATCAGTGCCAGTACCTTTTACAACAAAGACCTCGAACAGCGAACCTCTATCGTTCCTGGGGCTTATTTTGGTGGAAATCCGGGCGAGTATTACCCTGTTAAATTTGGTACTAAGCAAAGTGTAGATGTCGCGGCGCGTTTGGATCAATTGATTTTTGATGGTTCCTATTTGGTTGGCCTTCAAGCGTCCAGTGTCTTCCTCAAAATATCTCGACAAAACAAAGTCAAAAGCGAATTAGAAGTCAAACGACTCGTGACTGATGCTTATATCAATGTTCTTCATGCTGAGGAACGCAAACGCATCTTGGAAAAAAACCTTGAAAACCTTGAGGGTACACTGACAGATGTACGAAAAGTATATCAACAAGGTTTGGTCGAAGTAGAGCAGGTGGAGCAGTTGGAAATCACAAGTGCTTCCATCCAAAGTTCACTCGATTATGTGCTTAGACTTGTTCCCATAACACATCAAATACTCAACATAACTTTAGGAAGAGATTTAAATGGCAATATCAACTTGACAGACACCTTGTTGGAACTCTGTGTCAAAAGTGAGAATGAGCTGATTTCATCGGATTGGGACCTCAAAAAAAACATCGACTACCAAATTGCTCAAAACAATCTCCGTTCTTCTGAATTGTTGCTTAAGCTTGAGCGTTTTCGAGCCCTGCCAACCATTTCGGCCTTTGTCACAAGTGGGTATGATGGATTTAATGACGATTTTACTTTTTTTCAAAAATCTCAACAGTGGTATGATCGCTCTGCTATTGGCTTAAGAGTCACTCTTCCCATTTTCACCTCTGGTGCAGGTCAGTCACGAACCGATCAAGCCAAACTCAATGTTGCCAAGGCCCAGACTCAACTCGAACAAATTGAAGAAGAGCTTCTATTGCAAAAAGCAAACGCACACAGTCAATTTACCTTGGCGTTGGAAGCGTTTCTGAGAAGTCAGGAAAGTTTAGAAATCGCCTATAGAATTGAACGCAAAAACAATATCAAATACAGTGAGGGAGTGAGTGGTAGTTTCGAACTTCGACAAGCTCAATTGCAACTTTACGACTTACAAAACCAACATCTGAATACCATGCGAGACATCATCCAATCAAAAACTGAACTCGATATATTATATCACTCATCACCTGAAATTGTAAAAAAATGAAATACCTAATTCTTTTTCTAACATGCTTCACCCTAATTTCTTGTGGAAACGAAGCCGAACAATCAACCCAAGAACTCATCGACAGTGCTGATGTTGATGGCCTGGAACAAAAGCGATCTGGAATGGTCAATCAAATCGAGGAGCTTCGCAATGAACTCGGTTTGGTCACAGCTGCTCTCAACCGATTGGACACCAGCAAAAAACGAGCACTGGTTTCTGTAGATACTGTCAAGCCCAGCGAATTAAAACATCGTATTTCTTTGCAGTCAATTGTGAAAACAAATCAAAATATGTTGTTACAACCCGAATTTATGGGGGCAGTCTCATCCATATCAATTCGAGAAGGTCAACAGGTGAAAAAAGGTCAAATACTGATGCGTATCGACGATGGTGGACTGAAACAAGCCATCCGTTTACAAAAAGCACAAACCGATTTGGCAAAAACAGTTTTTGAACGACAGGAGCGACTGTGGAACGAACAGATTGGCTCTGAAATTGAGTATCTACAAGCCAAAACCAACTATGAAAGTCAACGCAGTCAGTTGGGACAACTGAACGATCAGCTAGAAAAAGCTATCGTGCGCGCTCCCTTTTCTGGAAAAATTGATCACATCATGGTTGACGTCGGTCAGGTCGTCAGCCCTGGAACTATGCCGCTCATTCGACTGGTGAGCACCAAAGAAATGTATGTGGAAGCAGATGTGCCCGAACGCTACTTGCCAACAGTTTCGAAAGGAACTCCAGCCCTTGTTGAAATTCCTGTTCTCAACACCTCTTTTGAGGCAAGTATTTCTCATAGAGCAACACATGTCAGTACTGAAAATAGAACATTCCGTGTGACTGTGGATATTGATTCATCGCTAGAGGTCAATCCAAACTTGATTAGCACCCTTCACATTTTTGACTACATCAATCCAAAAGCTCTCTTAATACCTGTGAGTGTTATTTCGGAAAATGCCTCTGGTGATCAGTTTGTTTTTGCAATTGACAAGGACAACCAAGCACAAAAAGTCTTTATTCAAACTGGCTATGCAGAAAATGGTATGGTTGAAGTTGTTGCGGGTCTAGAGGAAGGCGCAACCATTATCAGTGAGGGTGCTCGACTTGTGAAAGAAAATCAACCTGTTCAAATCATAAAATAAAGATGGCAAAGACCTCTAATTCCTCCGAAAAAGAGTTTCTCCTTTCCTCATGGGCGATACGCAACAGCAACACCATGTATGTCTTTATGGCTGTCTTGTTGTTTTTGGGTATATCTGCTTATATGACCATGCCGCGTGAGAACTTTCCTGAGATTACTGAAACCAATATCTACATCAGCACCCCTTACCCCGGAAACACAGCAGAAGACATAGAACGCTTTGTGACTGATCCTTTAGAGGAGGCAGTTAAAGGGGTGAGTAATGTAGTAGAAATCACCTCCACATCACAAGACGACTATTCGATGGTTGTGCTTGAGTTTGACGAAGACATCAACGTAAATCTCGCCAAGCAAAAGGTCAAAGACGAAGTGGATGCTGTTGTGGCAGGTGAGGACTGGCCCACATTCAATAATGCCAAACTCGAACCCAATGTGTTTGACCTCAATTTTGTAGAGGAATTTCCCATTGTTAATGTCACCCTGCAAGGAGACTACACACTCGATGCATTAAACGATTACGCTGAACTATTAGAACAGCGTATCGAGCGCCTCGATCAAATCAAAGAGGTCGATATTCGAGGCACGCAAGAAAGAGAAGTCGAAGTGGCAGTTGATATCCACAAAATGATGGCTTCGAAAGTGAGTTTTGGAGATGTCATCCAAGCCATTCGAAACGAAAATTCGACTGTCTCTGCGGGAAGTATTATTTCCAATGACCAACGACGTAACATTCGTGTGATTGGAGAAATCCAAAACCCCTCAGATTTGGGAGAATTTGTTGTCAAAAACGAACTTGGTGCAATTTACTTAAAAGACATTTCCACCATTCGATTTAAGGATATGGACGCCACCACCCATGCGCGAGAATTTGGGCAATCGGTAGTGATGTTAGATGTCAAAAAAAGAGGTGGTAAAAACCTGATCCAAGCTGCGGAAGCCATTCGTAATATTGTCAATAATGCACGCTCCACCATCATCCCACAAGATGTCGAAGTCACTATTTCAAACGACACCTCTACTATTACCATTAACCAAGTCAATGACCTGATCAACAACATCTTGTTTGGTGTTCTTCTGGTCGTAACAGTTCTTACCTTTTTCCTGGGATTTCGTAATGCCTTGTTTGTAGGGTTTGCCATTCCTATGTCTATGTTTATTTCCTTTTTTATCCTTCAATCTTTGGGGTATACAATGAATACCATGGTTCTCTTTGCCTTAGTAATGGGCTTGGGAATGCTGGTTGATAATGGAATTGTGGTTGTTGAAAATGTATATAGACTCATTGAAAAAGAAGGGATACCTAGATTTGAAGCTGCTAAAAAAGGAGTGAGTGAAATTGCCTTTCCCATCATCATTTCAACTGCAACCACTGTTGCAGCTTTTGTACCTTTAGGCTTTTGGCCAGGAATTATGGGGCAGTTTATGATCTACTTCCCCATTACACTATCTGTCGTACTGGGTTCTTCTCTTATAGTTGCCATCTTCTTCAACTCTGTTCTGGTATCCCAATTTATGGATGTAGAAGAAAAAATTCTATCTCGACAAAAACTCATTCGAATCACGCTCATCCTTGGTGGATTGGGAATCTTTATTCTCTTTGGAGGGGGTGCCATTCGAGGGCTTGGTTCTTTGCTACTTTTTATTGTTCTGCTTTTTTGGATTTATAAATATGTATTAAAAGACCTGGCCAATCGATTTAGAACTCGATTTTTGGTTTGGCTAGAAATTCGCTACGAGCGATTGCTGCGATATGCCATGCGTGGTCGTCGAGCATATGCCTTTGTCTTTGGAACAGTATTGATGCTCATTTTCTCATTTGTTCTTGTTGGAATTTCACAACCAAAAGTGGAGTTTTTTCCCGACAATCAACCCACACAAATCATCACCTATATTGAATATCCACAAGGGACTGACATCGCCAAAACTGATGAAATGACCAAGTCGATTGAGCAGCTGGTCATCAAAACCGTCAACCAACCAAAATATATGGATGATGGGTATAATTTTATGGTCGAATCTTTGGTTTCACAGGTTGGGGCTGGCGCTGGAAATCCACAAACTGAAGGTGGATCTGAAGCCGAAATGCCACATCGTGGAAAAATCACTGCAACCATGCGTGAATTCAAATTCCGTCGTGGATTATCGAGTGAAAACCTTCGAAGAGAAATCCAACAAGCATTGGCAGGTACCTTTGCAGGGGTTTCCATTTCAGTTGAAAAAGACCAAGCAGGTCCCCCACTGGGCTATCCAATCAATATCGAAGTAACGGGAGATAATTATGGCGATCTGATAGAAGTCAGTGAGCGAATGCGAAACTTTATCATCAACATGAATATTCCAGGAATTGAGGAACTCAAAGTCGATGTCAATCGGAACAAACCGGGTATGCGCATCGCTGTTGATCGCCAAAAAGCTGGAGAACTTGGCGTTAGCGCAGGGCAAATAGGTTTTCAGCTTCGCCAATCCTTGTTTGGAGAAAAAGCAGGAGTGTATAAAAAAGATGGGGAGGACTACAACATCAATGTGCGTTTTCAAGAAGAAGATCGCTACAATCAATCTGCTTTATTTAATCAATATATCACCTTTCGAGACATGGCATCTGGACAAATCAAATCGATTCCAGTTGCTGCAGTCACCGATAGAAAAAACACTTCTGGTTATAGTGCAATTAAGCATCGTAGCCTAGAACGTGTTGTGACTGTTTACTCGGCCATATTGCCTGGTTATAACGCTGCAGAAATCGTCAATCAAATAAAAACACAAATAGATGCCTTTCAACTGCCTGCCGACATGCGCTATCGCTTTACTGGTGAGATTGAAGAGCAAGAAGAAAACATGTCCTTTTTGTCTAGTGCTTTACTTTATGCTTTGTTTTTGATATTAGTCTTACTCGTTTTACAATTCAACTCGGTCAGTAAACCCTTTATCATCTTATTTTCCATATTTATGAGCTTCACAGGGGTCTTTCTCGGTTTGGTGGTTTTCAATATGACTTTTGTCATTATCATGACCATGATGGGGATCATCTCCTTGGCTGGAATTGTGGTCAACAATAGTGTAGTGCTATTAGACTACACCCAGCTTTTGCTCGACCGAAGACGTGACAAACATCGTCTCGAGTATGATTATCATTTGGATCGATCCGAAATTTTTAATGCAATTGTGAATGGGGGTAAAGCACGTTTACGCCCAGTGTTGCTAACAGCCATTACAACCGTACTTGGGCTTATTCCATTAGCTGTGGGGCTCAACATCAACTTCTTTTCACTATTCACTACTGGAGATCCTCAGATTTATATCGGTGGAGATAATGTAATTTTCTGGGGTCCTCTTGCATGGACCGTTATATTCGGATTGACTTTTGCAACCTTCTTGACACTAGTGATTGTTCCTGTTGCTTTTTATCTCAGCAAAAGGGCCGCTATAAGATTCAACAAAGTTTAAGGAAAATTAGCGAGAGGCTGTACGCTCTGTCGTGTTCCAATAAATGACGTCTTCTACCTTGTTGTTGACAAACTCAACTTCAATCAATTGCTCATCTGTCCAAAAAAACCATGTGCCGGATTTTACGCCCTTATCATAATTGCCGACTGCCATTTTGTTGCCCTCAGGATCAAAAGATTCCCAAACGCCATCGAGTTTGTTGCGGTGAATATGCCCGTGTTGAGCAATTTCTCCATTATCGTGAAACTGGGTGAGTTTCATCAGTTGAGGTGAAGTCGTACGATCTACCTTTGTGGTCTGGCTATACGAAAATGTACAACCGAAAACGAATACGAAAATTAAAATCATCTGTGCTTTCATACCTCTTGTCTTTGGGATTGATTCTTCAAATATACTAAAAATTTACATTCACGTAACATTAAATTAACATTAGTCATTTAATAGTCTGATTTTGTGTATGTTGTATTTTTATTTTGAAATATACAAATGCTCTCTCAAAAACCCCTTATTTTTGCACAAATCACTTCCATGCACAGGAGTCACACATGCGGCGCATTGCGCCAATCCGATGTAAACAAGGACGTTCAACTCGCTGGTTGGGTACAGCGTATCCGCGACAAGGGTTTTGTGCTTTGGATTGACCTTCGTGACCGATATGGCGTAACACAACTCGTACTGGATGAAGAGCGGTGTGATGCCGCCCTCATTTCAAAAGCCAAGACACTCGGTAGAGAGTTTGTTGTACAAGTAAATGGCTATGTAATTGAAAGGGAGGCCAAAAACTCCGCAATCCCCACTGGCGACGTCGAGGTTTTGGTCAAAGAACTCACAATTCTCAACCCTGCCGAAGTTCCGCCTTTTACTTTGAAAGATGAAACTGATGGTGGCGATGACCTGCGCATGAAATATCGGTATTTAGATATCCGTCGCAACACGATCAAAGACAAGTTGTTGTTTCGTAACAAAGTGGCGCAAGTGATTCGCAACTATTTGTCGTCTCAAGATTTTGCAGAAATCGAAACCCCTTACCTCATCAAATCAACCCCTGAAGGTGCTCGTGATTTTGTCGTGCCGTCCCGCATGAATCCAGGACAGTTTTATGCCCTACCGCAGTCCCCACAAACATTTAAGCAATTGTTGATGGTTGGTGGTATGGATCGCTATTATCAGATTGTGAAATGTTTTCGTGACGAAGACCTTCGTGCCGATCGGCAACCTGAGTTTACACAAATCGATTGTGAAATGTCCTTTGTGGAACAAGATGATATTCTAGCTGTTTTTGAAGGGCTCTTACAACAATTGCTACAAGACATCCACGGCATCAAACCCACTACTTTCCCACGATTATCCTATGCTGACGCCATCGCAACCTATGGTTCGGACAAGCCAGACATTCGGTTTGGCATGCACCTAGCTGGACTCAATGAAGTCGCACAGAGCAAGGGCTTTCAGGTCTTTGATAGACAAGAGTGGATTGGCGGATTTGCTGTCGAGGGTGGTGCTGCCATGAGTCGAAAAGAAATAGACAGTTGGATCGATTGGGTTAAGCGACCTCAAATTGGTGCTAAAGGCATGGTTTGGGTCAAGTGCAATGAGGATGGTAGTTACAAATCATCTGTCGATAAATTTTACAGTCAAGAGGACTTGGCTGCTTGGGCATCTGCTTGCCACGCCAAAAAGGGAGATATCATTCTCGTTCTTTCTGGAGGAAAAGCACAAACACATACACAACTCGGTGAACTCCGTCTTGCAGTCGCAGAAAAAATGGGTCTTCGCGATCCAAAGGTTTTTGCACCCCTTTGGGTGGTTGACTTTCCACTGTTTGAACAAGTGGAAGGTGAGGATCACTTTCATGCCATGCACCACCCTTTCACAGCTCCAAAACCAGCGCAAATCGTCCAACTCGACAGCTCACCTTCGTCAGTATTTGCCAATGCGTATGACTTGGTCCTCAATGGCAATGAAATCGGTGGTGGATCGATTCGTATTCACAATCGAAAAATGCAAGAAAAAATATTTTCACTCCTTGGGTTTAGCAAACAAGAGGCCCAAGCGCAGTTTGGATTTTTAATGGATGCCTTTCGCTATGGAGCCCCTCCACATGGGGGGATTGCTTTAGGGTTTGATCGACTGGTTGCTGTATTGGATGGGCAAGAGTCTATCCGTGATTATATCGCTTTTCCAAAAAACAATAGTGGTAGGGATGTGATGATTGATGCGCCTGCTCCTTTGGATGATGATCAACTCGATGAACTCTCACTTCAATCCAAAACATGACCAGGCTCTTACAAATCTTATTTGCTTGCATCGTCATAGCAATAATCACTGGCTTTATGCTCAAATCAAACAACCCAATCACTGGAGATCGTGTCATTGGGGTAACGATTTTGTTTACCACCTTTATTTTTATGCCCCTTTTTATCTACCATAGGTGGAAAGACAAAAAACTAGCAGACTATACCCTGACGCCAGAAAACTTCAAAAAAATGAGGGAAATGGGAAAAAAATCAAAACAATCCAAATAAAAGACCAAGGATTTATATATATGTATTATATTCGCCCTTTAAATTAAATAGATGACTGGAACAGTTAAATTTTTCAATGGGTCTAAAGGTTTTGGATTCATTACCAATGATGAAACGGGCGAAGATATTTTCGTTCACGTAACCTCTCTTGAGGGAATCAACATCAATGAAGGTGACAAAGTATCGTATAACGAGGGCGAAGGTAGAAAAGGCAAAATGGCCACTGATATCGAACTCCTTGACTAATTGTATTTTATTTTGAATTACTGAAAAGCCCTTTTTAGGGCTTTTTTTTATGTTCTTTTTTGTTTAAAAAACGTCTGTAAAATAAAAGAAGTTTCGTCTTCGCATACCCCAAAGGTGACTTTGGTTTTGGGATGTAAAGGGGTATTGTGTACGCGATATCCTCTTTTGTCGTCTGATGCTCCAAAGACCAATCGTCCGAGTTGACTCCAATACATAGCCCCTGCACACATACTGCAAGGCTCAAGCGTGACGTACAGCGTACAATCTTTGAGATATTTTCCGCCGATATAATTTGCAGCAGCAGTAATCGCTTGCATTTCGGCATGAGCAGTGACATCGGTCAGCGTTTCGGTGAGGTTGTGCCCACGAGCAATGATCTGACCATGTGTAACCACCACCACCCCAACAGGCACCTCACCTTTTTCAAGGGCAAATTGGGCTTCCATCAAAGCCTTTTTCATGAAGTGTTCGTCAGTCAAGGGATCAATCATTAGCTTAATTTTTTATGCCACAGTAGGGCTTGTCCGTCTGTAAGTCCCGCAACAAAACAACTTATTTGCAACAGCTGTTGATAACGATCATCAGGTGAAAACCGAATGGTTTCTGGTAAAAGATTCAATGCCAATCGGTCAAGAGCAGTGGTCTTGTTATCAGCTTGTCGAATGACTGCATGACTTAACACTTCCATAATATGATGAATCGCTCGATAACCTTTCACTTCTTTTTCAATTACCTCCTCGGAGCTATAGATTTTTTCTTTACTCAATTTGATAATATCTTCAACTTGAGCTGTGTATTTGCTTTTTTTGATAAGGGCATGTGAAAACTCTCCAGCTAAAATTGCCTGTTCATTTTCCATAAAAATACGTGTCGCATCCTCGATCAACACCCCAACCGTGAGAGCTCGCAGGTAGGCTAAGCGGTCGCTGGTGGTTTGGAGTTGTTTGTACTTATCGGTGTCGATATGATCTTTTACCAATTTGATAAGATACTCCAAAGCATAGGACTCTGGAATCCAGCCCAAGTTGATGCCATCTTCAAAGTCGATAAGGGTGTAACAGATATCATCTGCTGCTTCGACCAAAAAGGCAAGTGGATGGCGGTGAAAGGTGTTTTGAGGGCCTTGCAATCCCAATTCATTGGCAACTTCGGAAAAGAAAGCAGACTGTGCTTGAAAAAATCCAAATTTTTTATCGCTGACTTTTTTAGTGGGTTGAATCGGAATCGATGCTTTTGGGTATTTGGTAAAGGTCCCAAGTGTCGCATAGCTGAGGCGAAGGCCACCCGGAACACCCTCCCGATCTTCGGAAACGATACGAAAACCATTGGCATTTCCTTCAAAGCGAATTAGGTCTTGTTGTTGTGCTTCTGCAAGGGCGCTGATCAGAGCTGCGCCAGATCCAGAAGTAAAAAAATCGCCGATGGCTTGTTCGCCCGAATGTCCAAAAGGGGGGTTGCCAATGTCATGTGCCAGACAAGCCGCTGCAACGATGGTTCCAAAATCATGTTGATGATAGCCATGGGTCACTGCCAAAGCGGGGTGTTTTTGGATTACGTTATTCCCCACTGCCCTTCCCAAACTCCGACCGACAACCGATACTTCCAAACTATGAGTAAGTCGGGTGTGAACAAAACCAGACTGTGAAAAGGGAATGACTTGGGTTTTGTCTTGTAGGTGCCGAAAGGCCGAAGAGAAAATAATCCGGTCATAGTCCACCTCAAAACCACTGCGCAAATGGTTTTGGTCTGTGCGCAAACGTTTTTTTGTATCGCCTTGACGCTTTAATGATAGTAATTCTACCCAGTCCATGATGCAATAATAGCAATAAAAGGCGAGTGTGAAATTAACGGTTACTTAACAAACGCGGCTTAAACTTAAATTTTTGGTAACAAAAACTCTCACACAATATTGTTTGTTTGTAGAAATTTAATTTTAAAAAACAATGAAAAATATTATACTTTATATTACACTATTACCCATGGCTCTTTTTGGTCAGAGCATTTCTTATATTTCTACAGACACAACTTGGGACGGTTCCCATGATATGTCCGGTAAAGTTGTTGTTCAGGACGGAGCGACGCTAACTATCACTGCTGGCACCGTTGTAAAAGCTGCCTACAGTGCTGACCCAATAGACGCAACCGCACTTATTGTTGCTAAAGGTGGTAAACTTAATGCTGTTGGTACGGCTGATCAGCCGATTATATTCACATCTGAATATGATGACCTCACTGCTGCTGATGTAGATGGTGGTACGCTCGTATCTACAGTTAGTGGAGCTACAAATGATCTTACTACCCGCGGTTTATGGGGTGGTATTATAATTCTTGGTAAAGGTGTCGTTGGTGAAGACGGTGGTGAAGATAATATCGAAGGCATAGCTGAAGGATACGACTTCACAAATTACGGTGGATCTGTTGCTAATGACAACTCAGGTACTTTAGATTACGTATCTATCCGTCATGGTGGTGCTACTATTGCTAACGGTGATGAAATTAACGGTCTTACCCTTGGTGGTGTAGGTTCTGGTACTACAATTAGCAACATCGAAATCATCTCTAACGATGATGATGGTATTGAGTTCTTCGGAGGTAACGTTGATGTAACTAACATCCTTATCTTCAACCAATTAGATGATGCAATCGATATTGACGAAGCTTACGCTGGCACAATAACTAATGCTTACGTTGCAATGG
>CACFJP010000021.1 GCA_902566635.1 uncultured Bacteroidota bacterium | reverse complement strand
CTCAAACACAGTCTGGAAAAACGATGAATGCTCGCTAATTGACATCGGAGAAGGTGTGCTGAATGTCGAGTTTCATTCTAAGATGAATACAATTGGAGGTGGCGTTTTGCAGGGGATCAACAAAGGAATTGATGTTGCTGAAAAGGATTTTCAAGCACTTGTGGTTGGGAATCAAGGGGCAAATTTTTCTGCTGGAGCAAATATCGGAATGATATTTATGTTGGCTGTCGAGCAAGAATATGATGAACTCAATATGGCTATCAAATACTTTCAAGACACTATGATGCGCATGCGTTATTCATCTATCCCCACTGTCGCAGCACCTCACACACTTACGCTAGGTGGAGCCTGTGAGTTGAGCTTACATGCAGACAAGGTTGTGGCCGCAGCCGAAACCTATATTGGTTTGGTTGAATTCGGTGTTGGCGTGATTCCTGGTGGTGGTGGATCAAAAGAAATGGCACTTCGTGCATCCGATTCGTTTCGTAAAAATGATGTGGAACTCAATGTGCTACAAGAATATTTTCTAACGATAGGAATGGCTAAAGTTGCCAAATCTGCTTATGAAGCATACGACTTGGGCATTTTACAACAAGGAAAAGACGTTGTTGTTGTCAATGCAAACCAACAAATTGCGATTGCCAAAAAACATGCCATTTTACTCGCAGAATCTGGATATACAAAACCAATGGCAAGAAAAGACGTGAAGGTTCTTGGCAAACAAGCACTCGGGATGTTTTTGGTAGGCACAGACGCAATGGAAGCAGCGCAGTATATATCAGAGCACGACAAAAAAATTGCCAATAAGTTAGCATATGTCATGGCTGGTGGTGACCTTTCTCAGCCATCTTATGTATCTGAGCAATACCTTCTAGACATTGAAAGAGAGGCATTTTTATCTCTTTGTACAGAGCGTAAAACGCTCGAGCGCATACAACATATGCTTAAAACTGGTAAACCTTTAAGAAATTAACAGATGAAAACAACCTACATCGTAAGAGCATACCGAACAGCAGTTGGCAAAGCATCAAGAGGTTTATTCAGATTCAAACGACCTGATGAGCTCGCTGCCGAAACCATTGAACATATGATTTGTACCCTTGACGATTTTGACGTCAATGTAATTGATGATGTGCTCATTGGAAATGCAATGCCAGAGGCTGAACAAGGTCTCAACATGGCTCGACTCATATCGTTGATGGGACTCAAAACAATCGAAGTCCCAGGTGTGACTGTCAATCGTTATTGTGCATCGGGAATCGAGACGATTGCCATGGGGAATGCCAAAATCCAATCTGGAATGGCAGAGTGTATCATCGCTGGTGGTGTTGAAAGCATGAGTTATATTCCCATGGGTGGTTATAAGCCTGCCCCTGATTACAAAGCAGCCATGGAAGGAAATGAAGATTACTATTGGGGTATGGGTCTCACTGCTGAGGCAGTTGCCAACCAATACAATATCTCTAGAGAAGACCAAGATGCTTTTGCCTATGAATCGCATCAAAAAGCACTTGCAGCACAAAAAAATGGAACCTTCACTGATCAGATTGTACCCATTGATATTGAAGAAGTATATGTCGATGACAATGGTAAAAAAGCAATACGCACCTATACTGTTGACCGAGACGAAGGACCAAGAGCTGATACCAGTTTGGAAGCATTGGCAAAATTGCGCCCTGTGTTTGCCAATAATGGGTCTGTAACAGCTGGGAACTCATCTCAAACCAGTGATGGAGCAGCTGTATTATTGATGATGACAGAGGACATGGTTAAAAAACACAACCTCACTCCTATTGCTAGGCTGGTGAGCTATGCGACTGCTGGTGTTCCACCTAAGATAATGGGAATTGGGCCTGTAGCTGCGATTCCAAAGGCTTTGGATCAAGCTGGTCTAAAACTTAAGGACATAGAGCAAATCGAACTCAATGAGGCCTTTGCTGCACAATCACTTGCTGTGATTAGAGAACTCGACATCGACCCTACGCTTGTCAATGTAAATGGTGGTGCCATTGCACTTGGACACCCATTGGGTTGTACAGGGGCCAAACTGTCTGTACAGTTGTTTGATGAGATGAAGAAGAGAAAACAAAAATATGGAATGGTAACAATGTGTGTTGGTACTGGACAAGGTGCTGCAGGTATTTATGAATTAATTTAAAAACTATGGAAACGAAAGAAATAACAAGAACGAGAGGTGGTGCTTTTTTGTTGCAAGAAACCCACCCAGAAAATGTTTTTACTCCTGAGGACTTTAGCGAAGAACAACGCATGATGCGTGACGCTGTGAAGGAGTTTATCGATCGTGAGGTATGGCCCAACAAGCATCGTTTTGAGCAGAAAGACTACGACTTCACATTTGAGTTGATGCGAAAAGCAGGGGAGCTTGGTTTTTTAGGAATTGGTGTACCTGAGGCCTATGGCGGACTTGAAATGGGATTCGTGTCAACGATGCTCGTATGTGATTATTTTTCAGGGGCAACTGGCTCTCTATCAACTGCTTATGGCGCACACACTGGCATTGGTATCATGCCCATAGTTCTCTATGGAACAGAGGAACAAAAACAAAAATATGTACCCAAACTCGCCTCTGGTGAGGAAATTGGATGTTATTGTCTGACTGAGCCTGGTGCAGGGTCAGATGCAAACAGTGGAAAGACAAAAGCTGTTCTTTCTGATGATGGCACTCACTATAAAATCAGTGGTCAAAAAATATGGATTTCCAATGCAGGTTATGCAAGTGTGATGATTGTTTTTGCACGTATTGAAGATGATAAAAACATCACTGGTTTTATTGTGCCTTACGTTCCCGAAAATGGTATCACTTTGGGGGAAGAAGAGCACAAGCTAGGGATCCATGCGTCGTCGACAAGGCAAGTCTTTTTTAGCGATACCAAAGTTCCTGTTGAAAATATGCTTTCGGAACGTGGAAATGGATTTAAAATTGCGATGAACGCACTAAATGTTGGACGAATTAAACTTGCTGTTGCTTGCATCGACGCTCAACGCCGAACAGTGAGTGAAAGTGTCCGTTACGCCAATGAAAGAATTCAATTCAAAACACCCATCAGTCAATTTGGCGCGATCAAACAAAAAATAGCGAATATGGCTACAAATTGCTACGTTGGGGAATCGGGTTGTTATCGTGCTGCAAAAGACATCGAAGATCGTATTGCGATCAGTTCCGAATCGGAAATAAATCATCAAGAGGCCGAGCTGAAAGGAGTTGAAGAATATGTGATTGAATGTTCCATTTTAAAAGTTGCTGTTTCCGAACACACCCAAGACTGCACAGACGAGGGCGTTCAGATTTTTGGTGGCATGGGCTATTCGGCAGACATGCCAATGGAATCGGCCTGGCGCGATGCTCGTATCTCGCGAATATATGAGGGTACAAATGAAATCAACCGAATGTTAACTGTTGGGATGCTCATCAAAAAAGCCATGAAAGGTCATCTTGATTTGATTGGCCCTTCAACAGCTGTTGGCCAGGAACTTTTGGGTATCCCATCGTTTTATACGCCAGATTTTTCAGCGCCATTAAGTGAGGAAAAATCGATCCTTAAAAACCTTAAAAAAGTATTTTTGATGATTGCAGGTGCTGGCGTGCAGAAGTATGGAACAGAGCTTGAACAACACCAACAGCTTTTGTTGGCTGTTTCTGATATTTTGATTGAAATCTATTTGGTGGAATCGGCGATACTACGCACAGAAAAAAACATCAATCGATATGGGGTTGACGCACAGCAAACGCAACTCGCAATGACAAAGCTATATCTATTTCAAGCAGTTGAAAAAATACAATCCAAAGGGAAAGAAGCCATCATTTCATCTGCAGAAGGGGATGAACAAAAAATGCTTCTTATGGGTCTAAAACGATTTACAAAGTATGCAAACCACCCAAATGTGATAGGCTTACGAAAACAAATCGCTGATAAAGTGATTGCTGAAAATCAGTATTGTTTTTAATCTAGGGTAGAGAAAGTGCTAAATCTAGTAAGAGTTAGCTCCACAGCTGGAATGGTAAACAAACAAATGATTAAGTCTTAAACTCTACTCCAAAAACCCTTTTTCGCGCATCCAGTCGTCATTGTAGATTTTAGTCACATAGCGACTACCAGAGTCGTGTAGCAACACCACCACAACATCGTCAGGACCAAAGTGTTCTTTGAGTTGTAAAACGCCTTTGATGGCAGCTCCACACGAGTTTCCTGCAAAAATACCTTCTTCCCTAGCGAGCTTACGTGTGTATATTGCAGCATCTTTGTCAGTGACCTTTTCAAAGGCATCAATCAAGTCAAAGTCAACGTTTTCTGGTAGGATGTCCTCCCCTATTCCTTCTGTGACATAAGGGTAGATTTCTTTTTCATCAAAAACACCAGTTTCATGATACTTCTTAAAAATAGAGCCATAAGTATCAATACCCCAAACTTTTATGGCTGGATTTTTTTCTTTTAAGTATTTTGCCACACCAGAGATCGTTCCGCCTGTACCCACTCCAACAACAAAGTGAGTGATTTTTCCTTCTGTTTGCTTCCAAATTTCTGGGCCAGTTTGCTCATAGTGAGCAACTACATTGGAAGGGTTGTCATATTGGTTCACATACCAAGCATTGGGTGTTTCCTCTGCAATACGCTTCGAAGTCGAATAGTACGAGCGAGGGTCTTCGGCTGGCACATCCGTAGGACAAACAACCACCTCCGCACCCACAGCACGCAATACATCAAATTTGGTTGGGGATTGCTTGTCGTTGGATACACAAATCAGTTTATATCCTTTGACAATGGCGGCAAGCGCCAGACCCATCCCAGTGTTGCCAGATGTCCCTTCGACGATAGTGCCTCCTGGTTGAAGTCGTCCATCTGCCTCTGCATCTTCAATCATTTTGAGTGCCATTCGATCCTTGACAGAATTACCAGGATTAAAATATTCCACCTTTGCCAACACCAATGCATCGATCTCATTTGTAATTGAGTTGAGCTTAATCAAGGGGGTGTTGCCTATGGTTTCAAGGATATTCTTCGCATATTTCATGCTGCAAATGTACTGTATAGAGCAGAGATAAGACATGTATTGGCATAAGAAATATGGTCTTTACACTCTTCGCAACGCTCGAATGGGTGTGACTTTGGATATTATAAATGAAGGAATCAACAGCATTAATAAACAAATAACAAAGGTTCCAATATTGATTGCAGCTATCATTGGCACATCAAACGCAATTGGTACTGTTGTAACGTAGTAGGATGTGGGATCGAGGGTAATCCAATCTGTTTGGTGTTGTAGGAAAAGGAGGCCAAGACCCAATAAATTCCCCCAAAACAACCCAATTCCAATCAGATAACCAGCATTGTACAAAAAGACTTTCTGTGTTGACCATTGTTGCATCCCCAACACTCCAAGCAATCCAATCATTTGCGTTCTTTCAAGGATAAGCACCAGCAAAGCAGTAATCATATTGATGCCACCTACAATGATCATGATTATAACAATCAGGGCGATATTGGTATCGAAAAGTGAGATCCAATTAAAAATTTCAGGGTAGCGCTCCTTGACGTTCTGCATGTCGTAAGGGGCAGGAACTTGGTCATAAACACTTTCAGATAAGGTTTCGATATTATCAAAATCTGTCAATGTGATTTCAAGAGCCCCGACCAAATACGATTCCCATTGATATATTTTTTGAATGTGCCGCAAGTCAGCAAAAGCAATTCGCTGATCGAAATCAGGAAAACCAGAGTTATATAGCCCCGAGACGACAAAACTTCGTCGAATGGGGAGTCGATCTTCAAATAAAAAAAATGATGATATTCGATCTCCTGTGTTAACTCCCAATTTTTTGGCAATATGCTTGGACACTAAAATTTCTCTGCTCGTTGTGGTACCAATGACTGGCAATCGGCCATCGATGAGATAATCCTCAAAAGCATTCCACTGGTAGTTAGAATCAATTCCTTTAAGCAACCCACCAGTAAAGTGTTCGTCTGTTTTAAAAACAGTTGATGAATAGGCAACTGGGTTGATAAAAGCGATGTCTTTTGTCTCAACATTGGATGTAATCAGTTGGGAATCAATACCTTCAAGGGTGGCGTTGGTTGCATTGCTTTCATAGGTTGACACACGAAGATGCCCTTCAAATGAGCTGATTTTATCTTTGATTTTGTTTTGAAAACCAACACCAGTGCCGATGGCAATGTGCATCGCTACCAATCCAATTGTGATGGCAATGATTCCGATTTTAATAATTGGCGATGAAACACTATTTTTATAAGACTTCGCACCAATAATGCGTTTGGCTATGAACAGACTAATTTTCAACCTGTGATTGATTTACTCAAAAATACTGCTTTTTTTGTCTTTGTTGTTTCAAACATCAGCCTTTTTGCGCAGGTGCAACCAGGTGCACACCAGACAATTGAATATCTGCCGCTTTTGAACGGAAAGCAGGTAGGTGTTGTTGGAAATCAAAGCAGTCTAGTGATCATTGATGAAAAAAGGATTCATTTGATCGATCATTTGTTCGAACAAGGAGTTGACATCAGCAAAGTATTTGCTCCAGAGCATGGGTTTAGGGGTAAAGACGATGCAGGTGCCTTAATAGATGATGAAGTTGATGTTAAAACTGGCATTCACATTGTTTCACTTCATGGAAAAATACGAAAGCCAACTCCCAAACACTTGGAGGATATCGATGTTCTAGTTTTTGATATTCAAGATGTTGGTGTACGATTTTTTACCTATTTATCTACATTGCATTTGGTATTAGAGGCCTGTGCAGATGCAGGCGTTGCTGTCATAGTCCTCGATCGACCCAATCCTAATGCGCACTATGTAGATGGCCCTGTTATGGAAAAAGAAAACCAAAGCTTTTTGGGTAAAGTTCCCATCCCTCTTGTCTATGGAATGACGATTGGTGAATATGCTCAAATGTTGGTCGGAGAACAGTGGCTAGATACCAACAATAGTGTATCACTCCGAGTGATTCCTGTAAAAAATTACAATCACAATACTCCTTATGAATTCCCAACTCGTCCCTCTCCAAACTTACCTAATATGCAATCAGTGATGTTGTATCCGAGTTTGGGTTTGTTCGAAGGAACACCAGTAAACGCAGGTCGAGGGACTTCTCATCCCTTTCAGCAATTTGGTGCTTCTTTTTTAGATGCAACACATTTTAATCATCAATATGTTCCAAAGCCAATGTCGGGAGCTTCAAACCCTAAAGAAAATGGTAAACCATGTTATGGTATTGATCTGAGAAATCATCCCGAATTGAATCGAGTAAACATCGATTGGCTGATGCAAGCATTTGCGCATAGCAATCAACCTGACGAATTTTTCTTAGACCCTGGATTTCGACGTCACGCTGGGACTTCGACTCTTGCAGCGCAGATAAAAAATGGCATGAGCGAATCAGAAATCAGAGAGAGTTGGCAATCTGATATCAACACATTTTTACACATCAGAAAAAAATATCTTATCTACCGGTAGTTGGCTTTCTGTACGGCTGAAAAGGTTGTTTGAGAAGACCTCGCACTGAGCTGTTTTCTTTTTCGTCAGGAAAAACATCAACACCATAGACTATTTTTTCAGGGTCTAAATACATATATGTTCCCAGCAATCGATCCCATATGGAAAAGATATTCCCATAGTTTGAATCAGTGTATGGAAGGACATAGTGGTGATGCATTTTGTGCATGTTTGGAGAGACAATAAAATAACTCAGAAGCAAATCCAATCGTTGCGACAACATGATATTTGCATGGTTAAACTGGCTCAACAGAGCTGAAAGCGATTGGTACAGCATGACAACTCCTATGGGTGCCCCAATGAGAAAAACCCCAAGGGTTGTGAACACAAAACGAACAACACTCTCCAAAGGATGATGACGATTGGCAGTTGTCGTATCGACATGATGATCCGAATGATGAACAAGATGTACCATCCAAAGAGGTTTTACCTTATGTTCTGTCCAATGCGCCATATATGCCCCAATAAAATCGAGCAACATAACACCGAGAATCACATATAGCCATAGTGGCATTTCAACAGCGTTAAGCAGACCAAATTGGTTTGCAGTGACCCAATCAGCTGTGCGAAGTAGAATAAATGCCAATGAAAAGTTGATGATTATCGTAGTTAGCGTAAAAAAGAGGTTGGGAAGCGCATGTTTCCATTTTTTATATTGAAAACGGTACATAGGTAGTACACCTTCAATCAACCAAAAAAAAGTAATTCCTCCGACAAGAATCATACTTCTATGAGCCGAGGGGATATTCTCAAAATAATTGATTATCCATTCCATAGCGTTTCTTTTTTCAGGATAAACTTACTAAAAAAAATAAACTATAACCACTTGAAAATCAAAACACTCATGCCCTTAGGGGATGTTCATGTATTTGTGGGTTTGGAGAGATGCCTTCCATTTGGGGTGTTGAAGCACATAATCAACGATCATAGGCATCACTTGCTCACGTTTGCTCCATTCAGGTTGTAAAAATAATTTACAATTTGGTTGTACTTTCGCTGCTTGTTCTTCAGCAAAAACAAAGTCGTTTTGATTATACACAATCACTTTGAGTTCGTCTGTGACTTTATAAATATCGTCAAGGGGTAGCATTCTTTTTTTTGGAGAAAGGCAAATCCAATCCCAATCGCCCGAAAGTGGATAAGCACCTGAGGTTTCGATGTGAGTTGCCAAATTTTCGTTCCTTAAACCAGCTGTAAGGGGTGACATATTCCACATCAGTGGCTCTCCTCCAGTTACTACAATTGTATCGGAGTATTTTTTTGCATTTTTGATAATTGTTGAAATTTCGGTAGGTGGGTGTTTTTCAGCATCCCAACTCTCTTTGACATCACACCAATGGCAACCAACATCACAGCCTCCAATTCGAACAAAATACGCTGCACTCCCCTTGTGATAGCCCTCACCCTGTATGGTGTAAAACTCTTCCATCAAAGGAACAACTAGACCAGCTTTTAGGGCTTCATTCATACGTTAGCGCGGCGTGTATACGCATGGTATGTGTTTTGCAAAAGCATCGCAATCGTCATTGGGCCAATACCACCGGGAACTGGGGTGATATAACTCGCCTTCTCTTTGACGTTTTCGTAATCCACATCGCCAGTAATCACATAACCCTTTGGTTTTGAATCGTCGGGAACACGGGTGATCCCAACGTCAATGATGATGGCTCCTTCTTTAATCATACCCTGAGTCAAAAAATTAGGAACACCCAAAGCAGAAACAACAATGTCTGCTTCTTTTGTGATGGTCTCTAAATTCTTTGTTCGGCTATGTGTAAGTGTAACAGTTGCGTTGCCCGGCGATGATTTTCGACTCAACAAAATACTCATCGGACGACCGACAATATTGCTGCGACCAATGACAACTGCATGTTTTCCAGAAATATCAATCTTATACCTGTCTAAAAGTTCCACAATTCCATATGGTGTAGCAGGAATGAAGCTTTCCATATCCAAAGCCATTTTACCAAAATTGGTTGGATGAAACCCATCAACGTCTTTGTGAGGATCAACTGCCATCAGAACTTTTTCTTCGTCGATGTGTTTTGGTAAAGGGAGTTGAACGATAAAACCATCAATCTCTTTATCAGTGTTCAAACTGTGAATTTGCTCGAGTAATTCGCCTTCTGATGTTGTTTCTGGTAAATGAATCAAGGTAGATTGATATCCAATTTTTTCACAAGAGCGAACCTTACTCCCAACATAAGTTAAACTAGCACCATCATTTCCTACCAAAAGAGCTGCCAGGTGAGGTGGTCGTTTACCCTTTTTAATCAACTCATCTACAAGAACTGAAAGTTCAGATTTGATGTCATTACTTGTTTTCTTTCCGTCTAAAATTATCATATGCCTTTCATCATTTGCATCAGTTTACTAGCGCCACCCTTCTGAACCATCTTCATCATTTTTTGCATTTGTTCAAACTGCTTAATCAATCTGTTTACATCCTCCACGTTCGAGCCAGACCCAAGAGCAATGCGTTTTTTACGACTGTGATTTAGAAGTTTTGGTTGGCTTCTTTCTTTTGGGGTCATGGACTGAATAATCGCTTCTATTCCTTTAAAAGCATCTTCATCTATTTCGTCAGGGGAAATTTTGTTGGCGCCAGGAATCATTCCAACCAAATCTTTCATGCTCCCCATTTTTTGAACTTGCTTGATTTGGGCTAAGAAATCATCAAAACCAAAAGAATTCTTTTTGACTTTTTGCTGTATTTTTTTGGCCTGTTCTTCGTCAAACACTTGTTGTGCACGCTCGACCAATGACACCACATCACCCATGCCAAGAATACGCTCAGCCATACGATCTGGATAGAACAAATCAAGTGCGTCTAGTTTTTCGCCAGTGCCGATAAATTTGATTGGTTTATCCACCACAGACTTAATCGACAATGCAGCACCCCCACGAGTATCCCCGTCGAGCTTTGTCAAAATAACGCCATCAAAATTGAGTCTGTCGTGAAACACTTTAGCAGTGTTGACAGCATCCTGACCAGTCATTGAATCAACAACAAATAGAGTTTCGGATGGGGAAACAGATTTGTGAATAGCTGAAATTTCATCCATGAGTACCTCGTCAACGGCCAATCGCCCTGCAGTATCGATAATCACAACTTGATAACCATTTTTCTTTGCATGAGCAACTGCAGCATTTGCAATGCCAATAGGATCGTCTGAATCGGGCTGATTGAATAACTCAACGTTGATTTGTGAAGCTAGCACTTCTAGTTGATCGCGCGCAGCTGGACGATATACATCACATGCAGCAAGCAGTACTTTTTTGGATTGGGTTTTTTTTAAATGAGCAGCCAATTTTGCAGAAAAGGTCGTTTTTCCAGACCCCTGCAAACCTGCCATAAGCATAACAGCTGGTTGTTTATTTAAATCTAAACCAGCAGCCTGACCCCCCATGAGGTCTGTAAGCTCGTCTTTCACAATTTTGACAAGAAGTTGACCTGGATTGAGTGTTGTTAGTACCTTTTGCCCCAAGGCCTTTACCTTGACATTATCAGTAAATTCTTTGGCTGTTTTGAAATTGACGTCTGCATCGAGGAGTGCACGTCGAATTTCCTTCATGGTTTCAGCCACATTAATTTCTGTTATGCGACCATGTCCCTTAAGTACTTGAATAGCACCTTCTAGCTTTTTACTAAATCGATCAAACATTTAAAGTTCTTTTCGGAAGATGTAAAAATACATAAACTAACTCAGTTTAATCTTTTGATGAAGACCAAAAATGACCAAAACATGTGGAAAGGTAATGGCTGCTAAAAAAGAGAAGAAAAGAGCTAATGGATTTAATTCAATGCTGTCGTTACAGATAAAAAACAAAAATAACCCCAACAATGAAATCAACCAGTAAGGTAAAGCGTCTTTAATATATGAATAATAGGCATCGGGCTTGTTGTACAATGCTTGTATTTGATCCTTCATGGATGGCCAGCTATGCCAAATAATGAAATAGGTGCCAAAGCTAACAATCAGGTTGGTAGTCCAGAATAATACCAACAAAAGGGCTGTTTGGAATAAAACATCAAACATAAGCTTTAGAGTTGCTGATATTTGAATGAGGAGAAATAAGGCACATAAACCTAGAAAAAGATAAGTCAACCATTTAAAATAGTAGGTGGGGACTGAAAAATCACTCAGTTCCTTAATAATATACATTGTTTGCTCTGCATGAGACCAAAAGAGGGCAGAAAACAGAAACCCCCCATATAGAAAGTAAAAGAGTTGTGGGAAATGAGTCTGATTTTTAAAGCTATGGGTCCATTGTTGTTCTCCAAAGTGGTAGCAACTAAATAACACAAATAGTAAAAGAGCATATAAAGCAAAGTTATATAGCGCAACGGAAAAAATAATAACCGTTAGAGTGTAAATTAAAAACCGCTGCAGTTTAGTGCGCATAAAATGGATATTTTGCAATAGGCTTAAATCATTGGCCCCATGCATGATTCCAAGTGTCAAAACACCAAAAATGACCAAATAATCTATTTTTAGAAAATTTGTTAAACAACTGACAATTACACAAAAAACTGTTATAATAACCCTTATATCACTAAGTTTTTGAACAATTTTTTGCATGATGTTTATAATTATAATTAAATTTTTTAATTAAATATAGCTCATTTGTTTAATTTTATTTAGATTTGTCTAAACAATAATTTTAAAAGAACTATGACTAATTTATTTTATATTATAAACGATCATGGCGGAATGAGCCTTGAAGAATTTACTTTCTTTATTGGTACCATGGCCCTTATGGGTGCGTCTGCATTCTTTTTCTTGTCTTTAAGTCAATTTGATAAGAAGTGGAGAAATTCAGTTTTAATTTCTGGTCTTATTACTTTCATCGCTGCAGTACACTATTATTACATGCGAGGAGAGCTAGGTCCGGATGGTTCGGCAGGAGATATTACATCAATTCGATATATTGATTGGATACTAACAGTTCCACTGATGTGTGTTGAATTCTATCTTCTTTTGAAAGTAGCAGGAGCTACCACAACACACCTTCGTAATTTAATCGTGTTATCCTTAGCAATGTTAATCTTTGGATATGTTGGTGAAGCAGGCATGGGTAATGCTGCACTTTGGGGCTTCTTTTCTGGTGCAGCATATTTTGTAATAGTTTACATGATAAAGTATGGAGACCTTTCAAAACTTGCTAAGTCTGCTGGAGGTTCAGTAGAAAAAGCACACAACACTCTATTCTGGTTTGTGCTTGTAGGTTGGGCAATCTATCCATTAGGATATATGATTGGAACAGCAGAAGCTGACCCTAGCTTATGGTACGCTGGAATGGCTAATGTTGGCCTTGACATGAATGTCGTCTACAACATTGGTGATGCAATTAACAAAATTGGATTCGGTTTAGTTGTTTATGCAGCTGCCGTTAAGGAAACGAAGTAAGCAATTACCAAAACCATATTACACTAGAAAACCACCTTCGGGTGGTTTTTTTTACATTTGATTTGGGCATTGAATTCCAAGAATTTGCATGCCTGACTGAATCACAAACCCAACCTGACTAGCCAAACGTACTCTAAACTGACGTAATGCCTGCTCCTCAGATAAGATTACCACTTTTTGGTAATACGAATTAAAGCGTTTGACCAACTCATAGGTGTAATTGGCAATAAGTGCAGGACTGTATTGCAAGGCAGCATTTTGTATCGTTTGAGGATACAACTCTAGCCACTTTATCAATTCTTTTTCTTTTGGGTCTAGGGGAATGTCAATAGCGATATTATCATCCATGTCACCACCATATTTTAGAATCGATTGAATACGAGCATAGGTGTATTGAATAAAAGGACCTGTATTTCCATTAAAATCAACAGATTCTTTTGGATCGAAAAGAATTCTCTTTGTTGGCTCAACTTTCAATATGTAGTATTTTAAAGCACCCATTCCAATCTGTTGATATAACTCCTTTTTTGTTTGCTCATTTAGGCCTTCGAGTTTACCAAGGGAAGACGCAATGTTCTCTGCTGTTTTGTTCATTTCAGCCATCAAACCGTCGGCATCTACAACAGACCCCTCACGACTCTTCATTTTTCCAGAGGGCAAATCGACCATTCCATAGCTCAAATGATGTAACTGTGAAGCCCATTTATAACCAAGTTTGTTCAAAATCAGAAACAGGACTTTGAAGTGATAGTCTTGTTCGTTGCCAACTGTGTAGACAATCCCATCCATCTTCGGGTGATCTTTATATCGCAACACTGCTGTACCCAAATCCTGTGTGATGTAAACAGAAGTGCCATCTGCGCGAAGAACCAGTTTTTCATCCAACCCATCATCACTCAAGTCACACCAGACCGACCCATCCTCTTTTTTAAAAAAAACACCTTTAGACAAACCCTCATCAACAATATCTTTCCCAAGTAAATACGTATCACTTTCATAGTAGTAGGAGTCAAAAGAAACGCCGAGTTGCTTGTATGTTTGCGCAAAGCCATCATAAACCCAGCCATTCATCGTGGCCCATAATTCATGAATCTTCTTGTCTCCTTTTTCCCATTTTCGCAGCATGTCTTGCGCCTCCAACAGAATTGGAGCTTGATTTTTGGCTTTTTCTTCATCAATGCCATCGTTCATCAACTCCTCCAATTGTTTGTTATATTCAGAATTAAACGCAACATAATATCGCCCAATTAACTCATCTCCTTTTTCACCAGTAGATTGGGGCGTTTCGTCGTTCCCAAATTTTTGCCAAGCGATCATAGATTTGCAAATGTGAATCCCCCGGTCGTTGATGATTTGCGTCTTATGCACCTGATTGCCAGCAGCTGTCAGCAACGCAGATACAGATGCCCCCAACAAATTGTTTCGAATATGCCCTAGGTGTAATGGTTTGTTTGTATTTGGTGAAGAAAACTCAACCAAAATCTTTTTACTTTTTTCTGTAACTGGCTTAATACCAAAGGATTCTGGTGATTTTATGTCAGAAAGAAATCTGAGATAGTAGACATCATCAATTATCAAATTGAGAAATCCTTGAATGACGTGATATGCTTTAATCTCATCGATTTGGCTTTGCAAATACTCTCCCAAAGCAGTTGCCAAGTCAGCAGGATTCGATTTGATAAAACGAAGGAGGGGAAAGACAACTACAGTGACATCTCCCTCGTGATCTTTTTTTGTAGGCTGAACCTCAACAGCGTCAATTTGAACACTGTGGTGGTCTGTTCCAAATTTTTGAACATTTTGCCGAATCTGATCTAACAATTGCATGAATTGTATTTGTTGCAAAGATAAGTCCTTTTGTATTGAATTTCTTTCCTTTAACTTTGTTTGATGCTAACGAATGTCTCTTATCGGGATCCTAAACAAGAGCAAGTCATTACTGATTTGGTTGGTAAGCCATTTAATCTTCGTATGCGTTTGAAGTTAGCTGGGGTTGGATCTCCAAAACTACAGATTGTAAGCAGCAGTCCCAAAATCTCCAATCTGCTTTTACTGGACAACAATCACGATGTATGTAATATCGAAATTCGACCCAAAGGAATTATTGTTCGATTTCGGAGTTTACTTGAAACTTTTGCCCTTGTTATTCCTTTTTATAAACTTACGATTTTTAAGGGAAAATCAACGACTTATGCAATCCATTCTGAGGAACAGAAAATCGAGATTCAAGCAAATAAAAACACCCATTCATTTTTTTCGAAGATTACAGCCCAAAAGGCCAAGTATATGCAAAATCCTACATAAATATCTCTGCCATCATACACCGGGCACTACCTCCTCCAAGCAGTTCTATTGTAGACAAAGGCGAATGAATAATTTTGAGTTGATCTGATAATTCCTCTACCTGGGTACTTGTCAATGCATGATAACCCCTGCTGCTTAGGGCAAGTAGGCGTTCCGCATTGTCTGATTTCAATTCCAACGCATTTCCTGCAAATTGCTGGATCTGATCTTCATTCAGTTCTAGAATTCTTTTTCCAGTTTTATTGAAATAATCAACCAGTGTATTTCGATCATCTGGATCATCAACAGACTGAAGACAAACCATTGCAAAATCAAGACCAATACTCATCATAACATTGGTGTGATATATAGGCTTTCGTTGTCCATTCACAGTTTGAAAAGACGAAAAAACAAACGATGTATATCCCATTTCTTTACAGAAAAGATCAATTAAATCTTCGTTGGTACGCTCCGATCTTGCACAGTAGGCAATTTTGTTTACTCGATCTAACACCATGCTGCCAGTGCCCTCCAAAAATCGATTGGATGATATATGTGGCGTAAAATCAATTTTGTTATTGAATGAAAACCCATTTGATGCTAAAAATTCGATTGGGGCATCATTGACTTCAAGCTGCCGGTTTGGAGCAAACATTGGATAGCTGACCAGTGTTGAAGGATTATGAAAGGAAATCCAATTGTTTGGAAATATGGCATCAGGTGTAATTGGTTCTTTTGCGTCTTGCCAAACATATACCTTTACCCCATTGACTTTCAATACATCAACAAAATCGTCAAACTCTTTTTGTGCTCTTATAGTTGTTGATTGTTTATTGTTATTCGTTCGTTTCTGAAAATAGTTATTGATTGCTGTTTGTTCATTTTTGTAAAAACAATCTGGACGAATCATAAATAGCTTATCAGTAGTTTGCTTCATGCTTTTCGAATTAGGGGAAGTGTTGTACATCTGAAAAGACCACCTTGTTTAGAAATCTGATCATACGTAACTGAAATCACCTCAATACCTTTACTTTTTAACCAGTTGTTAACCTCTAAAAATGAGGGGTCTGAAATCACAAGATCTGAGCTTATGCTCAGCAGATTACATTGCATTTCAAACATGCTTTGCTTGTCTGTCACAAATAGATTTTCTGCTCCAAAATAGTTTTCAATCCACAAAACATCTTCTTTATGCATGAAACCCTCGGGGCAAATGATTGCAAGGTTTTTTCCAAAGGGCTGAAAGCAACAATCGAGATGAAGTGTATTTGCATATGGGTCATCATTGGATTTATGGAGCTCAAATCCGATCACCTCTTTCTCTGGAAACTGTTCAGACAAGTACGTCAAAGCATTTGCGTTTGTTCGCGCAGTTACTAACTCAGCATAGTCTAGTTGGTTGTAATATCCAACAAATAAGTAATTGTTATGAACAACCACATCTCCTCCTTCTACATGTACTTGATTCGGAATTGAAAGAACATATTCACTTGGTATTTGATTAATAATAAATTGAATGGCGTTAACCTCTTGGTCTCGAGCAGGAAGGATGTTTGATAGCAACAAATAATTATCAATTACAAATGCGATATCTCTGGTAAAAATTTGATTGTAATTTGGAACAATCTTGGGTCTTAACACATCAACACCGTGCTTTTGTAAAGTCTCATGCATCAAATCCAGTTGATGAATCAGGTCTATCTCCTTGGGATAAGTTTCTTTCGCAATATGTAAACGTGATTTTGGATCATAAGCCTCATCGTAAGTAGGAATCGATCCACTTTGATCAGCCACACCCAGCAGTACACACAACAGTTGATTTGTCTCGTTACTAATTGATGGGATAAGCATATGTGCATACTTTACCGTTTGTCAATTGACACAAAAGATCGTTTCTGTTCTCCTGTATAAATCTGACGAGGGCGCCCAATGGGTTCCTTTCTCTTGCGCATCTCACACCATTGCGCAATCCAACCAGGCAAACGACCTAAAGCAAACATTACAGTATACATTTCAATTGGAATTCCCATAGCACGATAAATAATCCCTGAATAAAAATCGACATTTGGATAAAGCTTTCGCTTGACAAAGTATTCATCTTTCAATGCTGTTTGCTCAAGTTTTTTTGCAATATCTAAAACAGGGTCAACAACACCTAAATCATCGAGCACATCGTGTGCAGTTTTTTTGATTATTCTCGCCCGAGGATCAAAATTTTTATACACTCTATGGCCAAACCCCATCAATCGAAAAGGGTCTGATTTATCTTTTGCCTTGTCGATATATTTTTGAACATCGCCACCATCATTTTTGATATCCTCAAGCATTTCTACCACAGCCTGATTAGCACCTCCATGAAGGGGTCCCCACAAAGCCGAAATCCCAGCAGCAACGGATGCAAAGAGGCCAGCATGAGATGAACCAACAATTCGTACAGTTGAAGTCGAACAATTTTGTTCATGGTCTGCATGAAGGATCAGCAACTTTGTCAGTGCATTATCAACAATTGGGTTGGCAACATACTCTTTGTTGGGTTTACGAAACATCATCCTTGCGATGTTTTCCACATATCCAAGAGAATAATCCCCATATTTCAGTGGTAATCCCATCCGTTTTCGATAAACCCAAGAGACGAGAATTGGAAGCTTGCCCATAAGGCGAACGATTGCATTGTAAATCTGATCATCTGCGTTGACATCAACTGAGCTTGGGTTGAAAGCAGTTAGACCACTAGTGAGTGAAGATAGGACACCCATTGGGTGGGCACTTTTTGGAAAACTTTCTAATATTTTCTTTAAGTCTTCGTCGACATAAGACTCTTCTTTTATTTCGATTAAAAATGCATCATGCTGCTCTTGCGTTGGAAGCTCGCCAAAAATTAAAAGGTACGCAACTTCAAGAAAGTTGGCTTTTTCAGCCAATTCGTCAATTTCATAACCTCTATAGCGCAATATTCCTTTTTCACCATCCAAGAATGTAATTCCACTTTCGCAAGAACCTGTGTTTTTATAGCCAGGGTCAAGTGTAATCAGACCCAATTGCTGACGCAAACTTTTCACTTCTATAGCGTATTCACCCTCACTACCTTCAACAATTGGTAATTCTAACTCTTTTCCGTTGAATTCTAAGTTGATTTTTAAAGACATCTGCTTGGTTTGTCTTACAAAAATACAATAGGATTCGCAAAAAAGCGAGGAGATGACTTAATATTCGCTAGTCAAAAGCTTTAAATGCCTTTTCTTGAGGGAAATAAGCAACATTCGCAAGTTGTTCTTCAATTCGCAACAGCTGATTATACTTTGCCATGCGATCGCTCCGCGATGCTGATCCAGTTTTGATTTGACCTGTGTTTAGTGCCACTGCAAGATCGGCAATGGTGTTGTCCTCTGTTTCACCACTTCGGTGCGACATCACAGAAGTGTAACCAGCACGCTGTGCCATTTCAACAGCTGCTATGGTCTCTGAAAGAGTACCAATCTGATTGACTTTTATAAGGATTGAATTAGCAATATTTTGATCTATGCCCTTTGAGAGGCGAGTGACATTGGTAACAAATAAATCATCGCCAACAAGCTGAACTTTATCTCCAATTTTTTCTGTGAGGTATTTCCAACCCTCCCAATCATTTTCATCCATACCATCTTCAATCGAGACAATGGGGTATTTGGAAGAAAGCTCTGCTAGGTAATCTGCTTGCTCTTTTGGCGATCGAACTTTCCCTTGCTTACCCTCAAACTTGGTATAGTCATATTTTCCATTCACAAAAAACTCGGCAGCAGCACAATCAAGAGCAATTCGAACTTCCTCACCTGATTTATAACCCGCATTTTGAATGGCCAACAATATGGTGTCGAGCGCATCCTCTGTTCCATCCAAAGCAGGTGCAAAACCGCCTTCGTCACCAACAGCTGTGCTCAGGTTGCGTTGACGTAAAACTTTTTTCAAATGGTGAAAAATTTCTGT
>CACFJP010000020.1 GCA_902566635.1 uncultured Bacteroidota bacterium | reverse complement strand
GAGGTAACTTCATTCAGTAATGTGATTGACAATGACCATAGCGATGACTCTGGCTATACTGGTCTTGTTACGGGCGGCGATACCATTGAATACACAGTTAATGTTACAAATGTTTCCTCGACCCCAATTTCTAACTTATCTCTTACAAGTTATTTTCAGAATATTGGAGAAAACACTTATACAGAAAATGGCTTATCACTTGTTTTTCAAAACACGGGGGGTTCGGATGAGGGAACCCTTAGTGTTGGAGAAACAGCAATATACACAACTAGTCATGATATTGATTCATCAGCAACTTCTGGAACTATAAAATTTTATGTGAAAGCTGTTGCTGACTCACAAGGGCAGACAGCTAATGAACAAGATTTTAGTGATAATGGTGATGATAATGATGGAAACATAGATGGCGAATCATTATTAGATCCAAATGTTACTAACATTGGAGACACTGTTACTTCATTATCTGTTACAAAGACTGCTGATGTACCATCCGAGCGACTAGATCCACCTTTTCCTCAACCAGGAGAAGATCCAAATTGGTATCAAGGAGAGCCTGTTGTAGGAGAAATATGGAGTTGGACTGTAGAGATATATAATGACGGATCTGCAGATTTAACAAATATTCAGATTAAAGGGGATGATATTACTTCTTTGTTTTATCCAGATAACCTTACAAATAAACAAATTGTAAACGGGAATTCAACACCACCAGTACCAATTCACATCATAAGTGATCAGGGCTCTGAAGGGGGTTACCTTAAGGTTGGAGAAACAGCTACCTATACAGCTTATATAATAGTTGACCAGGAAATCATGGACCATGGGGGAGTAAAAAATTGTCTAAAGCAGATTGATGCTCAAAATGCAAATAGACTCACAACATCTGCAGGAGAGGACATTATTTACTCATTTAATTCAGGTGAGCTTTGTGTTGATAACGTGGTCACTGAAAACGCTGATCTAAAGGTGACAAAAAAAGCTGAACTAGATAGCGGAAATGGCATAGGGGACATTATTGAGTATTTAATAGATGTCGAGAACACTGGAAACGTTACTCTTTTATTAAAAAAAGAGGAACAACTTTCAGATGGAACCACACGATTTGTTTGGGATTTTGAAGATACACTTACCGATGGATTCTCTAATGAAATTCATGATGGACCCATTTATGAAGATGATGAATTAACAACTGGTGAGCTTCAGGACATATATGAATTTACTCTAGTTGAATCTCAAGACGATGACACAGAAACGCAAGGAACTTTGTCACCGGGGAATAGAGCTATTTTCAGATTAAAGTATCAAATTACAGAGCAGGCAGCAAGTTCAGGACTAGTTGCTAATCAATTAAAAGTTAATGCAAAAGGGCCTGTTAACCCAGACACCAGCACATTTACTGAAGTTAGCGATCTATCTGAGGATCCAGAAGACGCTTCGTTTGATCCACTTGTTAATCAAGACAATAACACTATTACACTTTTATCAGCAGTTAAATCTATGAAAGTAGAAAAACGTGTAGAAGCACAAGACACTAATAACGATGGTGTAATCGAAGCAGGTGACAAACTTGTTTATACAATAACTGTGGAAAATGATGGAGAGGTTAATTTATTTAGCCTTATTCTTGAAGATACAATTTATGATGATGATACGGCTTCTGACCCTAGCAATGAAGTAACAGACCTTACGGTAACACATTCATATGGCAACTCATCTATTAATTTAAATGTTGGTGAAACAAAAACATTTAATGCCGAATATATCATTGAACAAGGAATATTCGATAACAATATTTCTACACTTTATAATGAGGTAAAGGTTTTAGCAAAGAGTGCTGGTAGTTCCACTTACGATGTAATTGAGTTTAGTGACAAAGAAGGAGGAGGTGGAGGCGATAATGATAGAACGGATTATTCTTTTGTAATTGAAGGCTCAGTCGAAGCTACAAAAATAGGCCAGTACGTTGACGAAAACGGAAACGGTGAACCAAATGCTGGAGATAAGATTATATACACAATAACAGTTCAAAATACTGGAAATGTTAGTGTTTATGATATGACAATCGTTGACGATATGAACTATTCAGGAACAAATAACGCAAACTCTCCTCCAATCCCGACATTAGATTTTGTTGAATCAAATATTCAGGGGAGATCTGAATCAGATATAACAACTGATAATGGAGGAACTCCATTGACTGATGAATCGGGTAATATTTTATATAATTTGTTAGTAGGTGAAACTTTAACTTTTCAGGCAGAACATGTTCTTACCCAAGATGATTATGACAATCAGCCGGGTGATAATAATGGAGATAAATTCATAGAGAATCAAATTACAATTAATGGGTATTTTGATGACATTAGTGGAAAAACACCAATCCCATTAGAGATTAGTGATAATGGTGATGATACTGATGGAGGGATTTCAAGTGATAAAACTAAAATATTTATTTCACCACAGCCCAATTTAAATATTGTTAAAAGAGTTAGTAACAACGTAAATAACCCTAAAATAGGTGATATTATCAATTTTATTATTGAAGTAGAAAATAATGGAAATAGTAAAATAGATGGTTTTACGGTACAGGATAACCTTATCTCCAGACTCGGTAATATTAATCTTACACCAGGTTCGCCAAATGGGTTAAATGTAACTTATGCTGGCCTTATTGAACCTACAGTTGATCCACTGGCACCTGAAGGGGTATTAAATATTGGTGAAGTAGCTGAGTATAGAGCAAGTTACCAAATTCAGCAAGAGGCTGTTGACGGAGGTGGTATATCAAATACATTTACAGCTACATATAATGGTGAAGCTTTTACTTCTGATGATGCAAGTAAACTTCAATCACCTCAAAAAGATCCAACTCAAGTCACAATTGATAAAAATTTAAATCTTATAGCTGTCAAAACTGTTGAGCTACTAGACGAAAACAGTAATGATATTGCTGACTTAGGCGAAAAGCTTCTATATAGAATAGAACTTCTTAATGATGGTAATGTTACAATTTTTAAACCCTCAGCTGGATTTTTTAATGACTCAATGATCTATATTAACTGTCCAGATGCTGATTGCCCTGCTTTAGAATATGATAACGGAAATGAAATAGAATACATTTTTGATATTAATCAATCTGGAAATATTATTGATACTGAGGGGCTGTATATTCTCCCAGACTACACTGCAAAATACGAAGCTTTATTGACTGTCACTCAAAGCATAATTGACTATGGTGGAGTTAAAAATATTTTAGACGTTACATATGAAGATCGATTATCTGAAGTGAAAAACGTAAAAAGTATTGACGACGATTTATTTGACAATGAGAACCCAAATCAAGATTATACTATTTATCCAATTGATCAGAATCCAGAGTTTGAAATCACCAAATATTTGATGATTGAACAAGAACAAAATCCAGTAATACAAGAAACAATTGAAGTTACAGTAGTTGGAGGTTCTTTTGTATACACCATTAATGGTGTTCAAACAAGTTCTTTAAACTTTGAAAGAGGTAAAACTTACCGATTTACACAAGAAGACTCAAGTAACTTAGGCTATTTATTAAAATTTAGTGAAAATGAGGATGGAAGTGAATATGATTATTTGGTTACCTATGCTGGTACTGCTGGAAATCCTAATTCATATACTCAGATTACGGTAGATCCTCTAGTAAGCTCAGGTCTAATAACCCATGCTCCAGTATCGAGCTTATATACTTACAGTCCATTTCAAGACGGAATGGGGTCATTAATTAATATTAAACAACCAGATTTCAGTCCAGAACTTGGAGATGTATTGACTTACTATATAAAAGTTGAAAATACAGGGAATTCTATATTGAAAATCTCTGGCCCTCCATCTGACATAATTTCATCAGACGGCACGTCATTGAGTCTTGATAGTGGGTACCCTTTATTTTTGAAAAAATTTGCATCTACCTCAAATACTAGCACAGAGTTATTAATTCCTGGTGACGTAATGGTTTGGGAAGCAAGGTACACTGTTACCCAAGTTGCAATTAACGGAGGAGAAATTTCAAATTATTCTACCCTTGAAACAGAAACTTTAACTGGTGTAACAATTAGTAGAACTAGTAACGATGGAGATGATACGGATGGAGAATTTGATGACGTTACTAAAATTTCCATACTTAGAGATCCTTCAATTGAGGTTATAAAAGATTGGAGCTGGGATGATGTTTTTCAAAATGGAAGAGTTGACAGGGGTGAAATAGTTACATTTTCAGTTAGCATTACAAATACTGGAAATGTTACAGTTGAAAACTTTGTATTTACAGAAACCTTCACCGATTTAAGAGATACACAACCACCAGACCTTTCAGGTGAATTAAGTCCGCTAACAACAACATCACCTGAAATAATTTTACCAGGTGAGACTATTGTATATACAAACACTTATGAAATGAGTCAGATTTCAGTTGATAAGGGTGGTGTATCGAACAGTGTATTAGTTGAGGCGTATGGTACTTTTAAACTAATTTCTGATGTTTCAGATGATGGTGATACAGGTGCAGGAGATACAGGAGATGATCCTACAGTAATCAATATTGATCCTTTCCCAGAATTAACAGTAACTAAAACTATTAAAAACCAGGTTGAGTCATATCAGGCTGGGGATATTATTACATACTTTATTGAGGTTGAAAATACTGGAAATATCACATTAGAAAACTTTGCTTTTGAAGATTCATTTACAAATTTTGATGGAGACCAATTAAATTATATTGAAGGAAATCCCACATATATTCAAACTGTTGATAAGGATGGAAACACAGTTAGTGATGGTACAGTTAATTACATACGATTTAGTGATATACATCAATATGAGGCAACTTATGAAATCACTCCTGATGATATTCTTGCTAAAGGATTATCAAATTCATTGAAAGTTATTAGCCGTGAATTAGATAATGATGTTGTGACAGAGGATGTTAGTGATGATGGTGATGATAATGACGGTAATACAAGTGATGACCCAACTATTGTATATATTGGAGATCTTCCATCATTTAAAATTGAAAAAACAGGCTCATGGGTTGATAATCCAGATAACGCTGATGGAATTATTAATCAAGGGGACAAGGTTAGGTTTGAAATTAAAATCATTAACACAGGTAATGATGAAATCACGTTAAACCCTAATTATACAGAAACGTTTTATGATGGATATAATGTGCCTATTCCTGGGGATTATATGCTTGATGAATACAATGCGGTAAGCACTAGTGGTGGAACCGTAAATGTACTCAGATATGTTTTAGCTGTTGATGAAATTGAAACACATATTTGGGAATACACTATAACAAAAAAAGATATAGAATCCGGAGGATTATATAATCAAATTGAATTTGAAGGTAATTCGGCCAGAAATCCGGATACTTCTCGTCCAGATTTGGGAGATAAAAGTGATGATCCTGACACACCTCAAATAGATGATCCAACATTTGTTCCACTTTCACTGGATTCAGACGGAGATGGGATTCCAGACACAATGGATTTAGATGACGATAATGATGGAATCTTAGATGAATTTGAAGCTTGTTTTGATTTCAACTTAGATGGAAGCTCCTTTGACAATGTAGAGAATCCAACCATCGGCAGCAATAGTATTGACAAGTTTACTGATCTTACTCAAATTGCACCTCCATTTTCTGCTGTAAACAGTGACGGTGAGGTTTTTGCTCCAAATGTTGAGTATTCCCAGTACATAGAGACAAAAGTTATTAATGGTGAAACTGTGACTATTGAGCATGGCCAATTTTTACAGCTGCTTCAAGGAAATGGTAATAATGACTTGAGCTATTGGGACGAGCAAACTCATACAGCTACAAGTCCATTTGATCGAGTTGTGGTAATTGAAAATGTATCACCAAATACTGATTACGAAATAAATTTTGCTCACAGAGTTGGGAGTATATATTTCAATGAATACCAGCCAGGAGGCCAGACCCTTTTACAGGTTCAATCAATGAATACAGGGTTTGAAGAGTATCAGCTTTTCGATCCTAATTTAGATTGGAATTCAGAGTCATTTAGTTTCACAACTGATGCTGAAACTACCCAAATTGCTATTTTATTTTCTGCTTACGATCCAAACAATGATGTCTCATTGCATATTGATGCTATTTATTTTGACTATCAAGGAGGATGTGATTTCGATAAGGATGTTGATGGTGACGGGGTTCCAAATCACTTAGACCTCGACTCCGATAATGACGGAATTTATGATGTTGTTGAAGCAGGATTTGAGGCTATTGACACAAACTTGGATGGTATGTTGGATTTCAATGATTCAGCATTTGTTGATACAGATTTTGATACAATTCATGATCCCGTATTTGGTTCTACAATAATTGATTCAGATGGCGATGGGATCATTGATGCTTTTCAACTTGACTCTGATGGTGATGGATGTTTTGATACTGGCGAAGCAGGATACACAGACAGCACACTGGTAGCTGATAGAGATGGAATTTTGGGGGATGATGCTCCTTACACTGTAGATAGCTTCGGTAAAATTAGCAGTGGTACAGATGGCTACACTGTTCCTGATGACTTTGATAATAATGGCATATTAGACTATAGAGAAGAAGAGTATGATGCTGGTTGTTTTAATCCATCTATGCTTGTTACAAAAACAGCTACTATAACGCAAAACGATGGCAACACCACTGTTGATGTTGGGGATGTAATCAATTACGAGATTAAGGTTGTAAATAATTCTTTGGAGTCTTTAACAGATATAGTTGTTAAGGATACTCTTTCAAATCAAGCATTAAGCTTTGAGCTAGAAACGACTTATGTAGAGGAGTTAAATACTGGGAATCATCCAGATGAACCGCCTACTTTAAATTCTAGTCTAAGCACTGAAACATTTGGCGTTACACTTACAGGAAACTCTTGGAGAAATGACATGCAATCGGAAGGGGGAAGTACTGGCGGTAGTTATTGGAGTCGTTATCTTGGAAGTCAGTGGCGATATTATATTTTTGATTCGGGCGGTTATTATAGAATATATCATATTCCTGAAACAGGTAATACAGGATCCATAAGTAGCCCCTCAAGTACATATGTAGATTTGGATTTTAATTCTACGCAAGTTAATAGGCCCGAAGGAGAATTTAATACTCAAAATTTTATTTTAGAAGGCGTAACCTATACAGTAACTCACGGTCGAGCAGTAGGGAATATGTATATAATTGATATCGAGTCTAGCGATCCAAACAAAGAGTTTATTTTACGCGGCTATTTTGATTTTTATCATGGTATTACAGCAAGGCATAAAACATCTAATGATGATTGGGGAACCCTGAGGTATATACATGCTGACAATAGTTATCGTACTGAAAATGATCTCTGGACTTATATTGTACCAAAGGATGGTTCAGTATATAATAAACAAATCGGTGAATATAGAACGTCCTCCACGAATTATTCTACAAGCTCAACCACTGACGACCACTCAAATCCATATTATGAATTAGACTATACTAGTAGTGATAAGTATTATTTGAAAACGACACCATATAAAAGGGGAGCTATAGTTTATATGGTTGGTGGTATGGGTAGTGACCCCGTTAGTTGGGTCAAAAACGACCTCTATTCGACTTATCATGATATGTCAGGGGGCATTTTAAGACAAGATAACACTGCTGTGTACACCGCTCAACATACAGTTACTCAAGAAGATATCGATGCTGGAAACCTTTTATCTAACCAGGTTACAGTAACAGCCACTATGGTTAAACCTGAAACGAGTGTCTCTGTAGGAGATATTATCATAACTGAAACATTAGAAAATCCAGTTGAAACACCGTTAAATAGCACAAGCTCAATTGATGTGACAAAAGTGGCAGATGTAAGTGATAATGATGGTGATGGATATACAAATACTGGCGATGAGGTAACATTTACTATTGATATCACAAATACTGGTACGCAGACAATCACAGGCCTTGATATTCAAGATACTCTTTCAGATGCAAATGGAGATCTAATTTCAAATCCAGAATTCTCTCAAGTTCCAATCAACACAAACTACGTTTACCACTCAGACCATCTTTCAGAAATCCATCAATCTTATGGTCTTTCTAGTTATGGGACAATCACTTACTCGTATCCTGAAAATATTTCAGTTTACGTTGGTCCGGATAATACGCACGTTGGTAAGGGTGTAGGACTAATATCCACAGGCATTTATTCTGCTACTGGTTGGGGGCCTCAGACAGGCACTAACAGAGTTCATGGTCTTACTTTAAATAGAGCAAACGCAACAAACATAGACGATCACGTATTTTTTAACTCCTCTGATGGTAATGTTTTGAATAACGGGGGGTATAAATTAGAACCAAACACTACATATACCCTTTCAGTATATGCAAGAAAACCTAATTCGTCTTCAGAAGATTCAAACTTTAATTTGTTTGCATATGATGGTAATGCACAAATTACTCATGGGAGCACCGATGATATAATTAATAATTCATTTAAGTCTGATAACCTAATTGTTGATAGTGATCAATTCAAAAGATATCAATTTACTTTTACAACTGGCGATGTTACTTATATACCTGGGAATAATACAGATGTTAATGGCACAAGTAGTCCTGGAACTACAGCCAACCCTCGTTTTGGTATTGTTTTTCCTAAAGCAATTAGTGATCCAACAACTGGGACAATAACTATTTGGGGTCTTCAACTTGAAAAATCACCAAGAGCCACTACTTATGTTTTAAATGATGGAACAGATAATTATGATAACCCTAAAGAGGCAGTCAATTTATCTAATAATCCTTCAAATTATATTCCTTGGTACGGTTCTAATTGGAATAACCCCAGTACTTATCCAAATTTAAGTTTAGGGTTAACTTCAGGAAGAAGTAATGGTGCATTTGCAGAAAAATATTTACCTAGGTCTGCAAATCAACAAGCTCCAGCGATTTTCGAATATCCTGGAATAATTAATTCACTTGACGGTGGGCCATCAAAGGAAAGTTTAAGTGCTCAAGACTGGGTATATAATAATTTAATCAACTCTGTACAAGAAACTGACCTTGAAGATTATTTCTCTATTGATATGTCAAATGATAAAATATACTCTTACAATTCCAATGCAGGCAATCGTTATTTGTCTTGGGAAATTGAAACATCTAAATGGCCCCATTCGTCTACTTATAGGTTTGTTTACTCTAATTATAATGAAGCCTATTATTCTAGTTATAATAATGGTTATAGGAATGCTTATTATTGGTGGTCACAAAACCAGAGTGCCCATTTTGAATATTTTTATGATAGATTAATTGATTACACAGAACAACCAAATTCCACATATGCACGAAGTCCTGATGCATTTTTTACACAATTTGAGACTGAATCAGAATATAATACATTTCGTCAATGGGATAATAATAGTAGAAACCATTGGATTGGCTTAGTAAAAGAAAGAGATGAATCTGATAATATTATTGATTTAAGATGGCTTGGACCCCACGATAAACCAATACTACTTGGGCATCACGATGGTCATTCCTACTTTTTTATAAGACACTTAAAAACTCCAGCTCAGCATAAAACATATGCAAATAGTTTAGGAGCATATTTATTTAATCCAGATACTCAAGAAGAATATTCATTCATAAAAAATAACCTTTTATCTACCAAGAACTGGGCCGTTCCATATAACATTCATGAAGACAACACAAGTGCGAATGAATATATGGATCAGGCTTTTGTTGGAGTGGAGTACAACACAGATGGATATTCTGCTTATAAATTAAGTGAGCTTGACCAGACAAGTGAGCAGGCAGAATTTAAAAATGAATTTAATTTTGGCTCATTAGATCCAGGACAGACACTTACATTAACATTTACAAAAACTATCCTAGATTCTGAGATGGATTTAGGTGGTTATTCCAATAGTGTTACAGTAACAGCTGATAACAATATCTCTCAGGTTAGTGATGACCCAACTACAACGCAAGAGGATGACCCTACAGTTGTGAATTTTGATATCGTAAAAGATATTGAAGTTATTAAAACAGCGGATGTAGTTGATAGTACAGATAGCGATGGAAACACGAACACCTACAACGATGTAGATGATACTATCAATTACACAATTACAGTTAAAAATACAGGTACAGTTACTTTATATGACGTTACTCTGGATGATGAATTAACAACAAGAGGCACTTTTGACCCTAGTGACCCAACTCCAACATTCCAAAGCAAATCGGTTCCGGGAGCAGAATCTTTAGCATCAATTTGGTCTCCTTTCTCAAGTGAGCCAAACAATACGGACACTAGTAATGAATATGCTGCATATTTAAGGCCACAACATGGTTTTTATCTAGATGATACTATGACAAATCAATCTAAAAAATATATTGCCGAAAGCGATGATCCAACTTTAACTTCAATTTCTGGGTACGAGCACTTAGGAGTTTATAACGGGCATAGTTATTTTAGTAGAAATACGCCACAAACTTGGAATAACCAAGCTGCGCATGCAATAGCTAATTCCGTTTACATGCTTATTATTGATTCTGTTGATGAATGGGAGGCTGTAAGAGATATGCTCTATGAAAAGAATCTTGATGTAGGTCATTGGATTGGGTTAACTCAAAAACGAAATCAAACCTTAAGTAATGGTTGGTTCTGGATTGGAAAAGACAACCTCCCTGGCTCACCTGGCTCAGTTAATGAATATGATCCAGCTAACCACGACACCACAGTGGGGGCTAGCACAGAAACTGCAGACAATTTTGCCTTCTATTTTGAAGATCAATTTGAATTAGTTACGACTAACGATGGAATATTAAATCCTGGTGAGTCAGCAAATTATACAGCTAGTTATGTAATTCAGGAGGATGCAGTAACTGATGGTGGAGGATTTATTGAAAATATAGTTTTAGCTAAAGCAAATTCGTCTGCAAATCAAGGCACAACAACTTATGACGTTCAAGATACCTCAGATGGGGATACAGCTGATGTTGATGGTGATGATGATGGAGACTTTGAGAACGACCCGACAGTAATATCACTTCCAAGAATTAAAGTAACAAAAACATCTGTTGTTAATGATGACAATGGACAAAGCGGCACTAACGCAGGAGACACGATAGATTACACAATCACAGTTGAAAACATTGGAGGGGACACTCTTAGTAATATTTCATTTGAAGACACCTTTGTTGATGCAGATGGTAATGTACTGGTTTATGACTCAAGTAATACTTCTCCAAAAACAGGCGCAGTTTTTGATCATGAGAACACAAGCTATGATTACATTACATTGGGTAGTCAACAGTGGATGACCTCAAACTATGGACCTACTACTTACACAGATGGAACACCAATCCCTGAAGTTAATGACGCTAATACTTGGAGAAATTTAACGACTGGAGCATGGAGATGGGTCGACTCTTCCGACCAAGCAAGAGGAAAGTTTTATAATTATTTTGCAATTGAGGGTATTCACGATGATGATCCAACTACCCCTAACAAACAATTCATCCCTGATGGTTGGAGACTTCCAACAAAAAATGATTTCACTTCAACTCTTCACACTTATCTTAATGAATATGGGTATACTCCTATTGCACAGACAGTCGGTTTTAATGACTATTGGCAGAGCTATAATTCGAGTGGGTGTAATTGTCCAGGATACTCAATGCACCTAGGAAATGATCCAAATTTAAATAGGACCGGACTCGGCATAATGCCAAATGGGTGGATAGACCAGAGCTCAGGGAACATAGCATATTTAAATCAGAGGTCTTATTTATGGACTTCCGAAATAAACAATAATAATTCTTTGACGGTCTATTACAGGTTTGACATCTCCACTTTATCTGATTATAGCCATCCTAAAAAATCGGGACTTCCAGTTAGGCTTATACGTGATTATACATCAGAGGGTAATTCTGACATAGGGTCAGTTATAAATGATTCATACCCTTTACACAACAACTTAAACCCCTACACTTATTCTCAATCATTATATCCTGTAAGTGTACTGGGAGATTTAAAATCTATAAACAAAATAACATGGTTTACAGACACAGATATCAATTTGTATCAAACCAATGACCAATGGGAAATATATTTAGCTGAAACCGACTCTAATTCACTCGAAAGCGGTGGTTGGATTTCTCCCTCTGAGTTTACTAAAGTATTCCATGGAGATGTCAGATTTTCAACAGAATATTATGGAGTGGGAACGGGGCAGCATAAACAACTTATTGTTGAGCTTGACACACCATTTGTTAGAGATCCAAGCAAGAACCTTGTAATTGCAGTTAGAGAGAACGAGGGTGGAGCTCAAACATCAAATACGATTTTTGAATTAAGAAATCTTGGTGATGCTGTTAATTATAAAACGCTTGTACTTGGATCAACTAGCCCAATAGATTTAAATGCAGTAACTGGCACAACACAAACTTCACACTCAAGAAATGTCCCATGGGTAATCATAGAAGGGGTAACAGACTTAGGAATAATTTACTCATCTTCAACTGAGACAAATGACGCTGGCATATTAGCACCAGGAGAGACAGAAACTTACACAGCTACTTACACAATTTCTCAAGCTGCTTTTGATTCAGGTGGAGTTTCTAATTCTTTGACTGTTTCAATTGAAAATGACGCAGGGGATATAATTTCTGATGTTAGCGATAATGATGGAGATAACACAAATGGCGGGGATACCCCAACCGACGACTCGTTCACTCAATCCCCATCTGCTGATGTAACAAAATCAGTAACTATTGTTGATAATGGAGATACATTTAATGGACTTGATGATATACTGCAGTACGAGATTGAGATAAAAAACACAGGGGATGTAACACTTACAAATATTACACTCACCGATGAGCTTAAAGACTTTGCAGATCCAGCACAAGACCTAACAATCACTGAGGGGCCGACATACTTGTTTAACGGCACAAATGGTATTGACGCATCTAAAATAGATAGGTTTGAAGTTGGCGGTAAGTGGTTTGAACTTATAAGAGATAAAAAGACCTATTTAGAAGCTAAAGCACTTGCCCAAAAACGAGGCGGAAAATTATATAGATTAAAATATACTCCTGTTGATGGATCAACTGAGAAAGATATATTGATTCAGCATATTCTTGACACTCTTGATTACCGTCAAATAGATATATCAACATCTGTTATCACGGAAGATGACCCAACGGCAACAACTCCTAAAAACTACTTATGGATTAATGGTGAAGATATAGACCAAGAAGGTGAATGGAATCATATAGAGTTTGATGGAACTAAAGTTTCTTGGGATTCTTTAAACATAAACTTTACAGCCGCTCAACAAGATGACGAGAATGGAACAACTATGTCTGAGAACAATCTGGACGAGCAAGATGCGCTTGGGTGGGCTCTTAATGAGCCATACGGTTGGAATGATATTGATGTTGACAACCAGCTCTATTATGTTATAGAGTATGAGAGTAATGATATTGACTGGATTGGGTCTGGACAGACCACTTTAGCACCTGGCGAGTCGATGATTTACTCTGTGAAGTTCATAATCGATGATCAAGCTGTTGATGCGGGTGGAGTTAAAAATCAGGCTACTGTTAACTTTACTGGACCTGATGGAGTATCTTTTGATGTGTTGAGTGACGACCCGTCTACAACAGAAGTTGATGATTCTACAGATGTTGAATTAATATTCCCAGACATTACAGTTCTTAAAACAGTTGACAATATTAAACGTCAGGACACTAACGGAGACTTCACAGTAGATGTTCAGCAAGATGAGGTAATAGTTGGCGATAAAATCACATTTAATATATCTGCAACAAACACAGGTAACTGGCCCCTTGTTAACCTTCAAGTTACAGATACTATAATTGATTCCAGAGGGAATAATCAACAGGCTTTAACATCACTGGTTACAATTGTTTCAGATAATGGGGTTACTGTAGACTCGACTACATTTGATGGTGAGCTAGCAGTCGATGAGACAGTAGTTTACCAAGTTCAGTACACAGTCTTAGATTCCTCTTCAATCGCTCCAATTATTCTCAACTCTGCTACAGTAAGTGGTGATGCCATGACGGATTTGGATGGTGATGGTACGTATGAACTATTTGGAACTACTACAGATATTTCAGATGATGGAATAACAGGAGATGATGATACTGGCGATGATCCAACAAAAGTTTATTTAGCACCTAACCCAATAATTGAAGTTATAAAGACTGTAAGTTCAATCAAACAGGGACCTGGTTTTACTGATGATGTTGATCAAGGAGATGTAAATGTTGGTGATAAAGTATTTTTTGAAATAGTAGCTAAAAACACTGGTAACTGGCCACTTGTAAATATTCAGGCTGTAGATACTATCACACACGCAAGAGGTGATATAAATGTGAGTTTAACTCTGACACTAATCTCAGATGCTGGGGTGCTTGTGTCAGACACACCATTTGATGGGGAATTAGCAGCCGGCGATTCCTTGGTTTATACAACATCCTATACAGTTCCATCAAGTGCTGATATAACTCCTGAACTATTAAACTCTGCAGAAGTTCAAGCAGATGTGATGACTGATTTAGATGGCGATGGTACGAGTGAAAACCTTCACTCAACAATCTCAGATATTTCAGATGATGGTCTGACTGGTGATGACGACACGGGTGATGATCCTACTAAAGTATTTATGACTCCACTTCCAGCAATTGAAGTAATAAAAACGGTTGCTGAAATTAAAAGAGAGGACTCAAATGGAGTTTACACAATTGATGTTAGTGAAGGAAGTGTTCAAGTTGGAGATAAAATAGTATACCACATATCAGCTACAAACACGGGTAACTGGCCACTTGTAAACGTTCAAGTTGTTGATACAATTATTGACTCCAATGGAAACAACCAGCAGGCATTAATCCCAGACCTTCTTACTGATGCTGGAGTAAGTATTGACTCAAGTACATTTGATGGAGAAATAGCCGCAGGAGACACATTAATCTACAGTGTTGAATATATCATCCTTAACTCTTCCTCAAACGCTGCATTCATCTCAAACTTTGCCATAGTTCAAGGCGATGTAATGTATGATGCAGACGGAGATGGAAATAATGATGACCTGCACTCTACTGTTACAGACCTTTCTGATGGAGACACTGATACAGTTGACGGAAATGAAGATGGTGATTTTGAAAATGATCCTACTGATGTAGATCTTGCTCCTGATCCAAAGCTCACGGTTACAAAAACAGCAGTAGTTGATGATGGGGATGATGATATTCTGGGAGTTGATGATATAATCACCTATACAATCCTTGTAGAAAATACAGGTAACCTACCGCTTACGAATCTGAGTTTAAAAGACTCATTATATAACCTCCAAGGAGCTTTCAAGCAAGAGTTATCACTGACTTTTGTTGAACAAAAAATTAAATCTACAGATGAAGCGACTGACAATGGTGAAGGTAACTTAATACCAGGTGAGGAAGAGACATATACTGTCCAGTATACTATTATTCAATCAGATGTTGACAGTTCTGGAATTCTAAACTCGGTAACCGCCACAGCAAAAGATCCAGATGATAACGATATCATAGATGTGTCCGATGGTGATTCTGATGCAACATTAGATTCTGATGGAGACACAGACCCTGAAAACGACCCAACAGAAACTCTAATTACCCAAACGCCAATATTAGAAGTAACCAAAACATATAGAATTGTAGAAAAAAGTGTTGAGTTCAACACATTTGGAGATTACACAGGGAATTCTTTAGACAATTGGAATATGGGTCCAAACGCTGGTGGAAATAATGATGGGTTTATATCTACTCGTTCAATTTCAAAAGAAGGAGAATACTTTGAGTTCTTAACTAGAGGCGACAGAAACTTTTTGTTTGGGCTAGTAAATGCTAATGATTTCAGTATTGATGAAGTCAAAAATTATTTTGATAATTCTAATAATTTAGGCGATGCTGAGGTAGCGGACAAGTTTTTTTATATCGGATCATATTACTTGAGGGATCATGACAGAGTTCATCCATTTAATGAATTTTTTTATTTAGAACCTCAAGGTTCTTCAGCAAGCTTTACTAAAAATAAGTTAGGCAGATATTTATTTAACGAGAATATTGATGAGGTTAGGTCAGTTTCTAGGGTAAGAGTTGGATTTAGTGAAGTTGGAAAGCCAACAATTTCTGTTTATTCAAAAAAACCTAGTACGAATGGTAGAGCATGGGAAGACATAAATAACTATGTATATCCACATGTACCAACATATACAACTGGCGACGACACATATTCATACCCATCAATTGATTTTATAGATCATTTTAATACATCCGAGTCCTTTGACGATACTGCGGACTATCACTTTGTTTTGAGGGTGCAGGATAACGACGAAAATGAAATAACTAAACTTTATATAAATAAGGAGGATGGGGGAATATTAGGTGACGAAATTGAATATGAAATAAAAGTTGAAAATAAAGGTAACGTTACTCTATCGGATCTTGAGCTTATAGACGCTTTAAGAGATCATACTTCTACAATTGCATTTGAACTTGAAGAGCAATTGGTTGCAAATGGAGCAATAACTTTAACCGAAGGATACCATTACTCAACTATCGACGGTCAAATTTCAGTTGATCTTCCAGAAGACATAGGTACACTTGAAGTCGGAGAAACCGAGATCTATAATGTTAGATTCATTGTTACTCAAGCAGCTATTGATGCTCATATAATTCACAATCAAGTAACTGCGACTGCAAGTTCACCTCAAGGAACAGATGATGTTACTGATGTTTCAGATGATGGTGATAATACTGACGGAAATTTAGACGATGATGTCACTGAAACTACTCTTGTAACAAACCCATCAATTGAGGTTATAAAGACAATTTCAGCAATTAGTGATTCAGATGATAATGCAAAGAACATTTCTGATCCAGTTGATCTTGGTGATAAAATAACTTACAACGTAACGGTAACAAATACTGGAGATACAAATATTACTGAAATCAATTTAGTAGACATTTTAATTGATAGCAATGGAGATGTTCTTGCCAATCCTTCTGCTACATTCTCAACTACAAGCTTAGGAAAGAACTCACAGGCTGCATATAATAATACTCTTGAAATTGGAGAAACTGCATTCTACACAGTTTCATACACAGTAGATGCTGCAGGTTATGATTCAGAATTTTTAAGTAACTCGATTACGGCTACCGGATCAACAGGGGGTCTTTCAGGAAATATTTCTGACATCTCAGATGGTGACACTGATACAGTTGATGGAAACGGGGATGGTGATTTTGAAAATGATCCTACTGTAATCGAAACGTCTGCATCACCATCACTTAAAGCTGTCAAAACATATACATTAATCGACAATGGAGATCAGATAATTAATGAGGGTGATATCATAAGATATACAATTACAGTTGAGAATACTGGTAACCGTAAAATTACTGGTTTAACACTTGTTGATGTATTAACTAACGATAACCCTACAGATGTAACCTCAAATCTTGATGGCCCTTACTTTACAAGTGCATCACTAGGATCAAATAACGGAACTCTTGAGATTGATGAAATTGCTACTTACAGAGCATTCTATACAATAACAGAAGACGATGCAGATAGTGGTAAATTAATAAATACAGTTACCGTTACTGGATCTAGTCCGGGGAATACAGATGATGTTGTAGACGTTTCTGATGATGGCAACGAAGACTTTGACGGACCTGACGAAGACAGTGATCCAACAAACGATCCAACTGTGACAAATATTACATCTGACGCTTCGATTAAAGTTGTCAAGGAAGCTAGTGTAATTGATGATGGTGATAATGTAAGAGGAGCTGGTGATATAATTAAATACACAATTACTGTTACAAACAATGGTATTGTTCCGGTGAAATTAGTTGGGCCAAATGGCGAAACTACTTACGAACATATTTTTATAGATGTTCTAAAAAATGGAACTGATCTTACAAGGAGCTATAATAACCCAATTGTTCTTGATTCAAGTGTTCCTGCTCCTCAAGGATCTACAGAATCTAACTTACTTGTTGGAGATTATTTGACATATGTTGCTTATTACACCATTGTAGCTGAAGATGTCACATCTACATTCTTAAGTAACAGTTTGCTTGTTTATGCAATGACCCTTGATAATGCTACAAGTATATTTGATGTTAGTGATGACGGTATAGATACTGATGGTAATACAGTGGATGATCCAACAATCACCGAGCTTACTTTTGAGCCAGAGCTTGAAGTTACAAAGACATATACTTTAACGGATCTTAACGGAGATAATATTCCAGATGTAGGCGAAACAGTTACATTCTTCATAGCAGTAGAAAATACAGGAAATGTACTACTTTCAAATATTGAGCTCACTGATGTGCTATCTGATATTGGTGAGACTACAACACTTACATTAAATGCGCCTCCGACTCTTACTGGATCAACGGATTCAAGTACACCAGATAAGTCTTTATCAGCGGGGGAAATTGAAAACTATTTTGCCACTTATGTAATTGAACAAAGTGCAGTTGATCTTGGAGGTTTAAGAAATACTGTCACAGTAACTGGTAGAAGTCCAAATAGTGAAACAAATGATATTTCAGATATTAGCGATAATGGAGATGACGATGATGGGAATACTGAAAATGACCCAACAGAAATTCCGATAACAAGATCACCGGCACTAACTGTAAATAAAACTGCAACTGTTGTTGAGGGTAGTGGAAATTCTATTACGGATTTAGGTGACACAATCAACTATACGATTACGGTTCAAAATACAGGTAATGTTACGCTCACTGGAGTAACAATAGTAGATGATTTGGAAAATGCTGATGGGGACAATTTAACATTAACTTCAGGTCCAGATTGGTCAATTGCTGATAACGGCTCTAGTGAAGGAACACTAAAAGTTGGAGAGACAGCAACCTACTATGCATCTTATTTAATTGAAGCATCAGGATCAGATTCTGGTTCAATTGTTAACACAGCAATTATAACAGCTAGCTCTCCAGTTGGTACAAATGACACAACAGCATCGTCCTCAGTCACTACAACTACTACAGAAGACCCATCAATTGTAGTGGTAAAAACATATAATATTATTGAAAACGGAGTAAGCGGAACTAATCCGAATGATATTGTTCAATATCAAATTGCTGTTACAAACACTGGAAACGTAACGCTATCATCCATAAATTATGTAGACACATTTACAAACAGGGAGTCAATTCCTCAGACACTAACATTCAGTAGTGGACCATTCTATACCGGAGCTGACCAGGGCTCTGCCGATGGTATTCTTAAACCAGGTGAAACTGCAAACTACATGGCATTGTTCACACTTGATCAAGCTGCCATTGATGCAGGTGGAATAGATAACACAGTGACATTTAATGGTACCAGCCCTGATGGAACGGTAGTATCAGATATTTCTGATGATGGAGATACTGGAGCTGGAGATACTGGAGACGATGTTACAGAACTTATTATCAACCCAAGCCCATCGATTGAAGTTATAAAAACGGCTGTAACTACGGATAATAATTCAGATAATTTAATAGGCGGGGGTGATCTGATTGAATATACAATCACAGTTGCCAACACAGGTAATGTTACACTCACAAACCTAACAATTGAAGATACATTTATAGATGGCGATGGAAATGCGCTGACATTTGATGATACAAACGACCCACAGCTTCAGTCTTCAACAGATTCAACTTCAAATTCAACTAGACTTCATGTTGGAGAAACTAAGACATACACAGCAACATATACCGTTGAAGAAGTAGCGGCTAGCACTGGGAGTATTTCAAACTCTGTATTTGCAAAAGCAAGAAGTCCAGAAAGCTCAACTTTTGATGTTACTGACTACAGTGATGATGGAGACAGCACAACTGATGGAGATGATGATGGTACAGATCCTACTGATGATCCTACAATAGTAAGTACCAGCTATGTTTCATCACTAGAAGCAACAAAAACATATGTGATAATCGACAATGGTGACGGTAAAACTGGCGCTGGAGATGAGGTAACATATACAATTACAATTGAAAATACCGGAAATACTACTCTTACGGGTTTGACATTTGTTGACACGTTCACTGACGGAGACAATAATCCATTAACATTCAATGATGGAACAACGGATATTCAATACACCAGTACAAATGTTGATGGCTCAAATCCAGGAATTCTTGACATAGGAGAAACGGAAACATATGAAGCGGTTTATACAATTACAGTTTCTGATGAAGAGTCAGGAAAAATAACTAATACTGTAACGGCAACAGCTACTAGCCCAACATCTGAAACAATTTCTGATGTTAGTGACAACGGGATATCAACAGATGGTAATGATAGCGATGACCCAACAGTTATTCTATTTGCTCCTAGCCCTGAAATGGAAGTTGAAAAGACGGATACAGTAACTGTAGACTCCGATGGACAAACTGGAAACGGAGATACAGTTAGTTACGATATTTCCATTACCAACTCTGGTAATGTAACTCTTACAAACATTAATCCTGTTGATGTCTTAACAGATGGGGATGGCAACGAATTCCCTTTAACATTATCATTTGTTTCTAATTCAGGAACATCAACTCAAGGAACATTAATAAGTGGGGAAGTAGCAACATATACAGCCACTTTTGAAATCACTCAAGCTGTCGAAGAAACTGGATTTATTTCAAATGTAGTTACAGTTACAGCAAGTAGTCCAGGAAATTCAGATGATGTAACGGCTATTAGTGATGATCCAGACACTACTGAAGAAGATGATCCGACAATCACACAGATGTACGCAAACCCATCAATTAGTGTTCTAAAAACTGCGTCAGTAATTGATAATGGTGATGGGTTGACAGATGCAGGTGATTTAATCCAATATACAATCACAGTTGAAAACACAGGCAATGTAGACTTAAGTGAGTTAACAATCACAGACACATTGACTGATGGATCAGGACAAGCGCTCACATTAACTAATGGACCTTTCTTCTCCGGCTCTGACCTAGGTTCAGGACTAGGAATATTAAAGGTTGGGGAGACAGCGAGCTATATTGCATATTACACAATATCGTCTGCAGCAGCCAGCACAGGATCTATTCATAATAGTGCCGAGGCAAAAGCGAAAAGCCCGGGAAGTATAGACTTTGATGTTATTGAAACTTCTGATGATGGTGATGATACTGATGATAACACTACGGCGGATACTTATATTTCACCAAATCCATCGATTGAGGTTATTAAAACATATACAGTTTCTGATGACAATCCTGATGGTCAGACTGGAGAGGGCGATACAATTACATATACAATAGTAGTAGAAAATACTGGAAATGTTAATCTAACAGAAGTTGCTATAACAGATACAATAACGGATGGAAATAATGAAAGTTTAACACTTACTACCGAGCCAGCTTATTCAGGTACAGGAACCTTTGGCGGAAATCTTACGAGTGGTGATACGGTTACCTACACTGCAACTTATCTAATTGATCAGTCCACATCAAATTCTGGCTCAGTTATTAACCAAGCCGAGGCATCTGGAACAACAGCTCAGGGAGTTACAGTAACAGACCTTTCAGATGATGGGGACACAGGCGAGGGTGACACAGGAGACGATCCAACAATTACTCCAATTGAAGCAGACCCTGCAATTGAAGTCACAAAAATGGCTACGGTTGTCCAGAATGATGGCAACACAACAACTGGCGTTGGAGATGAAATTAAATACACAATTACAGTTGAAAATATCGGAAACGTAACTGTTGCTATTTTGGATAGTGATAATGATGGGGTTGGAGATGGATATTTTGATAAACTTACTGATGGGGATGGTGAAGACCTGCAGTACACTACCAATATTTCCACAACTGATGATGAGTTCTCAATTGCACCAGGAGAAATAATTACATACACAGCTGCATTTATAATCAACCAACAAGCAGCGATTTCTGGAAGAGTTGAAAACCGAGTAACATTCTATGCTAACCCACTTGGAAGTAACGAAACGATATCAGACGTCTCAGATGATGGAATTGATGATGACGACAATCTAGTTGATGACCCAACGGTAACTGAAATGGCTCCAAACCCATCCATGGAGGTAATTAAGCTGCAAGAAGTTATTGATGATGGAGACGGTTCAGATGGCGTGGGAGACCTTGTTAAGTACACAATTACTGTTGAAAACACAGGAAACATAGACTTAACTGGACTAACAGTTTCTGATGTATTATCCGATATCACAGAGTCAAATACAATCTACGATTCTGCTTCTCCAAACAGTGATGTATTCTTTGATGGACCTTATTATATTGGATCAGACGATGGAGCATCTGCAGGTAATTTGGCAGTGGGCGATACGGCTACATATTTAGCATTCTACAGGTTAACACAAGACGATGTTGACGCTGGAGGTATTTCAAATAGTGCAACAGCCACTGCTTCTAGTTCCGAAGGCAATATAACAGACATCTCAGATGACGGAGACACTGTTATTGGGGACACAGGAGATGATCCTACGACTCTAACTATAAGCCCAAGCCCAAGTATAGATGTAAGTAAATCAGCTGAAATCACAACTGACGAAGATGGTACAGTTGGAGTGGGCGATACAATTACTTATACAATTGAGGTTACCAACACAGGTAATGTTTCATTAACCGACTTAACAATCTTAGATGTTCTTACGGAAGCTGACGGTTCAACGGCTCTCACACTTACTACAGCTGTTACTCCTGCTGAAGCACAGACACTGGATGTTGGTGAAACCGTTACTTACACTGCCACATATATTATTGAACAATCCGCAGCTGATAGTGGAAGTATAATAAATACGGCTACTGCAACGGCTTCAAGCCCTGGAAATACTGATGATGTCGTAAAAAGTAGTGATGACCCGAAAACGACTGTCG
>CACFJP010000019.1 GCA_902566635.1 uncultured Bacteroidota bacterium | reverse complement strand
CAGGCAGATGAATTGTTGGAAAGCATATCAGGATTTCAAAGAAAATATGGAAATGATATCATGCCTTCGGCTGATAAAGTTGAGGCTGAAGTCATGTATAACAAATATGATATTTTCAAGAAGCTTTTTGCTTGGTACATGTACGTTGGTACATTGATGTTTTTCGTTCTTATTTTTCAAATTCTTTTTGATGTTCGCATCCTCAGCTTTTTAACTAAAATTAGTATTTGGATTATTGGTTTACTATTTGTACTTCAGACAGTAGGCATGGGAGCTCGCTGGTACATCTCGGGTCATGCGCCATGGAGTGATGCTTATGAATCAATGCTTTATGTAGCTTGGGCGACTGTTGGAATTGGACTTGCTTTTGGTCGTAAATCCAAGCTAACAATAGCAGCTACTGCTTTTGTTGCCTCTATGATATTGATGATTGCTCACTGGAACTGGATGGATCCCGAAATTGCGAATCTTGTGCCTGTATTGGATAGCTATTGGCTAATGATACACGTTGCTGTTATTGTTGGAAGCTATGGTCCATTTGCCTTGGGCATGATTGTAGGATTAATTGCAATGATTCTGATGATATTGACAACCAAAAATACACAAAAACGAATCCGATTAACAATCGATGAGTTGACAGTTGTCAATGAGCTAGCACTCACTGTTGGTGTAGTGATGCTTACCATTGGTAACTTTCTAGGTGGACAATGGGCTAACGAAAGTTGGGGAAGATACTGGGGGTGGGATCCAAAAGAAACTTGGGCACTGATTAGCATCCTCGTCTATGCATTAGTTTTACACATGCGATTGATTCCTGGTATGCGAAGTAAATGGTTGTTTAACCTCATGTCAGTAATTGCTTTTGCAAGTATCATTATGACCTATTTTGGCGTGAATTTCTATTTGGTTGGCTTGCATTCTTATGCAAGTGGTGATAAGGTGATAACCCCAAGCTTTGTGTATTATTCAATTGCCATTGTTTCTTTGATTGGGTTCATTTCATATATGAGATATAAAAAGTACTTTGGGAAAACATCTACGTAAAAAATGGTTTTGGTACGCGGTCATCGGATTAGCACTTGTTGGTGCTGGAATCAGCGTGGTTGGAGAGGCGATTATTGCTAAGTCAAATGAAGAGGCATGGTTTTTGTTCGGTACATTTGGGCTTATTCTTGTAAATTTGGGCTTATGTTTTTTTGGCACAGCAGTCGGACTACGCTATGGAAATCGTGTCTAATAGGTATTTTTTTTATTAGCTCATTATGTATTTTTGGACAAGAGAGTCAGAGTGAAAGCCCTATTTTTCCCTCACCCAACAAACCTGTTTTGGGGATTTTTTCCAACCAAAATTCAGTTGATGATTTTTCCTTCCTCAATAAAAAAGATGAGCCCAACAAATCTCTTTTTGCCAAAGAACAATTTTTGGATGCCTCTGCACCTTATCTCAAACGACTTCGCAAGCGTGAGGAAGACAATTTTAACTTGGGCTACCTAGGAGATACTTATTTGGGAGATGTTAATACGACTTCAAACAAAGCAATAATTGTATGTCGTGATTTTGAATACGAAGATGGTGATCGCGTTCAAATTTTGCTAAACGATGAAATCTTATTGCAGGATTTATACCTCAAAAATCAATACTTTGTTATGACAATTGACTTGAAACCAGGTTTCAACAAATTTGACTTCAAAGCTTTAAATCAAGGCTCATCGGGTCCTAATACAGCAGAACTTAGGGTATTTGACGAAGACCAAAAGCTATTGTCCTCCAACCAATGGAACTTGTCAACTGGAGCGACAGCAACTTTTATTGTTGTTAAAGAAATGTAGCTCACTTATTCAATATCTTATTTTTGCCTATTGAATTCGTTTTTGAAGAAACTAATTTGTCTTCAAGATTTCAGTAGTACCTACTAAATTCAACACATTTTATATTTATAAAGTTAACTTTAGTAGTTGAAAATCTATAATAAACTGCAATTTTTATGTTAATAATTGAAATTTATTCAAATAAGTTTTTTTATAATTATCATTAAATTACAAATTTATAAGCTAAGCTGATAACATTTCAAGTATTTAATAATTCCTTGATATAGGTAAAAATCATATTGTTGTTTTGCTTTTACTTTTAGCCAGTTAAGTTAATTTTACTATGTATAAAAAAAGATTCTTGTTTTTTGTTCTGGCCTTAAGTGCTTTTGGTGTGTTTGCTCAGGATAATTATTATGTATCTAAACAAGGAAGCGATTTAAATACCGGTAGCGTGTCTTCACCTTTTGAAACCATTTCTAAAGCATTGAATTCATTTGGTGCGTCAGGTGGAAACTGCTTTATAATGGAAGGCACCTATCATGAAAATATAATTATTAACGGAAAAAATAATATTACAATTCAGCCTTATAATAATGATATAGTTATTTTAGATGGCACTGTTGTAATTTCAACAAATTGGACTCAAAGTTCTGAAAATACATCAATTTATGAAACCATCTTGAGTCAAGATATTTGGCAATTATTTATTGATGATAAACAACAGGTAATGGCCCGTTGGCCCAATGCCCAATTTATTGATGAAAGTATTTATAACTTAGACTTTTGGGCTGAGAGTGATGTCTCCTTGGACTCTAATGGGACAATGAATGATGTAAGTTTTCCTGAAAATCTTGCATCAAGTGGAATTAATGCTCAAGGTGCACTAGCCATAGCAAATGTTGGATCTTGGAAAACTTGGGTAGTGCCAATAACTTCTCATACAACCGGAAGTAATATTTTCAACTATGTGCCTGCTCCAACTTATCTTGATAAACACCATTATTATTATTTAGAGGGTAAAATTGATTTGCTTGATACTCAAAACGAATGGCATTATAATGCAACCACAAAAAAATTATCTGTGTGGGGAGACCCAACAGGAAAAGAAATTAGAGGAAAAGTACAGTCATATGTATTAACAATGAATAATTGTTCAAATATTGTAATAGAAAATTTAAATTTCTTTGCGACTACAATTTCTGCAACTGGCTCTAATAATATTACAGTAAATAATTGCTTGTTTTCATTTCCTAGTTGTTCAAAAAGAATGTTGGGTGTTACTTCTTATCCATTAACAACAGAATTATCAAATGGACAAGCACATGGCCATGAAAATCAACCAGGAAGATTTAAATTTTTTCAGTGTTTATTTGAACATACTGACGGTGAAGCGATTTTCTTACATGGACAAGATAATATTATTGAAGATTGTTATTTTCATCATATTGACTATTCATGTGGCTCACTTAGGTATTTGCAAAATTCTATCATAAACAAGGGTCCAAATTGTACATTTAAAAATAATACTGTACATACAACTAGTGCTTCTTCAGTATTAAGTTTGGGAGATGCTCCAAAAATTTCATACAATGATATTTCTAAAACTGGTATGTTACAAGATGATGGGGCACTAGTACAGCTACCAGGGAAAACAAGTGTTCCTGGATCAGAAATACATCATAATTGGTTGCATGATTCTGTAAAAACTGGAGTGCGTTATGATGCACCAGTATCAAATCCTGAACTAGCAGGCACAGACGGATTAGTACATCACAATGTATTTTGGAATTTACCAAAGGCTATGATGATTAAAGGTGACTCACATGAGATATATAATAATACCTCTTTTGATATTACTGGAGTTGATTATACAATTTTGGATGAAAGCTATCCTAATCCGCCAGGGGGAAGCTCAAATACTTCTACAATTTTAAGAAATAATCTAGCAGGTAAAATATCTGGGCATCGTCAAAATCCTCAAATCCCACCAGGAACGGAAGATCATAATGTATATTCAGCTACAAATTATAGTTATAACAGTAGAGCTTTGTTAGCAGATCCAGAAAATAAAATCTTCACTCCCAAAAGTTCAGCTATTGAATTGATAGATGCAGGAGTTATTATTCCTGGAATAACAGATAATTATTTAGGCATTGCTCCAGAAATAGGTGCCTATGAACTTGGAGATAATTGGACAGCTGGAGCTAGTTGGACTCCAAATTTTTATCCATGGTCTTTTTCTTACGAACAAAATATTAGTGGTTTTGTTGTAAACCCAAGTTTTGAAGATGGCTCAATTGGAACTATAATTAAAAATCAAACCCTTAATGATTGGAAATTAGGAGGCCCATATTCAAATGGCGAAGGAGTCTCAGCAAGCATACAAACAGCTAATGTTCATCCCGGAGATGGAACTAAAGCTTTAGAGGTTAGTTCAGTAAATATTAATAATCAAGAATGGGGTATAAGACTGATAAACACAGAATATGCATTTGTCGGAGATAACACAAATCCCATTGATATAACAGTTTCATTTTGGGCAAAAACATCTGATATTGATCCAGGAAGTGAGGTTGCAGATGGAGATATGAGATTATTAATAAAGGATACTGGCTCATTGGACTATGCAAACGAACAACAAACAGATAAAGGTTTTGTGGATAAAACACAACGTGTTCTACTTACTACTGATACTTGGGTTTATATAACTAAGATTTTTACATTTCCAGCTGCAGCAGATTACAACCTTTCTTTGTTTCTTGAATTTGGGAAAGTGGATGGGATTACGCAAATAGATGGTATAACAACATCTGTTACTGGTGGCGCAACTTTAGCAACTCAAGACGTTGCAAATGTTGGTTCAAGTGTGTTAATATATCCAAATCCGGCAATGGATGTTTTAAATTATATATCTGAAGGAGTAAAATATATTGAAGTCTATAATTTGCTTGGTCAAAAATTAAAAGAAGAAAAGGCTGATGGGAGTATTAACACATCAGCTTTTCCTAAAGGGTCTTATATTTTAAAATTTTTAGGAGAAAACGGAGCAGTTTCAACTAAAAAATTTAAAAAGGAATAAGATAAACACCTAATTATATTTCAATTATTTTTAACTTAATTTATTCAAAAAAATTTATTTTTTTGATTTTAAATAAGCTTTGTATTTTGCTTTGAAATAATCATGATATTTTATCATCCTTTCTTGTCCTAAGAAATCCTTTAACCTTCTGTTGTATATTGGATTTAGTTTTTGAATCTCCGCCTTTAATTTATCCTTATCGTCTTTATACTTTTTTCTAAGAACGTTGAATTCAGTTTCTTTTTCAACAAGTATATCATAAACCTTGGTATATTCAGCTTCTGTAAATTCTAGGATTTCTGATAAATTTTCTGTATTTTCTTTAGCAAAAATTTCTGCTTTTGATTGGGCATTTAAAGCACTGGTAATAACAAACCCGAACAATAATAAGTATATTTTTTTCATGTTTTAAATTAATTAATATTATATCAAATTTAGTCTTTTTACTTCAAAATGATGTTTTATTCTGAAACAAGTTAATGAGTATACTCATAAATTAAATATTAAATTACATATTTAAAACTCTATTTAACTTTGAAGCTCCATACGTTTCCCTTTTGAATTTTATTTTTGATTATTGCATCTATTCTCCAATAGTAGGTTTTTCCAGTGTTTAGTTTTCCAGGAGAATAGATATTGTTTTTTTGGTTTCCTTTATATTCGGTTGAGTTTTTAGATGCATTCTTTACATCGTTAAAATCTTCACCAAAATATATATCACTTGTATCAGCCTTATAAGCCTTTAGCCACATTAAATCTGCATCAGTTTTAACTGTTTTAGATTCATTAGGGGGAACTGGTGTTGAAGCTATTTTATCTTGGAATCCTGGAATCCAATAATTTATATCGCCAAACTCATAAGGACCAATATCTGGTGCTTTTCCTAAATATAGCATCTCTTTTCCTTCAATAAGAGCTCCATTATCTATTAGCTCAGAGTCTTTTTTGGGTCTGAAGTCTAAATTATCAGGGTCTCTTAATTGACTTCTTATATCAGCATTTTTAAAATTACCAGACCAGTTGTGATCAACCACACCAGGAACTGGATAATCCTTACCTGGTCTCGTTCTATGTCCAGAAAATTTATTAGAAATATTGTTTCTTGTAATTGTCTCATAATTTCTTCCTTGAATAGATACTTTGCTTGACACAATTAAATCATTAAGACGATTATCGAAACTTAAATTATTATATATAAAATGTTTGTCTCCTTTAAAGAAAACTCTATCTGTTTTCCAGGCAACATTATGGTGCATACTTCCATTCTCACCCCAGCGAGAATTTGGGAGATTCGAATTATCAAAACGTAATCCTATTTTTACTGAATTGTGTACCCAATTGTAGCGTGTTTGAGATTGATCTTGTTCCTTAGCACTTATTTGTATGAGTGATCCATCGTTCTGTAGATATCCTGAACGAGATAAATTATTTAACTCAATAGTGTTTCTAGCACCTGCTTTATACATTTCAGAAGCTCCAGCAGTATGTACAGTATTTCTTCTAAATAGTAAATCAGTTGATCGTAACATGTTTATGGTATAGCCTCCTCTAAAAGTGCAGCTATAATCAATAGAGTGCATATAATTATTTTCAACGATATTGTTCGAACCATTCATATTAATAACTGGCCCATCCATATATTCAAATTTGCAATTTCTAATAATGTTAAATGCTTCACTTTCATTCTTTCTCATCAACATAGAAGTTACATTTATTTGGGACAGATCATTCAACATCCGCTTTGAATAACTTGGGTATTTGAAATTGCAATTTTCGACAGTTATGTGATTACTTTCATAAGTATTAAAAGTTGTTCCAAAGAAATTTATACCTTCAATTTTTATGTGTGATGAGTTCTGAATATCAAATGCATAGGATTGTGTTTTTCCTCTAATTTCAAATCCTCTGGGATGTCTTCCTTTGGGAGCCCATAGATAAACTGTCTTGCTTTTTGCATTGTAGAACCACTCATTTTCTTCATCCAATAAACCTAATTTACCCTCTAAAAAATAACCGTGTCTTTCCTCTTTGCCTTCATAGCTGAAATGTACTTTTATACCTTTTCTTTTAGTGTCGTATTTAAAATTGTCAGTATTGGGGCTATGCTCAATCACATTAGACTTAAAAGTTTTAAATGAACCTGAATTTACAAGAATAATTGCTCCTGTTAAATCCTCATTTATCAATGCTAATTCTTTATTGAAGTGATGTCCATAACTACTTTTTTCTTTTTCAGGCCAAGCCATCGATTTGGTTTTGTCCCAAACGGATCCATCATACCAATTTCCATTTGGCCATCTAGCTGAAGTCATACTTTTTTTATCTACGAATAATTGCCAGATATCTTTTTTGATTTTGGCTTTATAAATATCACCCTTGTACTTTCTCCAATTTGTTTTTATCAATTCGGTTCCATCTAAAACAACATTTTCGTTCTTGTATGCCTTAAAGGTAATAGGTGAAGTAAATTTTCCATGGGTTTCATACAACTCGATTGTTTCATGATAAATTCCTTCTCGAATATAACATGTATCACCAGTCTGCATTTCTTTTGAAGCTTTTGAAATTGTTTTAAAAGGCTTATTAAAAGTTCCTGGGTTAGAATCTTCTCCATCTGGGGACACGTAAAAGGAGGTAACTGTCAAACGTACTTTTTTATCTTTAGATTTACTTTTTTTTGATTTTAGATAAGCATTGTATTTTGCTTTGAAATAATCATGATATTTTATCATTTTGTCCTGCCCAAGGATATCCTTTAACCTTCTATTGTATATTGGATTTAGTCTTTGAATTTCCTTATTTAATGTGTCTTTATAGTTTTTATATTTTTTTCTAAGAACGTTAAATTCAGTTTCTTTTTCAACAAGTATATCATAAACCTGAGTATATTCAGCCTTTGTGAATTCTAAGATTTCTGATAATTTTTCTGTGTTTTCTTTTGCGAAGATTTCTGCCTTAGATTGTGCATTTACAGGATTAGTAATAATAAATCCAAGAAACAATAAGAACACTTTTTTCATAGTTTGATTATTTATATTAATTTAAATAAATTAAATTTAACTCAATTACAAGAAAATAGTGCTACTAAATATATCATATCATAATACAAATATTTCATCGTTAATAAAGGCTAACTGCTATTATTTTAATAACTTGATATTGTTTTTTCAACCTTACGATTTTACTGAATTTAAATTTATTTTGAATTTTTCGATCACGATTGAATCTGCTTGATATAACACACATGAATACGATAAGTACTTAAAATTATGGAACCAAAATTTTCCTTAAATAACAAAGTAAGTTTGATTACCGGAGGCGGAAGTGGCATTGGCAGAGCAATCGCAAAAACTTTTGCAATGCAAGGCTCGTATGTCCAAATACTTGATTACAATGAAAAAGCCGCTGCTGATGTGGTTTCTGAAATTAATAATGAAGGATATAAATCCAAATCATATAAGTGTGATGTCTCAAATTCAGAAGAAGTATCAAATGTTATAAAGAAAATTTCACAAAAATCATCGATTGACATTTTAGTAAACAATGCTGGCGTCGCTCATGTAGGAAATCTTGAAATGTGTGAAGAACAAGATTTGGATAGACTTTACAATATCAATGTTAAAGGAGTTTTTAATTGTTTAAAAGCTTGTATTCCACTAATGAAAATCAATGGCGGAGGTGTAGTTCTAAATTTAGCCTCTATCGCATCTTCTGTTGGAATATCAGATCGTTTTGCATATTCAATGTCTAAGGGTGCTGTTCTAACAATGACTTATGCAATTGCTAAAGATTACATTGACCAAAATATCCGTTGTAATTGTATTTCTCCAGCTCGAGTTCATACTCCTTTTGTAGATGGGTTTATAAGCAAAAATTATCCTGGTAAGGAAGATGAAATTTTTGATAAACTTTCAAAAACACAACCCATTGGTCGTATGGGAAAGCCACAAGAAATAGCAGATTTGGCATTATTTTTATGTAGTGATGAAGCGAGTTTTATTACAGGTTCAGACTACGGAATTGATGGCGGATTTATAACACTTAATTCAAAATAACTTAATTATGAAACTTATTCGATTTGGAGAAATTAATGAAGAAAAACCAGGTGTAATTTTATCAAATGGAAAAAAAATAGATGTTTCTGGTTTTGTAACAGATTATGATGAAAACTTTTTTGGAAATGATGGAATTCAGAAATTGGAAGATTGGTTGTCAAAAAATCAAGATTCTTCCCCGGAAATTCATGATGATATCAGATTGGGATCCCCATTGAGTCGTCCTTCAAAAATAGTATGCGTTGGATTAAACTATGCAAAGCATGCTGCTGAAAGTGCTATGGATATTCCTGAAGAACCTGTACTTTTTTTTAAATCTACTTCTGCCATAGTTGGTCCCTTTGATCCAATTGTAATTCCTAAGGGAGGTGAAAAAACAGATTGGGAGGTAGAATTAGCTGTTGTGATTGGTAAGAAAGCATCATATGTGCCCGAGGCTGATGCACTTAATCACGTTGCAGGCTATGTTTTACACAATGATGTGAGTGAACGAGCATTTCAATTGGAAAAATCTGGTCAATGGGTAAAGGGAAAAAGCTGTGATACTTTTGCTCCACTGGGTCCATTTATCGCTACTCCGGATGAAATTGAAAATCCCAATGACTTAAATCTTTGGTTAAAGCTCAATGGAGAAATAATGCAAGATAGTAGTACATCAGATTTCATATTCAATGTTCAAAAAGTCGTTAGCTATATCAGTCAATTTATGACCTTACTTCCTGGAGATATTATTTCAACTGGAACCCCCTTTGGAGTTGGGTTAGGTTTAAATCCTCCACGATATCTTAAAGAAGGAGATGTAGTCGAACTGGGGATAGATGGTTTAGGAATTGCAAGGCAATCATGTAAAGTATATAAATGAACATTGACAGTCATCACCATTTTTGGAAAAAAGAACTTAGTTATGGACGCATGGATTAACCAGTCGATGTCTGTGACACAAAAAGATTTTCTTTAAACAGATTTGGAATCTTTTTTCATGAAGATAGGGTTGATGTATAAAATATATGGCTTAAATAAAAATGAATGGAGTTAGAGATAAATTACAAATACCCTTCTGTACCAGATCTTAGAGCACGTGCAAAAAGAAAAATTCCAAAATTTGCTTTTGAATATTTAGATGGAGGGTGTAATGATGATGTAAACCTAAAAAAGAATACTGACCGGATTCGAGCTGTGGAACTGAAGCCAAAATACTTAATTGACTATACCCCACCAAGCTTAAAAACGGAACTTTTTGGACATACATACGACGCACCCTTCGGAATTTCTCCAATCGGCTTACAAGGACTGATGTGGCCCAAGTCACCAGAGATACTAGCCAAGGCAGCATTTGATCATAACATCCCTTTTGTATTAAGTACTGTTACTACAGCTAACATTGAAAAAATTTCAAAAATTACACAAGGTAATGCATGGTTTCAGCTCTATCACCCTGCAGACGAAAGAATAACCAAAGATATTTTGAAACGCGCTGAAGTGGCAGGATGCCCAGTATTAATCATTCTTGCTGATGTTCCTTCTTTTGGTTATCGCCCTAGAGATATTCGAAATGGTTTGTCCATGCCACCTAAAATGACTATGACCAATATAATTAATGCAGCCAAAAGACCCCATTGGGCATTGCAAACTCTGATTCATGGTCAACCAAGTTTCGAGGTACTAAAACCATATATGTCAAAAAACCTAAACCTAAATCAACTTGCGAAATTTATGGATGCTACGTTCTCGGGTCGATTAAACGAAGAAAAAATCAAAAAAATTCGAGATCTGTGGAAAGGCAAATTAGTGCTTAAAGGAGCTGAGTCTGCTCATGATGTACAAAAAGCGTATCAAATGGGCTTAGACGGAGTTATTATTTCCAATCACGGTGGACGTCAAGTTGACGTTGGTCAAGCTACTATAGATTCATTAAAAGACATTGCACCGCTTTACAAAGATAAGTTAACTGTGATGATGGATAGTGGTATTCGTGGAGGCGCTGATGTGGCGCGAGTGATGGCTACTGGAGCAGATTTTAGTTTTTTGGGTCGTACTTTTATGTATGGTGTTTCTGCTCTTGGAAAAAAAGGGGGGCATCATACAGTTTCGATGCTAAAAACACAATTGACTCAAGTAATGGAGCAGCTAAGTTGTGCACAAATCAATGATTTACAAAGTAAACTAATTTGAATTTTATAAATTAAAATCATTTAAAATTTTTTAAGTTTAAGTATGAAAAAACTATGCTATCTATTTTTAAAAGCGAAAACTACGCATTTGGTGCACCTAATGTTAATATTCAATGTTGTTAATAGTCAGACCAATGTTTTGAACATGTCATCTGCAGACAGTACGTTATACGAAAAGATGCAAAATTCAAAACGTAAAGCAATTAGTCATTTTAATGATTCTAAATATGGAATGTTTATACATTGGGGATTATATGCTGTACCTGGAGGAGTCTGGAAAAATCAAAAGATGGAGGATTTGAAAGGTCCAAAAGTGGCGGAGTGGATCCAACTTGCTGCACAAATTCCAAGAAATGAATATGCGGAATTAGCTAAACAATTTAATCCAACTAATTTTGATGCAACCGCTATAGCCAAATTAATAAAATCTGCTGGGATGAAGTATTTAGTAGTTACTGCAAAACATCACGATGGTTTTGCTCTCTATGATTCTGAGGTAAGTGATTTTAATATGGTAGATGCCACCCCTTATAAAACCGATATTATTGATGCGTTATATGAAGCATGTAAATCTGAAGGAATCGATTTTGGTTTATACTACTCACACAATATTGACTGGTTTGATGGTAATGATTGTGGTTACAGTGAACTCAAGGCATCTGGTTTACCCTTAAATGAAAAAGCCCAAAGAAAATTTGGAGTTAATTCCTGGGATCCTAGTCCAAATACATTCTCAGACTATCTAAATAATAAAGCTTTTCCTCAAGTCAAAGAATTACTTACTAGGTATACTGACATGACTACCTTATGGTATGATATGTCACATTATTTAACACCAAAACAGAGTTATGAATTTTATAAACTGGCATATAACTATCAACCACAATTATTAATAAATTCTAGAGTTGGCAATTCCCTAGGCGATTTTGATATTCCAGGTGATAATAAAATTCCTGAAAACCCACTGTATATCTCAAAACCTTGGCAAACAGTTGGAACAACAAATAATTCTTGGGGATATAAATCTTATGATAACGATTGGAAAAGCCCCAACGAACTTTTGTTTTGGCTCATTGAAATTGTAAGTAAAGGAGGAAATTATATGCTAAATATTGGGCCAGATAGTATGGGAGATGTACCAGAAACATCTGTTAAAAATTTAATTACCCTTGGAAACTGGTTGAAAATTAATGGTGAAGGCATTTACAATACTCAACGTTGGAAAATTACCCATGAGGGACCTACCCAAATTTTTATGAAGGGCACAAATCATAGAGAAAAGAATAAAGGTAGAATACTCGAATTTACTACCAAAGATTTTTGGTTTACCATCAACACTAATTACTTGTTTGCAACAGCTTTGGTTTATCCTCAGGAAAACGAATCTATAATTATTGAAAGTTTGTCAAAATTATCGGGGTACAAAGTAAAAAGCGTAAATCAACTTGGATCTATAAATCCGTTACAATGGAAGCAAACCAAAACCGGCTTAAGAATAAGTGGTGTACATAGAACAACTTCCGGATTGGGTTACACATTAAAAATTGATATAGATTAATAAATAAAAAACACCATAAGTATTTAGACTATTATCTAAACACTAGTAAAAATTCTTTCAAAAAACATATTAGAGGATGATAAGGTACGTTTCCGAATCGAATATGCCCTTTTTAAATATTCATTTGATAAAAATTGAAAAAAGTACAAACTCTATTGTGTTTATGTAATAAATAAATTAAAGTATTGGAAAGGTTTTTATTTGTAGGCAAAAAATCTGTTATTTCTTTGATATTTACAATTTGGTAGTACCCTTTGTTTTAATAATTTTTTCTTTTTTCCCTTCTGCTGAATTTGGGTCAGGGTAACCAGAACCCTCAAAAACATCTTTTGCCCAACTCTGGTGAAGTGCAAGTAGTTCTTTAAATATTTTGGGTTCTTTCAATGCATAGTTTATTTCTTCTGGTTTTTCATCATCTAAGTTGGCTAAGTAATATTCAGGCATTTCAAATTCTTTTTCAGGATGAATAGAGAACTTTCCTGTTGTATCATGACCATCATAAATAAGTTTCCAGTTTCCTTTTCTAACTGCCCACATACCTTGCCACATCCAATGCAAAACTTCGTGAGGTGATTTAGCTTCATCAGATTTTATAATTTCTAAAATACTTTTGCCATCAAGTTTATTCTTTGGTTTTGGAATATCAAGTATTTCACAAATGGTAGGTAGAATATCAAGATTTATAATTGCTTGATCTCTTGTTTCACCTTGCGGAAATAATTTAGGATAACTTATTACCGCTGGTACTCTAATACCACCCTCAAAGAAGCTACCTTTTGCGCCTCGCCATTTTCCAGTAAAGCCGCCTCCACCATTTCCTCCATAACTTTCATTCCAGTTATAATAATCTTCAGTTGAGTGCCCATTATCGCTCATATAAATTATTATGGTGTTATCTCTTAATCCAAGTTCATCTAGTTTTTCTAAAATTTGACCCATTCTATGATCAAGAGTGGTAATCATTGGTGCGTAAGAGCTTCTGGGCCATTCTAGATGTTTATATTGTTTTACGAAAGTTGAGTCCGGTTGCTCAGGATAATGCGGTAGACTAAACGGAACATAAAGGAAGAAAGGATCATTTTTACTTTCTTCTAAAAACCTATTTGTCTCTAAAACCTGCATATCTGGAAAATAATTTCCTTCTTCAAATATCTCTTCTTTATTTCTATAAAGATCATGGAATTGTGGTCTTTGCCAATTCGCATGTAAAAATTTATGAGAATAATAATCAATAAAACCTCCTCTAAAACCAAAGAATTCATCAAACCCTTGATCTAAAGGCCCATGATCCATTGTCGCTCCCAGATGCCACTTTCCAATTAATCCAGTCTTATAGCCATAGGATTTTAAATGCTCAGCAATTGTAATTTCTTTAAGATCCATTACGCGACCCTCGTAATCGTCGGGATGACAAGAGGTCCATTGATTAACGCCACTACGTTGTGGCGCACGGCCGGTTAAAAGTGCAGCTCTAGAGGGACAACAAACCGTATGACCATAGGCTTGTGTAAATTTTATTCCTTGAGTGGCTAACTTGTCTAAAACTGGTGTTTGAATATCAGATGCGCCATAGCACCCAGCATCTAAGGTTCCTTGGTCGTCAGTAAAAAAAAGTAGTATGTTGGGTTTTTTCTCGTTTAAGCTTGCAGTCGACGTTTCTTTTGCTGTGCTTTTATGTTGTGAATTGGTATTACAAGAATTTAGGTTCGCACCAACAATGATTATTATAAACTTAAAGAGGATATTATTTATGACTTTCATAGTCAAAAAATTTTGACCTAGGATACTTAATAATGATAACTCTATTTTTTAGAATTTTCCCTTTTTGCTTTAAAATGTGCATGCATTTTCATCATTCTATCACCTCCAAGGAAATCTTTCATAACACGGTTTGTAGCTCTTGATAATACTTTCATTTCAGCTTTGAAAGTTTCTTGATTATCTTTGTGCTTTTCTTTTAAAACAGTAATCTTTTTCTCCTTCGCTAAAAGTGCTTCGTATACTTTTAAAGTTTCTTCTTCGTCAAGTGATAATACTTTAACAATTTCGTCAGTTCTTTTTTGAGCTTTTTTCTCTTCTTTGGATTGGGCAGAAATTGAAATTGTAATGAATAATAAAACGATCGTAGTGAAAATATGTTTCATAACATTTAGTTTAAAATTTTGTTAGTAACAAAGTTATTTTTGAAACATGATGAGCTTATTATCATTTATTTCAAAAAATACCACAAAAGTTACAAACGCTAATATTCAAACATTGGAGCATGATTAGACCTCTTTCTCCATTTTTCAGCTTTTTCATTTAGGATTTCAGGATTTATATCATAAATAGAATTATTTAATTTGGTGTAGTTTGGTTGTGCATCCTCAGGTGGAAAATTAGAAATTATCGCCTTGAATTTTTTTATAATAGGTTTAATTTTTTTTGAATTTGAATGAATCAAGTTCTCCTTTTCTTCTGCATCAATTGCTAAGTTATATATATGAGATATTTGCCTTAGAGTATCAACAAACACCTTATAATTTTCGTCTCTTAAAGCTCTATCTCTAAACTTATGAAGGTTAGTAGCACGCTTATAATTTAATCGAGCTGGTAGTGCCCCCATAGTTAAAATCCAATCTCGGTCACTTTTTGTTTTGTATCCTAGAATGACATCTATGAAAGATTTTCCATCAAAATGAAAATCTTTAGGCAGTGAAGCATTTCCAAGGTCAGTAAAGGTTGGCAATAAATCACTAAAATCAACTAGCGCATCTGATTCAATTCCAGCTGGAACTCTTCCGGGCCAGTTGACGATAAAAGGTTGGTTGACACCATTTTCGGTCAAATATGTTTTGCCACCCCTAACGGATTTTCCATTAAGTCGTCCTGTAATATTTCCAGAAGTTCCGTTATCCGTTGTCCAAAAAATAATGGTGTTATTTCTAATACCCAGATTATCAATTGCTGTGACGAGTTTTCCAAGAATTTCATCTGTATAACGAACCATGGCTTTGTGCTTTTCCATTTTCCCTAAAACTTTTGGTTCACTAGGGGTAGTTGTTAATGGTCCGTGAGGTAAACACATTGGATAGTAAATCAACATTGGTTCATCTTTGTTTTTCTTCATAAAATCAATGATGAAATCAGTAAAAATATCCTCGCCGAATTGCCCTTCGTAGGTTTTACTACCCTTTGTCGTATGGATGTAAGGATTCCAATAACGCTCTTGGCTTAAAGTTTCATTACCACCTTCGACCCCTGTCCACATTGCATATTCATCAAAACCATGGTCGTTCATAACTGTTGGTTGTAGCCTAAAATCATTAATTTGCCATTTTCCTGCAGCACAGGTTTTGTAACCTGCTTGCTGCATTATTTTAGGTAAACTTGGATTTTTATTTGAGTCAAAATTTACACCATGACCCCATCGTGGCACATCGTAATGATTAACCCAACCGTGGCGAAATGGATATTGACCGGTTAAAAAAGTAACTCTCGAAGGCGTGCATTGGGGCATTGACCATGCATTATTGAACTGCATTCCTTCTTTTGCTAAAAGATCAATATTAGGCGTTTCGATATCATCAGCATCGTATTTACTTATCCATTCCTTGCCCAAATCGTCTAATAAAATGAATATAATATTAGGTTTTTGGTTTTTGGTTTTACTTTCATTTAAACTGTTTTTAAAATTTCCGCAGCTTAACATTAGTGAAAAGAATAAAAGATATAAAGACCAGTTAAAAAGTTTTAAAAATGTTGTCGAATTGAATGTCAAGTGGCTAATTTTTTACAATAGGTTTCGAAATATTTAAGGGAAAAGTCCCTGGTAAATCGTCAATGTACTTTTTGAGCTCAAGTTTTAACTCTTCAACAAGTTCTTCGTTAAAAGTATTTTTATAGCCATTGTCCTGTTCAAAAGGATCTTTGCTTATATCATAAAACTGATCTTGAGAAAAATAGTTTTTCGCATAAAACTTTAACGCACGACTTTCAGAACCTCTTCCACCAGCTTTATCACATAAATGAGTTGCTTTTTTACCATTTTTCTCTAATCGGTTTTTTACATTTTCGGGAGCCTTAAATACTAGATATTTTTTTCCATCTTTTAAAATGGCTCTGGTAGCACCCACTTCAAAATATAACGAATTATGAATGGGTTCATCTTTTCCTTGTAGCAATGGTAGCATGCTTCTGCCATCAATCTTATAGTTTTCTGAGGGCTCTATTTTTGCCAGTTCTAATGCAGTAGGCACCAAATCGATATTAGAAACCATTTGCTGTGTTCTGATACCACTTTTAAAGAAAGATGGTCCCCATGCAAAACTTACCGTTTCTACACCACCTTGGTAGAGTGATCCTTTTCCAAATTCAACACCATGGTCATTTATAAAAAATATAATGGTGTTTTCTAATTCGTTGATGGCATCTAATTTATTGAGTAATGCACCAATAGCGTCGTCAAGCCATAATACATCTGTTTTTTCCTGCTCTAAACCAGCTTCTTGAATACGTTTACCAATGGTTTCACGAGGGGGCATCACTTCAAGAGGCTTTTCTAAAAATCCTATTGGTGTTGCCAAAGGATCCCCCTTGTGTTTTGAACCTAATTTATCAGGACCATGAGCAACGGTTGTAGCAAAATATAAGAAAAAAGGATTCTCTTTCTTTTCAGCTTCTGTCAAAAAGGTTAAAGCTGAATCAACTATCCATTCCATATTATGATCTTCTACAACATTAGGGTAATGATTTGGCAAATTTCCTTTGTAAATGGATCCAGCGTAATCAAATCCAACTTTTTTATAAGAGGTGATTTGTGCTAATTGATTCTCAAACAACTGTGATTTGACAATAGAATCTCTTGGATTTGAATTTAAGGGTACTTTATGAGGGTTTGTTGAGTATATTACATGATTTTTTCCAACACCACCTGTAAAATAGCCGTTTTTTTGGAGTTCTTTAGCAATATTGTTAGTATTTGAGTTTATACGCACATTCCAAGTTACATTAGTCTGCCCCTGATATCTTTTAATATTTGATTTTTTACTGCCTCTACTGGCATAATTTCCTGTAAGTATACTGTATCTACTGGGTGTACAAACGGAGGTACTAACGTAACTCTCATCAAAAATTACTCCTTCTCCAACCAATCTATCCATGTTGGGAGTAAGGTTGGTTGGGTTTCCATTTTCGTCTTGCCCTTCTTTTAAGAAATTAAATTGATTGCGATGTTGATCATCAGTAACAATGAAGATGATATTCGGTTGTTTTTTTAAAGCTGATTTTGGATTATCTTTTTTTTGAGCGAATGAAATGATAGGTATAAAAAATGTAAATACACAAATAAAAAACGCATGAATTGTTAGTTTTGATTTCTTCATTTATTCTACCCTTAAATTAAATCCAAATTCTTTTATAGCCGACTACTTTCGTCGTAAAATTTATAATCCCTATGATTGTACAAATGTTTTTTAACCGATTTTTCACTTGTGTATTCTTTTAGGAATCGCTTACCTCGTTTGGTTTGCCAATAAGGATGGTCTGCTGTAATTGGCGGAAAATCCTTAAGAAACTTCGTAAACCTTTTACGCGCTTTTGTGTGTTTAGGATCATCAATCACAAGTTGATAGCCTTTACCAAATCTGTGTTCGCCAGTATAGTAAAACCTTCCTTTTGGCATTCCTAACATTGGGTTTAACACTTCAAGCAGATAGTTTTTGGTACGTACAATTTGGCTAGTTGAAATAAATCCATAGATAAATTTTTTGGTTTTTTCTGTTTTTCCAGTTAAAAAAGGTTTAAGGCTGACTCCATCAAATTTTTTTCCTTTAGGAAGTTTGGCACCCGCGTAATCTGCAAGGGTTGGGGCAATATCAGAAAAGTCGGTTAACTCATCTGTGGCACCACGTTTTTTTATACCAGCACCATATATAATATTAATTACGTGGGGGCCTCTTTCTACTCCTCTGGTTTTTGCTGTAATCGCTGTTCCGTTGTCTGATGTGAATATGATAATTGTGTTATCCTCAATTCCTAAATCTTTAATTTTTTTCATCAGCTTACCAACCAAAATGTCTATGTACTCATTCAAAGATTTAAAGCGCTCGTAATTTTCTATACCATCCTTTTTCTTTCCTAAATCTCCTACTTCTCCTCTTAGCGGATTTGTTGGCATTCCTTTTCTTGTACCATGAGGCGCAACACTTGGCCAATAAGCCAAAAAAGGTTTGCCTTCTTTGACTTTTCTTTCCATGAAGTTCATAATGAAGTTGGCAAAAATATCTGGACCAAAATCGGTTGGTTTTGTGTCCAATAATTGATGATTTTGAACGATTCCAGGGTGCCAATAACGTGATGTTGTTTTGTAATCTTCCATTTGTCCTTTAAATTCTGGAGAACCTGGGAGTTTTTCAATTTCTTTTAAACTTTCCCAAAGACAGTATTCTTCAAAACCAACTTCTTTTTCATAAGGCATTGATCTTCCAGCATGCCATTTTCCAGCAATAGCTGTTGCATAACCAGCATCTTTCAAGAGTTTACCAAATGCCTGATGATCTTTGTATACATTTTCGTTGCTATCTCCAAGCCACATACTATTATGTGTGACCCCTGTGGAGCTTCCATATTTCCCAGTCATGATTTGAACTCTCGATGGACCACACATTGCTGATGCATAACAAGTTTTAAACATGACTCCCTCAGAAGCCAATTTATCTACGTTGGGTGTATTTACAGCTTGTGGTAAACCATAAGCCCCATATAGATCAGGACTAACATCATCTAACATGATTAATAGGATATTTGGTTGCTCGGTTCTTTGAGCATAAATGTTAAAAATGCTTAATTCAAATAATAATAATATAAATATTATAATATTTCTCATTTCTAAGTGTTAGTTTTTTTTAAAAAACTACCAAAAATCATAGGCTTTCTCTCCTTTTCTGTTTCTGTGGAAATTTGGTCTTCTACCATCAATATCCTCAACATCAAATTTGATGAATCGTTTGGGGAAAATATTTTTTTTCAATCCAATTTGACTCATGTCAATTTTTTTAAATCCAAGTTTGAAAGCGGGAGAAGTTGATTTTAATTCAAAGTTTTGGTTTTCTATGTCCTTAAATAATGGGTCAGCAATTATACTGTTAATCTCTATACCATCTTTTCTTTTAGCTTCCACAAATTTATTTGCTTGGTTGATATCACCAGCACAGAAGAAGATGTTCTTGTCAGTCTCGCAATCCTCTGGTTTTGAAATCCCTTCAGAGACTCTGTAAGAAATATTATAGTAATTGATAGCGTCTTTGGATTCGTAGTAAATATTGTTCTGAATATTAGAGCCGTAGTCAGCTTCTTCATCTGGGTACGAGGCAAAACGAATAGATTCTTTGGAACTACAATCTACAATAATGTTATTAACAATATGGTTAAAACCTTTATGAACAATTCCTGAAATATTAGCCATATAGATGATATTGTTTTCAAAGGTCGTGCCTCTTTGCCAATCGTCTGTACGCATCACTCCTGATGCATGACTTGTAATATGATGCGCGTAGTTGTTTCTCATTATATTTCCTTCTCCAGCTCCAGAGACATTTAGTGCAGAACCATCTGCAAGTTCCTCCAATGCCCTATAAACTTCGTTATATTCAATAATGTTGTTCCTTGCATGTAAAAAAGGAGTGTAACGCTCCCAAAAAGTACCTTCACTTACTATTGATGCATCTATTTCATCCCAACGAATGGTTTTAGATGCCTCATCAAAATCGACATCTCTTTTTTGTAGGATAGGGACTCTAATTCCACAAACACCAACTGCTTTTCTAGGTACATGATGAATTAAATTATTGGCAACGTAATTGCTTCCACTTTGCCAAATAAATATTCCTGCACCCATTTTCATAATGCGCCCAACATGATGAATTAAGTTGTTTGTTATAGAGTTGTTTTTGTTTACGTCTTTGGTTCCAGGCCCATAGCCACAGAGTAAAATTCCCATATGACCAACAAAATCAATCATGTTATTATTGATGTTGATGTTTTGAGCATGTAGATCTAAACGAATAGCCGAACCCCCACTGTTTGTAAACCTACATTCAGTTACTTCACAGTCCTGAGCTCCTCTGAAGCGAAGCATCGCATTTCCTCGATCAAACTTATCCCAGTCATGTTGAATTCCCCAACCTTTGTGACCTTTCCACCATGTGTCACGTTCTCCATGCATGAAAGTTAAACCCTTAAACACAATGTTTTTTGTTGGAGTATCGATAGGACCATTATAATCTATTTTCCCCTCAACTCTAAAATACTCCTTTAGCTTGGGAATAACTATATTTTCTGAGGGCTCTCCGTTTTCTGGCCAATAATAAATTTTACGTTCCTGGGTATTTACCACCCAATGTCCTTTCGTATCTAAATAATCTATCACATTTTCGACCCATGGTTTGGTGTGTGATTTTTTTGCTGCAGGAGGCGCATTAGCTTCCAAGGTCGTCCAAGCGACACCATTTTCTTCATCAACAGACTCTAATTGCATCATATTCATGGTCCATGGAACGGGAGCGAAACCTACTTCAATGTCTTCAAGGTTTGGCCATGACTTTAAAATTTTTTCTCCTGTAAGTTCTAATTTTCTGAGCAAATACCGATCCTTTTCATGTAGTACGTTCATACTTTTAGCGCGCACATAATTAATATCCTTAAAATCAAACCCTTCTTTTCGAGCAACTGGAATTCGTTTATTTCCGTCAAACATGGTATAAAAACGTCCTATACCATTAGGAATGTCTGTAACATATACATTTCCTTTGGCTACTTCAGTTAAAGTAGCAGGGTAGTTATCTAGTTTCTTCCAATTTCTTAAAGGAATTCCAGATGAAATTATTGGAATTTCATTTTGATACGCTTGGTATGTAATTTTGGTATCATCTGTTCCTGAGTCCTCAAGTTCAAAAACAACAGTTTCTGACAACGTATGTGTGCCACCTCTTAAATAAACATTTATGTTCTTTTGTCTTTGTTGCTCTGAGAGTTCTCTAATGGCATTTTTTGCCTGTACAATGGTTTTAAAAGGGGCTTCAAGCGTTCCTTGATTGCTATCGTCTCCATTAACGTCTACGTAAAATTCTATTGAATCATTTGGTAGCGAACAACCTAAAACGATTAAGGAAAGAATAAGAAAAACTAATTTCTTCATTTTTGAAGTACATTATTTAAATTCAATAATAAAAATAATTTATAGATGGGAATGGTTTTAATCTAAATATTTCAAAAAGTACAACAAAAAAATCAGGAGGTTAGCAAAAAGTGATTAAGCTAGGATTAAAAAATAGACCACCATTGATTGCAGTCATCCTCACTTAAAAAGATACTATTTTATTGAAAAATCAATTCAATGTTTTGTCAAGAGCTTTAAACTTTGCTGGATATTCTTTAGTTATTCCAAACCTACTTAACTTAGTGTCAAAAGGTTCAAACTTGATAGCTTTTAATAATTTTTTATTCTTGATGGTATAATCTTGCTTAGATAGGTCTTTGAAATTTGGATCCATCACCACACCATTTGCTTCAATCCCATTCTTTCTTTTATTTTCAAGATCCTTTTCAGCTCCGGGCCACCAGTACGAATTATAATCCATATTGTATTCATATGGTATAGCCTTTGTCCCCGCTACATGAACAAACATTCTTCCCCATTTAAAAATTGAATTAGGAACAAAATTTGCCGAGGAGCTATACACAATATTATTGGTTATATCTGATTCAGGTACAAAATATTGTTGTGGATATGCTCTAAAGTGAAAACCTCTGTTACAATCAATTATAATGTTATTTTTGATTGTATTAATTCCTTTATGGATGAATGCAGAACTTCCAGATTTATGAACGATATTGTTTATCAATGTCGTTCCTTCTTGCCAATCGTCAGTTCTAAATCCCACATGAGGTACATCATAGATTAAGTTATTACGAATAATGTTTCCTGTTCCTGCACCAGAAATATTGATGCTAGAACCGTCATTTAATTTCAATAGTGTTCTTTCAGCTCTGTTATATTCAACTATATTATTTCGAGCATGTAAATATGGGGCATATCTGCGTTGAGGTGTAAGTGTACTGTCAACAGTTTGCTCAATTTCGCTCCAACGAATTGTTCTTGAGGCTTCATCAAAATTGTCTTCTGGTTTCATAAGTATTTGACAACGAACACCACAAAGACCAATTGCCTTTCTTGGTACATCATGAATGTAATTATTTGCAATTTTATTAAGACCACTTTGCCATGCAAAAATGGCGTGACCATGCCAAATTACCTGCCCTACGTGATGCAATATATTATTTTCAATGATATTGTTTTTATTGACGTCTTTAGTTCCAGGACCATAACCAGCTAGAAGAATTCCCATATGCCCTACATAGTCAATGTAATTGTTTTTTATTTCAATGTTTTGAGCGTGAAGGTCCAATCGCATTGCAGAACCACCGCTATTTGTAAATCTACATTCAGTTACTTTACAGTTTTCTGCTCCTCTGAATCTCAACAAGGCATTTCCGTAATCAAAAGTATCCCAGTCGTGTTGTATTCCCCAACCTTTTCTATTTTTATACCAAACGCTTCGGTCTCCTTTTGTAAAAGTTAAACCTTTGAAATTAATATTTCTTGCAGGAATATCATTAGGAAGGTCGTATTGAATTCTTCCTTCTACCTTAAATAGCTCCATTAGTTTTGGCGCTTGTATATTGTTGGAGGGAGTTCCATTTTTAGGCCAGTAATAAATTTTACGTGTTTTTGTATTTACACACCACTCTCCAGGCTCATCTAAGTAATCAATAACGTTTTCTATCCATGCTACACTATACTTTTTATTGGTAAAAGGCATTGCATTTGCTTCAAATGCTAAATAGCCAATTTTATTTTTTTCATCAACCGATTCAAGTTGAATTAAGTTTAAATTCCAAGGCACTGGATTGAAAACTACTTCAACATCTGAAAGGTTGCTCCAGTTTTTAATTTCATTATTTGAAAAAGGCACTCTTCTTAAGTGGATTCTGTCCTTATTGTAAAATGTATTTTGACTATCTGCTCTCTTAACTTTTTTGTTCACAGGCATTGTGAATTCATCACTTTTAGCACGTGTTAATCTTGTTTCGCCATCAAACAAAGTTCGAAAGGTATCTACATTTTCTGGCATGTCTGCCACCCAAATATGTCCTTTAGCTACTTCCTGCATTCCAGCAATATTTTCTGCTTTTGCCCATTTACCAACAACTTGGCCTGAGCTTATAATTACTTTACTGTTTTGATAGGCTTGGTAGGTTACAGTATAATTCCCTTTTGGAGAGTCATCTAATCCAAAAACAATAGTTTTGTTTAGGATATAAGTACCTTCCATAATATATACTTGAACATTTTCATTTAACCCTTTTTTAATTAGGTCTCTTACAGCTATTCTTGCTCTATCAATAGTTAAAAATGGATCATTTTTTCCTCCTGTATTTTCATCATTTCCATTTGTAGAAACAAAAATCTCAATTGCAAAAATGTTCGATGTCAAAAGAATGAGAAATAGTGAGCTTAAAAGGGATTTTTTTTTCATTTATAGATAATTAAATTTACTATTTGCAATTTACAATACTGTAATAGAAATGATAATTCTCACATATCAAATATTGATATAATTATT
>CACFJP010000018.1 GCA_902566635.1 uncultured Bacteroidota bacterium | reverse complement strand
TTGTGCTAATGCTATTGCTTATCAAGAAATGTCGAGCGAAGTTGTTTTGCTCGATATTAAAGAAGGATTTGCTGAAGGCAAAGCCCTGGACATGATGCAAACGGCCACCACTCTTGGATTTAACACCAAAATCGTTGGCACCACATCAGATTATAAAAAAACAGCAAACAGCGATGTTGTTGTGATCACATCTGGAGTCCCCCGAAAGCCTGGCATGACCCGAGAAGAACTTATTGGTATCAATGCAGGTATAGTAAAAAGTGTTGCTAATCAAGTGTTAACGCATTCACCAAAGACAGTAATAGTGGTTGTGTCGAACCCTATGGATACTATGACCTACCTTACATTAAAAGCTACAGCCTTGCCAAAGCAAAGAGTGATTGGTATGGGTGGAGCCTTGGATAGCAGTCGTTTTAAAACTTACCTGTCTTTGGCTCTAGACAAGTCAGCAAATGACATTCATGGAATGGTTATCGGAGGACATGGGGACACAACTATGATACCTCTAACTCGCCTTGCCACATACAATGGAATACCAATTTCTACAATTTTAAACGAGGAAAAGCTAGAGAAGGTAGCTGCTGCAACGATGGTAGGAGGTGCAACACTCACAAAGCTACTTGGCACTTCAGCGTGGTATGCTCCTGGTGCTTCAGTCGCATATCTTGTAAATAGTATATTAAATGATCAGAAAAGGATTATTCCTTGTTCAGTGATGCTCGATGGGGAGTATGGACAGTCAGATATCTGTATTGGTGTGCCAACAATCATTGGTAGAAATGGATGTGAAAAAATCGTTGATCTACACTTGAATGATAATGAATCAGCTGCCTTTGAAAAAAGTGCATCAGCCGTTCGAACAATGAATGATGCCCTTTCAGGAATTCTTTAATAATAAAATCAATTATAGATATCATTAGTAAGCATTATATTTGCTTGCTTTTTGATTAAAACAAACTATCATGCAAAATAACGGACTAGTTAAATTATTTGCCGTATTATTTGTGTTGGTGAGTATTTACCAACTTTCTTTCACCTTTATTGTCAATCGTAATGAAGACAAAGCTCGCGCATACGCATTGGAAAAAAATCGATGAAGACAGCACAAATTATTTTGATGCTCTTAACGCAGCTGAACTTCAATATCTTGATTCTGTTTCGACTGATAAGCATTTTGGGTATGCAAATGCTAAAATGCGAGAGCTCAATAAAGGTCTTGACCTCAAGGGGGGGATCAACGTTATTTTGCAAATTTCTGTAAAAGATATCTTAAAGGGATTGGCTGAAAATACACGAAGTCCTCTTTTTAATCAGTCACTTGCACAAGCAGATGAACTCCAAAAATCATCTGATGATAGTTATGTAGAGAGTTTTTTCATTGCCTTTGAGGAACTCAAGGGCGATCAAAACCTTGCAAGTCCAAGCATATTTGCAAATCGCACTTTGAGTGAAGATATACAAATTGATATGACAGATGATGAGGTGAAAACAATTATTCGCACAAAAATTGATGAATCAATTGTTTCTGCTTTTGAAGTTTTACGAAAGCGTATTGATAAGTTTGGTGTCACACAACCAAACATCCAACGCCTTGGAAACTCTGGTCGAATTTTGGTAGAACTCCCTGGCGCAAGAGACATAGATCGTGTAAAAAACCTCTTGCAAAGCACAGCTCAGCTTGAGTTTTGGGAAACCGAATCAAAAGATAAATTGACCTCTTTTCTATTTCAAGCCAATGAGGTTTTAAAACAAACAGTTGTACAGGAATTTCCAGAAAAACCACAAGATGACAATTCAGAAATCGATGATTTATTGGCTGATATAGAAGCCCAACAAGATTCGATTTCGGTTGTTCAAAATCCCATTTTTGATCTTGTTGTTGACATCGATTTTCCTGGACCTGTTCTTGTTCGGATTGCCGAAAAAGACAAATCAATCTTCGATTCTTTTCTGAAAAGGTCTGAGGTTAGAGGTTTGTTGCCAGCTGAATTGAGATTTACAAAATTTCTTTGGAGTAAAAGTGATATAAATTCTGAGCTAATCGACCTTTATGCAATTCGATCCAACCGAACAAATACACCTCCATTGGGTGGAAGTGTTATTGTTGATGCAAGAAGCACTTATGACCAGTTTAACTCTCCAGCTGTTAGTATGCAAATGAATACCAAAGGGGCTCGTGTTTGGGAAGAAATGACTGGTAAGGCTTTTCGTGAAAATGGCAATATTGCTATTGTTTTAGACAATTTGGTTTACTCTGCGCCAGGTGTTTCCAAAGGAGCAATTTCTGGCGGTCGCTCGGAGATTTCGGGTCAGTTTACAGTCAATGAAGCGACAGACTTAGCAAACGTACTTCGTGCGGGGAAACTACCTGCAGCAGCTGAAATTATTCAATCTGAAATTATCGGTCCATCTTTAGGTGCGGAAGCGATTGAGAGTGGTATCAATTCGTTTGTAATTGCATTGTTGATCGTTTTGGTATGGATGATGTTTTACTATGGTAGAGCTGGTCTCTATGCTGATGTTGCTTTGACATTAAATATCATACTCATTTTTGGTATTCTTGCTGGTTTAGGAGCAGTACTTACCTTACCAGGAATCGCTGGTATAGTTTTGACTATCGGCATGTCTGTTGATGCCAACGTACTGATATTTGAAAGAATTCGAGAAGAATTGACTCGTGAAAAAGGTTTGAGACTATCTGTATCAGATGGATTTCAAAATGCACTTTCATCAATACTAGATGCAAACGTTACAACAGGTTTAACAGCTTTGATCCTGTTTCTTTTCGGAACAGGCCCTATCAAAGGATTTGCAACAACTTTATTGATTGGAATTGCAACTTCATTGTTCACTGCAATATTTATCACAAGGATTTTGGTTGACTCACGAGTTGAGAAAAAGAAAGCACTTCATTTCTCTACCTCTTTAACCAAAAACTTATTTCGAAACATGACAATTATTTTCTTGGGGAAACGAAAATTCTCTTATGTAATATCAGGGTTTCTGATTCTCGTCGCCATCACATCATTGTTTACCAATGGCCTTAATCAAGGAGTTGATTTTGTTGGTGGCCGATCCTATACAGTTCGATTTGATAAAGCCATCAATTCTTCCGAAGTTCAGTCTGATCTTGTTTCTATTTTGGGCAATGCCGAAGCTAAAATTTTTGGTAATGACAATCAGTTAAAAATAACAACAAACTACAAAGTCGATTTTGAAGGACAAGCTGTTGATGATGAAATTCAACAGTTAATGTATGGCGCATTGCAAGCATACCTTCCAGATGGTACTGACTATAAAAGCTTTGTCACAACAAGCGAAGAAAAACAGGTGGGAATCATGTCATCCATTAAGGTTGGTCCTACAATTGCTGATGATATCAAAAACAATTCCTTTTTGGCTGTTTTTGGTTCGCTTATTGTTGTGTTTTTGTACATCCTATTAAGATTTAGAAAGTGGCAATTTTCACTTGGAGCTGTTGCTGCTGTTTTTCACGATGTGTTATTGGTCTTGGGTATCTTTTCGTTGACCTATAGTTTTATGCCATTCAATATGGAGATCAATCAGGCGTTTATCGCTGCAATACTGACTGTTATTGGATATTCTTTGAATGACACTGTTGTTGTGTTTGATCGCATTCGCGAGTATGCAAAAGCTCACAGCAGCTGGCCTTATGAAAGAACAGTGAATGGAGCTTTAAACAGTACTTTGAGCCGAACATTAAACACCTCATTGACAACACTCGTTGTGTTGCTTGCCATTTTTCTATTTGGTGGTGAGGCAATTCGTGGGTTTATGTTTGCCTTAATCGTGGGTGTAATCGTCGGCACCTATTCTTCAATGTTTATTGCAACTCCGATTATGTTTGATACGTTCAGACAAAAATCACTTGAAGAAAACAAGGAATAATTTAATTCGACTTAACTAGGGGCTCTCCTGATTAAATAAAAACCAGCAAGGATAAGTGGTATGCTCAACCACTGTCCTGTGGATAGAATTCCGAGTGATGTTTCAAATCCACCTTGACTTTCTTTTACAAACTCGGCGATGAAGCGTACGCCAAACAGTAAAACAAAAAAGGTGCCAAAGAGAAAACCAGTTTGGTCTTTTCGTTTAGTGTTCCAGTACAAGTGACGCAGAATGAGGAATACAATTAAATATCCAAAGGATTCATAAAGTTGTACAGGATGTCGTGGTAATACTTCTCCTCTATTCAGAAAAACAACCCCAAAATCACTGTTACTATATAGACCAACGATCTCGGAATTAAAGAAGTTTCCAATTCGAATAAAAATTCCTGCAAATGCAACTGTGATACATAAACGATCAAGGACCCATAGCAATGGTTTATAGTAGTATTTTTTTTGATACAAATACAAAGAGGTAATGATTCCAATGGCAGCACCATGACTCGCTAGTCCTCTAAAGCCAGTAAACTCCACGCCATCAGCTTTTACTTTAATGGGCAATAGAATTTCAGCCAAGTTGTTTTGATAGTAATCCCAATTGTAGAAGAACACCTCACCTAAACGAGCTCCGAGAAGTGTGCCTACAATGGTAAAAATAAACAAAGGCTCGAGGTATTCTACAGACACTTTTTCATACCGATAGAACTTTTTCATCATATAAAAACCGACAGCAAACGCAATTACAAACATGAGGCTGTAGTAATGAAGACCAAACGATCCGATTTTAAAAATGGTTTCATTTGGTGCCCATTCAAACTTATATAAAATCATAATTGGAATTTTTGTAAATATACTGTTTTGATTAGGGTACTGGGTCATACCCCTTGTCACCCCACGGATGACATTTTGATATACGACTGATTGATAATCGAATTCCCTTTACTAGCCCATGTTTTTTTAGCGACTCTGCTGCATAGTGTGAGCAGCTGGGGTGGAAACGACAGCTTAATGGAAAAAAAGGTGAAATCACAGTTTGATAAATTTTGATACAAACCAAAAAAGGAAAAATCAAAATTTTTTTCACTTTTTCAGTTTGTAAGTGGTTTCTTGGGCACTATCTTGCAACAGAATACCGGATTTCGCTAATTCATCACGAATCTTGTCTGAGGTTGCAAAATCTTTTCTAATTCTAGCATCATTTCGCAGTTCAATCAAAAGATTTATAGAGTTTTCAAGATAATGATCAACTTTTTGTTCTTCTTGCTTTAGACCCAGCACATCATGAACAAAGTTGTGAAGAGTTAAACGTATCTCATCTAAATCCTCTTTTGTCACACTCGACCGACCATCATTTATATTTTGAACAAATTTGACAGCATCAAATAAGTTAGCGATAAGGATTGGAGTGTTAAAATCGTCGTTCATTGCATCATAGCACTTCTGCTTCCATTTGGCAACATCAAATCCAATAGTTTCTTTGGAAGTGTCGAGTGATTCTAGAACTGAAAGTCCATGCATGAGTTTAGAAAACCCTTTTTCAGATGCAAGCATAGCATCATTGCTGAAATCAAGAACCGATCGATAATGCGCTTGAAGCATAAAAAATCGAGTGACAATGGGGGAGAAAGGACGCTCCATGATTTCATTTTCACCGCTGAAGATTTCTTCAGGTAAAATGTTATTTCCTGTACTTTTTGCCATTTTTTTACCATTTAGTGTAAGCATGTTGGTATGTACCCAATAGTTGGCGGGACAGCAATTGAAAATAGCCTCATTTTGTGCGATTTCACATTCATGATGTGGGAATTTTAGGTCTATACCCCCTCCATGGATATCAAATTTTTTGCCCAAATACTTGGTACTCATCGCTGTACACTCCAAATGCCAACCTGGAAAACCGTCACCCCAATGTGAAGGCCAGCGCATAATGTGTTCTGGTTGTGCTTTTTTCCATAGTGCAAAGTCTTGAGGATTCCGTTTTTCACTTTGCCCACTTGTTTCACGTGTATTGTGAATCATATCTTCAAGCTTACGGCCGCTGAGTTTTCCGTATTTAGAACTTTCATTGAATTTCAAAACATCAAAGTAAACAGAGCCCTCAACTTCGTAAGCAAAACCAGCATCTAAAATCTGTTTAACCAACTCAATCTGTTCAACAATATGTCCAGTAGCGGTTGGTTCAATACTTGGAGGCATTGTATTAAATTTGGCAAGAGTTCGATGAAAATCGACAGTGTATTTTTGAACCACTTCCATGGGTTCAATTTCTTCAATTCTTGCTTTTTTTGCTATTCGGTCTTCCCCTTCACTAGCGTCATTTTCCAAATGCCCCGCATCTGTGATATTCCTTACATATCTAACCTTGTATCCTATGTGGGTTAGATATCTGTATATAATGTCAAATGAAATAAAGGTTCTGCAATTACCTAAGTGAACATAATTGTAGACAGTTGGTCCACAAACATACATCCCAACTTTATTGTTATTAATAGGATTGAAAATTTCTTTTAATCCGCTTGAGGAATTATAAATATAAAGCTGACGTTCCGCAATGGGACTCATGTTTTTTAAAATGATGTTTCCAAACGAATGTAGTCTAAAAATTCTTGTTTAACTTCTAGATTATTGAAAGATCCACCAAACTCTGAGGTTACCGTACTACTTTCAACATCACGTATCCCTCTCGAATTAACACATAAGTGTTTTGCGTCAATGACACATGCTACATCTTTTGTTCCAAGTGCCAATTGTAGAGCTTGAACAATTTGGCGAGTTAGTCGTTCTTGAACTTGAGGTCTTCGGGCATAGTAATCAACAATTCTATTCATTTTAGAGAGCCCAATTACATTTCCCTTAGAGATATATGCAATATGTGCTTTGCCCACTATAGGTAATAAATGATGTTCACAAGTTGAATAAAGTGTAATATTTTTTTCAACCAACATTTGACCATACTCATATTTATTTTCAAACGTAGATAGTTTAGGCAAGTTTTTTGGATTTAGCCCACCAAATATTTCTTGAACAAACATTTTTGCAACGCGACGAGGAGTTCCACTAAGACTATCGTCTGTCATATCCATTCCTAAAGTATCCAGGATATTGGCAACATCTTTTTCAATTCTTGCCATTTTTTCTTCGTCGGATAAATCAAAAGCATCGTCGCGGATTGGCGTTTCAACAGTGGCGCTGAAGTGATCATCTGCATCAAAATCACCTATGCTGTCTTTTAGTAAGTTTTCTATTTTCATAATTATTTAATACTAAACAAATATAAATATTAATTAGGTATTAAAAAATTAATACAAAACTAGAATTTAAAATTCCAACTTAATGTAAAATGCTTAAAATTAATTTCGTTTTCTCCAAGATCTGACAGCCCTGTATCATAGAGTTGATGACTACGACTTTGATTAATGTTGAGGATAGATAAATTGACAATGCTAGATTTAAAATTCAATCCAATTCCGTATGAGGAACCAGATCTATCCCCTAGTAATTTTTTATTGTTGTATTGAGATTCTTCAAGATGATAGCCAGCGCGGAAACTCAGTGCCCCAAGTCGGTATTCACCTCCAACTCTAAAGTTTGATACCAATCGCCAACTTTGATCAATTTGATTGTTTAATGCAATAAATACATCATTGTCATTTGGTCCTATGTGTGAGTTTTGATAGTCCTTTAAAGAGTAATCAAAAGATAAAATACCACGTTTGCCAAAAATATATGCCAAACTTCCACGGAACTCACTCGGCGTTTTGATCGTGTAACTTTCATAAACATTAATGACATCTGTTAAATCGATTACGTCATTATACGAATTCCCATCACTATCAGTTGATTTTGTTTCCAGATACTGAGAAAACTCATCATTTAATTCATACCAAGTTGGGGTCTTATAGCTTATTCCTAATCGTACATTTTTGTTTGCTCTGGCGATGGCACCAAACTGCAGGGAAACTCCTCCACCGTATGTGTAAAGTTCATTTTGAAAATAAGTTTCCTGTATGAATGATTCAGGAAGATATCCAGTTTCTTTAGTGGAAGTAATTAGTCGATACTCAACGCTGGAAACATTGATGTTAGCCCCCAAATACAACCAATCGTTATATTGACTTGAAAAAGTAAACGCCATAGACCAGTTTTCACCACTTGTTTGGATCGAATGATTGTGTTGGACAGAAGAATATACCGCATTAGACACAAACAAACTATCATCTGGAAGATAATCAAAAATATAGGCTTGATAGCCCAAAAAAGCTTGTTGATAGCCATACCCATGACTTGATGATTCTCCAAAAAACTGATAGACATCACGTACTGATTCAAAATCACTCAAACCAAGCGCCCCGCCATCTTTTCCAGTAGCATAGTCAAGGAAGTAGTTGTCCAAACCGTTGACAGTGTTGGTGCCATTGATTTGAATATTGTTATGGAATGAATTTTGTATCTGCGCATTAAAACCAAAAGCAATTTTTTTCCATGCTGTCTCATAATTGTCGTTCTTAAATACAAATACCCCACCAATTTGGTTCATCCCACCGCTTTTATTTTGTGTTGGGGTGTAAGTGCCAAAATATGTGGTCTTATTTTCAGTTGTTAGTGAGGACACACTTAAACCAAATTCACTTGTATTAAACACAGCACTAGCAGCTGGATTGATGTGAATGGCTGAGAGGTTACCACCCAATGCTCCAAAAGCACCAGACATGGCTTCATAACGAGAATTACCACTGAGGTTTTCCTGAGTAATGCTGTATATTAAATCTAGATTTTGGGCAGGTAATATCCAAAAACTCAATATAAATGCAAAAAAAGAAATTGAGATGGTTTTCATTTACGTTAATTTATGATTTATCTTCTACCACCACTGGATGATCGGGAGGAGGAACCACTTGAACTCCTTGTACTTCTAGAGTTTCCAGAACTGTAGGATCGATTGGACGATCCAGAAGTGTTAAAATTATTATTTGAGGATCTAGTTTGTCGAGATTGATAATTGTTAGTAGAGTTCCAATTAGAGCTAGATCTGTAATTTCTTTTTGTTGAGTAATCTCGCGTCATAAAATCAGATGATTTGTTTTGATGACTTGTGTTTTGCGAAGAAGTTGTATTTGATATGCTATTAGAAATACGCCTTCCAACGTCATAATTAGTTGTACTAACATTTCCGTTGGCTGTTCGACTTTGCACACTGTAGCCTTTGCCATCTACTGAATAAGAGGAGTTGCTTCTCAAATTTCTGTTTCCACTCGCTGGCTCACCACGACGCCCAGAACTTCTCACATATTGATTAGGATTGGAGTAATAATAATTTCCATAGTGATTGTAATAAGGATCGTAGCGATAATAATATGGATAATAGGAGTAATAAGGATTGTAATATGACCACCCATGATAATATGGTTCATAGTGATACGGCCAGTAATTCCAAGGCCGATATCTGTGATGTCTCCACCAAGGGCGGTGATAATAACTACCCCAGTAGAAATGGTCATAATCATGATAAATACCATGAGAACCATAGCCATATACATTGATGTCCACTGAACCAGCATTGCCATTGTTACTTTGGTTTGTTGCAAGAGTATCTAAAACAATATTTTGATTATTATCAGCTAATTCCTCAGCTTTTTCTCCAAAATAATTCTTGTAATATTTTCCGTTAGAACTTTTGCTGTACTGCTTTTGAGGAGGAGGCGCATCACCATAAATCCCATCATTGTAATACGAAACAGGGTTAAAGGAGCCGCAACTTACGATCAATGATGTAGCTGTGAATAAAATCATCATGACAAATAAATAATTGAGTACTTGATTTTTCATATTGATACTATTGCGGTTTAAAATCTTCAAATTTAATTAGCTTTGTTAAAAATACATATTTCAAATTCTATGCCAAACTAAAAATGGGGCAAAATTTAACAACACGTAGTCAAGATTATTCAAAGTGGTATAACGAGCTTGTTTTAAGAGCAGATTTAGCAGAGAACTCAGCTGTTCGCGGATGTATGATTATAAAGCCATATGGCTATGCCATTTGGGAGCGGATGCAAGCTGAACTCGATCAAATGTTCAAAGATTCTGGGCATTCCAATGCATACTTTCCATTGTTTGTTCCAAAAAGCCTGTTTGAAGCTGAAGAGAAAAACGCAGAAGGCTTTGCAAAAGAGTGTGCTGTCGTTACGCATTATAGACTGGACAATGATCCAGATCGCATTGGGAAACTTCGTGTTGACCCCAAAGCAAAACTTGAAGAAGAACTTATTGTGCGCCCAACAAGCGAGGCCATAATTTGGAGCACATACAAAAATTGGGTACAGTCATACAGAGATTTACCTATTCTTCTGAATCAATGGGTAAATGTAGTACGCTGGGAAATGAGAACTCGTTTGTTTTTACGCACTTCCGAATTTTTATGGCAAGAAGGGCATACTGCACATGCAACTAAAGAAGAAGCAATTGAAGAAACAATTCAAATGAATGAAATCTATGCAAAATTTGTTGAGGATTTTATGGGGATTCCAGTCATACAGGGAACTAAGACAGAAACTGAGCGTTTTGCTGGTGCAGTGGAAACCTATTGTATCGAAGCACTTATGCAAGACGGAAAGGCATTGCAGGCAGGTACTGCTCACTTTTTGGGACAAAATTTTGCAAAGGCATTCGATGTAAAGTTTACAACTAAAGAAGGAAATCTTGAGTACGTATGGGCAACTTCTTGGGGCGTATCAACGCGATTAATGGGGGCTTTAATCATGACTCATAGTGATGATAAAGGTCTTGTTCTTCCTCCAAACCTAGCTCCATTTCAGGTTGTAATCGTACCAATCTTTAAAGGTGAGGAGCAAAGAAAATGGGTAGTAGATAATGCAATGAAAATTTATGACAGCTTGCAAGCAGTTGGTATTCGTGTCAAGCTTGATGATAGAGATACTCACACACCTGGATATAAATTTAATGATTATGAACTCAAAGGGGTTCCTATTCGACTTGGGATTGGTCCAAAAGATATTGAAAAGGGATCTATTGAATTGGCTAGAAGAGATAATCTAACAAAGACTTTTATCTCCCAGGACAAATTAGAAATTCATATCAAAGAGCTGCTAAAAGAAATCCAGAACAACCTATTTGACAAAGCACTTCAGCACAGAAATCAACACATTACCAGTTGTGATACTTATGAAGATTTTAAAGAAATACTGGAATCAAAAGGAGGATTTATCGCTGCACATTGGGATGGAACTACAGAAACGGAAATGAAAATAAAACAAGAGACCAAAGCAACAATTCGTTGTATTCCACTTGATTCTGATATGGAAAATGGAACTTGTATTTACTCTGGTAAACCATCTAATCAGCGTGTGCTTTTTGCAAAAGCTTACTAGAGTTTTAAGATTTTTGTAAAAGAAGGTTTCTTTTTTAAGGGATATTTAAACATTTTCTTTCTCAGTATTTGTCAAAATTTGATTGATGAAATGAGTTTTTTACCCTTTATGAATTTGAATCAATTTTTCCGATTGTCAGTAAAACATAATTTGTAGAAAAGATATAACTCTCTATTTTTCGATTGTACAGTTAAACGGATTTACATCAAATTTTTCACCAGAGTTTGCAGTTGTATATGCGCACCAGCCACCATATTTAGGCAAATACTTTTAGTTCATCTAGGAATTTAATCTTGTTTTAATGTGATGAAAATAGTGGATCAGACCTTGAAAATCTGTTGAGATGGATTGCTTGCCATTGTCTGGCTCACTTTTAGAAAAGTAGCTGGCTACATCAAAACCATTCACTACAAAGTTTTCGCTATCTGTATAAAAGTTATAGACAGACAAATTACTTTGCTGCGCAAGTTTGATGAAAAAAAAACAAAATTAATGCAGTAAATGATTGTTTGGGGCTCATGCAAGATTTAATTTAAGTGTATAAAAATTTAGGGACTCTCTCAAAATCTGTTTTTGTTAGTTTTGAAGTAAAAGAACTTAAAATTATTGCATTATCATTTTTTTCAATTAAATTTGCCACCTAAAATAAACAAGGCCCGTTCGTCTATCGGCTAGGACGCCAGGTTTTCATCCTGGTAAGAGGGGTTCGATTCCCCTACGGGCTACAAAATTTAATTTAATTATGGCCAACCATAAGTCCGCTTTAAAAAATATACGATCAGATGAGGCGAAACGTACTCGCAATCGTTTGCAGCACAAAACGATGCGAAATGCTTTAAGAGATTTTCAGGAAATCAGAACCAAAAAAGCAGCCAACAAGGCGCTTCCCTCTTTGATTTCTAAAATCGATAAACTTGCCAAGCGCAATATTATTCATGCCAACAAGGCTGCCAATTTAAAGTCAAAAGTCACAAAGCACATCCTTTCTTTATAGGGAATACAGTTCAAAAAAGGGCTTTTCAAGTAAACCCTTTTTTATTATTTAATTTTCTGATTAGTTATTCATTGATATCAAAAACTCTTCATTATTGAGTGTTCTTTTGATTCGATCTTCAATGAATTCCATGGCTTCAACAGGGTTCATGTCAGCAAGATACTTTCTCATTACCCACATTCTTTGAATTGTATTTTCATCTAAAAGCATATCGTCTCTACGAGTACTTGAGGAAACCAAGTCTATTGCCGGGAAAATTCTTCGATTAGAAATTCTACGATCCAGTTGGAGTTCCATATTGCCAGTACCTTTGAACTCTTCAAAAATCACTTCGTCCATTTTCGATCCTGTTTCTGTCAAGGCTGTGGCGATTATCGACAATGAACCTCCATTTTCGATATTTCTTGCTGCTCCAAAGAAGCGCTTCGGTTTATGTAATGCATTGGCATCAACACCACCACTGAGAATTTTTCCTGAAGCTGGTTGCACTGTATTGTAAGCTCGTGCCAATCGAGTGATTGAGTCTAACAGAATCACTACATCATGACCACACTCAACCAATCGTTTTGATTTTTCAAGGACGATATTGGCAACCTTTACGTGCCTGTCTGCTGGCTCGTCAAAAGTGGAGGCTACAACTTCACCTTTCACATTGCGTTGCATATCAGTAACCTCTTCTGGTCTTTCGTCAATTAAGAGGATAATTTGGTACACTTCTGGATGATTTGCAGCAATGGCATTGGCAACATCCTTCAATAACATGGTCTTACCTGTTTTGGGTTGTGACACTATCATTCCTCTCTGTCCCTTTCCTATGGGTGAGAACAAGTCCATAATTCGAGTTGAAATCGTACTATGCTTTTCGGCTATGTTAAACTTTTCATTTGGAAACAGAGGTGTTAAATGCTCAAAAGATACGCGATCACGAACTACATTTGGACTCAAGCCATTGATCGTACTAACCTTGATCAAAGGAAAGTATTTTTCACCTTCTTTTGGGGGGCGCACATGACCTAGAACAGTATCTCCAGTTTTCAAGCCAAACAATCGGACTTGCGATTGGGAAACATAGATATCATCTGGTGATGATAGGTAATTGTAGTCTGAAGATCGTAAAAAACCATAGCCCTCAGGCATCATCTCCAATACGCCTTCACTTTCAATAATTCCCTCAAACTCATAATCAGGTTGGCGATATTTATTACGCGTGTCCTTATTATGGTTGTTTTCTCTATTGTTGTGATGATTTTTATTTTGCTCGCCAACTTTAGATTGCTTACCATTTTGATTGGGATTCTTCTTTTCAGTTTTTGGCTTGCTGTTTTGTGGCTCCTTTGATACTTGCTCAGCAAGGGTTTTTTTAGAAATTTCTTTTGGTTTATTGTCTTCTTGTTTTTCTATTTTTTCTGGTTGACTAGCAATGTGATCAATGATGCTGTAGGCAAGATCCATTTTCTTTTGACCAGTAATTCCTTTAATCCCTAAACTTTTAGCAATTTCTTGTAATTCAGGAAGTTTTTTTTGTTTTAATTCAGCGATTTCTAACATTATGTCGTGGAAAAATAAATGATGTGGTAAAATATCGGAATGAAGTTTTTCCAAAAGCAGTACAAATATACAACTATTTTTTACTTTTACTAAAACTTTAAAGGTGATACAGCGAATTCAATCAATCTATTTATTCTTTGTTTTTCTTATTCAATTAGCTGCATTCTTTTTTCTTCCTGACAGATTAATCTATGATGGGGGAACTACTTTTATCCATCAGTCCTATATCTATCTCATTAGCAATCTATTGCTAGTTGTTGCTCCTCTTTGGAATATCTTTCTATTTAAAAACAGAAAAATGCAATTTATAGTGAATCGAGTGCTTTTGCTAATCGCCATGGGTTTTTTGATCAATCAATGTGTTGGGTACTTTAATGCTGGAGTTACCATAACCAATCAGCTCTTAACCTGTGTTCTGTATATGCTTACTGTTGTATTTTTATCTCTTGCCAATAAATCAATTAAACGCGACGAAGACTTGGTACGTTCTGCCGATCGATTGCGTTAGTGGCTATCGCTCTACTTCAATCACCTGCATATTTTTGATGTCACTTTTGTCAACCACAAAGCGTACCATCGTGCGAACTTTATGAAAACCATGTTTGCCAATGGCACCAGGATTGATAAACAAGAGTTGGTTGATTTTATCAAACTGTATTTTTAAAATATGTGAATGACCACATATAAATATTTTAGGCTTGAGGGACTTTATTTTTTCTAATATACCCTTTGAATATCGCCCGGGCCTACCTCCAATATGAGTAATATATATATTCATATCCTCACACTCAAACAGCAATTCTTCTGGAAAACTAAGACGCAGCTCATGATTATCGATGTTTCCAAATACAGCACGAAGAGGTTTTAGATTCGATATTGTATCTGTCACCTGTGTTGTTCCGATGTCGCCAGCGTGCCAAACCTCATCAGACTCTTTTACATACTTAATTATGTGATCGTCTACGTGCCCATGTGTGTCAGAAAGTAAAAGTATTTTTTTCATTTGCAACGAACTGTGGTGATAGAAACAATATCTTTGTCGAACAAAAATAGAAATCCTTGCGCTATTTCATAGAACTATCTTACGATGGATCACCTTTTATTGGTTGGCAACGACAGCTTGAGGGCGAAAGTGTACAGTCGATTCTTGAAGATGCGTTGATGACATTGTTGCAGAAACCAATAAGTGTTGTTGGTGCTGGTCGTACAGACGCTGGGGTTCATGCACGTCAACTGTTTGCTCATGTTGATTTGGATGACCAAGTCGATCAAAATTTTAAATTTCGACTGAACAAGCTTCTTAAGAAAGAGATTGCTGTGAACTCTATTTTGGCAGTGAGAGATGATGCCCATGCCCGTTTCGACGCAACTGGAAGACGTTATTCCTACCAAATCTCAACTAAAAAAGATCCTTTTTTAGAAAAACGATCCTATTATTTCTCTAGGACATTAAATATAGAATTGATGAATCAAGCAGCAACTGTCATGCTAGCGCACGATGATTTTAAGTGTTTTTCAAAGTCAAGAACAGAAGTAAAAACTTATTTATGTGATATTCAGCAGGCATATTGGGAACAAAATGAAAGTGATTTGTTCTTTTTTATTCAAGCCAATCGTTTTTTGAGAAATATGGTCCGCGCAATTGTGGGTACTCTCATCGAAGTTGGTTTGGAAAAAATTACCATTGATGATTTCAAATCAATTCTACAAAGCAGAGATCGATCGAAAGCAGGATATTCTGTTCCAGCACATGGTTTATATCTCGAAAAAGTATATTATCCAAGGCATATATTTGCTGTATGAGTTCAAAAGTATCAGGTTCTATTCTCGACGTGTCACTCTTCAAGAGACTTATGCGATATGTAAAACCATATCGATTAACTTTTTTATTTGTTCTTATTGCAGCAATTTTACTGTCTGTTTTTTCGACACTAAACCCATACCTACTAAAAATTACAGTTGATGATTATATCACGCTTAAAGATTATGATGGGATGCTAGTTTTTATTGGCTTCATGGCTGCTGTTTTGTTTTTAGAGGTGTTTTTCCAATTTTCTTTTATTTATTATGCAAACTGGCTTGGTCAGCGAGTGGTATATGACTTGCGCAAGGACTTATTTAGGCGAATGATTGGATTTCGAAAAACCTTTTTCGATCGATCAGCAGTTGGACGACTAGTCACAAGAGCAGTCAACGATATTGAAACTATCGCTAGTATTTTTAGCCAGGGGTTATTTATAATTATAGCTGATGTACTGAAAATGCTTTTTGTGATTGTTGTTATGATTAGTGTGAGTTGGCAATTATCACTGATTATTTTTGCAGTGCTTCCAGTGATTTTAATTGCTACTCGAAAGTTTCAAAAATCGATGAAATTTGCATTTGATGAAGTGCGAACACAAGTAGCCAACCTTAACACTTTTGTTCAGGAAAGAATTTCAGGAATGCAAATTGTGCAGCTATTTGCTCGAGAGCAAAAAGAATACGCATCTTTTCAACAGATCAATAAAAAGCACAAAAGGGCTTGGTTAAAAACAGTTTGGTACAACTCTATTTTCTTTCCCATCGCAGAACTTTCCACCTCCATAACCATTGGGTTGGTGGTGTGGTATGGGGGTTTACGTGTGATTGCCGATGAAAATGGTATCACCCTTGGTTCGATTTTTTTGTTCATCCAACTTACCCAAATGCTGTTTCGTCCACTGCGTCAAATTGCTGATAAATTCAACACCCTGCAAATGGGTATGGTTGCTGTACAGCGTGTGTTTGCAGTGATGGATACAGATAGTCATATTGCCGATGAGGGTGATTTGGAGGCAAAGCAAATAAAGGGTGAAATATCATTTCAGAATGTTGTGTTTTCATACAAGGAAAACGAGCCAGTCATTAACGACATATCGTTTGATGTTGACGTTGGCGAAACCATTGCGATAGTGGGTGCTACTGGTGCTGGAAAATCTACCATTATCAACTTACTCAGTCGATTCTACGACATCAACCAAGGGGTAATAAGTGTTGATGGAAATAATATAAAATCATACAAGTTATCCTCATTGAGAAACGCTATTGCTGTTGTTTTACAGGATGTATTTTTGTTCGCAGATACAATTTATAACAACATCACTTTATGGGATTCAGAAATAAGCGAGGAAGATGTTATGGAGGCAGCCAAATACATTGGTATTGATCGATTTATTTCAAAGCTTCCTGGAAAACTCCAATACGATGTAAAGGAACGAGGTGCAATGCTTTCTGGTGGTCAACGTCAACTGATTGCATTTTTAAGGGCTTATGTTACTAATCCATCTATTTTGGTTTTAGACGAAGCCACCTCTTCAGTAGATGGCGAAACAGAGGAATTGATTCAGATTGCGACAGATTGTTTAGCAAAGGACAAAACAGCAATTATCATTGCTCATCGTTTGGCAACGATTCAAAAAGCAGATCGAATTATTGTGATGGATAAAGGAAGGATTGTTGAAATGGGTACCCACGAAAAACTATTAAAAATGGATGGTGGTTTTTATCAAAATCTACAAAACGCACAGCTGAACAAAAGCCAAGAAGTTGTGAATTAATCAGCTCAAATCTTCTTCAATAATTTCGATCAAGTTATCATTGCTTGAGAATGAAATAAACTCACCATTTTTGATGTATGATATTTTTCCAGTCTCTTCTGAAACAACAAGTACTGAGGCATCCGTTTTTTCTGAAACTCCCACTGCTGCTCTGTGCCTAAGTCCATAGCGCACTGGAATATCAGACTGCTCACTGATTGGTAAGGCCACACGAGTGGCCACAATACGATTTCCATCAATGACGATGGCTCCATCGTGCAAGGGTCCACCCTTAAAAAAGATACTTTCAATGACAGGGGTTGAAATATCCATGTTTACTTTATCCCCAGACTCTTTAAAAATATCCAAGCTAGTGTTGCGTTCAAACACAATCAATGCGCCTATATTTTGAGCACTTAGCTCTGCACAGGCATTCACAACAATTTTAGCCTCTGATTTACTATGGTACTCATTGTTTGTTAAGATATTCCAATAGCGTCTAAAATTTTTGGGATTTGCTAGGTTGGTTGACCCAACTGTGAGAAGAAGTTTTCGAATTTCTTGTTGAAAAACAACGATGAGTGCAAATACACCAACACTGATAAATCCACCTAAAATATTACTCAACACATTCATCTGAAGGATATCTGTCAGCTTCCAGATCAAGTACACAATCACAATTCCTGTAAAAATATTGATTGCTGCAGTGCCTTTCACAAGCCTGTAAATGTAATAAAGTAGTATCGCGACAAGTACAATATCAAAGATGTCAATGATACGTAGCTGCAGAAAATCTAATGGATTCAAACTAAATTTTTTATAAAATTAAGTAAAATTCATAAAGACGAGGAAGTTTGCGATGACTGTTGATTCATATAATTTACAATTTTGAAAACCTGAACTGCTTCCTTCACATCATGTACACGCAATATAGAAGCCCCTTGTAAGGCAGCAATTGTATTAACAACAGTTGTGCCGTTGAGTGCATTTTCGGCTTGAACATTTATTGGCTTTTGTATCATTGATTTCCTAGAAGCACCGACTAAAATGGGATGACCTAATGATTGAAATTTGTCAAGATGATTTAAAAGCTGATAATTGTGTGATAGTGTTTTTCCAAATCCAAAACCAGGATCAATTATAATCTGTTTAATACCTTGCTTAAAAGCACGATCACGAAACGATTCCATTGCAAGAAACACATCATCCACTACATGATCATAAGAAGGGTTTATTTGCATGGTTTTAGGCGTTCCTTGTATATGCATTGCGATATAAGGAATACCCAAAGATGCAACGACATCAAGCATACGATCGTCAAAAGTTCCTGCAGAAATATCATTGACAATCGAAGCGCCATATGTAACAGCCTTCTCAGCCACTATACTAGACGTAGTATCTATTGAAATGATGGCCTTTGGAGCATGCTTTTTGATAGCATTTATGGCAGGTATCACTCGATTGATTTCTTCCTTTTCATCCACAACATCTGCACCTGGTTTAGTACTAGCACCTCCAATATCTATGAAAGTCGCACCATCTTCCAACATTTGTTTGGCTTGAGATACAATGGAATTTAAATCCTTGTATTTACCGCCGTCATAAAAAGAGTCTGGCGTTACATTGAGTACTCCCATTACATGACCTTCACACAGGTCTATTTTTGTTGAATTGCAGTTGATAATCATTCAAAATTGGATTGGGAAAGAATAGATTTTTAAAAAAATTTGAACGAAATTTACACAAAATTTTTTCATCTTGGTTACAACTGATCAAAAGTACGACGATGCAGTCCAAAAGTGCAGAGATTTATTCCTCAAAAAAATGCACGATTATGGCTGTGCATGGCGAATCTTGCGTGTATCGTCGTTGACAGATCAAATTTTTATCAAGGCTCAGCGCATACGAACCTTGCAAAAGAAAGCAACACAGCGTGTTGACGAAGGGCAATTTTCAGAGTTTATTGGAATTTTGAACTACTGTGTCATGGCTTTGATACAAATTGATAAGGGAATTGCCGATCAGCCAGATATGTCGGAAGATGAGGTTTTATCTCTTTATAATGCGCAAATTGACTTTGCAAAATCTCTTATGCAAAACAAAAATCACGACTATGGAGAGGCCTGGCGTGATATGCGTGTGAGTTCATTGACAGATTTGATTTTACAAAAATTACTTCGCGTCAAACAAATTGAAGACAACGATGGCCAAACACTTGTTAGTGAAGGTCTTGAGGGTAATTATCAGGACATTATCAATTATGCAGTTTTTGCGATTATTCACTTAGAGAATTCATGAATTTTTTAAAAAGAATCACCTCCATCTTCATCACCCTTTGGGGCGTCGTTACAGTGGTTTTCTTTTTATTTAGTATCCTTCCTGGCGACCCTGCGAGAATGATGTTGGGTCAAAACGAAAATCAAGAGGAACTGTTATTAATTCAACAAAAATATGGTTTTGATCAACCGATATTTATTCAATATTTAAATTACTTAAATGACTTGAGTCCAATCTCAGCACACCCACAACAGCACGATTTTAATGGTTTATCCACCCAACAATACACTTATATAAATATACTCAATGTAGGGGAGAGGGCTGTTGTTTTAAAATGGCCATACCTCAGAGAATCCTATCATAGAACTGGCGTAAAAGTAAGTCAGGTGATTAGAAACACCCTTCCAAATACTATAATACTTGCGATAACTGCACTCTTGATTGCCATCTTATTCGGCTTGTTCTTTGGGATTTTATCAGCAATCCATTCTAACAGCAATCTAGACCGAGTGATTCAATTGGTGAGCACACTTGGGATGAGTTTGCCTTCTTTTTTCAGTGCAATTCTTGTTGCTTGGATTTTTGGTTTTTTGTTGCATCAATACACTGCATTAGATATGACAGGGAGTTTGTATGCGCTTGATGATATGGGAGAGTCGTATCGTATTGTTTGGAAAAACCTGATACTACCTGCTTTTGTATTGGGGGTTCGACCACTGGCAGTGGTTTCCCAACTGATACGAAATGCACTATTGGATGATTGGAATCGTGGCTATGTCAAAACAGCTCGCGCCAAGGGATTGTCGACAACAACCATTATCTGGAAGCATATGTTGAAAAACGCACTCAATCCAGTTATCACTGCCCTTTCGGGTTGGTTTTCAAGTATGTTGGCAGGGGCAGTGTTTGTAGAATATATTTTTGGATGGAACGGAATAGGAAAAGAAATTGTAAACGCACTCAATTTTCTTGATATACCAGTGCTCATGGGGTCAATACTAACTGTCTCATTTTTCTTTATCATCATTAATCAAGTTGTAGATTTGCTCTATGCTTACTTAGACCCCAAAGTACAATTAAACAAATACTAATCATGAGAAAACAAATTGTTGTAGGAAATTGGAAAATGAATAAAACTGAGTCAGAGTCAGTTTGGCTCATTAATGAAATCAAAGCTCAGAAGTTGAACGAAAATGTGAATGTTTTTATCGCTCCTACTTTTGTAAATCTTGCGTCTGCTGTAAAGTCTACCAAAAACAGTGAGATTAAGGTTGTAGCGCAAAACATGCATCAATCGAGCAGTGGCGCATATACAGGTGAAATTTCTGCTAGTATGCTTCTAGATATTGGTGTGAAGCATGTGATTTTGGGTCATTCAGAACGTCGTGCATACTTTGGTGAAACAGATCTACTTTTAAAAGAAAAGGTCCAAGCTGCTCTTGGTGCTGGGTTGCAGGTCATTTTCTGCTTTGGCGAAGAACTCGATGATCGCAAATCGGGAGTACACTTCGATGTTGTCAAACAACAATTGTCAACCGCTTTGTTTGACTTAGATGAGTTGCAATGGAGCCAGATTGTTTTGGCATATGAGCCTGTGTGGGCAATAGGCACAGGAGAAACAGCAAGTCCAGCGCAAGCACAAGAAATGCATGCTTTTATACGCACATTAATTGAGGATCGTTATGATAGTGTTTGTGCTGATGGGATTTCTATTCTCTACGGGGGGAGTGTAAAACCTACGAATGCAGCTGAAATTTTTGCACAAACCGATGTAGACGGAGGTCTAATTGGAGGGGCTTCTTTGCAAGCAGCAGATTTTGCAGCCATTGTTAATGGATTTGAATAATACTTATATTGAAATAGATTTTGATGTTTCACCTACTGAGGGTAGGGACATTCTACTTGCCCTATTGTCGAGTCACCAATTTGAAAGCTTTTTGGAAAAAGAGACTGGGATAAAGGCCTATGTCAGGAAAGACAATTTGAATATGATAAACCTTGAAGTACTCACAAACAATATACCCTCTAACATTGTTGTTTCTCATCGGATCGCAGAAATTCCATATAAAAACTGGAATCAAAAATGGGAATCTTCTTTCGACCCCATTGTTGTTGGTGATTATACTATTCGCGCACCCTTTCATCCAAAGAAAACAACAGCCAATGAACTGATTATTGAGCCTAAAATGTCTTTTGGCACGGGACATCATCAAACCACCAAGTTAATAATGAACACTGCTATGCAAATAGATTTTGAAAATAAGCGTGTTTTGGATATGGGATGTGGGACTGGAATATTGGGAATTTTAGCATCTCATTTAGGAGCAAAAGGCATAATGGCAGTTGACATCGAACCCTGGTGTGTTGAAAATACAGTTGAAAACGCAAAGCGCAATGGATGTGAGCAGTTTTTAGAAGCATGCTTGGGTGATATTGATGTCGTTGATGGTACTTATGATATAATCTTTGCCAACATCAATCGAAATACACTATTGCGACACATTCCTAAATATTCGCAACAACTTCAGCATCAGGGGATATTGTTATTGAGTGGATTTTATGTCAAAGATTTGGATGAAATAACACAGAAATGCTTGCAAAATGGGTTGTCTTTAGAATCACAAACATCTCTTGACGAATGGGTTTGCGCAAAATACGTATATTCAGACTCGTGAAGATTCGATTTGACCAACATAAAGAGCAAGAAAGCCAAGAGCACGATGTGCTTGTAGCGACAGATCGTGAGCATGAAATTATATTGTACAACGATGACGTCAACACCTTTGATCATGTCATTCAAACATTGATTTCTGTATGTGAACACACTGCCCAACAAGCAGAACAATGCGCCATGATTGTACATTACAATGGAAAATGCACAGTTAAATCTGGAAGTTATAAAGAACTCGAACCAAAATGTCTGCGTCTGCTCGATGCAGGTTTGAGTGCTGAGATCGTTTAAACCATTTTTTTTAGATTAATTATCTTTGAAAAAAAAGATTGCACAATGAAGACAGATAAAATTATCCTGGCTTTACTATTTGGCGCCAGTACAATATATGCCCAAACAGATCATTTGAAGATGAGTATTCACCAATTTGTCGCCACTGATATTGACGGAAACCTATTCAATTTCAGCAACTTAAAAGGTAAAAAGGTTTTGGTTGTGAACACAGCATCAAAATGCGGATTGACTGCCCAGTACAAAAAACTTCAAGGCTTGTATGAGAAGTACAAAAATGAAAACTTTGTGATTGTTGCCTTTCCTTCCAATAATTTTTTATGGCAAGAGCCTGGTACAAACAAGGATATCAAAGAATTTTGTGAAAAGAATTATGGTGTCAGTTTTCCTGTCATGGAAAAGACGACTGTAAAAGGAAATTCAAAACATCCAGTGTACGATTTTCTGACTGATGCAAATAAAAATGGTGTTAAAAGTTCAAACGTTACGTGGAATTTTCAAAAATATTTGATTGACGAAGATGGGAAATTGGTCGATGTCATATCTCCACGCACACAGCCTGATGACCCTAGAATCATAAACTGGATCAAAAGCTAATGGCAAACCATCTCGATATATTGGCATTTGGAGCACATCCTGATGATGTTGAGCTTAGTTGCGCTGGAACTATTTTAAAGGAAATATCATCTGGAAAAAAAATTGGGATTGTTGATTTGACACGTGGCGAACTTGGTACTCGAGGAAGTGCAGAGATTCGTGTACAAGAAGCAAAAAAGGCTGCCTCATTATTGGGAGTGGTTTGTAGAGAAAACTTAAGTTTTCGTGATGGGTTTTTTATTAATGATGAACAACACCAAATTGCAGTCATTGAGATTATTCGAAAGCATAAACCCAAGATAGTATTGTGTAATGCCCAAACAGATCGGCACATTGACCATGGGCGTGCTGCTGCTATTGTTCAAAACGCATGTTTTTTAAGCGGTTTGCAAAAAATAGAAACTACTTTAGAGGGCAAATCCCAAGAACCCTGGCGACCAAGTCAAGTTTATCACTATATTCAATGGAACAATGATCCATGCGATTTTGTTGTTGATATCAGCGATTTTATGGACAAAAAAATGGAAGTCATTCTCGCCTACTCTTCACAGTTTTATAACAAAAAATCTAACGAACCAGAAACCCCGATCAGTACAAAGCAATTTTTGAGCAGCATTGAAAACAGGGCTGCTGATCTGGGCAGAATAATCGGTGTTTCTTATGCCGAAGGATTCACGACTAATCGTCAGTTGGCAGTATCTCAAATCTCTCATTTGATCTAATAAAAAATTTTTGAGACAAAAAGTAAAAACTCGTACATTTACGTGCGAAAATGGTGGTTGTAGCTCAGTTGGTTAGAGCGCTAGATTGTGGTTCTAGAGGTCGCCGGTTCGAGACCGGTCTTCCACCCTTTAAAAACCCTTCAATAAATCGAGGGGTTTTCTTCTTTAGAGTCAGAATCTAAAATGACCTACTCTTTTCAATGAATTAGACACTCAAATATACCAAAATCATTCATTTCAGGCAGTCCTCAGACAGTCAAATTCTCCAAAAAATCCCAATAATTTCATCTGAAATGACACCCCCCTAATGTCAAAAAAAGTGTTTTCCTAGACAGTTAAATGATGAAATATGGAGTATTACCTTAAATCTGTTAATCAAATATGTTAAATTAGTACCACTAAAAACAATACGATGAAGAAATTATTACTCTTATTATTGATTGTGCCTATTTTGGGGTTTGGGCAAGGAGAACAACGCTATGCTGATGGCACAGCTACTGACCAAGACGGTAATACTTTTGAGTGGATAAACTATGGTACACAAGACTGGGCGATAGAAAACGCCGAAGTAGTGACTTATCGTGATGGAACACCTATACCACAAGTTGCAGATGGCACAGCGTGGAAATACCTCTTAACAGGAGCTTGGTGCTATTATGATAATGACCCTTCAAAAGGGAGGTTATATAATTGGTATGCTTTTGCAGGTATTCACGATAATGATGAAAACACACCCAATAAAGAATTTGCACCTGAGGGCTGGCACGTACCCACAGATGCTGAGTGGACAATGCTTGAAAATGAACTTATAGCAAATGGTTATAATTATGACGGTACCAGAACAGGAAACAAAATAGCCAAAGCACTGGCCTCCACAACGGGATGGGAAAGTGCAGACAATATTACAGGCGAAATAGGCACCGACCAAAGCTTAAACAACTACAGTGGTTTTAACGTCTTCCCTGTGGGTTACCGTGAATCAAATCATGGTAGGTTCTACGGTGAGGGTTGGCATGCAATGATTTGGAGTTCCACTGTGAGTTATAATCATAACTTATATTTCCGCGTTATGAACTCCAATGGCAGTAGCCTAATCAGGTACATCAACGCCCCCAAGCGCAACGGCTATTCAGTCCGTTTTGTTAGAGACGCCTCCACAGCAACTACAAAAGACTACTTTGACGCTATAACTATCTACCCCAACCCAACATCATCTTTATTAGCACTCAACAGCAACAAACAATACTACATAGAAGTTTACGATATGGCAGGTAACAAAGTAATGGCACTTACAGGA
>CACFJP010000017.1 GCA_902566635.1 uncultured Bacteroidota bacterium | reverse complement strand
TAAGACAGTGTATCCTTTTGCTTTTGCAGCATCGATATATGCATGTTGCTCATCTACATTGGATGCGTAAAGTTGCACAAGCTTTCCGTCTTTATCGGTTTGCGCATCTTTTGTATGCTCTTTCAGCTCTTCAAAAGTGAAATAGTCGCCTGTTGTGGTTGGAAACAGTGCAAAATCCTTTGCCTTTTCAAAGAACTTGTCTTCTGAAAGCATGCCGTACTCTATCACAACTTTTATATCATTCCATTTTTCTTGGAAAGCCTCTCTTTCTTTTTTGAAGAGTGATTTGAGCTTGTCTGCTACTTTTCGAGTGATATAATTGCTAATTTTTTTGACATTTCCATCTGCTTGCAAATAACTTCTAGACACGTTTAAAGGAATGTCTGGAGAGTCGATAACACCACGAAGCATGGTCAAAAATTCTGGCACAATCCCTTCTACATTATCAGTGACAAACACTTGATTCTGATAGAGTTGAATACGATCCTTTTGCAGATTTAAATCGTTAGAGATTTTTGGGAAATAGAGAATTCCGGTGAGGTTAAAAGGGTAGTCAACATTGAGATGTATTTGAAATAAAGGTTCTTCAAATTGTGTCGGATATAGCTCTCGATAAAAATGATTGTAATCTTCATCCTTCAGATCTGTTGGTTTTTGAATCCAAGCAGGTGAGGGGTTATTGATGATATCATCAACAACTTCTTTCACTTCTTTGGCATCATCACCATCCCCCTCAGTCTTCGTAATTTCTTTTGTGCCCATCTTGATAGGAATGGGCATAAACTTGTTGTATTTAGTGAGTAAAGAACGAATCTGAGTCTCTTCCAAAAACTCTTTCGAATCTTTGTCGATGTGTAAAATGATTTCTGTACCTCTTTCTTTTTTATCATGTTTTTTCAAGGTGAATTCTGGAGACCCATCACAAGTCCAATGCGCTGCTGGCTCATCTTTGTATGACTTTGTGATGATCTCAACTTTTTTGGCAACCATAAAAGCCGAGTAAAAACCAAGACCAAAGTGTCCGATAATGCCACTGTCTTTCGCACTGTCCTTGTACTGCTCCAAAAACTCTTCAGCACCAGAAAAGGCAACTTCATTAATATATTTATTTACTTCATCAGATGTCATCCCAACGCCCTGATCAATAATGTGGAGTTTTTTTCCTTTTTTGTCAACCTTGACTTCAATCAGTGGGTTGCCATACTCAACTTTCGCTTCTCCGATTTGGGTGAGATGCTTTAGTTTTAGTGTCGCGTCTGTTGCATTTGAAATCAACTCTCTCAAAAAGATTTCATGATCACTGTATAGAAATTTTTTGATTAGTGGAAAGATATTTTCAACTGCAACATTAATTTTTCCTGTACTCATTATTTAATATTTAGAAATCTATCTGCAAAAAAAATACCATTGTTTGCTCTCTGACAAGATGACATTTTTATATTTTTTGTTTAATTAATTTGCAAAAAAGTTAAACACAATATATATTTGTATCCGAAAAGAGTGTTATCCAACTCTTTACTGGGAATCATTGCTATGAAAAAATGGATAGCATCTTTTCAACAAATTCTTGGTTTGTTTGTTTTTTTGGTTAAGTTGTTTAAGGTGTGCTATTGCACACCTTTTACTTTTAGTACAATAATTGACTAAATTTATCACATGATAAAACACTATAGCTCAAAAATTATAGGTCTTGGTAAATACTTGCCTGAAAATAAAGTTACAAATGATGATCTATCGAAACTGATGGACACGAATCATGACTGGATTGTAGAACGGACTGGTATTGAAGAACGTCGATTTATTGCAAAAGATTCTGCTGAAGGAACAGCATCCATGGGCGTTATGGCTGCCCAACAGGCAATCGATCGTGCTGGGATTAGCAAAGATTACATCGACTTGATTGTCTTTGCTACCTTGAGTCCTGATTATTATTTTCCTGGCTCTGGAGTTTTGGTGCAAGATATAATGGGAATTGGTACTTGTCCTGCACTTGATGTCCGAAATCAATGTTCTGGATTTATTTATGCCCTCTCTGTTGCAGATCAATATATACGTACGGGAACCTATAAAAATGTCTTAGTCATTGGATCTGAGCATCACTCGGGAGGTCTGGACCTTACCACTCGTGGACGTACAGTTTCTGTTATTTTTGGCGATGGTGCTGGTGCAGCTGTTGTCAGCCGTCATGAAAACCCAGAGGAGGGGGTACTCTCCACGCATCTTCACTCTGAGGGTAAGCATGCCAAGGAACTTTCTTTAATTGGTCCAAGCACCAAAAAATGGGTGCATGAAGTGTTTGAAAATTATGATCTAAATGATCCTGATTATCACCCATATATGAACGGGCAATTGGTTTTTAAAAATGCTGTTGTAAGGTTTTCGGAAGTGATTGGTGAAGCACTTGCAAAAAATAATCTGGATCCAAGTGATATCGATATGCTTATCCCTCATCAAGCCAATTTGAGAATTGCCCAGTTTGTGCAAAAGAAGTTTGGCTTACAAGACGATCAAGTTTACAATAACATCATGCGCTATGGCAATACGACTGCTGCCTCGATACCGATTGCACTTTGTGAGGCGTGGGAAGAAGGGAAAATCAACTCAGGTGATCATGTAATGCTTGCTGCTTTTGGAAGTGGGTTTACATGGGGTAGCTCACTCATTAAGTGGGTGTAGCCTGATTGCTGCGAATTAATAGCAAACCCAAAAAGCACAATGCCCCATTAAGGGCTAGTATGAAGAATCCAAAGTCAAAATCATGGTTTGTTAAAGCCCATTGACTGATTAGATATCCTATGATAGGCGTGCAAACAGCGACCCATGGCACCCATCGGTCGCGCACTTGAACCTTTGTCAATACTCCTGAAGCATATAACCCAAGTAGGGGCCCATAGGTATAGCCTGCGAACTCAAATAATTTTGCAATCACACTTTTATCAGATATCAAATAATTAAATGCGAGGATTACAAGAATCAACAATAGTGATACGAGCAGATGAACTCGTTTGCGTGTGTATTCTTGACGATCTAGTTGAAGTCTTTTTTCGATTTCGAGCAAATCGATGCTTATACTTGTTGTGAGTGATGTCAAGGCACTGTCAGCACTGCTATAAGCAGCTGCAATGAGCCCAAGAAGAAAAACAATTGATAGCCCAAGACCGAGCTCGGATTGGGTGGCGACGATAGGAAAGAGTCTGTCTCCTTGTGCATTAATCCCATTTGCCAATGCATAGGCAGTGAGTAAAGCCCCCAACACCAGAAATGCAAGATTCACGATTGTCAATATGATGGTAAACCAAAACATATTTTTTTGCGCATCAGACAGACTTCTACACGCAAGATTCTTTTGCATCATGTCCTGATCAAGACCTGTCATAACAATGGCAATTAATGCACCAGACAAAAACTGTTTCCAAAAGAAATAGGGACTTTTATAATCATCGAAGAAAAAGATTTGTGTATTGTCTTGTTGACCAAGCCATCCAAACAGATGCTCAATTTCTAGAGAGGCTGTAATGTAGTATAATGCCAGGCATAGGGCAATCAACATAAAAAGTGTTTGCAACACATCTGTCCAAATAATTGTTTTGATGCCAGACTTGTGTGTGTAAAGCCAAATCAGGGATATGGTTACAATGACAGTACACCAAAAAGGAATCCCCATTTGTTCGAAAATAACCCACTGGAGTACACTTGCGGCTAGATACAGGCGAAAGCTAGCACCAACGATTCGTGACAAAACAAAAAAGGATGCCCCTGTTTTGTAGGTCTTTGCGCCAAATCGTGTAGATAGATAGGTGTAGATGGAAGTGAGTTTGTATTTATAATAAATAGGCAAAAGGACAGTGCCAATGACAAAGTAGCCAACGATATAGCCCAAGACCATTTGGAAATAACTAAACCCTGTGTCTTCAACCCAACCAGGAACAGAGATAAAGGAAACACCAGAAAGGGAAGCGCCAATCATTCCAAAAGCCACGAGATACCATGGAGCAGATCGATTTGCGATAAAAAACGTTTGGTTGTCTTCTTTGCCTTTCGTCAAACGAGAAATGACCATTAACACGATGAAATATCCTAGAAGAATGGATAAAAGAAGATAACTGCACATTTTTCAAAGATACTTGGATTGCCTCATACTTTCAAATGTTTACCTTTGTCACGATGGAATATGCATCAAAGTTATTGCAGCAAGCTGTTGATGAAATTTCACAGCTACCTGGGATTGGACGGCGTACCGCAATGCGACTAGTTTTGCATTTACTTCGTCAGCCTGAATCAATTAGCTTGGATTTGTCAGAAGCAATTCGACTTTTGAGAACAGAAATCCAATACTGTCAATCATGTTTTAATGTTTCGGACCAGCCAACTTGTAGTCTATGTGCGAATCCCAAAAGAGAGCGCCAATTGGTTTGTGTGGTCGAAGATGTTCGTGATGTGATTGCGATCGAAAGTACGGCTCAATTTACTGGTCTCTACCATGTGTTGGGGGGTAAAATTTCACCTCTTGATGGAATCGGCCCTCAAGAATTGAGAATCGATAGCCTGGTCAAAAAGGTGAAAGAAGGTACAATAAAGGAGGTCATTTTGGCGTTGAGTAGTACAGTTGAAGGTGACACCACCAGCTATTATATTTACAAGCAAATCAGCTCATATGATGTTGAAATAACTGTACTTGCAAGAGGTGTTTCTGTAGGCGATGAGTTGGAATATACAGATGAAGTGTCATTAGGAAGAAGTATCGTAAAAAGAATCCCATTCGATGGAACAATCTAAATCAATCGACCTTTCAGTCATCATTGTAAGTTACAATGTAGAGCACTTTTTACATCTGTGTTTGGAAAGTGTTTATGCTGCAATCAATAACTTCAATGCTGAGATCATCGTTATCGACAATGCATCTGCTGACAACAGCGTTGAAATGATGCGAAAAAAATTCCCTTCAACACGTGTGATTTCCAATGTTGATAACTTGGGATTTGGAAAGGCAAACAATAAAGCTGCAAAACTTGCCAAAGGTCGCTATGTATGTTTCCTAAATCCAGATACCATTGTTTCTCAAAAAATCTTTGAGAAATTTATACAACTCCATGAGGGAAACCCAACAATTGGAATTTCAGGCCCTCAGATGATTGATGGAACAGGACAATTTTTGTTGGAGTCCAAACGAGGGTTGCCAACAATAAAGGCGGCAGTATTCAAATCTTTGGGGCTTTTTAGGTTGTCTGATCGTTTCTTTGGGCAGTATTACAATTTAAGCCTTCCACAAAATCAAAATGGCAAGACCGATGTGCTTGCAGGGGCATTTATGTTTATGCGCAAGCGTTTGTATGAACAGCTTGAGGGGTTTGATGAAAACTTCTTCATGTATGGTGAAGATATTGACATCTCATATCGAAGTTTAAAGTTAGGATACAGCAACTTTTATTTTTCTCAATCCAAAGTGATTCATTTTAAGGGAGAGAGTACCCCAAAAAACAAAGCCTATGAAAAGCGATTTTTTAATGCAATGTCATATTACTACAACAAAAACTTCTCTCACAATTGGCTTTTAAATTCGATATTCATCACAGGGTCTTATTTGTTTAGTAAGTTTAAGAGGGTTGTGTCATCTAGACGAGATAAAACCTCACCTATACTTGTAAATGATTGGACGTTGGTATCCAAAAATCCCAAGCTCTTCAAAAATGTAAAAATGAATATATTTCCTGATATCAAACAATGTCAAAATCTTCTAGAGGTCCTTCAAGTTAAGCCCAAAAAATTGATGGGAATTGTGTTTGACATGCGCACCACGCAATGGAGCGAGGTAATCAACTTTATGCAGATTCATCAATCACGCTATGTTTACAAGTTTATTTCAGTTGATAACAAGCGAATTATTGGCAGCAGTGATGTGTTGTCAAGAGGGAGTGGAGCAGTCATTCCAAATACCATAAAAAAATCGAAAACAAGCATTGTTTAAATTCGTAATTTTGCAGCATGGCTGAGTACAAATTGTTACTACCTGCCATGGGAGAAAGTGTCGATGAGGCAACAGTTACCCAATGGCTCAAAAACGAAGGTGATATAATCGCAGCAGATGATGCCGTTATAGAAATTGCCACAGATAAAGTTGACTCTGAAGTCCCCTCTGAAATCTCAGGTAAACTTCTCCAAAAACTTGTTGAAGAAAACCAAGTTGTTCATGTTGGAGAGCCATTGGCAATTATCGAAACAGATGAAGATATTCCAGAGGAATTAGGACAAGATGAAGCCTCAACTGAGGTTGCAGAAGATGTCGAAGTCAAAGAAGATTTTTTAGAAAGCAAAGCAAAAGAAATCCTAGCCTCAGCCCCATCAGTCGAACAGTCACAAACTGGGGATATTTACTTTTCTCCACTGGTCAAAAGTATCGCCAAGGAAGAGGGGATTTCAGATGCCGAGTTATATCAAATAAAGGGCACTGGAAAAAATGGTCGAGTAACCAAAAAGGATATACTCAACCATCTCAAGTCTCGTCAATCGCAACCCAAGCAATCGCCAACCCCACCTCCTCCTACGGCGACAATAGCTAGCAACATTGAAAAAGGTGAAGTCAGAGACATGTCTCGAATGGAGCAACTGATTGCCGAGCATATGCACAAAAGCATACAAACGTCTGCGCATGTACAATCTTTTATCGAAGTTGATGTTACAGATTTATGGGATTGGCGTGAGGGCATCAAGCAATCATTTCTCCAAAGAGAAGGAGAAAAAATCACATTTACGCCGATTTTCATGATGCTTACTGCTCAAGTACTTCGTGATTTTCCTTTGCTAAATTCGTCTTTGAGTGGAAACAAAATTATTCAAAAGAAGGAAATCAACTTGGGTATGGCAACTGCGCTCGCCGATGGAAATCTTATTGTTCCAGTCATAAAAAATGCAGATCAATTGAGTTTGGTTGGATTCACCAAAAGAGTAAATGACTTAGCCAAACGTGCCAGAACAGAAACTCTCTCTCCAGACGATGTTACTGATGGAACATACACAGTGACCAACGTAGGCATGTTTGATAGCTTGATGGGAACGCCTATTATCAATCAGCCACAAGTTGGAATCCTCGCCTTGGGTGCCATTCGAAAAGTACCAGCTGTTGTTGAAACAGACAAAGGAGATTTCATTGGCATTCGTCGAAAAATGATTCTCTCTCACAGTTATGATCATCGCATAGTCAATGGAGCCATGGGCGGCCTGTTTATCAAAGAGTTAAAAAACAAAATAGAGAATTGGGACATTTCACAACAAGTATAATATGCAACTGGAATTAAAACGACCAATTTGTTTCTTCGATCTTGAAACGACTGGTGTTAACATCGCTAAAGATCGAATTGTTGAAATTTCTATTCTAAAGGCTTTTCCAGATGGTTCTGAGAAAGAAAAGACTTGGTTGGTCAATCCAGAAATGCCTATCCCAGCAGAGGCGACAGCAGTGCATGGTATTACAAACGAAAAGGTAGTTGATGCGCCAATATTTAAAGAAGTTTCAGCTGAAATATACAGTTGGTTTAAAGGCTCAGACCTAGCAGGTTATAACTCTGACAGATTTGATATTCCCTTGCTGGCAGAGGAAATGCTTCGTGCCGAAATAGATGTTGATTTTAAAAAGCATAAAACAATTGATGTACAAACGATTTTTCACAAAATGGAGCAGCGAACCCTTACTGCGGCATATAAATTTTATTGTGAAAAAGACCTTGAAAATGCACACAGTGCTAGCGCAGATACCAAGGCGACTTTTGAGGTGCTCAAAGCCCAAATTGATTATTACGAAGACTTGGAGAACGATGTGGACATGCTTAGTCAGTTTACCACACGACACAGCAGTGTAGATTTTGCAGGGTATATTCGAAAGAATAAAGAAGACGAGCCTATTTTCGGTTTTGGAAAGCACAAAGGAAAAACAGTTGTTGAAGTTCTTCAGCGTGAGCCAGGATATTTTGGCTGGTTAATTGAAGCAGATTTTCCCTTATATACCAAAAAGGTTCTCACTGCGATTCGTCTAAACACTTTAAACAGTGGGTCATGAAGCTTATATGTGTTGGACGTAACTACGCTAAACATATAGAAGAGCTTAACAACGATCGGCCTGATGCGCCAGTCATTTTTATGAAGCCAGATTCATGTTTGGGCCAAAAAGGGCAGCCATTTTTCATGCCTGACTTCTCCAATGAAATTCATCACGAAGTGGAGGTTCTTGTGAAAATCAACAGAATTGGTAAGCATATACAAACCAAATTTGCACACAAGTACTACAGTGAAATAGGGTTGGGGTTGGACTTCACTGCGCGAGATGTGCAGCTCGATCTCAAGAGCAAAGGACTTCCGTGGGAGAAGGCAAAGTCTTTTGATGGTGCCGCATACATTGGCAATTGGTATGATAAGTCTCAATTTTCAGACCTGAACAACCTTAGCTTTCAGTTGACTAAAAACGATGATGTTGTGCAAAAAGACACAACTGGCAATATGATGTGGAAAATAGATGAAATCATCAGCTATGTTTCGCGTTATTTTACCATAAAAATTGGCGATATATTGTTCACAGGAACACCTGCGGGAGTAGGTCGTGTAGAGAGGGGAGATATACTTACAGGACATTTGGAAGGAGAACAAGCATTTATGCTCAATATCAAATAATGCAAGCAGAAATTATCACAATTGGCGATGAAATTTTGATTGGTCAGATTGTTGACTCAAACTCTGCATTTCTTGCCAAATCACTCAACAAAATTGGTATTGAGGTTTCTCAGATCACTTCCGTTTCTGATCAGGAACAGGCGATTATCAGTGCGATGGAAACTGCCCAAAAACGTGTTTCACTTGTTTTGCTTACAGGGGGTTTAGGTCCTACCAAAGACGATATTACAAAAACTTCTTTTTGTAAATTTTTTGATGACCATTTGGTACACAACCAAGATGTTTTGGATCATATTGAAAAACTTTTTGCGCAATATGTGAATGTCCCAATTAACGACCTCAATCGAACGCAAGCAATGCTGCCTTCCAAGGCTGTTATTTTGGAGAATCGATTTGGCACAGCAGTTGGTATGTGGATGGAAAAAAATAAAACTGTTTTTGTTGCTCTGCCAGGCGTTCCCTACGAAATGAAGAGCATTACTGACACTCAACTCATTCCCAAGCTTAAAACTCATTTTAAACGACCTGTGTTGATTCACAAAACCATGATGACTTATGGATGGGGTGAGAGTCGCATTGCAGAGGTTGTTCATGATTGGGAGGCAGCCCTACCTTCTCATATCAAACTCGCATATCTTCCCAATTTGGGTCGGGTGAGATTGCGCTTAACTGCGAGAGGAGAAAATGAAGACCAACTCCAAAAAGAGATCTGCCAACAGTTTGATGCCCTTTATCCATTGATTGGTGATATCATCACTGGCTTTGAAGAAGATCGCCCAATTGAGGCACAAATTGGAAGAATATTGACTGAAAAACAGTTATCAATTGCAGTAGCTGAAAGCTTTACTGGTGGTCGTATCGCAGCCTTGCTATCATCTATACCTGGTGCATCTGCCTATTTTTTTGGGGGTATTGTTGCTTATAAAACATCAGTCAAGAGTAAAGTATTGGGGGTGTCAGAGGAACTGATTGCGAGTCATTCTGTCGTGAGTGAAGAGGTTGTATTGGCAATGGCCAAAGGGGTTCGAAAACAGATGAAAAGCGAATATGCTATCGCAACCACTGGCAATGCTGGTCCTACCAAAGGCGATTCGGATGCTGAGGTTGGAACTGTTTGGATAGCCTTAGTCGGCCCTGATTTTGAAAGGGTACAATCTTATAATTTTGGAAAAAATAGAGAAAAAACAGTCCAAAAGGCAGTCAATAAGGCACTTGAGCTGGCAAGAAAAATGCTGATTTAGACAGAAACAACATTTGTTTGTACGTTAAAAATATCGTTTATTTGCACTCCGATTTCAAAAATCAATTTTTGCAATGTCAAAAGTTTGTCAAATTACTGGTAAAAAAGCGTTGGTTGGAAACAATGTTTCACACGCGATGAATAAAACAAAGAGACGCTTTGAAGTGAATCTTATCAAGAAGCGATTTTACTTGACTGGTCAAGAGAAATGGATCACGCTCAAGCTCTCAACTTCAGCTTTAAAAACCATCAACAGAAAAGGGCTTTCAGCTGTGCTGAAAGAGGCAAAAGCGCAAGGCGTATTATAATTTATTGTTATGGCGAAGAAAGGAAACAGAGTTCAAGTAATATTAGAATGTACAGAGCACAAAGACTCAGGTCTTGCAGGTACTTCTCGATATGTCACTACTAAGAATAAGAAAAATTCACCTGATCGTATTGAATTGAAAAAATTTAACCCCATTTTGAAAAAAATGACAGTTCACAAAGAAATTAAATAGACATGGCAAAGAAAACAGTAGCAGCTTTACAGACTTCATCGAAGCGATTGACCAAAGCCATTAAAATGGTGAAAAGTGAAAAATCTGGGTCATACACTTTCGTGGAGTCAACGATGCTTCCCGAACAAGTGAACGAATGGCTGTCTAAAAAATAGCCTGAATCACAAATGAATTGAATAGCCACTTTATGTGGCTTTTTTTATTTCTTACATTTACAAAAAACATAAATGGGAATTTTTAAACGTTTTTTTTCCAAAGAGAAATTAGATAAAGGGCTCGAGCCATCAAAGCAGTCGATTTTAAATAAAATTGGTAAAGCTGTTGCTGGCAAAAGTACTGTCGATGCAAGTGTGTTGGATCAACTCGAAGAAGCTCTTATTAGTGCAGACATTGGCGTAGATACGACTCTAAAGATTATTGATTTACTCGAGAAAAGAGTCGCCATAGACAAATACATGAACGCCAAAGAATTACAAAGTATTCTGAGAGAAGAAATCACCAGCTTGTTGGAGCTAAATGACGAAGCCCAAACAGATGTGAAGCCTAAAGTCACTTTGGTTGTAGGGGTCAATGGCGTTGGTAAAACCACTACGATTGGAAAGCTTGCTAATCTCTATAAATCCACTGGTCTGCAAGTACTTTTGGGTGCAGCAGACACCTTTCGTGCAGCAGCAGTTGACCAGTTGAGTATGTGGTCTGATCGGGTTGGTGTTCAAATCGTAAAGCAAAAGATGGGTAGCGACCCTGCTTCGGTGGCCTATGATGCAGTCCAGTCTGGACTTTCACAAGGAGTTGATCACGTGATTATCGATACTGCTGGACGACTGCACAACAAGGTGAATTTGATGAATGAATTGGCAAAAATAAAAAGGGTCATTCAAAAGTCGATTGCCGAAGCACCACATGAAGTTTTATTGGTTCTCGATGGCTCTACAGGACAAAACGCCTTCGAACAAGCTCGTCAATTTGCACAGGCAACAGAGATCACAGCACTAGCAATTACAAAACTCGATGGCACTGCCAAAGGAGGTGTGGTGTTGGGTATTTCTGACCAAATGCATGTCCCTGTCAAGTATATTGGGGTTGGTGAGGGAATGGAGGACTTACAAGAGTTTAACCCAAAAGAATTTGTTGATTCTCTATTTTAATTTAATGAATATGCGTATATATCCTTTTATTGTAATGATCATTTGCCTTGTAGCATGCACAAATCAATCTTCAAAATATTGGAAGCCTTATAATGAAACGTCAGAACTTCAAGCCAATCAGACACATGAAAATCCGAGGATGCAGTTTCAACTCATTCAATCTAAATTATTGGACAAAAATGAACTGTGGTCAACTTATGAAAAAGCTTTAAATCGTTTTGGAGAAGATCAATATAAGGCTCTACAACCTCTAATTATTGAACAAGACATACCCACTTTACAGTCACATATAAAGTCTGGGTTGCTCAGTTATGAGAAATTGACACTATTTTATTTGTATCGCATTCGAAAATTGGAAAGTGATCCCAACACAACCCTTCATGCCATCTTAGCGCTGAACCCTATGGTAATCGAACAAGCCAAAGCCAAAGATCGACAAAAAAACACCCAACATCACCCCATTTTTGGAATGCCCATATTACTGAAAGACAATATCAATACCCGTGATATGCCAACGACAGCTGGCGCTGCCTTCTTACAGTCTCATGTGCCAGATAATGATGCCTATATTGTTTCTCAATTACAAGCTAAGGGTGCTTTGATTTTGGGGAAGGTTAATCTAAGTGAATGGGCATATTATTTTTGTGATGGCTGCCCATTGGGTTATAGTGCTGTTGGAGGACAGACCTTAAACCCTTATGGTAGAAAAGTCTTTGAATCAGGAGGTTCGAGTTCTGGAAGTGGTGTTGCTGTTGCTGCCAATTATGCTGTAGCTGCTGTTGGTTCTGAAACCTCTGGATCAATTTTATCACCCTCGGGTCATAATGCAGTGGTTGGTTGCAAACCAACCATCGGATTGGTCAGTCGAACAGGAATCGTTCCTATTTCAAGTACCCTTGACACTGCAGGACCAATGACAAAAAATGTAATCGACAATGCGATTTTGCTAGATGCAATGCAGGGCAAAGATGCTTCAGATCCTTCGACCACTAAAACACCAGATCAAATTGGGGATTATATTGTTGCGAGTCAAAATCGAAGTATTTCAGCGTATCGACTGGGGGCAATCAAATCCCTTGTAAAAACAGATTCTTTATATCGAAAAGCCATAAACACTTTACGTAGCAATGGGGCAAGTGTTGTTGAGTTTGACCCCCCAAATATTGAACTTAAAGGTTTTTTGTCCTTGCTTAATAAGGAGATGAAAAACGATCTGCCAAACTACTTCTCCACCCAATCAAATCAAAATTTTGCTGATGATAATGTGAAGTCGGTTGTTGCATTCAACCAGCAAGATTCCTTGCTGAGGATGCCATATGGCCAGGGCCGACTTATGGGTGTTATTGAAGAAGATATCACAGATGACGAACTGCAAACAGTTATCGAAAAACTTCATAAATCAGGTGTTTCCTATTTCAGAAACCCCATGATGGCATTCAATTTGGATGCTGTATTGACCATCAATAATTATCATGCGGCCTATGCAGCAGTAGCATTTTATCCCTGTCTAACTGTGCCAATGGGATATACTGTTCAAGGAGAGCCAAAAAACTTAACTTTTGTAGCTGAAAGTTTTACAGAACCAAAACTCTATGCCCTGGCTGCGGCATACGAAAATCTAACCCTTCACAGACAGTTGCCAAAAGGATACGAATAAGACCAATGCGAACAAAATCTCTTAAAAAAAACACCATCAATGTAGTGACTTTGGGCTGCTCAAAGAACATCTATGACTCTGAAGTCTTGATGGGTCAGCTCCAAGCCAACGACAAACAAGTCGTTCATGAAAAAGAGGGTAATATCGTAGTGGTCAATACTTGTGGGTTTATCGACAATGCCAAAGAAGAATCGGTGCAAACCATTCTCAATTTTGTCAAAAAAAAAGAAGAAGGAACAATCGATAAATTATTTGTAACAGGCTGCTTGAGTGAACGTTACAAAGACGATTTGGAACAAGAAATTCCAGAAGTCGATCAATTTTTTGGCACAACAGACCTTCCTATTCTACTCAAAACATTAGGCGCAAATTACAAACACGAATTGATCGGTGAACGCCTCACAACGACACCCAAGCATTATGCCTATCTCAAAATTTCGGAGGGATGTGATCGTCCTTGCTCATTTTGTGCCATTCCACAGATGAGGGGTAAACATCTTTCAACTCCAATTGAAGACTTGCTTAAAGAAGCCAAAAAACTTGCAGCAGATGGGGTGAAAGAGTTGATTTTGATTGCACAAGACCTGACCTATTATGGACTTGATTTGTATAAAAGGCGACGACTTGCTGATTTGTTGCGTCATCTCGTCAAAGTAGACGGTATCGAATGGATTCGCTTGCACTACGCCTTTCCAACTGGTTTCCCAGAAGATGTGCTAGACGTAATTCGAGACGAACCCAAAGTCTGTCAATATATCGACATGCCTTTACAGCATATTTCTGATAAAATTTTGAAATCAATGCATCGTGGGACAACCTTTGAAAAAACCAATGCCTTGTTGAATGCATGCAAAGATCGTGTGCCTAATATGGCCTTACGAACGACCTTGATTGTAGGATACCCTGGCGAAACGCAAGAAGACTTTGAACTCCTCAAACAATGGGTTTCAGAAACACGCTTTGATCGATTGGGTTGTTTCACCTACAGTCATGAGGAAAATACCCGTGCTTATAAGTTGGCCGATGATGTGCCTGCTGAAATCAAGCAACAACGTGCCAATGAAATTATGGCGATACAGTCTCAAATATCTTGGGAAAAAAATCAAAATCTGATTGGGAAAACACTTCGTTGTTTGATTGATAGAAAAGAAGGGAATTATTATATTGGTCGTTCGGAGCATGATTCGCCAGATGTGGATAATGAAATACGTATTTATGCAAAGGAACATTATTTGCGTATTGGGGATTTTACTGATGTAATCATTGAACAAGCAGAGGATTTTGATCTTTATGCAAAACCAATCGAACGCTAGTCGATGATGGTGGTTTGCATGGAACGAAAGCATTAGATCCCTTTTTTTACTTCTTAATTTTACTGTACCTTTATGCACATGTCAAATAAGCCCAACACACCCAAGGGTATGCGGGATTTCTTACCGCATGACGTGATACGTCGCAATTATATCATGGATGTGATAAAAACACGATTTGAACGCTTTGGATTTTTACCAATCGAGACACCATCTATGGAGCGACGAAACCTCTTGCTTGGCAAGTATGGCGAAGAGGGAGACCGATTGGTGTTTAAGGTTCTTAACTCTGGCGAAAAAGTAAAAAAAGCAGATTTGGATGCTTTGGAAAAGGGGGAGCTATCGCGTTTTGGTAATTCCATCGCTGAGAAGGCAATGCGCTATGACCTTACTGTTCCTCTTGCTCGATTTGTTGTTCAACACCAAAACGAATTAAGTTTTCCATTTAAGCGATATCAAATGCAGCCAGTATGGCGTGCTGATCGTCCCCAACACGGTCGTTTTCAAGAGTTTATGCAGTGTGATGCCGATTCCATTGGCTCTGACAGCATACTTCTCGAACTAGAGTTTATACAAATGATTGATGAAGTTTTTTTTGGCTTAAATCTTCAGGGATGCACCTTGCGCGTCAATCATCGAAAAGTGCTTGAGGCCATTTCAAGAAAATCTAGAGCTGAGAAACAAACAACAACCTTCCTTACAACACTCGATAAGCTTGACAAAGTGGGTTGGGATCAGGTGCTGCAGTTGCTTGCAAAAGCTGGTTTTGACAACCAAATAATCAACACAATTCAGGAAGCATTACAAGGCAAATCGAATGCAGACCAATTAGAAATCCTGCAGCACTTGATTGCAGATGAGTCTTCTAATAGCACCCCATTCGATGACCTAAACTTTTTGTTTTCAAACATGGGGAAAATGTCTTCCCTAGATGTTGTTTTTGATTGGACACTTGCCAGAGGATTGGATTATTATACAGGTACAATATTTGAAATTTCAGCACCAAAAAGTGTATCCCTTGGATCGATTGGGGCTGGGGGTCGATATGATAACCTAACAGGAGTGTTTGGTATGAAAGGCATGAGTGGCATTGGTATTTCATTTGGCTTAGATCGCATCGAATTGGTTCTTTCCGAACTCGATTTGTTTCCATCTGAAATTCATACTTCGATTGACTTATTCGTTGTGCATTTCAATATGGAAATGATGACAGCACTGCTGCCGTACATCAATGAGTTGAGAAGAAGAGGCAAGCGGGTGTATGTGTACCCAACTGCTGCTCGTTTAAAAAAGCAATTGGGCATGGCAAATCAGCTCAACATACCATATGCGCTCATTATGGGTGAGGATGAATGGAAAGGTGAAAAATGTATTGTTAAAAATTTAAATACAGGAAGCCAAAAAGCAGTTCAATTAAAAAATTTGAACTGGGATGTTATTCAGGTTTGTTAAGAATTCTTGTCGTTTTTTTCCATCGTTTGAAAATTCCCATAAGTTCTACAGATAATTTTTTTATTTCAACTTATGATTCATTTTCATTTCCAAAAATAATCCAGCCCACGGAGTAGTTTGGAAAATAAATGTGAATTTTTTTAATAACCTAGTGAGAAATAGATGATTTTTTACGCAAAGAAGTAGAAATTGAATTTCTCCCTACACCAATTTGACGCTCAAATTCTGAAATATAGAGTCGCTCGGAGTCAATTATGTATTCAATTCTATTATGTATATTTAATGTAATATGAATGTTTTGTCTAAAAACTTACACATACATAATTTCATCATTTTATTTTTAAATTAAAAACAAAATAATTTGTCAGTAAATAGTAAAGTCTTTTAAATGATTTAGTATTAAGCGCTTACCCACCCCCAAGCTTTTTTTCCCACTGCCATGCTGAGAATAAAGCTTCTTCAAGTATTTTTGAAGATTTCCAGTCAAGTATATCATTTGCTTTTGACGTATCTGCATAGGTGATTGCAACATCACCTTTTCTTCGTTCACCAATGGAGTATTGCAAATTCACACCTGTGACACGTTCAAATGTAGTAATAATATCCAATACCGAATTTCCATTTCCAGTACCAATATTAAATACATCAAAGACGTTGGTTTTTTTGATGTTTTTGAGATATTCCAGCGCACTCACATGAGCTTCAGCCAAGTCCTCTACATGTATGTAGTCGCGAACGCATGTACCGTCTTTGGTTGGGTAATCATTTCCAAAAACAGTAATTGGTCCTCGAATTCCTGCAGCTGATTGAGTGATAAATGGAACAAGATTTTGTGGAACACTTAGCGAGAGTTCTCCAATTTCCGCCGATGAATGTGCACCTATGGGATTGAAATAGCGTAAAGCAATCACAGGGATTAGGTCATTTACCTTTGCAAGATCTGACAATATTTCTTCACAAATTTGTTTGGTGTTTCCGTAGGGCGACAAGGCAGGTTTACTAGGCTCATTTTCAGTAATCGGAAGTGTTTTTGGCTCGCCATACACTGTACAAGATGAGCTAAAAATAAAGGGAATTTTACATTTTTGGTCTTTTGCAACACTCAGCAGATTGATTAAGGAAGTGAGGTTGTTGTCATAATAGGAGAGTGGTTTCTCAACACTTTCTCCTACTGCTTTAAAGGCAGCGAAGTGGATTATGCCTTTAATTTCATGATCCTCAAAAACTTTCTGAACTTTTCCTTTGTTTTTTAAGTCAACTTGTTCAAAAATCGGCCGCTTTCCACATGCTTTTTCGATACCATCAAGTACATCAATTGTGGTGTTGGACAAGTCATCAATAATCACCACTATGTAATTGTTCTCCAACAGTGATACGACTGTATGCGAACCAATGTATCCGAGACCGCCTGTGACTAAAATCATGAAGAAAAAAAGTGTAGCGAGGGGGAGACTTGAACTCCCGACCTCCGGGTTATGAATCCGACGCTCTGACCACCTGAGCTACCTCGCCATATTTGACTGCAAATATAGAGGGTTTTGTCTCAGATGTCAAACTATATTTTTACGAATAAATTTTTGTGCAATCAAAAAAGATATTATATTGGTTTTTTGATAAAATAATATCTGTGAAAGATCATTTTGAGATTGAATTCGTAATTAAGTCATCACCACAACTGCTTTACCAATACCTATTCACGCCCTCTGGTTTATCTGAGTGGTTTGCTGATAACGTAAACTCTCGCTCTGAAAAATATGAGTTTTTTTGGGATGATTCCAGCGAGGAAGCCTTGCTCATTAAAAACAAACAAAACGATTTTGTTCGTTTTCAATGGTTAGCTGATGATGATGACTATGACAAGTATTACTTTGAAATGCGCATTCAAGTTGATGAAATAACTAAAGATGTTTCTCTCATTGTTTCTGATTTTGCCAATGGAGACGAGTTGGAAGAGTCTAAAATGTTTTGGGAGAATCAGATTTCAAACCTCAAACAAGTTTTGGGCTCTGCTTGATGGTCAACTTCAACGGAAATCTTGTTCAACCTTCTGAATCTGTCCTTCCCTTTTTTAATCGAGGGTACTCCTACGGTGATGCAGTTTTTGAGACTGTCAAAGCAGTCGATGGTAAATTGATTTTTTGGGAAGATCACTACTTTCGTCTCATGGCCAGTATGCGGTTGCTCCGAATGGAGATTCCAATGACTTTCACTCCTGAGTATTTTATTGATCAATGCAATCATTTGATCGAATCTCAATTGGTTAGCTCTGCTGCATGGCGTCTGCGTATAACTTCTTTTCGAGACAGTGCTGGGCGATATACCCCAGATGAAAACAAAGTCTCATTTGTTATTTCCTGTGAGCCTTTAGAACAATTTAGCTTTTCTAGCGAAGTGCCCAATTATAGAGTTGATTTGTATAAAGATCACTATGTGCAGCCAGCAATGCTTTCCAATATAAAAACAAACAATAAAATTCTCAATGTACTAGCTTCGATTTTTGCCAAAGAAAATGACTTGGATAACTGTATTTTGGTGAATGATAACAAAGAAGTTGTCGAAGCTCTACAATCAAATATTTTTTTACTTTTTGGCAACAAAATTCATACCCCTCCTTTAACATCAGGTTGTTTGGATGGAATTATCAGAAAACAACTCATTCGCATGGCAAATGAGCTAGATCTTAGTTGTAAAGAAACAACAGTGAACCCCTTCGATCTGCAAAAAGCTGATGAACTCTGGCTTACAAACAGTATAAATGGAATTATAGCTGTGACAAATTACAGAAGAAAAGAGTATCAATCAAAAAAGTATGTGCAAGCTGTAGGTCTTCTCAATGAAAAAGCCCTAGTTTAAGTGTGGATGACTGGGCGAATTGGCCCAGATGACGTAATGCCCACCCAGCCGAATCATTTTCGACTTCCAAAACGTTGCATCGTTTGATGAAGAAATATTAGCTTTTTTATCATCATCATCCAAAACAATCCATGTTTTGCGTTTGACTTCCTCTTTAAGTTGATCAGAACTCCAACCAGAGTAACCCAAAAAAAACTTTATATCAGCACTTGACAATTCACCATTGTTAATCATATTCTTAATCACATCAAAATCACCTCCCCAAAAAAGATTTTTAGATATGGATTTTGAGTTGGGAATGCTGTCACTTCGGCTGTGAATATAATACAACCGATCTTGGTCAACAGGTCCTCCTTCAAATACAGAAAATTGTTGTAAAATTTCGGGAACAAATGTGCTCAAATCATGCGCCATTGGCTTGTTTAAAATAAAACCAACAGAACCCTCATTGTTGTGTTCTGCCAACAAGATGACTGCACGAGTAAATGAAAAGTCTCCAATAATTGATGGATCTGCGACAAGCAGCTTTCCATTTGAAAGATTTGTATTCATACCAACAATGTACAACTTTTTTTATGGATTTTCGAAATAGGCCTGGAGGTTCATTTCATATCCGTTAAGCAGTTCGAAATCGCTCATTGGTTTTTTGTTTTGAAGTTGAAGTCTTTTGACATGAATGCTACCATTTTGTACAGAAACCATGAGTTTTCGGTTGTCTGTAAAAACTCGTCCAGGTTGAAGTATTTGTTCCCCCTCAAAAAATTCGACTTGATGAATTTTGCAGTAGGTTGATGTACCATTGTTTTCAAGGCTTGTCCATGCGCAAGGGTAGGGCTGTAATCCTCTGACGAACCTTTCAATTACTTTTCCATCTTCATTCCATTGCAGTTGGGTGTTTTCTCGTTTTAATTTAGGTGCAATATGCTCTTCAGTTTTTGGTTGTGGAATGGTATTAACTTTCCCAGCTGCGATAGATTGAAGCGTTTCAAGAACTAAATCAGCACCCAGACTTTCCAACCTATTGCTAAGGTTTCCTGTGTTTTCGTCAGGCAAAATCGTTGTTTGCTTTTGTGCGATAATTTCTCCTCTATCGATTTGTTCATTAATAAAAAACGTAGTTACGCCTGTTTCCTCTTCTCCATAGATAATTGCCCAATGGATAGGGGCAGCACCACGATACTTGGGTAATAGAGAAGCGTGCAAATTAAATGAGCCTTTTGAAGGGATAGACCAAACTTCTTTTGGGAGCATTCGAAAAGCAACGACCACAAACACATCTGCATTATGTTCTTTTAACTCGGAAACAAATGACTCATCTTTCAAGTTGGGGGGCTGTAAAATGGGTAGATTATTCTGGGTACAAAAAACCTTGATAGGGGATGCAGTCAACTGTTTTCCTCTGCCAGATTTTTTGTCTGGTGCAGTGACAACAGCAATCACTTCGTGTTCGCTATCAAGAATCTTTTGCAAAGGTGATATTGCAAAAGCTGGTGTTCCCATATATATAATTCGAAGTGGTTTCATTGGTTGATATGAAATAACTGATTTTTTTCTAAAACAAGCTCCTCGTTGAGCATTTCCATTACAACTGCAATGATAGTTTTTTCTTCTGTTTCAAGCAATTTTGAAAGCTTTTTCACTGTTGCGGGTTGTTGTTTTAAAACATCTAAAATAGAACTTTGAAGTTGCGCAGCACTTGGTGAAGTAACACAACTACTGCATTGACCACACGAGTTGTTGTTCGTCTCCCCAAAATAGTCGAGTAGTAAAGTCTGCTTACAGCTTTTATCATCGTTGATATAGTCTTTTACAGCTTGCAACTGATTTTTTCTAATCTGTATGCTTCGCTTGACATGATTTACTGCACGATTTAGTATATAATTGTCCTCACGTGGCTCAAGAAAATACAATCGGGTGTCACAATTCCATGATGTGATTTCAGCATATTTGTTTTGCTCCAATGCAGCAAAATACTCTTTCAGTTTTTCCATTCCAATCCCAGTTCGTTTACTCAGTTGGTTGCCATCTACCGACTGTGCTGTTTCTGTAATATTTGGATACAGTCTCACCAATGTGTTCAGCAGGGTCGACAAAACCGATTCTTTTGCAATCAGCTTTTGGAGTTCTTTTCCCTTATATAGCACTTGTAAACGAAACCTTTCAACGACTAGATTCGTCAAACGAATACTTCCAATACGATCAAAAACTTTGAGAGCTTCATAGGTTTTTTTGGGTGGTAGGTCATAGGAGTTTGTAAAGGTCTCAAAAGATAAATCAAGTGGATCTTGTGGCAGTTCTCCATAGGCAATTTGAAAATAGGAGCACAATTTAAAATAGACTTGATTAATAAACTCAGGGTCTGAAATAGTATCAATAAATTGTCTTTCTACTACTTGAACATCACGAGCACTCGTAACAATTGTAGCTGTTGCGGGTTTCTTATCACGTCCAGCTCGCCCAGCTTCTTGATAGTAGTTTTCGATGCTTTCTGGAAGTGTAAGATGAATCACTTGTCGAACATTGGACTGGTCAATACCCATCCCAAATGCCGAGGTTGCTACCATAATTGGATATCTTCCACTTTGCCACTCATCGATGAGTTGGGGTTTGTTTGTGCTACCACCATGTAAATATCGAGCAGCAATACCTTCCAACTGAAGCTGTTCGACTAGCGTTTCGCAGTGCTTTCTTGTGCGCAAATAAATGATGATGGTCTCTGATCGATTGGCGATCATCTCTTTGATTGCCCCGAGTTTGTTTTCAGTATGAACAACCCTGTATGACAAATTTTCTCGAATAAAAGAAGTCTGAATCAGCTTTGTGTCTTTCAATTCCAGCGATGCAATAATATCCTCTTTGACTTTTGGTGTTGCAGTGGCAGTGAGCGCCATGATTGGGGGTTCATTGATCAGTTTATGAAACTCACCAATCTTGCGATAGGCAGGTCGGAAGTCATGACCCCATTGAGAGATACAGTGCGCTTCGTCCACTGCCAAAAGAGATATATCTAATGTTTTCAAACGCTGCACTACAATAGGGTTGAGTAGGCGTTCAGGAGATAAGTACAACAATTTGATGTTTCCAAATGCACATTGATCCAAGGCTTCTACCAATTCATTTTCACGCATAATTCCATGAATAGACATCGCACGAATGTTTTTTCTCTTCAGCGAATTGACTTGGTCAATCATTAGGGCGATGAGTGGACTGACAACCACACATATCCCCTCTTGCAAAAGCGCACTCATTTGATAACACAAGGACTTTCCTCCCCCAGTTGGCAATACAACAATGGTGTTTTCTGCTGAAAGTGAAGCAAGTATTGCTTCTTCCTGCCCTGACCTAAAATCAGACCAGCCCCAATATTTGTTCAGTAGGTCGTGGGCTTTGCTCATAGGCGATTTTTGATAAAAGAAACACGTTCTTCGACAGATAGTTTTGGTACAACTATCGGCGGCATGCCATATAAAGTATAAGTTTTGACAAGTGCTAGATGAATCGCTTCTATTTCGCTAAAGTCTTCAATTCTTTCTTTATCATTTCTAAAAATATCTTCCCATGGTGGTAGTATAAACACCTTGTCATAAATATGTGATTTACATATTTCGATCAGATGTGCTGGCACATCAACTCGAATGCCAACCAAGTATGCAATTGCATCGTGAATACCTCTGTCATAGATATGAATTTTAGATACAGCAGTAGCCTCAAAGTCAGCAATACGCCCTTTAATAATTTCCAAACTCAGCGACAGTGGCTCATCTTGAAAAGGAGAGTCAATACCTCGATTCTTGGCTTCTAGAAATAGCTTCCGAAACACCTCGTCAAAACACGTCACCTGATCGCTTTGCAATGCATCTAAAAGCGTGGTTTTTCCACTTCCAGGAGCACCAGTGAGGACATATCTTTTGTGCTTTTCCATATGATTAGCCAATTTACAATTTTTGAATATTATTCTTACTTAAAAACAATATCTTTGTCAAGATGTCTGAAGCAGATAAAACCACACCTTTTTACAACCGACTTCGTGAGCAACTTGCAGAGTCAACAGATTGGCCTTCAAACTATATGTTTAAGTTTATTTTGCCCGCTGACAAAGAAAAAAAGTTGACTTTACAGAATATTTTTGTAAATCATACTGTCAAAATCAAACAGAGAAATTCCTCAAAAAACAATTATGTAAGCATCTCGATCGAAGGTGTATTTGATTCGCCAGATGAGATTATATCAAAATATAAACAGGTTTCATTGATAAAAGGCATCATTCAGTTGTAGTAATTTTAGTATTTTTACAGTATCATTTAATCATTAACATTGGAAGAAACACTTCAGTATAACACCCAACGAAGCCATTTGCGGATACCTGAATATGGTCGTCATATTCAAAAGATGGTAGACCAGGCTTTAAAAGAACCCAAAAAAGAACAACGAAACAAAATGGCTCATGCCATCATAGGAGTGATGGGAAATTTAAACCCTCACCTTCGTGATGTCCCTGATTTTCAACACAAATTATGGGATCAGTTGTTTATCATGTCTGATTTTTTTCTCGATGTAGATTCCCCTTTTCCAATCCCTGAAAAAGAAGTTCTCACTGCACGTCCAGACCCATTGAGCTATCCACAAAATTTCCCTAAGTATCGCTTTTATGGTAATAACATCAAGAGGATGATTGATGCTGCACTTACGTTTTCAGATGGTGAACAGAAAGATGCACTGGTTTATGTGATTGCAAATCACATGAAAAAAATGTTTTTTGAATTGGAACAAAGATACTGTTGAAGATGCTGTTATTTTTGAGCACTTGTTTGAGATTTCAAATGGCGCAATCAACCTCAAAAATTCAAGCGAAATGTTAACGAGCTCTGAGGAACTGATTCGATTGAGCAACAAACGATTTGGTCGTCAAAAACAGCAAAACTCGAACAGAAATAAAAAATATCGACACAAACGTCGAAAGTAAAAATGGGAACGTTTGTTGTAGAAGGTGGAAGGCCGCTGTCAGGTACCATTGAGCCGCAAGGCGCAAAAAACGAGGCACTTCAAATTTTATGTGCAGTTCTTCTCACAGCAGAGCCAGTCGAAATTACCAATGTTCCAGACATCGTTGATATCAACAAGCTACTCCAAATTTTAGAAGCACTTGGTGTTCGTATCCAAAAAAAGAGTGACAATCACTATGTTTTTCAAGCTGACCAAATCAATTTAGATTATCTCAAGTCAGATGATTTTAAGTCTGATGGAAGAAAAATCAGAGGGTCGATTATGTTGCTTGGTCCATTGCTGACTCGATTTGGTATAGGCTATATTCCGCGACCTGGTGGCGATAAAATTGGTAGAAGACGAGTCGATACTCATTTCGATGGACTCATAAAATTGGGTGCAGATTTCAACTATGATCGCGAAAACCACTTTTACAGTGTTGAGTCAGATAGGCTAAAAGGAGCCTATTTACTCCTCGATGAGGCCTCTGTCACTGGAACAGCCAACTTGGTGATGGCAGCTGTGCTTGCAGAAGGCACTACAACTATTTACAATGCTGCTTGCGAACCCTATTTACAACAACTCTGTGGTATGCTCAACAGGATGGGTGCCAAAATTTCTGGCGTTGGATCAAATCGATTGACGATTGAAGGTGTTAACAGCCTTTCTGGAACTACCCATCGCGTTTTACCTGATATGGTTGAAATCGGCAGTTGGATTGGTTTGGCAGCACTCACGCGAAGTAAATTGACAATCAAGAACGTTTCGTGGGACAATTTGGGTCAAATTCCAAGTGTTTTTCAAAAATTGGGGATTCGGATTGAAAAGCGCGACGATGATATTTACATTCCTGCACATAGTGATGGTTATGAAGTTCAGAGTTTTATCGATGGCTCAATAATGACCATTTCCGATGCGCCATGGCCTGGTTTCACACCCGATCTTTTAAGCATTATGCTTGTGGTCGCTACACAGGCACGAGGGAGTGTACTGATTCATCAAAAGATGTTTGAAAGTCGCTTGTTTTTTGTTGATAAGCTAATAGATATGGGCGCAAAAATTATCCTTTGTGACCCTCACCGAGCGACTGTTATTGGGCATGATTTCACATCTTACCTCAAAGGAACAACAATGACCTCTCCTGATATTCGTGCTGGAATTTCGCTGTTAATTGCTGCTTTGTCGGCAAAAGGAATGAGTACGATTCACAACATCGAACAGATCGATCGTGGCTATGAGCGCATCGTTGAGAGACTACAATCTATTGGTGCTGAAATCAAGCGTGTGTAAGGCCTGCTGATTCCTATCGTTTTGAAATCTTATTGTTGCTTATCCCTCGTTGACGACTGCATTTAAATCGATTGAGATCCTCACCTCTTTGCTTTCTGTGCTTGGTCTTTCTGCCTTGTACACGTTTTCGCCATAGCTTAAAACTTGAGGGCTTTAGGTTATTGCGCATTAGAGAAATTACCTCTTGCTCGTTGATCCCAAACTGATACTTAATCGCATCAAAAGGGGTGCGGTCTT
>CACFJP010000016.1 GCA_902566635.1 uncultured Bacteroidota bacterium | reverse complement strand
TTCTTTTGGTTTCCAAATCAAAATGGATAAACCACCAAGTACGACTGCAGCCATAGGAAGGATGTAGTTGTTCATTGAAAAATTAAAATTTGTCTGCTTGACTTTTCACTGTCATAAGTGCCGAGTTGATAATCGCCAAACAAATCGACCAACTGAAGATTTGTTTGTGCAAACAAAGCAATAAAATCCTTGACTTCCAGCAACTCTACCTCTTCTTGAAAATGAAAATCTTGTCCATTTACTTGAAATCGGATGTTTTTCTGTAGCCAGTTATCTTTTTGTTGCCTTTGGATAGAAAATTCAATTTCATCACGAATCAACTTTTCACTTTCAATAAGGTTGGATAGAACCCACTTTGGGTTTAGATAATCGATTACGCCAACTCCATTTGGTGCGAGTTGGGCACGAAAGGCTTTTAGGGTACGAATATTGTCATTTGGATTTTTGAAATACCCAAAACTAGTAAACAGGTTTAGCAAATGGGAAAATTGTTTATTCAGTGGTTCACGCATATCTTGCACAATAAACCGTATCTTCTCTTCAATACCTTCTCGCTTAGCAGTTTCTTGAGCATACTGTATGTTTTTTGGTGACAAATCGATACCAGTGACTTCATAACCATGGCGATGAATTTCCAACGAATGACGCCCTCGACCACAAGCAACATCTAGGATTGTTGCATCATCTTTTGGTTGTATCAAATCGATCAGTTGCGAAACAAAAGAAGCTGCCTCTTGATGGCCCCTGTGCGCATATAGACTATGATAGTATGAGGAGTCAAACCACGAAGCAAACCATTCCTTATTATTGTGCATACGTACAAAAGTAGGTAATAGTATTATTTTGTTAGCAACGAGATTGACTACATTTGCATTCATGAAACAATTGCAGTTTGAAATGGTTGCCAAGACACTTTTTGGTCTCGAACAAGTTTTGGAAAATGAACTCAAATTATTGGGTGCCACATCAGTTAAGCAAGGTATTCGGAATGTTCGTTTTATAGGAGATAATGGATTTATGTACAAAGCAAACCTTTGTTGTCGTACAGCTCTTCGCATTCTGAAGCCTATTTATTTCGATCATGTTAAGTCAGCCGATGCTTATTACCATAGTCTCTCTCGACTTCCATGGGAAGACTATATGACGATCGACACACGATTTTCGATACAAGTCACTCAATCGGTACCAATGTTTCGCAACACCATGTTTGCTGCCCAACGTGCCAAAGATGCCCTTGTCGATCGCTTTCGTAAACGAGAGGGCAAACGACCCAGTGTAGGAAGAGAACAACCTGATATCACATTTTTTGTGCACCTTTACCAAAAGGGCATGGAAGTATCAATAGATAGTTCTGGCGCACCACTAAATCAGCGAGGATATCGAACCGAAACCAACATCGCTCCGATCAATGAAGTATTGGCAGCTGGACTTGTCGCCCTTTCTGGATGGAAACACACAACACCATTGTTAGACCCCATGTGTGGGAGTGGTACGCTACTCATCGAAGCAGCCATGCAGGCATGTGATATCCCCTCTCAAATCAACCGAAAAGAATTTGCTTTTGAGAAGTGGAACGACTACGATCCGGACTTGTTTGTGACGATTCGTAAGGCCATGCTCAAGAGGGTAAAAGAATGTTTTGTGCCACTTGTTGGCTATGACAAAGCCCACTCAGCAGTTCGCAAAGCCCTACAAAATATCGAAGCGGCTAATTTATCGGACTATGTTAGCATTCGTAGAAGAGACTTTTTTAAGACTCAAAAAGAACACCCTGATCAACATTTGCACGTGCTGACTAATCCTCCTTACGGCAAACGTCTCGCAGTTGACGCCCAACTGTTTTACAAGCAAATGGGTGATACCTTTAAGCAAAACTACACCAATACTGATGTTTGGATGATTACTTCTAGTGTAGAAGGATTAAAAAGCTTTGGCTTACGAACAAAAAGAAAAATACAATTGTTTAATGGTAAACTCGATAGCCGTTTGGTACATTTTCCAATTTATTCAGGGAGTGCTGCTCGTCGTTAATGTTTTGCTTTACGTTAGAGTTCGAATTCCTTCGTAAGATATATGAATGGATAAAATTACTAATGGTTGTTTAACATAAGATGGACAACTTTTACGATCTTTTATTCAACAAGTAATTTTCGAATAATTTTGTGTCCATCGGTTGTTGTAAGTTCTACAAAATACATGCCCTTAGACTGATTTGTAAAGTCGATTATATGTGTACTGTTTTTGATGGATTTTACACCGTAAACTAGTTTGCTATCTAAGCTAAAAATACTAATATCATTGATTTGAAAACTTTCTGCAGTATTGATGGTAAAGACATCTTTAGTAGGGTTAGGAAAGATACTAATATATTGATCAAAATTATTATTAAAACTCAGCGGTGTTCCTTCAACTATAAAGTCATCAATAACTGCCCCCTCTTCATGTACAAGTTCATCTGTTATGATGTTAAACCGAAAGACGATATTTGCTGCAAGCATTTCTTGTGACAATGAATATTCCTTTAGTTTTAAAGCTGAGTCAACTCCATTAAATGTTTCAATATTTATCCAGTCAACTCCTCCATTTAATGAGTAGTCGAAATATAAGTAATCGTAACCTGTTTCGAGATTATAGCCAATATAAAATTTAACTGATCCACTTTCAAGAATAGATAAATCAAAACAAGGGGACACTAATTTAGAGTTCGAATTTTCAGGATAATTGCCTGAAAGATTTGTAGCATATACATTTGTTCCAGAAATCACCTGATTTAAAGCATCACCACTTGGAATTCCTTTTTCCCAAAGGGCATCTCCAACGACAATCCAGTCATCCTCAGTCGCTTCAAAAGTATAGGTTGTATTACTTTGTCCATCGTAATTGGGAGGATTGTGAATCTCAAATTTTCTATTCATGCTGTTATTCACAACAACAGTCTCATTTTGGTATGATAAATCAACCCTTAAACTATTCGTTCCAATAATAGAATGATTTTGAATGTTCAACGGTAGATTTAATACTTCACCAGCTGCTAGGTTGCCTGTCCAATCGTCTAATCCTTGTGAAACATTATTTAGTGAACTTTCATAAGAGAAAGATGTAATGGGTGCAGTACCATTATTATAAACTTTGATACTGGCATTAAAAAGATTGTTACACCTGTAGTCTGAATCAATTTGAGTGTTAATGTCTAACAAGTCCAAGTCATGACTTGGTCGTGATACGGGTGGAATAGGTGTTTGCCAAACACCACGGCCGTATGTTGAAATAGTTAAAATATTATCATTTGAATTTATTTCTATGTCAGACACTTTTACATTTGGTAGATTTTCTGAAATTGACACCCAATTATTTAATGTATTGTCTTTATAATAAACTCCTAACAGTGTACCTAAGTATAAAGCGTCATTTTCACTGTATGCCTGATGAGCCAAACTTACGTTTGCCTCTGCTGGCAAATCAGAACTTAAATTTGTAAAGCTAGCACCTCCATCATTTGATTCAAAAAGTTCTTGAGAACTAATTACCCACAAAGTATTGCTGTCAGTATTATGAACCTCTATATCTCTGATGTCATAATAATCAGTTGATAAGATTAACTCAAATGTTTTCCCCCGGTCATTACTCTTGAAAACTTCATTGTAAGTAGCAGCATAAATAATATCAGTGTTATTTGGGTCCATCTCTAAATGTCTCAGTAAAAATCCAAAATTATGGTTGGAGACAGAATCCCAATTATTGCCATTTAAAATATAAAGCTGATCAAACCCAGAATAAAGTTCTCCGTTCTTTGCAAATTGAAGAGGTGTTTCCCATTGGCCTTCCACAGGGCCACTGGCTATATACATATTGCTTGTTTGGCCTCCACTTGTAGTTACAGAAAGGTAAGATCCATATTGAGTAAAACCATAATAAGTATCTTCATCAAATGGATGGACGGCTGTACCCATCCCATCGCCTCCATGATAACTGTTCCATGTTCCCTCAGAAAAGCCAAAACCACCACAGTCTTGAAGCCCACTGGCGAGTTTCGATGAATTTGGTTTTGAGGTAGCAACAGAGTAAATTTGAGAGATAGATAAAGTGTTGCTTAAATCTTCAAAATTATCACCATTATTAAATGAGCGATAAATTCCTCCATCAGTGCCTGCATAGAGATCACCATCAAAGTATCTCAAGAAATGAATATCAGCGTGTGTAAAGGATGCGTTTCTTTCCCACCACTTGTTAAGCTGATTAAAATCGTTACCACCATCGATAGATTTCCATATATCTAAAACCCCAACAAAAACAATATCAGGGTCATCATCTGCTACAGTTAATGCCATATCATACCAGGATTGACCACTTTGAAAAATGTCATCATTCTCAGCAGTTTTTGTAAAATCAGATCCTGAGTTATCAGAAACGTATAGTCCTTGAAAAGAATTTCTTCCCTCATATGTTCCATCTCCATTGTCATAGGCGGAAAGGACATATACCTTTTCTGGGTCAGCTTTTGTGACCTCTAAAATAATGCGATTCGAGTTTTCGGGAATAGATGGGCTTATTGAAAAACTCTCACCGGCATCGATTGATTTGTAAAATCTAGAAATACCATCTTGGTCATAACCAACAGCGTAAATTGTAAGTGTTTCTCCATTTAAAATATCCAAATCGCTAAGTGGCTTGAAACGAAAATCTTCGATAATTCCAGGTAATTTAATGGTCCATGAATCTCCTCCATCAGTAGATTTTTGAAGTCCATCAGTTGAGGCGACCCAAATTGTATTATTATCATAAGGGTCTATAAAAATTTCATTTGTTGTTTTGGAGTTAGTCCAATTGTACTCAAGTCCAGTAGAATTCCATGATAAACCCCCATCTAAACTTTTCATCACACCTACACTATATGAGTCGCCAGCATCATCGTCACCTGTTGCAATATAAATTATGTTGTTATCAGTTGGATCGATGGCAATTCCAGAAACTCCAATTTGCGGTAGATGGTCCGTAAGTGGGGACCAATTAACCCCATTATCAATGGATTTCCATAATCCTCCTGCTGGTGCACCAACATAAATTGTTTGCGAGTCAATGGGATCTTTAATTATTGTATTTAATCTTCCTTGACCACTAGTAGTAGTTGCAGTGTTAGCAACTATAGCAGGACCAATATTAGACCATGATGGTATTGGAACATTTGGTTGGTTTAGTTGACTGGTCAATGATTCATTTTTCCTCTTTTTCTCCCATGCTTCCCATAATACAGCAGGGGGTGCTATGGTCCCATCTTTTTGTAGATAATCTTCCCAATGGTTTGCCCAGCGTTTAAAGGGCTTATATCCGCTTCCTTTTTTAGTAAAATCTTTATCTTTCCAGTAGGCATCAAACTCATGCACAATTTCAGACAATTTAGGGGCTTTCTGTTGCTTGGAGTATCGTACAAATCCTGGTTTGTTTTCTGTTGAGGCTACAAAACTTTTGGTGTAAGGGTTGGTAGGACTGATCACTTGACCAAACAGTAAAAATGGAAATATGGTAAATAATAAAACTCTTTTCATATTATTTTTATTAAATATACTAAAATAAATCTGGGCGAAGTTTTTTTGTTCGCTTCAAAGCTTGCTCTTCACGCCATTGTTCTACTTTTTGTGTATTTCCAGACGTGAGTATGTCTGGCACTAGATATCCTTTGTAATCGGCAGGGCGCGTGTATATTGGAGGGGCTAGCAAGTTGTCTTGAAAAGAATCGGAGAGTGCAGAGGTTTCGTTGCCAAGTACCCCCGGGATCAATCGAATCAGGGCATCACAAAACACAGCTGCTGCAAGTTCTCCACCAGACAAAACATAATCCCCAACAGAAATTTCATCTGTTATAAACAAATCTCTCACACGCTCATCGACCCCTTTGTAATGACCACATAAAATGATGATATTTTTAAATAGGGAAAAATGATTTGCAGTTTTTTGTTTGAGTTGTTTTCCGTCTGGTGTCATATAAACGACGGCATCATACTTTAGTTTTGCTTGAAGGGATTCGATGCATTTAGCGATAGGTTCAATCATCAACACCATACCAGCACCGCCACCATAAGGATAATCATCCACCTGTTTGTAGCGATTCGATGAATAATCTCTGATATTATGGACATGAACCTCAACTAGCTTTGCCTCTTGAGCACGCTTGAGTATAGATGCATTAAATGGACTCGATAAAAGTTCAGGAACAACAGAAAGTATGTCAATGCGCATGAGGCAAAGTTGAAAATTTTAAATGACTTGTCTAAAAACACACCATGAACAGTGGATTGATATTGATTTAATCAATCGAAAAAGAACCGAAAACTTTCCTGTTTCTTATTCATAAATTCGATTTCATAAATCTCACTTTCATTAATTTTTAACAAGTTTTCAGTAGATTGAATTTCGATACCATTGATTGATTGAATAAGCATCCCTTGACCAATTCCACGTCTGCGCAAGCGCTCATTTCGATTACTGACAATTTTTACTCCTCTAGAAACACTAAAGGTCTTGGCCTCAGAGGGTGTGATGTCTTTTAGGCGCATGCCAAAATATTCAACAAATGGATTTGGCTTAAGTGTAACAACAGTTGTTTGCTTATTTCCGTTTCTTAAATAGGTTACTTTTACTTTATCGCCAGGTCGCTTACTGTTGAGGTAGCCAGTCATATCAGCAAAGGAGCGGACTTTGGTATTATCCACACCAATTATAATGTCCTCTGCTCGTAATCCAGCTTCTTTGGCACCCATCCCGTCTTCTACGTTAGCGATGTAAAAACCTTCAGTCGTGTCAAGATTATAGTCTTTTGAAAATCGATTGTTAATCCCATTACCACTCACACCCAGGAGAGCTTTTTGCACACCACCATATTCGATTATATCTTCATAGACCTTTCGTGCGATATTACTGGGCACTGCAAAAGAATATCCAATAAAAGTACCCATCCCATTGCTAGTGATTGCTGTATTGATGCCAATCAAATCACCATTGGTGTTGACCAAAGCACCTCCACTATTTCCCGAATTTACAGCAGCATCGGTTTGTATAAACGATTGGTTTGAAGCATCATAGGGGTTGAGGTCACGTGCCTTGGCGCTGATAATTCCAGCAGTCACTGTTGAATTAAGGTTAAAAGGATTACCAACTGCAAGAACCCATTCGCCAATCCGAGTTTGATCAGAATCTGCAAAACGAACGTATGGGAAGGGATCAGAACCAATAATTTTCAATACTGCGATATCTGAGCTCGGATCAGTACCAATCAAATCGGCAGCAAAAACACGATTGTCATTTGTTGTGACTTCAATTTGATCTGCGTCTTCAATCACGTGATTATTGGTAATCAAATATCCATCTGGTGAAACAATAACACCGGACCCCATTCCAACACGAGGGTAATTTTTTGGAGAATTATTGAATAAATCCCATAAACTGTATGATTGTGTGTTATTTTTTGCTGTGTTTGTAATATGAACAACAGCGTCGATTGTTCGGTCAACAGCCACTGTAAAGTCAGTGTTTTCTGCTGAATCCCTGACAAAAACGGGTGTCGAATAGGATGTTTCAACTATGGGTGTTGCTGGTTGTGTAACAATGAGCTCAGTCGTTGAAAAAGAAAAATGATAAACACCTATAAGAAATACAGCAGTTGTAAATGATAGTAGTAATTGACGATATAAAGTTGACATAACGATTTATTTTTATAACAAAATTAGCAGATTTCATGCCAAATTTTAATTTTTTAACTTCGATTTAACATCCTTTTGTATAAAAATTTAGCAATATCTTTACTCCGTGAACATCCCTTTTTTTAAATACCAAGGTACAGGAAATGATTTTGTGATGATTGACAATCGCAATGACAATTTTCCTCGTTCCAATCACAAACTGATTGCAAGCCTATGCGATCGTCGTTTTGGCATTGGTGCTGATGGTGTCATTCTACTACAAAACCACAATAAAGTCGATTTTTTAATGCATTACTTTAATGCCGATGGAAAACCAGGATCGTTTTGTGGTAATGGGGCAAGGTGTATTGTTGCCTTTGCAAAACAATTGGAGATCATCGACAGTAAAACTGTTTTTGAAGCCTATGACGGATTTCACGAAGCAACAATCGTTGATAATGTGGTTTCACTATCTATTTCAGATGTCAATAATATTTCAATCTATCCAAAACATGTTTTTTTAGATACTGGCTCGCCACACCACGTTGCGTTTGTAGAAAGCACGAAAAAATTAGATGTACCCACCGAAGGTGCATTGATTGCTCATAATGAAACCTATGGCGAAAAAGGATCCAATGTAAATTTTGTTTGTGTTGACAGTGAAGATCACATTACTGTTCGGACTTTTGAAAGGGGTGTTGAAGACGAAACTTTATCATGTGGCACAGGCGTAATTGCTGCTGCCTTGGCAGCGTTTTCAACCGATAAAATAAACCTCAATCAGATTCAAGTTCAGACATTGGGTGGATTTTTAACAGTATGTTTTCAAAAGCAAAAAGATAGCTTTACTGATATTTTTTTAACAGGTCCAACCGAGTTGGTATACAGCGGAACAATATATTATTAGTCAATGTTACAACCTATCAAACAGTCTTTTAGATTTGCAATGTTCTCTGTCGTGATGCTTGTTTTTATTTTTATTATTGTGTTTTACTTTCCCAACGCCAGCGTTGATGACGAAGGTCAGTCGATTTTTGTGCCAACTGGAACCACTTTTGTTGAGTTCAAAGAGATGATAAAACCCCATATCAAAAGTTCAACCACTTTTTCATTAGCTGCAATCGCCAAACGTTTCGATACACCTCGAGCAGGTCATTTTAGGATCAAGCCAAGTATGGGTAACCAGCAAATAATCAACACTTTACGCTCAGGAAACACACCAATTCAGGTTGTTTTTAACAATCAGCAAACAGTTGAGCACTTGGCGGGACGTGTTGCTGAACAACTCGAAATAGATAGTCTTACACTTTTAAATGAAATCAAAAGTGAACGTTTCTCAACTGATGTGAAGCTAAGCAGTGATGAACTGTTGAGTTTGTTTTTACCAAACTCATATGAGATGTACTGGAACATATCAGTAGCTGATTTTTGCGATCGCATGCGGGTTGAAAACGAACGATTTTGGGACGCGTACAGAGAAGAAAAGCGTAAAAAACTCAATCTCAGCAGAGCTGAAGTGATTAGTCTTGCTGCTATTGTCAATGAGGAATCTAAAAAAGTAGACGAGCGTCCTCGTGTTGCGGGGGTATATCTCAATCGGTTGCGAAAGGGCATGAAATTACAAGCCGACCCAACAGTTGTCTATGCTATGAAGCGTAAGTCCAATAATTTCGATTTGGTTGTTCGGCGTGTTCTTTATAAAGATTTACAAATCAACTCACCTTATAATACTTACAGAAAACGAGGATTACCTCCTGGTCCCATCACAATGCCAGACGTAAGTTCAATAGATGCAGTTCTCAATGCAGAGTCTCACAATTATCTTTATTTTGTTGCTGACCCAAACAAAGTTGGTTATCATTTGTTTGCGAGTACTTACAAGCAACACCTAGCAAATCGGGATATATATATACGCTGGCTCAATAAGAGTCGAATCATGCGTTAGGTTGTATGTACAAAAAGATGCATGGTCGCTTGCGAAGATCAAGTTCTCCTTTTGTCCATTCAGAAATTGTTTTTGTTCGTATTATTTCGGTAGATAGATTCAAGTCGCATGCCACACTTAATAAAGTATGAGGAGACAGTTGCTCGATCAGCATTTCAAAGCAACGCGTACTGCGATATGGCGTTTCAATAAAAATTTGTGTTTGATTGTTTTGTAAAGAGAGGCGTTCATATTTTTTGATTGCTTTTTTACAATCTTGCTTGTCAATTGGGAGATAGCCATGAAATGCAAATTTCTGTCCATTAAGTCCAGATGCCATCAGCGCCAAAAGAATGGAGGAAGGCCCCACAAGTGGGCAAACCTCAATTTGAGATTGATGTGCGAGTAGCACCAAATCGGCGCCAGGGTCTGCCAAGCCAGGGCAGCCGGCATCAGTGATGATAGCCATGTCATGCCCTGCCATGCAAGGGTCTAGTATCCTGATCAAATCCTGTTGGCTTGTGTGTTTGTTAAGCGTAAAAACATTAAGCTTGTCTTGCAATTTGTTAGGACACCAACTTTTGACATATGAACGACCGATTTTTTCTTTCTCAAAAACAAAATAATCAATCGATGCAATGATTTTTCCAATGGACTTAGACATCACGTCACTGGGTGTGTTGTGGCCAAGGGTGTTTGGAATCAAATAAAGCTTTGCAGTGGATTTATCCATCGTTTCCCCCCCACTTTTTTACAATACGTTCGCATGCAGTATTGACCAAATCAAATACTTTTTGAAAGCCATCATCACCACCATAATAGGGGTCATGGACAGCAACTGAACCCATGTCTGCTGCTTTACAAATCAACTCTACTTTGTCAACCTCAGCAGGAATGTTGGCTTTTGCTACAACGTCTCTGTAGTTCTGTCGATCCATAACATAGATATGATCGAAATCACCAAAATCTTTGGTTTTAAATTGTCGTGCACTTTGATAACGAATATCGATTCCATTTTGCTTGGCAACTTCAATCGATCTAGGGTCTGGAGGACTCCCAATATGATATGATCCAGTTCCAGCGGAATCAACAAAAGAGTCAGGAAGCATATGCGCCATAATGCCATGGGCTAGTGGGGAACGACAGATATTTCCCAAGCACACCATAAGGATTCGCTTGGTCATGGGTTTTAGTTCGAGAATTTTTTGGTAAGGTCTTCGACGTATTTGCGAAATTGTTTATCGGTAAATGCCAAGTTGTCAACTGTTTTGCAAGCGTGTAGCACTGTCGCATGATCTCGATGACCAATTTGCTGACCAATGTTGGCTAAAGAAGCCTTGGTTAGTTTTTTGGCAAAAAACATAGCTAACTGTCTTGCTTGTACAATGTGGCGTTTACGTGTTTTTGACTGAAGTGTTGTCACATCCATTTTGAAATAGTCAGACACCACTTTTTGGATGTAGTCGATGGAAATTTCTCGTTTGGTGTTTCTGACAAATTTCTCAACAACTCGCTTGGTAAGTTCAGGTGTTACTTCAAGTTTGTTAAAGGAAGACTGCGCAATCAAAGAGATGACAGCTCCTTCAAGCTCACGAATGTTAGTTTTAACTGACTTGGCCACATACGAAATAATATCGTCTGACAATTCAACACCATCTCTGTACAATTTGTTTTTTAGAATTGAAACACGCGTTTCAAAATCAGGTTTTTGGAGTTCAGCAGAAAGCCCCCATTTAAATCTAGAGAGTAATCGCTGCTCTATGTCTTGCATGTCAACTGGTGCTTTGTCAGAAGTTAGGATAACCTGTTTTCCATTTTGATGTAAGTGATTGAAAATATGGAAGAACACATCCTGCGTCCCAGATTTTCCTGATAAAAACTGCACATCGTCAATAATTAATACATCGATTAGTTGGTAGAAGTGAATGAAGTCATTTCTATTGTTTTTCTTAATGGCGTCAATGTATTGCTGCGTAAATTTCTCAGCAGAAATATATAGCACAGTTTTTTCAGGATAATTTTCTTTGACCTGAACACCAATGGCGTGTGCAAGGTGAGTTTTACCCAACCCAACACCTCCAAAAATGAGTAAAGGGTTAAAGGACGTCCCACCTGGTCGATTTGCTACTGCAATACCAGCAGATCGTGCAAGTCGGTTGGAGTCGCCTTCCAAAAAATTGTCAAAATTATAGTTGGCATTTAATTGAGATTCAATTTTGAGGTTGCGAATTCCCGGAATTATAAATGGGTTTTTGAGCCCAGATGTTTCCCCTTGACTTGGTGCTTCAATACTTTGATTGTCAATCCCTTTTCGACCACTACTTGGAATTTTTTGTGTAAAGGGAAGCTTACTGCCGTAGGTGTTTTCCATTCTGATAATATACACTAGACGCGCATCATCACCGAGTTCTTTGTGGAGCGAAGTTTTAAGGATTTTGATGTAATGCTCTTCAATCCATTCGTAGAAAAACTTACTTGGAACTTCTATGTTCAGCGCATTATCTTTAAGTTTGACTGGCACAATAGGTTTGAACCAGGTTTTGAATGCTTGAGGATCGATATTATCCTCAACAAAATTCAAGCATTTTTCCCAAACAGATTCAGCATTTTGCTGCATTCTTTGTTGTCTTTTGTTTGTTTTTTTTGTTTTTTACTGGAGCTTATGTAAATCAAAGTTTTTTAAAACTCGGTAACAAATATGCATTGAAAAAAAATGAAAAAAAACTTTTTTAGTATTGAATTTTAAGAAACTTTTGTGCATATTGTGGACGAACAAATCAATTTACTTTTGTAAGAAAATACATATAGTGTGTAAGAAAAAATTCACTCTTAAATTAAAAACTCGCTATGTAGAAACTGACCAAATGGGTGTAATTCATCATGGTAGTTATGCAACTTATTTTGAGCTTGCAAGAATCGAATGGTTGCGTTCTTTAGGCTTAAGTTATGCAAAGCTATAAAAGCAAGGTGTACTGCTTCCAGTAATATCACTATCTACAGAGTTTAAACATCCCTTATATTTTGATGATACGATCGAAATTGAAATCTATTTGGAACACGAGCCGAGTTCAATTATTGATTTCTCCTACACCATACATGATCAAAACAAAACACTTTGTGCAACTGCCAAAACCCGATTGGCTTTTGTAAGTGCTGAGACAAAAAAAATCATTCGTTGTCCAGAAATTTTTATTGATGCTTTTTTAGATTGACCCATACTTCCAAAACATCCCCATTTAGCTCAGCAACCGATACTGTTGCGTTGGTAAATGATGATGTATCTGGTGCCAATACCCCATCTCCAAATGTTCCCTGCCCTGTGAATACTTTTGCCTCATCCCACATACCAGCATCAATGAAATACTCAAGAGTTTTGGCGCCGCCTTCTACCAAAACTGATTGTATGTTTTTAAGATGTAAGTCGCTCAAAATTTGTTTCAATCCGTTGCCTGAAAAATCTATAGAAACATAGTGTATATGTTCATCGATTCGAGAATGATTGTTTGTGTAAACGATCACTTTTTGATCGGCTGCAAATAGTTTGGCATTACGATTTATCTTTTCGTTTGGGTCGATCAGAATACGAGTGGGAGAGGGGCCATCAATTCGTCTAGTGGTTAAAGAGGGGTTATCGTCAACAGCAGTTTGACTCCCAATTAAAATCGATTGTTCTTCAGCGCGCCACCGATGTGCCAATGTTCTCGAAATTGAATTGCTGATCCATACAGGTTGATTTTTTTTTTTGTGCTTTGGAGAAATGTATCCATCTTTTGTTTTTGCCCATTTTAATATCACATAAGGACGTTTGCTGTTGATTGCAGTGAGGAAACGTCTGTTGAGTGTTTTGCAAGACTTCTCTTCCACGCCAACGTCAACTTTTATGCCTGCATCGCGGAGTTTCTGAATCCCCTGTCCATTTACTTTTTCAAAGGGATCAAGCATTCCAACAACCACATGTCGAATACCACTTTGAACAATTAAATCTGTACAAGGTGGGGTTTTGCCATGATGACTACAAGGCTCTAGATTGACATATAAAGTAGACGAAGGCAATGCTCTTGTATCCAAAACAGAACGAATAGCGTTTACTTCTGCGTGTGCTTCTCCCGCTTTTTGATGCCAACCCGCCCCAATGACCTTATTGTTGGACACTACGACAGACCCAACGAGTGGGTTGGGATAGGTATTTCCAAGCCCTCGCTGTGCCAGCTCGATACATTTGTTCATAAATTTTGAGTGACTCATACCAAATTTGATTGTAAATTTAAACAACAAAAATAAGCTAAAGAAATGGCAACAGGTCAATGGGAGATTCGTTTGGTGCGCCTTGAAGATAATGTTGTTTTAGCAAAAGTCTTAATAGAAGTGCTGATCGAAATGAAGGTTCCATTCGATGGAACTCCTTTATCCGACCCAGAACTCGATGCAATTTATGACACCTATCAATATGTAAAAGCCGATTATTGGATCGTGTGTTATCGAAATCGCATTTTGGGAGGTGTTGGTATTGCTCCTTTACGAAATGGTCCTTATTGGTTTTGTGAGTTGCAAAAAATGTATTTTCTTCTAAAAACAAAAGAAAAAGGGTTAGGTAGTCAAATGATGCGCAAATGTTTGCAACAAGCCAAAAGGTTTGACTTTACAGATTGCTATCTTGAAACAATGCCAAATATGATGCGCGCTCAGAAACTATATCAAAAATGGGGATTTATACATTTCGAACATCCAATAGGCAATACTAATCATTGTTCATATCCTGTATGTATAGTTAAATCATTGCTAGATGACACATAAGGAATTTCGATTTTTTTTTGATAAAAAGATGACTCCTGTTTATCAAAAAGCAGAGATCGATTCTCTGTATGCCCAAGTGATGGAGTTTGCCCTCAACATTAGTCGTGCTGACATGATTTTAAAATGTGATGAAACAATAGAGAATCATAGCCTTACAAACTTGTTAGAATATATCACTCGACTTGAAAAAAAAGAACCGATACAATATATAATAGGACAAGTCAATTTTGCAGAAATTCCTGTCAATGTCAATAATAATGTATTGATCCCAAGACCTGAAACTGAGAGTTTGGTCTATTGGATGAAAGAGCAAGAACAACAGAACCCCAGTGTTTTGGATATCTGTACAGGAAGTGGCTGCATCGCTTTCGCACTTGAAAAACACTTGAACGCCAAAGTCAATGCTTGGGACGTCTCCTACAAAGCGCTTCAACTTGCAAAGCAAACAGCAAAGTCAATTGGATCAGCAGTAAATTTTTCAATGGTTGATATACTTTCAACAGTTGATACTGATCAAAAATGGGACATTATCGTTTCGAACCCTCCTTATGTATTGGAAGAGGAAAGATCAGAAATAGATGGCAATGTACTACATTATGAACCCGACTTGGCACTGTTTACAGCTGCCGACGATTCGATACAATTTTATCGTGCAATCATCCAATTTGCTGCAAAACACTTACGTCCTGGTGGAAGACTGTATTTTGAGTTAAACCCAAAGACTTTTGCGCAAGTGATATCGTTTTTAAAAGTGATGAAATTTGTCGATATTGTAGTCGAAAATGATATGAGAAACACTGCCCGAATGTTGGTCGCGAAAACTAAAAAATGAAACAAATCAGGGAGCATGTACTGGCTTTGCGCAAAGCCCTTCACGATTACAACTACAGATACTATGTGCTCGACGATCCAATCATCACTGATTATGAGTTTGATCAAAAGTTACGTGAGCTAGCGGATCTTGAAAAACAATATCCCGAGTTTATCGATCCCAATTCACCCACCTTGCGTGTTGGTGGAACAATCAACAAAAATTTCCCAACGGTCACGCACGAGTTTCCAATGTACTCGTTGGATAATGCCTACAGCAAACAAGAACTATTTGATTGGGAAAAACGAATTCAAAAACGACTTGGAACAGATGCTGTTACATACACCTGTGAACTCAAATTTGATGGTGTTTCCATCAGCTTGACTTACGACAATGGTGTGTTGGAAAAAGCAGTGACCAGGGGAGATGGCATACAAGGGGATGAAGTCACTCAAAATATTCGTACCATACCCACAGTTCCTCTACAATTGCGTGGAGACTTCACTGATCGTTTTGCCATTAGAGGTGAAATTGTATTGCCAATTGATGGATTCAACAAAATGAATGAAGAACGAATAGCCTTGGGAGAGGAGCCCTACAGAAACCCTCGAAACACAGCTTCAGGAACATTAAAATTGCAAGACAGTTCGTTGGTTGCCAAGCGTCCTCTTCAATGTTTTTCGTATCAAATGATTGCAAATCGCAGTTTGTTTACCACCCAACTTGAGAGTCTTCAAACAGCACGAAAACTTGGATTTCACGTTCCTGAACATTACACCCTTGCATCATCAATTGATGAAGTCATGCATTTTATTTCACACTGGGGAAAAGAACGTACAAACCTCCCCTTCGAAATCGATGGCATTGTCATTAAGGTCAATAACATATCTCAACAAGATGAATTGGGCTACACCTCCAAATCCCCAAGATGGGCAATTGCATATAAGTACAAGGCAGAAAGCACTTATGCGATTTTGGAATCTGTTCAATTCCAGGTTGGTCGAACTGGGGCAATCACACCAGTCGCAGTACTTGACCCTGTGGTATTGGGTGGAACTATTGTCAAGAGAGCCTCCTTGCACAATGCAAATCAAATCGAAAAGCTCGATTTGTATTATGGCGATTCTGTAGCAATTGAAAAAGGAGGCGAAATTATTCCAAAGATTACCTCTGTCGATCGAAGTAAAAGGAGCATTGAAGCCAAGAAAGTATTGTATTTGACCCATTGTCCCGATTGTCAAACCGAACTGATACAAATAGAAGGCGAGGCAGATCATTATTGCCCAAACCACCAAGGTTGTCCAACGCAAATTGTGGGAAGAATCCAACACTTTATTTCTCGTAAGGCGATGAACATCTATGGCCTGGGTAGTGAAACAATTGAACTGCTATATCAACAGCGATTGATTGTCTCATATGCAGATTTGTATGCATTGACCTACGATCAACTCATTCCTTTGGAAAGAATGGCTGATAAATCAGTCCAAAACATATTGGACGCCATTGAAGAGTCGAAGAAAGTACCATTTGAGCGATTGCTATTTGCTTTGGGTATTCGATATGTTGGACAAACAGTTGCCAAAAAGCTGACTTCTCATTTTGGTTCAATCGACGCTCTTGCCAAGGCAGATGTAGATACACTTGTTGAGGTTGAGGAAATCGGCTCTAGAATCGCAAAAAGTGTCGTAGATTTTTTTACATCACTCACAAACATCCAACTCATAGAACAACTAAAGATGTATGGATTGCAATTCGAAAGCAAGTTGGACGAGCATCAGCCAATTTCAAATACACTTTCAGGTCAATCATTTGTTATTTCGGGTGTATTTAGTTCGTACAGTAGAGATAAGATTAAAAAGTTGGTCGAAAATCATGGGGGTAAAATTTCAGGTTCCATTTCTTCAAAAACAACCTATCTGCTTGCAGGAGAGAATATGGGTCCAAAAAAGCGAATCAAGGCCGACGAGTTAGGTATCTCCATTATTGACGAAGCTAGTTTTTTATCAATGATTTCTTCTTAGTGTTATATATATAACATTTTGTTTTCTTTTTAAAAAAGAATCGCAATTATCATGATTTAAACAGAGGAATCACTAATTTTGCTCACTGAAAATGTTTAAAATTCGAGTTGTTGAAAAAGCTCTAGATGAGCTTTCGAGTCGGACAGTAATCAAACCAGATACTGTTCGATCTGTTCTTTGTTTGATTGATTTGAACATCTTGAATGAGCCAAATTTGAATGCCTATATAGAGGACCTTTTCGAAATAAAAAAGAATAAAATCGTGACTGTGTATTATGCATCAAAGCGATCCAAAGAATTAACATCCTACAGTCCTCTGTTTTGCAATCGCCACCTGCATTGGGATGGCACACTTATTCATCCGATGAAGAAGAAGATTATGTCCAAAAAATATGATTTGTTGTTCAATTTTTTTATAAAAGACAATCGCACGCTACAGTCTATTTCTTCTCATGTAAATGCAGATTTTAGAGTTGGCTTTGCAACAGTCGATCACAGACTGAATGACTTGATGCTTGGAAATGAAAATAATTCAGCTGAGCAATTTTTTAACACCTTCAATAACTTTTTCTTTAAAATCAGTACAGAATGAGTAATTCCCCATTTAGTGGAACAGGCGTTGCAGTTATAACTCCATTTACTTCAAGTCTCGATGTTGATTATGAGTCTCTTCGTCAACTTATCGATTATTTAATCGACAGTGATATAGATTATTTGGTTGCTATGGGTACAACTGCAGAGCCCTCAACCATTTCTGCGGAAGAGAAGAAACAGATTTTTGACTGTTTTGTCGAAACAACTGCAAATCGTGTGCCCTTAGTTATGGGGCTTGGGAGTAACAACACCGCTGCACTAGTACAATCATTACAACAGCTTGATTTTAAGGGGTTTTCGGCTATATTATCAGTTTCACCCTATTATAACAAACCAACGCAAGAAGGAATTTTTAGACATTACAAAGCTTTAGACGAAGCAACCCCATTACCACTCATATTATACAATGTTCCAGGAAGGACTGCTGCAAATATCACTGCTGAAACAACATTGAAAATTGCGCATAACTGCCCAAATGTGATTGGGATTAAAGAAGCCAGTGGAGATTTGTTGCAAGGAAGGGAAATTCTTGAGGGTAGGCCAGAGGGTTTTATTGTTGTTTCTGGTGATGATGAAACAGCAATCCCATTGATACAATCTGGTGCTGAGGGTGTTATTTCAGTTATTGCTGGTGGATTCCCAAATTTGTTTAAATCAGGCATACAAGCTGCAATCGAAGGTGATCACAAAAAGGCTGATGAAATCGCAAATCTCGTTCAATCAATCGCTGATCAAGTATATGCTGAAGGCAATCCAGGTGGGATCAAGGCAGTGCTTACACTTCGTGGTATGATCGAAAATCAACTTCGGTTACCTTTGATTCCAGTTGCTGAGGCTGTTGGATCAGCCTTAAAAACTTTTGTGGATAAGTACGATTAGCCTTGGTTTTTTTTCAATTTACTAACTTTACGCCATGCAACAACTGAAACTTAAAATATCATTTCTAGGATTGATTTGTATGCTCCTCCAGTCTTGTGGGCCCTATCAAAAAGCACTGAAGAGCGAAGACATAAAACTCAAGTATGACATGGCTGAAGCCTATTATGGTGAGGGTGATTTTCGAAGAGCAAAAGGGCTTTTTGAGCAATTAAAACCAATTTATAGAGGCAAGCCACAGTCAGAACGAATCACTTTCTTTTATGCAAACTGCTTGCTTAATACAAAATCCTACATATCAGCAGCTTACGAATTTGAGTCCTTTACCAAAACATTTCCCAACAGCGAAAAACTTGAGGAGGCTTATTATCAAGTTGCTTATGCTTATGCTGAGATTTCTCCTGTGTACAGCCTAGATCAAAAAGACACTGAAAAAGGTCTAAATAAATTACAAGACTACATCAATCGTTATCCCGATAGTGAGCGCATGGTAGAAGTCAACAATTTAGTGGAGGAATTGTTGCGAAAACTCGAGAGAAAGTCATTTGAAAACGCCAGACAGTTTTACACCATCCGGGATTTTAAAGCAGCCATCAAAGCAATTGACAACTTCATAGGCGATTTTCCAGGGACTCCTTTTCGTGAAGAAGCGATGTTTGTACAGTTTAAATCTGCTGCCATACTCGCAATTAATAGTGTTTTTTCTAAGAAAGAATACCGCCTCGATAGTGCAGTTGCCTATTATGATGATTTTATCAGATCTTATCCTGATTCTGAATTTATTGAACAGACAAACTCGATCAGATATGATATAGAGAAAGAAATTACTACATTTGCATCCAATTAAAAATACGGTATGTCGATTAAAAATTCCAATGCACCAGATACAACGGTAACTTACAACCGAAATCAGTTAGATGAACCAACGGGAAACATCTACAAGACCGTTTCTATACTTGCTAAACGTTCGATTCAGATTAATGAAGAACTGCGTACAGAACTTTTTGAGAAGTTAGAAGAGTTTGCTACACCTATTGAAACACTAGAAGAGATTTTTGAAAATAAAGAACAAATTGAAGTTTCTAGGTTTTATGAAAAGCTACCCAAGCCTCACGCTGTAGCTGTTGAACAGTGGTTAGCAGAAAAAATATATTACCGTCATACTGACGAATCAAATAAGTAAATGTTTCCTGCCCTACATGCCAAAAAGGTCCTCCTTGGCATTTCTGGAAGCATTGCTGCCTACAAGACCCCTATGCTCGTACGTGCGCTGATCAAAGCTGGCGCAGAAGTGCAAGTGGTTATGACCCCTGCTTCAAAGTCGTTTGTTGCACCATTATCATTATCTACAGTTTCCAACAAGTCTGTTTATTCAGAATTTGTTGAAAGCGAAGATGATTTGTGGAACAATCATGTAGAACTTGGGCTTTGGGCAGATTTAATGTTGATTGCACCTGCATCTGCTAACACACTATCTAAAATGTCACAAGCCACTTGTGACAACCTATTACTTGCAGTTTATCTTTCTGCCAAATGCCCTGTCTATTTTGCTCCTGCAATGGATTTGGATATGCACGAGCATCCAGCTACCCAAAAGGCAATTCAACAACTGGTGATGCGTGACAACATACAAATCCCTGCACAAGAAGGGGAATTGGCCAGTGGTCTGCAAGGGATTGGACGTATGCAGGAGCCAGATCAGATTGTGGATTTTCTCGAAAAAGATTTAGCTACCAAAATGCCACTCATTGGTCAAAAGATATTGATTACTGCTGGCCCAACATATGAACCAATCGATCCAGTTCGTTATATAGGTAATCACTCCTCAGGTAAAATGGGTTATGCAATTGCAAATGAAGCTGCCTCTCGAGGCGCAGAAGTAGTGTTGGTCTCAGGCCCCTCTGATGAAATCCCTATTCATCCAGCCATCAAGCTTGTGAGAGCTTATACTACTGATGAAATGCTTAAAGCTTGTTTGCAAGATTTTAATGATTGCAATATACTTGTGATGGCTGCTGCAGTTGCTGATTTCAAACCAAAGAACTTGATGAAAAATAAAATAAAGAAGAGCGAGAAAACTTTATCCTTCGAACTAGTAAAAACTGTTGATATCCTTCAACAACTTGGAGAAAAAAAATCGAATCAGTTCATTGTTGGGTTTTCACTTGAAACAGAAAACGGATTAGCCAATGCAAAAACAAAACTTCAGAAAAAAAATCTCGACGCAATCGTCCTAAATTCCTTGGCAGATAAAGGAGCTGGTTTTCAACACAATACAAATAAAATCACTTTCATCCCTGCCAAAGGAAAACATAAAACGTACCCCTTAAAAAATAAATCTGAAGTTGCTGTTGATATATTAGACCAAATTAAAACAATAATCGATGCATAAAGCACTCCTTTTTTTTATTGTCTCTCGCATTTCATTTGCACAAGTAATGGATTGCAAAATCAATGTGAATGCAGATTTAGTCGAACAAACAAATAGTCAGATTTTTGAAACTCTTGCTCAAGAATTAAATGAATTTGTATCTTCGACAAAATGGATTGACATTCTTGCAGAGGATTACAATAAAATCAACTGTACAATGTTGATCACGATTCAAAATTATAACAACAACGAGTTTCAAGCCAATTTGCAAATTCAATCTTCACGCCCTGTTTTTGGATCAACCTACGAAACTCCTCTACTAAACCGAAAGGACGATGATTTTAATTTCAATTATCAGGAATTTGAACCCCTAAACTTCAACCCCAACAGCACCAACACATCCCTTGTGTCATTAATAAGTTACTATGTTTATGTGACTCTTGGGATTGATGCTGATTCGTTTTCTCTAAATGGTGGAGATGCTTATTTTAATCAAGCACGAAAAATTGTTGATTTATCTCAATCCAATCGCTTCTCAGGGTGGAAACAGTCTGAAAGAAGAACCAATAGATATTGGTTAATCGACCAGCTGAGTACAAATCCCTATTCTCTTTTTCGACAGGCCATATATGATTATCATCTTAATGGGTTGGACGTGATGTCTTCTAAGCCAGATGTTGGCAAACAAGCCATTGCTAAGAGTATTTCGGACTTAAAGACCTTATCTGAAAGTCGCCCAAACAGCTTGGTTGCACAATTGTTTTTTGATGCGAAAGCAGATGAAATTATTCAGATTTTTGGAGGAGGTCCTACATTCGATACCACAAGACTTGTGGATGACTTAAATCGAGTTGCGCCTTTTTTTGCTGCCAAATGGTCTAAAATTCAATAGTTGAATATCTCTGAAAAAGTTATATTTGATTGTCATTAATTTTTTTATTCGTTGTTACAGTCCATTTCGATAGTCAATTTTGCTCTTATAGATGACATCCAATCTGATTTTGGACCTCAACTTAATGTTATCACAGGCGAAACAGGCTCAGGAAAGTCGATCGTGATGGATGCCCTATCTCTCGTTTTGGGTGCTAGAGCTGACTTGTCAGCTGTTAGAGATTCTTCCAAAAAGTGTATCGTCGAAGTTGTATTTGATTTGTCAAAGTCTGCATTACACCCAGTTTTTTATGAGTTGGAAGTCGATTTTGAGTTTGAAACAATTTTGAGGAGAGAGATTTTGCCATCTGGAAAATCACGCTCATTTATTAACGACACTCCTGTTCAGCTGGATAAATTAAGATTTATTGGCTCACAGCTTGTTGACTTGCATTCTCAACATCAAACTTCGCAATTGGCAAATTCGGCATTTCATTTTGACCTGTTGGACACATTTTCTGGCACAATGGATTTGAGATCTGAGTTTCAAGACGCTCTATCGACTGCAAAACAAATTGAAAAGAAATATCATGAACTTATCGAAGCCCAACGAGCTGCTAAAGAGTCTTTTGACTTCAACTCCTTTCTTTTGGAAGAATTAAAAGAGTTAGAACTGCAAAATGATATGCAATCTTTGCTGGAAGATGAGCGAAATTTGCTGCAACATGCGCATGATATTAAAGAAAATATTCATCAAATTTTGGCAATTGCTAGAAAAGAAAATCTTGGATTGACTGATCAATTAAGCCAATGTAAATTGGGCTTGCAAAAGCTAGAGCCATTTAGTGAAAAGTTTCAATCATTGTCGCAGCGATTGGATAGTATGTGGATTGAATGGTCTGATATTGAAGCGACTTTATCGACACTCGATGATGACTTGTCTGTTGATCCTGCACGCCTTGAGGTTGTAAATCAAGCACTGAGTAAGATTTATACGCTCCAACAAAAACACCTAGTTTCTGATGTTGAGGGATTGATGAAAAAAGAACAACAATTATCAGCACTTTGCCAAGTGGTTACAGAAGGGGATGATGAGGTTAAAATCCAAAAGCAACTTCTTGAAGAAGCAGAGAATAAAGCTTGGGACTTATCTAAAAAATTGGCTAGACTGCGAAGAAATCATGCAAAAAAACTAGCAGATGAGCTTACAACACGCCTCAAAAGACTAGGTATGGAGCATGCTCGTTTTGATTTTCATTTACATGCAGAGTCAACCCTAAACTCTACAGGATCTGACATCCTTACAGTTTTATTTTCTGCCAACAAGGGTATAGATTTTTCAGAGCTACGTAAGATTGCTTCAGGTGGTGAACGTTCACGAATTATGCTTGTTATCAAGTCAATCCTTGCAAAAAATGACCACTGTCCAACAATGATTTTGGATGAAATCGACACAGGTGTTTCAGGTGAGATGGCAATAGCCATGGGTGATTTTATGCGTGAGATCAGTCAACATACACAATTGATATCCATCACTCACCTACCACAAATTGCTGCAATGGGTACTTGCCATATCAAAGTATATAAAACCACAGATGATGAAACCACTCGTACACGTGTGAAGACATTGGTAGGTGAGGATCGAGTGACAGAAATTGCGCAAATGATCGATGGAAATCAAATTACGCAAACTGCACGCACTTACGCTGAAAAATTATTGAATTAGTACTATCTTTATAAAAATTTTTTATGCCTTATAACTTACTAAAAGGAAAAAATGGAATCATATTCGGCGCATTAGATGGAAACTCTATTGCTTGGCAAACTGCTATTCGTGTTCATGAGGAAGGTGGTAATTTTATTTTAACGAATGCACCTGTCGCCATGCGCATGGGCGCAATTAATGACCTTGCTGAGGAAACAAATTCGCAAGTGATTCCGGCTGATGCGACAAGTATTGAAGATTTGGAAAACCTAATTGACCAGTCGATAGATATTTTAGGTGGGAAGATCGACTTTGTTTTACACTCAATTGGCATGTCAGTTAATGTTCGAAAAGGAAAGTCATACACTGACCAAAACCACAGCTGGACAGTAAAGGGATGGGATGTTTCAGCAGGTTCGTTTCACAAGCTCATGCAAGTCTTATATAAGAAAGACGCGATGAACGAATGGGGTAGTATTGTAGCGTTGAGCTATATGGCTGCCCAACGAGTATTTCCCGATTACAATGATATGGCTGATAACAAGGCTTACCTAGAATCTATTGCCAGAAGTTTTGGGTACTTTTTTGGTAGAGATAAGAAAGTGAGGGTCAACACCATATCACAATCGCCAACGCCTACCACTGCTGGTAAAGGCGTAAAAGGCTTTGATGGTTTTATCTCTTATGCTGAAAAAATGTCGCCTTTAGGAAACGCAACAGCACTCGATTGCGCAAACTATACGATCACTTTGTTCTCAGATTTGACCAAAAGGGTCACACTGCAAAACCTTTATAATGATGGTGGTTTTTCAAATATGGGCGTGAGTGATGCTGTCATGGACATGATTGACAATCAAAAGTAAAATAAATCGATCATTTATGGCTTTATTATGCGATCTTACCAAACAGATTGGATCGCTCAAGCAATTACGTTTAATAATTTTATTTTTTCTGTTTTCTTTTCTTGTTTGGCTGTCTTCGAAAATGTCAGAAACACACACTGCTAGTGTTGAAATCCAGTTTGATTTTAGCGATGAAACTTTTGAATTCCACCGAATAAATAATGAAATACAAGTGACTGATTTTATTGTTTCTGGAACAGGTTTTCGTTTGCTTTCCGCTCGATTGATCACACCAACTGTTTTTCTATCTATGTCGGATGCCCTAATAGATGGAGATGGGATTTATTTCACCCAACAAGATTTAATTTCTGCTGTAGAATCGCAATTTCGAAATGTGTATCGAGTCAATCAACTATCACTCAAAAGACTTGATGCCCCATTCATTCAATCTGCATCAAAAAGAGTACCAGTACGACTCGTTCAGGACTTGGTACCAGCAGATGGTTATGCGTGGTCAAGTGAACTACAAATTGTGCCAGACTCTCTAACGGTCTTTGGATTGCCTTCACAAGTTGATACTTTGATGTATGCACTTTTAGATAGTCCAAAGAACAAGACGTTCAATACTTCTTTCGACCAAAAATTAGCATTAACAACTGATCTACAATCAAATTTTAAATGGAGCCAGACCAAGGTTTATGTTACGCAAAACATTTCTCGCTACACTCAAGTTGAACTTCGTCTACCTGTCGAAGTAATCGACTCTGATGAAAAAATTGATGTGAGTTTGATTCCAGCATTTGTTTTGGTCAATCTTAGTGTCCCCATAGAAAGAGTTCGTCAGATCGAGCCATCACAGTTTGTCTTAGTATGTCGATTGCCATCTGATCCGACTACAGAATATTTAGAAGTTAATTTTGAGAAAATACCTGAAGGCATCATGGTTAAAGACATCATACCAAAACAAGTACGTTATTTTTTAGATTGATGGTACAGATTGCAGTTACAGGAAATATCGGATGTGGTAAAACCACAATTTGTCAGATGATGGAAAATGAAGGTGTACCTGTTTACTATTCTGATGTTCATGCCAAACAGTTGATGAATCAAGATGAATCGTTAATAGACTCAATAAAAGAGCGTTTTGGTAAAGAATCCTACTACGATGGTATGCTCAATCGGCAATGGATCGCAAGCATAGTCTTTGATGATGCAACTGCTCTAAACGATTTAAACAATTTGGTCCATCCTGTTGTTCAAAAAGACTATTTGAATTGGTTGTCTCAACAAACAAAGGATATCGTCGCTTACGAATCAGCCATACTGATTGAACATGGGAAGCAAGGGAATTTTGACTTTGTGATTTTGGTTCAATGCCCTGAGAAAATTCGTTCTGTACGGATCCAAAAACGTGATGGCTTAACCTTGGATGAAGTACAAGCACGCACACGTTTTCAGTTGCAAGAGGAAGCAAAAATCAAATATGCTGACTATTTGA
>CACFJP010000015.1 GCA_902566635.1 uncultured Bacteroidota bacterium | reverse complement strand
CATCATTCCGCCCAGATAAGTTCATTGAAATACAGCAAGAAGAATTTACCCCCCATTTAGCCAAATTGGGTATGATTGTCGGTTACAAGATAGACACATTTACAAAGCTTAAAAAAGCTTTAAATAATCGAATGGATTATTTTGCAGCACATGGTTGTAAAATATCAGACCACGGCTTGGAGCAAATTCCATATATAGAGACGTCAGAAGAAATAGCCAATGCTGTGATGCAAAAAAAAGCACAAGGAAAGGTCTTGAATCCTACTGATATTGAAAAGTATAAAACAGCTGTTTTACTGTTTCTAGCAAATAGTTATCATCAGCGCGGATGGGTACAACAATACCATCTTGGCGCATTACGCAACAATAATAGCCGTATGCTTAATAACTATGGTCCGGATATGGGTTGTGACTCTATTGGTGATTTTCGCCAGGCACAAAGCCTGTCAAGGTTTTTAGATACACTTGACAGTAAAAATGAATTGGCCAAAACCATTTTATATAATTTAGATCCAGCTCAAAATGCAATTTTTGCAACCATGGCAGGAAACTTTAACGATGGTAGCATGGGTGGCAAGATTCAATTTGGTGCAAGCTGGTGGTTTTTAGATCAATTAGATGGAATTCGTAATCAAATTAACACTTTGTCAAACATGAGTGTTTTGAGCACTTTTATAGGAATGCTTACAGATTCACGAAGTTTTATGTCTTATCCAAGACATGAGTATTTTAGAAGGGTGTTATGTAATATTTTTGGAGAAGATGTTGAAAAGGGGTTGTTACCTCGCGATTTAGATACCATTGGAACCATAGTATCAGACATTTGCTATCACAATGCCAAATCCTATTTTAATTTTTATTCAAAAGAGTGAAAAGAGTCCTATTATTTTTTTCAATGGTTTTGTTCGTTGCCTGTCAACAGGCCAATAATAATCTTGTTATTCGCTTAGGCCATGGACTTGACACCAATCATTCTGTACACAAGGCCATGTTGAAAATGGGAGAAGAACTCTATCGTATTTCTTCAGGAACTATGGAAATTAAAATATATCCCAACCAACAGTTGGGTTCTGAACGTGAATGCCTTGAATTGTTGCAAATTGGAAGTCTTGACATCACCAAAGTATCAACGGGTGTTCTTGAAAATTTTTCTCCTAACATGAAAGTCTTTGGTTTACCATATATATTCCGAGACAAAGCACATACATTTTCAGTTTTGGATGGACCAATTGGTAAAGAGTTACTTAACCAAACTTCGTCTTTCAGAATCAAAGGTTTGGCTTATTATGATGCAGGTAGTCGAAGCTTTTATACGAAGACTAAGCCAATCAAATCTCCTTCAGATTTAAAGGGATTAAAAATAAGAGTAATGGAAAGTGTTACAGCTATGAAAATGGTAGAAAGTATGGGAGGTTCGCCCACTCCTATTTCTTGGGGTGAGTTGTATACTTCGCTTCAACAAGAAGTGGTGGATGGAGCAGAGAACAACCCACCAAGCTTTTACCTTTCCAAGCAGTTTGAGGTTTGTAAATATTACACATTAGATGAGCATACAACCTTGCCAGATGTTTTGGTAAGTGGATCTTATTTTTGGGAAAGTTTAAATGAGAATCAAAAAATCTGGCTAGAGGAGGCTGTTGCAATTTCTGTTGTTCATCAGCGCAAATTGTGGGCTGAATCTGAAAAGTATTCGCTAAGAGAGCTTAAAAAAGCTGGAGTTGAAATTATGTATCCCGATAAGAAAAAATTTGAAAATATGGTCAAGCCTGTTTATGATTATTATCGAAAAAATAAAGAAATGGATATGTTGATCAGCCAAATAAAAATTCAATAAGGATGGAAAATATTCGAGACAAATTAAATCGTGTTTTGGAGTTTATTTTGATTATGTTGCTGAGTATAATGGTCCTAAACGTAAGTTGGCAAGTTTTTTCAAGGTATGTTTTGGGAAATCCAAGTTCTTTTACTGATGAATTGGCGCGCTATCTTATGATTTGGTTAGGAGTTTTAGGTACTGCCTATGTTTCTGGAAAACGACTTCATGTAGCAATAGACATTCTTCATAGTCAATTAAGTTTGTCTAGTCAAAAAACCATGCAAAAAGTCATATTTTCAATTGTTATCTTGGCAACTTTTTTAATTTTTATTATTGGAGGTTCAAGACTAGTTTATTTAAGCTACTTGCTTGGCCAAAAATCTGCCGCACTACAGATTCCATTATACCTAGTTTATGTGTGTGTACCACTCAGTGGGGCTTGTATTATTTTCTACAAAATTAACGATTTAATTTCAAATAAATCATAATGGAAGTCTTTTCAATATTCATACTATTAATTAGTTTTTTATTGTTACTTTCAATAGGAACACCAGTTGCATGGAGTATAATCATTTCATCTCTTTTCACTCTATTTGTTAGTATTCCTTTTCTGCCAGCACTGACTACAATATCCCAGCGTATGGCTACTGGAATCGATAGCTTTGCCTTATTGGCTATTCCATTCTTTATATTATCTGGAGAATTGATGAATAGTGGAGGAGTAGCACAGAGGTTGGTTTCATTCGCTAAAGCATTAGTAGGTTTTTTACCAGGAGGATTAGCCCTCATCAATATTATTTCTGCAATGTTAATGGGTTCAGTTGCAGGTTCAGCTATGGCATCGGCTTCTGCAATGGGAAGTATTTTAGGTCCTGAGATGGAAAAAGAAGGATACTCTAGGGGTTTTGGTGTAGCAATAAATATAACTTCTGCAACTACGGGACTGGTTATTCCACCAAGTAATGTTCTAATTGTATATTCATTGGCAAGCGGCGGCGCTTCCATTGCTGCTTTGTTTTTAGCTGGATATATCCCTGGTATACTTACGGGATTGTTTTTAATGATTGTTGCTATGTTGTGGGCTAAGAAAAAAAACTTTAAAACGGGAAAACGCGAACCGTTAAAAAAAGTTTTAAACTCCTTCGTTCAAGCCTTTCCAAGCTTGATGTTGCTTATTGTAGTTATTGGGGGGATCGTTTCGGGTGTTTTTACAGCTACCGAAGCATCTGCAATTGCTGTTATTTATACGCTTGTTTTGGGATTTTTCTATAAAGAAATCACCCTTAAAAATCTCCCTAGTATTTTACTAAAATCTTCTATAACAACAGCTATTGTAATGTTTTTGATAGGAGCTTCTATGAGTATGTCGTGGGTACTTTCTTTTGAGAATATTCCTGAAATGATTAGTAGTGGTATTTTATCACTCAGCGATAATAAAATTGTGATTTTATTGTTGATTAATTTAACCTTGTTATTTGTAGGTATTTTCATGGATATGACTCCAGCAGTATTAATATTCACTCCTATTTTTCTACCCATTGTAACGCAGTTAGGAATTGATCCGGTTCATTTTGGAATTATTATGATTTTAAATTTATGTATTGGCTTATGTACGCCTCCTGTAGGAAGTGTTTTATTTGTCGGAGTTGGTGTTGCAAATACGTCCATACAGAAAGTCATTAAGCCACTAATCCCTTTGTTTCTAGCTATGATTGTTTCCCTTTTATTAGTTACTTATATTCCTGCGTTATCACTCTGGCTTCCATCAATTTTTGATCTTTAGTTTTAAAAAAATCAAATGAATAAAATATATAGTTACCCAAGCTTAGTGTTATGTACTTTAAATACAAAATGGGTCATTGCTGTCATATTTTTATTTTTTGTAAATAACCAATCATGGTCACAGGATGTTATTGTAGCAAACGGCCCTGGAAATACCTATGAAGAATTAACGGCTTTTTTAGCACCCGGTCACGATCCGATTGAGGTGCCAGATTGCAATCATGCTAGTTTTGGTAATCACATAGATGAGGTATATGACACCAGTATTGGCGGCTATGCATATCGTTTTTTTATTCATGTGACACCTGATAATGATCGTTGTATTGACGAAATCGATGATCGCCAGCGCAATGAAATCAAGACCTACCATCCATCACCCTCAAATTTAAAGGGAACCCAAGGGGAGAATGTCATATATAAATGGGCATTTAAACTTCCTGCCGGCTTTCAATCTTCACCTAAGTTTACACATATACATCAACTCAAATCAGTCGGAGGAGATTTTCAAAGTATGCCGATGTATACATTAACAACTAGAAAAGGATCACCTGACAAAATACAGCTTCGTTATGCTGAAACAACTTCTCAAATCACCCTATCCGAAACTCCACTAAGTCCATTTTTAAACAATTGGGTAGAGGTTACTGAAAAAATCAACTATTCAACTTCTGGTTTTTATTCCATGTCAATAGTAGATGTGGACACCAATGATCAATTATTTTATTATGATAATAGTGGATTTGATGAGCCTAAAACCAATTGGAGACCGGGTGCAGATTTTGTTCGGCCCAAGTGGGGAATCTATCGCAGCCTAGTCTATTCTGAGGATCTAAGGGATGAAGAAGTTTTGTTCTCTTATTTTAGTATTGATGAAGTAAACAGTTTAAACACTAATTATGTCAAAAATAAAAATGTAACTATATATCCAAATCCTACAGATGCAACAATTTATATAAATTCTCAATACTACAATTATGCTGAAGTGTATGACATGAACGGTAAGTTAATATTAAGTAGTTCAAATTATGAAATCAATATTAGTCATTTTAAAGAGGGCTTTTATATAATTAAGTTTTTCGGTAATTTAGATGAATTGATATGTATAAAGAAGGTTATTAAAAGTAATAAAAAATGAATGATAAAAAAGTATTAACTTTTGGTGAAATCATGTTACGCTTAGCGCCTCCGGGTTATTTGCGATTTTCTCAAACCAACTCTTTTGATATCATCTATGGCGGCGGTGAGTCCAACGTAGCAGTGTCACTTGCCAACTATGGTGTTCCGGTACGTTTTGTCACGCGTATTCCTAGTAATGACATCGGAGAATGCGCGCTTATGGAGATGCGTAAAAGAGGTGTTGAGACCGATTTTATGCTGCGTGGAGGAGATCGTTTGGGAATTTACTTTCTAGAGACAGGGGCTGTCAGTCGAGGCAGTAAAGTGGTCTATGACAGAGCCCATTCGGCCATGTCTGAAATTGAGCCTGGCATGGTGGATTGGGACAAGGCCTTTGAAGGTGTGGAATGGTTCCACTGGACGGGGATTACACCTGCTATTTCACAGTCTGCTGCAGATGCATGTTTGGAAGCTGTTAACATAGCAAGCGAAAAAGGGATTACAGTTTCTACGGATTTGAACTATCGTGCCAAGCTTTGGAAGTACTGCAGTAATGCACAACGTGAGAAAATTATGACTGATCTTACATCATATTGTGATATTGTTCTTGGAAACGAAGAAGATGCAGAGATGCACTTTGGTATTAAGCCTGAAGGAATAAGTGTACAAACCCAAGGGCATGATGTCAAGGCTGAGGCTTTTTTGTCTGTTTGTAAACAGATGATGCAGAAGTTCCCAAAAGCCAAAAAAGTAATTACAACATTACGAGGTTCGATATCGGCTTCACACAACACGTGGGCTGGTGTATTATACGATGGAAAGAATATGTATGATACCACACAGTATCAAATCACTGACATTGTAGATCGTGTAGGTGGTGGAGACTCTTTTATGGGGGGTCTTATCTATGGATTACTGAAATTTCCAGACAACGATCAGCATGCACTAGACTTTGCTGTAGCCGCGTCATGCCTTAAGCATACCATTAAGGGTGATGCCAACTTAGTAACCGTAGCTGAAGTAGAAAAACTCATGGGTGGCGACGCTTCAGGTCGTGTAGCCCGATAAAACTAAAGATATGGCACAGTTTACAAGAATAGAAGTAGCACAAGTGATGAAAGAAAGCGGTATGATACCACTTTTCTTCCACACCGATGTCGAAGTCGCCAAAAAGGTATTGAAGGCCTGCTATGATGGTGGCGCACGTCTTATGGAGTTTACCAACCGAGGTGACTTTGCACTTGAAGTTTTTACAGAACTCACCAAATATGCAATCAAAGATCTTCCTGAGATGATTATGGGAGTAGGATCCGTTACTGATGCTGGGGCAGCTTCTGCCTATATGCTTAATGGGGCAAACTTTGTGGTAACTCCGGTACTTAGAGAAGACATTGCTGCGGTGTGTAATCGCCGGAAGGTATTATGGTCACCAGGGTGCGGCTCACTAACCGAGATTGCAAAGGCTGAAGAACTAGGATGTGAAATCGTAAAATTATTTCCTGGAAGCACCTATGGACCTGGCTTTGTCAAAGGCGTTTTAGCTCCTCAACCATGGACAAGAATTATGCCTACTGGTGGAGTTAGTCCAACAGAAGAAAATCTCAAAGGTTGGTTTGATGCAGGGGTTACCTGCGTTGGGATGGGCTCAAAACTCATGGCAAAACATTCCGATGGTTCATTTGATTATGATAAAATAAAAGAGCAGACTAAACAAGCTCTTCAAATAATATCTGATTTGCGTAAATAAGAAATTAAATTATATTTCAAATTTTTAGCCATTTCAAAATCAAATCATTTAGTTTATTTTAAAAAGTATGTGTTTGTTTCGAAAATAGCTCAATTGGAGGTACGATTATATTTCCAAGAAATAATTTAATCTTTGGGAAAATTTTTATAATAAGAAGATTAAGTCCAGTAATAATTAACTTTTTTCTAACCATTATGATGAAGCACTCAATTTACCCACTGTTTATATTGCCCTTACTTTTTATAGAACTTTCTTCGCAAACTTTGCCTTCTGATTTAATTTGGAATGATGACGAAACAGGATATTATGAAATAAAAGAAAATAACATTGTTCTTACCCATTTTAAATCAGCTGATCAGCAACTTATTTTATCTTCAGGTGAGATTGGAAATATAAATATTGAATCTTTCAGCTTTTCAAAAAATAAAAACAAGGTTTTACTATTTACAAATTCAAAAAAAGTATGGCGCTACAATACAAGGGGCGACTATTGGATTTATGATTTTGAAAAAAAAGAAATAAAAAAACTCGGAGATGGTTTCGATGAATCTAGCTTAATGTTTGCCAAATTCTCACCAGATGATGCTCACGTTGCCTATGTACATAAAGAAAATACTAATACAAGTGTAAGGAACCGAAGTACCAAAGCAAACATATATATCGAAAATCTTGAAAAAAACACAATTAGAAAATTAACTAGCTCAGAAGGTACAGAAAAGCTTATTAACGGAACTTTTGATTGGGTTTATGAAGAAGAATTCAGCTGCCGGGATGGTTTTTTATTCAATGAAGATGGTACTAAAATTGCCTTTTGGCAAGTTAATGCCAATAAAGTGAAAGATTTTCATATGATTAATAACACAGACTCGATTTATTCTTATACAATTCCCGTTGAGTATCCAAAGGTAGGTGAAGAACTCACGGCAGTCAAGGTTGGGGTAATTGATTTAAATAAAGAGAAAACTACATGGATGAGTATTCCTGGCGCTGAGGATAAGTTTTTTATTCCAAGAATGACTTGGATACCAGGAAAGGACAAGTTGATGATTCAACAACTAAATCGAAAGCAAAATCACAGCAAAATCTTTATATCAAATGCAGTTAACGGAAACTCAAAATTGTTGCTTGAGGATATAGATTCTGCTTGGGTAGATGTCAGAACAGCTTGGCCAAATCAACCACAGGCAGGTTGGAAATTTATCAATAACGGAAAAGAATTTTTATATGTTTCTGAGAAAGATGGTTGGTCTCACATACACAAATACAATATAAAATCTCATGTTGATAAGGTCGTGACTGCTGGAAATTATGATGTAATTAAACCCTTGTCTTATGACGAAAAAAATGACAAGCTATACTTTTTAGCATCTCCTGATAATCCCACAGAAAGATACCTTTATTGTGTTTCTATACGTCAAAATGATAAGCCCACCAGAGTTACTCCTAAAACATTAGAAGGATATCATAATTATGAAATTAGCCCCAAATCAAAATATGCTTTTCATACATTTTCAAATTACTACACACGTCCATTTCGAGCTATTGTATCTCTATCTGATCATTCCTTCATTGGAGACACTAAAGAGTTATCAGACATCATCAGTTTACAACAGAAAGAATCTCATCCTCTTGAATTTTTTACGATTACGACTGTTGATAAAGTAACTATGGATGGTTGGATTGTTAAACCTACAAATTTTGATCCTACCAAAAAATACCCTGTTCTTTTCTATTTTTACAGTGAACCAGCGGGTCAGACTGCTTTAAATCGATATGGTGCGGGATATAACCCTCTTTATGACGGGAGCTTACAGGAGGATGGATATGTTTATGTGACATTTGATGGAAGAGGAACACCATCTCCTAAGGGTAGAGCTTGGCGTAAATCTATTTATAAAAATATTGGAAAAATCAATGTAAGAGATATGGGTATGGGTGCAAAAGCCGTATTTGAAAAGTTCAACTTTATCGATAAAGATCGCGTTGCAGTTCACGGCTGGAGCGGTGGTGGATCAGCAACACTAAACTGTTTATTCCAATATCCGGATATCTTTCACACCGGAATTGCAGTTGCTGCAGTTACAAATCAACTCACTTACGATAATATATACCAAGAAAGATATATGGGTGACCCATCTGAGGGGGTACAAAACTATATTGCCGGATCCCCATTGACTTATGTTGAAAATTTTAAAGGAAACTTACTCTACATCCATGGAACAGGCGATGACAATGTTCATTATCAAAATGCTGAGTTACTTGCTAATGAAATGATTAAGCATAAAAAAGTTTTTTATATGTTGCCTTACCCTAATCGTTCTCATTCTTTGAGAGAAGATAATGCCATTCCACATTTGAAATTGATGTTTACAGATTTTTTGAGAAAAAACTGTCCTCCTGGAGGGAGATAGTGTTTAAAAGTTAACATTAACGTGAGTTACTGGTAAGTTTTAAAACCTATATTAAAATCTTTGGTAATAATTGCTTTGTCGTACTCAATTCCTGTAGCAGTATAAGCGGTATAAGTAAGTGTTTGGTTATCAACTTTAATAACTTGGAAAAATTGGGTTTGTTCTCCAACTTTATCCGATTTATATCCATCCGCTTCGTAATTCTTCATTTGAATTGAGTCTATTTCATATTGTTTGGGACCGCTAACTGAAGTTATCTACAATGTATTTATATTTCCTGATACACCTTTCACTGTCGATTTAATCGGAACATGACCTCTCGCATAAGAGTGATCGTGACCATTAAGTACTAAATCAACTCCATATACATCAAACAAAGGTTTCCAGTTTTTTCTAGCATATTCAAAATCTCTTCCCTTTGCAGGAGAAAAAATTGAATGATGGGATGTAACTATTTTCCATTTCGCATCGCTATTTCGTAATGTTTCTTTAATATATTCTGTCTGCTTTTCTAGAAACTCATTTGAGTTTAAAACAAGAATTTAAATACCTTGATAATTGACTGAATAAACTGTTTCGTGAAGTGATTGATCTAAATTTTTTTTAACTGGCAGATTAAATTGAGGTCTCCACTGAATCGAAAGTTTACGGGGGCTAGAAAAACTCGTTTTTTTAAATTCATGATTTCCAACTACGGGAATGGCTGTCCACTGTTTATGAATAAAACCTCCAGCTTTGAACCATTCAGCCCATTCATAATCTAGGTGAGCATCATCAACCAAATCACCTGCATGAATTACAAAAGAAGAATTTGGTGCTGTTTGATATGCCATCCGTATTACTCTCGACCAGTGACTTAAAATGTCATTTTGAGCATCCCCAAAGTATACAAATTCGGTAGGAGCATAACCTCTATTGGCGGTTCTAAATTGTATCCACTCAGACCAAATCTCTCCATCTCCTACTCTGTATGTATAAAGCGAATTGGGCGTCAAATCTTCAAAAATAACGCTGTGATAGTGAACATCAAAAGAGTTATTGGATTTATATGCCCCTAAGTCAAAAACTTCGGTTATCGCATGGTAAGTGGAAGCATCCGTTACAAAATTTTTGTTTGGTCCAGCTAGAGCAATCTGTGCTTTTGCACTCAATACTGAGCTATCAGTTCTCCAAGTAACAGCACGTTTTGTGGATGGGTCACCATTAAAAGTCAGAATGATTCGGTCTGGATCTTGACTTGGAATTTCCCAGTGATGTAAATTTTTATAATCATGATGGTGAGTATGATGTTTTTCGATGTTTCTGTTTGACCCTTCCGACTGGCTAAACAACGAAAAGCTGTACAAAACAAACACTATAGATTTTAAGTTTATCATGATTCCTTGAATCTAGTTCGTTCTATAGACATCAGCTGTTCTGTTAGCTTGTTGGCACAGGCCAATTGTCATTTTTTTGAAATTTACCTTCTTTCCAGTGCAGTAACTCCTCATCATTTAGTAAACAATTTTCAAGCTGATTTTTAATTATATCAGGATTAAGTTGTTGTCCAATAAAAACCAATTCAATTTTTCTATCTCCAAATGGCGGCTCCCAGTCAGACTCTATAGATGCTTGATTATCGACAAAAGCAGTGTAATTAATTCTTTCCGAAAAAGGCATTGATGCCCACCACACACCTGCTGGGTCAGATTTTATAGATCCTCCTGCACTGCTCCATATAAGTGCTTGTTCTGACCTTGATCCCAGCCAAAATAATCCTTTGCTTCTAATAACATTATTAGGGAAGTCATTTTGTATAAAATTTAAAAATCGTTCAGGATGAAAAGGCTTTTTTGAACGAAACACAAATGAACCAATACCAAATTCTTCCGTTTCAGGAGTATGCTCATTTTCCAACTCTCGAATCCATCCAGCTGAACTTTCAGCCTCTTCAAAATCAAACCGTCCAGTACCAACAACCTCATTTATATCAACCCTTGAATGCTCAGTTTTAATAATCTGTGCTTTTGGATTTAACTTATTAATTATATCGTTTAAATTTCTAAGGTCCGATTGTGATACCAAATCGGTTTTATTTAATAGAATTACATTAGCGAATTCAATTTGGTCAGTAATTAAATTTACTATAGTACGTTCATCCCCTTCAATATCCGTCAAATCTCTATCTTTTAGAAATTGAGAACTTGAAAAATCTTTCATGAAATTGAATGCATCTACAACAGTAACCATAGTATCTACATAGCTAAATTTACTTAAATCAATCGCCCCGTCTTCACTTTCAAAACTAAAGGTTTGTGCTACTGGAATTGGCTCTGATATGCCTGTGCTTTCAATAAGTAGATAGTCAAACCTATCTTCCTTTGCAAGTTTCTCTACTTCAATCATCAGGTCTTCACGAAGTGTGCAACATATACAACCATTGCTCATTTCGACTAACTTCTCCTCTGTTCTTGAAAGAGTATTTTCATTTTTTACGAATTCAGCATCTATATTTACTTCACTCATGTCATTTACAATCACAGCAACACGTAAACCCTCTTTGTTGTGCAAAATATGGTTAAGTAAGGTTGTTTTACCAGCCCCTAAAAATCCACTTAAAACTGTTACAGGAAGTTTTTTATCAACCATAATTATGAAAATTAAATTCGGCTAGCATCTGCAATATTTGTAGTTATATAAATGAACAACCGCAAGATTTATTGATGCAATGTATGTGACAAGCTCAGGTATATGAAAAATACCTATTTTTTCATTTGATATAACTAAAAAAAGCATCAGCCAGCTTATCCCCAAGAGATATTTCATGATTGGCTTAGTGGTATTTTTTGCTGAGTTATAGACAATAAACAAGGAAATTGCTAATAACAAATAATCTAAATTTTTCCATAAAAATGGAGGAGAAATTTTGTTATTATTGGATACAGCTACAGAGAAGAAGATTAGTGGAGTAGCGATACAGTGAAGTAAGCAAAGTGCACAAACGATGATGCCGTAGATATCATTATTTTGAATAGACGATTTTACCATTTTCATATTTAAACGTAATTTACTTGCAAACATAAATATGTATATTTGTTATTGCAACTATGTCGCAATAAATTTATTATGGGAGTCCTTAGAAAAACAAAATCCACTAAATTAATTTTAGGTGAATTCACAAGTGAAAATATTGCTATCTCTGTGACTGATTTAATTAACAAGCTTTCTTTAAAAATTAATAAGAGCACTGTCTATCGTATTTTGGAAAAACTGGAGGATGATAATATTTTATATTCCTTCATTGCTGCTAATGGTGCAAAATACTACGCCAAATGCAGATGTCGTTCAAAAGAAAACACGAACCATATTCACCCACACTTTGAATGTACTGGGTGTGGAAAAATAGATTGCTTGGAAATGGAAATTGAAATTCCTAACATCCCTAATCGAAATATCTCTTCCTCTCAGTTTTTGTTTCTGGGAAAGTGTGAATACTGTTCAGCTTAATTGAGTTTTCTATGCTTTCTTGAAAGAATTACTCTTAAATTTAACAGGATTTAATATTCAATTGTTTTAACAAAGATTGGCGTTTAAAATTTTTTGCAAGGCATTATTATTAATATTCATTTGATTCTAGAAAATTAAATCTTAATTGAATCTCAATAAAAATTGTAGTGATTGTTTTGAAAATAGCTTTATTGGGTGTACAATTATCCACAAAAATAATTTTATGCTTTTGGGGGGATATTTTTAAAAAACTTATGAAAATTTTTGAAAAATCAAAGGTTTTATTCGATTGTGAGTAAAACTTTTTGAAAAAACAATGATCTACAGTAGAATCATTATTTGATTATATTTAAAAAAAAATTAAATGAAAATAAATGTAGCAATCGTTGCAATAGTCATATTATTTGAATTTATTGGGCTTGCTCCAGCTCAAGATTTTCAAGGTAAAGCGTATTATTTTTCAAAGTCTTCTTTAGAACTTGGAGCATGGGGTGCACGAATGAGTGAAGCCCAAAAAAAACAGATTAAATCTCGTTTAAAAAATAGATTAGAAAAAACATATATACTCAGTTTTAATTCTACCGAATCTATTTTTGTAGAAGAAGAAAAAATAGATGCTATTTCAGGTGCTACAGACTCATGGGGGAGCAATTTTGCCCGTGGAAAACAGTATAAAAATATTCTACAAAATCAGCTGGTCCAATCGCAAGAGTTTTATGGAAAACGCTTTTTGGTTAAAGATCAACTGCTATCAATTGACTGGGAACTTGGTTCTGAGAGTAAAGAAGTGGGTGGATACACTTGTTTCAAAGCTACTGCTGTAGTTCCAAAGGAGTCTTTGGAATGGTTTAATTTTTCTTGGAGTGACCTTGCTAGTCCATCAGAAGCCACAGAAAAGGATATAAAGCTGAGCCAAGTGGAAGCATGGTATACAATGCAAATTCCTCTTCAACATGGCCCTGCAGAATTTTGGGGATTACCAGGATTAATTCTAGAAGTTAGTACAGAAAACACCACACTTCTGTGTTCTGAAATCATTTCGAATCCTAAAGAAAAATTAAAAATCAGTCCACCAAAAAAAGGAGCCGACATTAATATTGAAGGTTATAGAAAAACCATTATGGAGAAGATGCTTGAAATGCGAAATAATATGGGTCGAAGAAGACGCTAAGAGTTATCATAATTATTTTGCAATGAAAATAAAAAATCTAATTTTGTTTTGCTTGTGCATAGTAGTAGGACAGGCACAAATCAAGTTTGAAGGAAAAGTATTGGATAGTCTTCAATTACCCCTTGAAAAAGCAAGTGTAGTTGCGATAAATAACTCCACAAATGCACTAGACGCTTTTTCCATGACAAATGAAAAGGGCTTATTCTCCTTAAAATTAAAGGAAAATACAGACTATAAAATTCAGGTTAGTTATTTTGGGCTTCAAAGCGTTAATGAAATTCTCAAAACAACATCAGAAAATCTGGAAAAAAACTACACCTTAAGATCAGATATTAGCCTTGACGAAGTGGTAGTTAAAATGCCAGTCATCATTCGAGGCGATACGCTAATTTATGACGCGGATTCTTTTAAAAATGGGTCTGAACGCAAGCTCAAAGATATTATTGACAAGATTCCTGGTGTTGAAATAAATGATGATGGACAAATTGAAGTCGAAGGTAAAGTCGTCAATAAGCTAATGATCAATGGCAAAGATTTTTTTGAGGGTGATACTAAATTGGGTACTAACAACATTCCATCCAGTGTCGTGGATAAAATTCAGGTGCTTAAAAACTATGGAGAAGTAGAACAACTAAGCAGAGTTCGAAACAACCAAGATAATGTCGCAATAAATATAAAGCTCAAGGAAGGTAAGCAGAGTTTCTGGTTTGGAAATATAACTTCAGGAGGTGGTAATTCAACTTCTGACAGCCGTTATTTATTTCAACCAAAACTATTTTATTATAGCCCCAAATACACGGTTAATTTTATAGGAGACGTGAATAATATTGGAGAACTGGCATTAACTAGAAGAGACCTTCGTGGTTTTACGGGGGGGGTTAGAGCACCAAGTAGTCAAAGCGGAACCAATTTGAGTTTGGGAAATAACAGTCTTAATTTTTTGACGAATCAAAATAATGCACTTCAAATTGAAAATAAGTTAGCATCCTCAAATTTTAGTTATTCACCAAATAAAAAATTAGATTTAGGAGGTTTTTTTATTTTAAACTCCAATAAGACAAGCTCAAAAGAAATTAGTTTTTTTCAGTACACACGGCAATCACTTCTTATTCCAAATGAGACCACAAATGAGACTAGTTTAGAGCTTTCAAATCAAGCATTGGCAAAGTTGAATGCTTCTTATAAGCCTAACATGGACATTCAAATGGATTATGATTTTTACTATCAAACAGCCCAAGATTCCCAAAACCAATCCATTCTTTCGTCGGTTGTTGGCCTTACTACCCAAAATGAGGAAGTAGATCCGTTTAGTATTAATCAAAACTTTAACTACTACCATACCTTAAATGAAAAAAATATTTTTGCATTAGAAGCAAAGCATTTAATTAAAGATGAGGACCCATTTTATAATGCTATTTTAGTAAATAACCCAGAAGGTTCTGATTCATTTGACAATACAGCAATCGCATTGGGGTTGAACACATCACTTCAATCGTATAATTTGAGTCAAAATAGACATATAAAATCAAATCAACTAGATGCCAAATTAGATTATTATTACATTATTAACGGTAAAAGCAATTTAAATTTATCTCTAGGAACAATTGCTAGCCGACAAGATTTTAATTCTAATATTTTTCAGTTTCTTGCAGACGGTCAATCACTTGCCCTTGAACCAAACTTTAATGATGGACTCGCCTCAAATGATGTGCAATACAATTTCAGTGACGTATATATAGGGGCACACTATCGTTTTAGAACTGGAATATTTACGTTTACACCTGGGTTTTCATTGCATTCTTATGGTAATAAGAATGTTCAAAATAATATAACTGTTCAAAACAATTTTTTACGCCTATTACCAGACTTTGAAACTCGAATTCAAATTAAAAATGGGGAAACTTTGACATTAAATTATCGAATGCAAAATCAATTTACAGATGTTACTAAACTAGCTAGAGGACTTGTGCTTAACAACTATAATAGCATTCAATTTGGTGCTCCCAATTTACAAAATGCCCTTTCCCACAAAATGAGTTTATTATATAGCAGCTTCAACTTGTTCAATTATACAAATGTTTTTGTTCGTATGGCATACTCCAGCAACATTAATCAAATTCGAAACCTTACGAACTTTGAAAATATTATTCGTACAAGTACCTTTTTTAACTCAAGTTTCGCAGATGAAAACTTCAATATGTTTGGACGAATTCAACGTACATTTGGTAAAATAAGAGCGGGCCTTAATGCTTCATTTAATTTCAGTAAAATCAATCAGTTTGTTCAACGGGAGCAATCCTTGAACAAAGCATTTACGCAGTCGTTTACTCCAGAAATCCGTACCAATTTTAGGATTGCACCTAATGTTAGACTTCGTTATGCATATCGTGTTTTTCAAAACAATCTTGGTGGTAGATATACAGAATTTATAACCAAGTCTCCATCAATAAATTTTGATGCTTATTTTATGAAAAAGTTCACTTTTATCACCAAGTATAGTTATACGGTTCAGGATGATGGTACCACTCTACAATCTTTTCAAAATTGGGATGCAAATTTGTTGTTCCGAAAATCCAAAGATGCGAAATGGGAATTTGAACTAAAGATGTCAAATATTTTGAATATTGACTCCCAGGTTAGGACAAGCGCAAATATTATTTCTGTAATTAATTCAGAAACATTTATTCAACCTAGATTTATAACGTTAAGAGCAGTTTATAATCTATAGCTGTGTTATTTCATTGTTAAATTAATTTTTATTTGTAAAAATCACAATAATTGACTTAGATTATATTTTTCTAATTGTAACTTCAAAGTAATTCAAACTGGTGGTAAAAATCGTTGTTATCTAAAAGAAATATCTTGATCTGAGGATGGATCAGGACTAATAATATTAATTCCAACTTAGGAGAATCCAACTATAGGGACAACCATTAATAAATTTATATTTTACTAATAATTTGAAATTAAAAAATCAATTAAAAACTCAAATGTAAATCACCAAACTTTTTTAAAAACTAGTATTTCTTTATACCAAACCTTCTAATTAAATAACTTTGTGAGTATCCCGTTAACTCAGCGATTTCTTTTAAATGCTTATTTTTTTTAATTAGCCGAGCTGCAATTTTTTGTCTTTGTTCGGTAATGTATTTACCCGGCTTAAAATCATTATTTAGTTGGTATAATTGATTATAATCTAGATTAAACTTTTCGGCTATGGAATTTATTGTAATTACGCTAATATTTTTGTTAATGTAATCCTTGATTTCGTCAACGAGGTCTTCTTTAGCTGAACCCTTTTGGGTTCTCCCAGAAATGTAGAGAAAAGTGAGTATACCAATCAACACAAGGCTAATAAAGAAAAGGATCATCCAATAATTAATAGGCATTGATTTGGTAGGCATACTTTGTAATATTTTTTTGAAACTGAGATCAAAATTTTCGAAAGAATAAACACCATATAAACCTCCTATTTTGAGAGATTTATCATCCAAATAAACAGAACCCTTGTTAAACTCCTCTATTAATACCCTTTCATACAGTTTTTCATTGTATGTATCATAAATCGACAGCCCATTATTTCCTGTTAACACAATATATCCATCAAACATTTCTATAGTGTGTTTTGGGTGCTGAAGAGTGATAACTTCAACAATTTGATTTCTCTCGGAGTCAGTTGGATAATTAAAATTGATAGATAATTTATAAAGTTTATTTTGTTCCGAAATTAGAAAATAGTGCGATCCCTTTTTGACAATATCAATAATATTTTCACTCAACTGATCAAATGTTATTTTTGTAACTTCAAAAGTTTCTAAATTCATCAAATTAATGGTATTTTTATATCCAAAAGAGAATCCAGACTTTCTAAATTCATAACCATTTCGAAAAATCTTCCTTGTTGGAATGACTGGCGAGTTATTCGAATCATAAACTAATTTGAATCCATCGTTTTTTGTGTTGTATAGATAGATACCCTTACTTGATATTATAATAAATTGGCTTTCTGATAACTTAAAAATATTAGAAAATCTTCCTAATTTCTTGTCATTTACATTATAATCATATATGAAATTTACTTGATCATTTATAATTTCAACTAAACCATCGTAGCAAACAAAAGTAACTTCGTCATACTCCTTAATTTGACCGTTTGTATATGTAGGGTAATTAACCAAATCATTTCCTTTAAATATGCCGCTGTAACTGCCGATATAGTTTTTGGTAATTGTGCGGACACTTTCATATGGAGTGAAATTGTACCACAATTCACGAAATACAAAAAGTTTACCCCTAGATATAATGAATAGATCTTTATCCCTGATTAAAAAGTCTGTAATACTATTTAAATATTCTTCTTGTAAGGGGACAAATGGAGGAGGATTTAAAAACTTAATTTTTATCTCTTTCTTTTTCAAAGAGGAGTTGATGCTACCTGTAATTAAATTATCAAATAAAATTATATTATTTAATTGATCAATTTTATAAATACCTTTATCAGTGCCTAAAAATATATTTTCACCATCATCTACAATAGAATAATAATTTTTATCATCATACATTGAAATTAAAGTATATTTATTTTGGGCAAAATTTACCTCTACGATTAGTAATAATAAGGTTATTAAAATAAATTTTTTTGATGGAACTGACATTTTTTATAAAAAAAATAAATTTAGTCAAAATGATTAAATTTTCGTCAATTTACGTTTTTTAAAATTTGATGAAAAAAAAATACTATTTTTTTTGGAGTTTTCTCATAATCTCAACAGTCTCAATTCTTCTATTTATTTTTTCTTGCTCTTCTGATGACATCAGTAGTGACTTAAACATAAATGGTAGTAGTATTTATGCAGGAGGTTATTTTATTGATGGTGAAAATCAATACGCTAGTTACTGGGTCAATGGAAACAAAGTAATCCTTGGCGAAGGAGAAATAACAGACATATTAGTAAAAGACGGAATAGTGTACGCAACAGGCTTTGATGAAAATTGGGACGCAGTATATTGGGTTGATGGAGAAAAAACCATTCTTCAAGGAAATGAAACATACTCATATTCTATTTTTTATCATTCTGGGGATGTCTATGTCTCAGGAAGTTTTGCAAATGGTTCATGTTATTGGAAAAATGGATCAAAGGTTAATTTAACAACTAATGCTGATTCAGAAGCGTTTGGAATTGTTGTAAATGAAAATGGTGTTGTAATCACCGGAGGCTATTACATGAATAATCATCATGTTTTAGTACCAGCGCGTTGGAATGGAACAAAACGAGTTAGTTTGTCAAAACCTCAACACGGTGATGCAGAAATTTATGAGGTTAAGTTAAAAGGAAACACTCCTGTATTCATTGGAATGGCAATGAAGCCCAACAATATGGTTGGTTATGTGCCAACCGCTTCATATTGGCTCTCTGGTAAAAGAACTGATTGTAATAATGGCGGAACTTGGCGTGACAATATTTATGGAGGTGAAGGTAGGGGTGGATATGCTTCAGGAAATGATATTTATGTTGCCGGCAATATTCAGCACATTGGAACAGTTGATTCTGACGGAAACCCAAATCCAGATGAACCTGGAATCACCCCACATTATTGGAAAAATGGACAAATATTTGATTTGCCAGGTGGCCCCGTTTTTGATAACTATTGGGTTGGTGGAGGTAGAGATATTATTGCAGAAGATGGTCAAATTATTGTTGGGGGTTGGGCTAGCTCATCATCTCAGGCACAAGTAGCCGCTACTTGGGTAAATGATCAATTAATTTATTTAGAAGATAAAGACATATACTCTGTAATAAATTCTATTTCTATCGATTAAACAAAATTAAATAAACTTTAACTAATGAAATATATTTTAACTTTCACTTTACTAGCATTTTTCACATATGCACAGGAGCCAACCAAGCCTGTCTTTGAGTCGGTTTTTTATCAAAACAATGGTAAGATTTATGCCAACAAAGCATTACCAATCTACATTTCAATTTCCACTAATCCAGATGGCTCAGAACCAATTGTTTTAGATTCACCTGCCAATCCATCTGATGGCTCTCCAATGTATTTTGACACAAATGGTCCAAACTATATTCGCTCAAAGTGGGCTGTTAATCCAGAGACTAAGAAGGTTGCTTCCCCCAAGCGGGAAGTTTTATTTCCTGTGCATGCCGATGGGATTGCACCAATTTCAGCGATTACATTTACTGGGGCACCAAGTTTCAATAGTCAGGGCGTAGATTACTACGGCATGGGACTTAGCTATAGCCTTTCAAGCACAGATCAGATTTCAGGCGTACAATCCACTTACAAAAGCCATGATTCGGTTTATGAGTCTTACGAGTTTCCAATGGATGTCACAACTGAAGGAGAGAACACGATCTACTACTTTTCGGTAGACAATGTGGGCAATACAGAAGACACGAAGAATTCATCATTTGTGTTGGACCTCACACCACCCATTTCGAACTATACTCTTTCCGACGTGTATGGCGACAATATTTTAGGTCCAACGTTTAATATCGGTTTGGAGTCGACAGACAATCTCTCTGGAGTTAAGGGTACCTACTACACCATTGATGATATGTCGCAGCGCGTTTATGGCAGTCCAATCGACCTGTCGGGTCTATCGGATGGTCCGCACACCTTGCGATTTTACTCGGTTGACAATGTGGAGAACGAGGAGAGCATTAAAGATCTGATGTTTTATCTCGACAAAATTAATCCAGAGACACAGTTGGATGTAATTGGCGATCAGCATCAGGCGACGTATTACTATGTTTCCACAAGAACGACATTTGAGCTACCAGCAACAGACAACAAAGCAGGTGTTGCCAAAACGAGTTTCTCGATCAACAAACAAGAGGCTCAGACCTATGCGACTGCCTTTGGCTTGCCAAACGAGCTTGGTTTGCATTCGATTACTTACAATAGTGAAGACAATGTGCGCAATGTGGAAGCAAAAAAAACCAGAACTTTCTACATGGACAACAAATCACCCAATACATCGATTGATTATGGCAAGCCTCAGTTTTTCACTAGAGACACTCTGTTTATTAATCAAACCACGCCGATTACGATTATCCCTCGTGATAAGCACAGTGGGGTGCAGTCAACTACCACAACTGTGAATGGTGAATTGCAAGTAGGCAATGAATTTACTATTCCAACTGAAGGTCATAAAGAAATTGTGTTTAGTTCTGTAGACATGGTCAATAACCAAGAAGAGAACAAAACCAGCCGGGTCTATGTCGACAACACCCCACCAGAAATTTTTATCAACTTTAGTCTGGACAATATTGGTACAGAGGATGACCTGCCGGTTTATCCAAACTATGTACGAATGTTCATCGGCGCAACGGATGAGAAGACAGGTACCAAAAGCATCAAGTACTCTATTGACGGGGGTCCGATGACGGAGTATTCCAGCCCACGTACGTTAGATATCTCTGAGAGAGACACCTTTACAGAGACGAAGGTGTATGATGTTAAGGTTGAGACAGAAGATATGCTCGGAAATACAAGTACAAAAGAACATAAGTTTATTGTAAAAAATTAGGATTCATTTAATTCCAATCTATGCGATTTAAACTAGGATTTACTTGTTTAATTACAATATTATTCCTTTTTGGGTGTCAAGATGCTACTGAAGAAAATATTTATGATTCAAACAACCCATTAGCTCAGTCAGGTATTATTGTAGCTGGTTCTTATAGTACTGGTGGTAACGAGTATGGAGCTTATTGGACTGATTATGATAATGATGGATCCTGGGAAAGAACTGATTTGGATGATGCTCGTGTCATTCACGATATTGCAGTTAATAATGGAGTATTATATGCTGTTGGAGAGACCACTTGGGCACTTGGAGAGCAAGATCCTGCTATTTGGATTGATGGTCAAAAAATAGAGCTTAACACGCCAAATAAAGATGAAAATTGGGGAGGTGCAACGGCATTTTCTCTAGATTTTGATGGAGAAAATATTTATATCTCGGGAAATTACGCATCTCAAAAGGCAAGTTTTGGAGGTGTTTCAAGTGCTTGTTATTGGATAGTAAACAGCAATAATCCAAGCGGAAAACACTATGCGCTGGAAAACGGAGTGAGCTCTGATGCTTTCGCAATTGCAATTCGAAATGGCCAACCAATATCTGTTGGTTGGTACATGGAAGAGCATAAAATCATTCCGGCTAAATGGGTTGGAACAAACAGGTCAAAATTAGATTCTAGAAATGATGGAGAGGCAATGGATATAATTGTAGATGGAAACGATTATTATATAAGTGGCTGGACTGATAATAAGCGACAAGCTACACATTATTACCCATCAATATGGAAGAATAATCAATCAACTAGAAAAATACTAACTGAAGCCACTCTAAAGAATTCGGAGGTATTGAGTAATGATCGTGAGGCTTGGGCATCCGCTTTAGCAATGAAGGATGGGAAATTATACGCAGCAGGCTCAACATATTATGATTATTCAGTTTGGTCTGCAAGCTATTGGACAGATATAGAATTTAATGGCAATCGATTAGGCCAGATAGTTGAATTCAATGGTGGTGAGATGAAAGACATTGCAATTTCAAGTTCCGGGCAAATTATTGTAGTTGGTGACGGGGCTGTTTGGATTGATGGCCAAGAGCAATATGTTGAGGAAAATGTTTCTTCTTACACAAATGCAGTATTTCTTGTTGAATAGTTGGATTAGGTTCAAATTATTTTAAATTGAAAATTTCCAGAAAATATCGAACCAATTAGCGGAAAATGTTAAAAAAGGAGTGAGAGAAAATCCAAAAGTGCACAAAAAGAAGAAATAACAATTTGATTTACTTGAACACTGTTTTGAGTGAAAAAAGAATATGTCTGCCAGCAGCTGGTTCGTAAAACCGGCCCCCAAATGCATTGATTCGAATATTGTCAAAATAGTGAGTGTTTGTTAGGTTGAAGACAGAGCAGCCAAGCTCGATAAAAGCACTTCCAAAATAAAACTGTTTGTGTATTTCCAAATGGGCAAGGCCATAGGGGTCAATACCAATAGTATTGGAATTATTTGCAAAATACTCTCCCACAAAACTCCCATCAATCAGTACTTTCCAACCATTATTTTTGTAGGTCCATCCCAAGTTTGCAGTGCTTGAAGGTACACCTGGAAGGTTTTTTTCTGTTTCCCTATAATCAAATTTATAGGAAGCGATGTACAAACCACCTTGAATCAAATGATATTTATTAGTGTAGATCGAAGCATCCACCTCAATTCCATAGCGAGTTGATTCGCCAAGATTTCTGTAAAAATTCTGGCCAGGATAGTCTTCCAACTCATAGCGAATCAATTCGTTGCTTGCTATATTGTAAAATACAACTGCCTCCCAACGGAAAGAAGCTTTCTTATGTCTAAATCCGAAATCTAAACCATTAAATACCATCGGTTTTAAATCTGGATTAAATCCACTGCCGTAAGGGTTGGCTGATAGCTCGCTCAGCGCAGGCACCTCAAACCCAGACCCCAAAGACAGAAACCATGTTGACGATTGATTTATCTTCCACAAAAAACCTACATGAGGAGACAAACGGCTAAATTGACGACGATATGTTTCTTCACCACTCTGAAAACGATCATCCAAAGCAACCAAATGACTGTCATATCGAAGACCAAAATCAAACATAGATTTACCAACTGCAGCGGACCATATCCCAAATGCGCTTGCAGCATTAAAACGCTCAATCTGATCCATTGTCTGATCGCCTTTAGTTCCTAAAAGATTTACATATCGCCTCCGATGATCTCTCTGATTTTGAAAGTCAAGACCTATAATTCCTTGGCCAAATCGACTGTCTGATAAGGAACGATAAAGGATTGTACCACCATAAAAGTCTCGATTCAAGTTGACCAAGCCACCGTTTTCAAATGGTAATTTTCCATAAAAGATCCTTGGGCTATAGTGAAGGGTTGACTCCAGTTCTCCACCTCGAAATGGGCTTTTGTATTTCCATGCCATTTGAGATTGACGAACGCTTTCCCCTGCTGCATAGGTTTCATTTTTTTGTCGTGCTTGTGATCTACCCACACTGACTTCGTCGATTGTAAGACCACCAGGGTCAAAAGCATAAGGGCTGTCAAAATGAAGTATAGATATGGCATGTTCTGCTTTGTTTTTTTGTAGATTTAGTTTGACGAAAGCACTTTTGTTTTCAAAGCCAGCATGGTTGCGAAATCCATCTATTTTTTGATAATTCAACGAACCAATGATGGAAGAATCATCAGACAAATTTTGATTGATCGTAGCGTCTGAATTCAACAAACCAAAACTACCGCGCTGCAAGCGGATGCTTACTTTATCAGTGCTGGAGTCTATCGTAAAAAACGAAATTACACCACCAGCAGCATTTCCGTGGCGAGAACCTGCAGGACCACGAACGACTTCACTTTGTCGGATAAGATGTAATGGTAAATGATCGATTTGGCTCTGACCGTCGGGAGTTGTTTGGGGAATGCCATCCAACAAAATTCGAATCCCTCTCACGCCAAAGGAAGCACGAGAGCCAAAGCCTCGTATGGCAATCCGATAATCTTGAGCTGCATTAATCGTATTTGTAAGCCATACACCCGGAACAGTATTTAGCTCTTGTTCGATAGATCGGAAATGCCCATTGGTTGACCAGGAGTTTATCGATAATGGCAGAGAACTTTCTTCTGACAAGACTAAAGGAGATTTGATAACTACCTCTTTTAGGTTCAGGGTATCTTGCGCATGACTAGTGGCAATAAAAATCAATACAAAAAACAGCTTTCTCATCATCTTCTAGGAGTCTAAATTAAGAAGACCGTTGGGAATAGATAGTTGAATCTGTTTTTTTTCTTTGTCGATTTTATGGATTATTTCGTCGACCAAAGGGATTAATATTTTTTTGTTCATATGATCGACCTCTAACAACACTTGTGAATTGGTATCATTGACATTTATAATTGTTCCAACCGGTCCGAGCGTGGAATCTACAATTTCAAAACCAATGATTTCATGGTAATAAAACTGGTCGTCATTCAAGGACGGCAATTGATCGAGTGGTAAGTATACTGATTTGCCAATCAGTTCATTGGCCTGATATTCAGAATCTACTTCTTCAATCGATACGCGCAGGAGCTTTGTTTTATGTAGCTTAACAGCTGTTGTGAAGTAGGGTACCAACCCTGTCTTTTGTTCTAAAAGAAAAGATGCTAATGATAAATATTGTTGAGGTTCATCTGTGTCGAGTTTGATCAACACCTCGCCATTAAAACTGTATTTGGCGACAACTGTTCCTAAAAAGAAGCAGTCTTCTTTACGCATGAATATATATTGTAATTGCTATTCAGATTTGCTGTCTTCTGCAGCTTCCTCTTCAGTAGCTTCCTCAGCGGGTGTTTCCTCCGCAGGCGTTTCTTCAGCAGCTGGTTCAGCAGTTTCAGCTTCTTCCGCAGGCGTTTCTTCAGTAGTTGGTTCAGCAGTTTCAACTTCTTCAGCTGGTGCTTCTTCTTTTTGTTCCTCTGCTGTAGGGGTTGCTTCCTCCGCAGGCGTTTCTTCAGTAGTTGGTTCAGCAGTTTCAACTTCTTCAGCTGGTGCTTCTTCTTTTTGTTCCTTTGTTGAAGGGGTTGCTTCCTCAGCGGGCGTTTCTTCAGCAGCTGGTTGTTCAGCAGTTTCAGCTTCTGGTGCTTCAGGCGCTGCAGTATCACCAGTTTGGGCATTCTCGTTTTCAGCAGCAGCAGCTTCTTCTTCTTGAGCTTTTGCTTGCGCAGCAGCTTCTTCTTTACGTTTTATACTGACTTCTTTTTCTGCATTAATTGCAGCAGCACGTGCCTTTTCAGCGTCGGCGTCAATTTTTTTCTTCAGGACTTCATTTTTACCTTCTTTTTCTTTGACCCACGCCTCAAACTTGGTATTCACATCGTCTTCCGTTAGGGCACCTTTATTTAGACCATTGATCAGGTGGTTTTTGAGCATTGCACCTTTTTCAGATAGCAAATTGCGAGCAGTATGAGATGGTTGCGCACCTTTTTGGAGCCAATCCACAGCGCGATCTAAATTAAGCTCAACAGAAGCTGGCAGCGTGTTTGGATTGTATGTTCCTAGTTTTTCGAGATATCGGCCGTCTCTTTTAGCGCGAGAGTCCGCTGCAACGATCCAATAGATGGGTTTTCCTTTTTTTCCGTGTCTTTGTAAACGAATACGTACTGGCATATCAAATTAATTTTTAAGGTTCTAAACCTCTGTTATTAATGAGGGGCAAATGTACATTTTTTTTAGAAATCCACAAGCGTTAATAACTTCTACTTTTTCTATAGTGTTTTGGAGACTGAGTTATTTATTTTTATTCAGCTTTAAGGATATAGATGTATTTGATTTTTGACACTGAGACAACTGGATTACCTGCCAACTGGGATGCCCCTCTTTCAGACAGTGACAATTGGCCAAGATGTGTTCAAATTGCTTGGCAATTGCATGCATCGGATGGGAGTATGATCTCCCATAATGACTTTATTGTTATTCCTGACGGTTTTGATATCCCTTTTGAGTCTGAAAAAGTGCACGGGATTTCCACAGATCTCGCCACCAGAGATGGGGTTGCTATTAAACAGGTAGTTGAATCGTTTATTAAAGTTGTTGACAAGGCTGAATTTTTGGTTGGACACAATTTAAAATTTGACCTCAACATCATGGGTGCCGAGTTCTTGCGGTTGGGAAAAGATAACATTCTCACGACAAAATCGATTCTAGATACATGTACTGAAGACACTGCTGCCATGTGTCAGCTCCCAGGTGGTAGAGGAGGGAAATTTAAGTTACCAACCCTCAATGAGTTATATGCTTTTTTGTTCAATGACACATTCGATGAGGCACATAATGCGACTGCAGATGTAGAAGCCACCACAAGAGCTTTTCTCGAACTGCTTCGGCAAAATAAATTTACCCTCAATGAGTTACAACAGTCCACGCAATATATTCAGAAGACCTATACTAGCGTTGTTCCATTGGTTGGGCTAGAACACCGAAACCTTCGTAAAGAAACTGCAGCACTACAGTCACCACAGGAGCCAGAAACTAAGTCAGACGAGCTGAAGGTTGAAACACTTCCGTTTTGCCACTTACACACCCATACACAGTTTTCGGTGCTTCAGTCGACTATTTCTGTCCAAAAACTTGTTGAAGAAACAGTAGCGATGAATATGCCAGCAGTTGCAATCACAGACATTGGCAACTTGATGGGGGCTTTTCATTTTGTGAAAGCAGTCAATCAACACAACAAATCGATCAAAGAGGGTGAGGGAAAGCCAATCAAACCAATCATTGGCATTACGCTCAATGTCTGTAAAAATCATCTTGATCGCTCACATAGGGACGACGGTCATCAAATTGTATTGATTGCAAAAAACAAAAAAGGCTATCACAACCTTGCAAAACTGACATCCATTGCCCACACCAAAGGATTTTACTACGTCCCTCGTGTTGATCGAGATATAATTCTCAATTACAAAGATGATTTGATAGTTTTAACAGGGAACCTTTATGGGGAGGTGCCTTATAAAGTACTCAATGTTGGTGCACAACAGGCAGAAGAATCTTTGCTTTGGTGGAAAGATCATTTTGGATTTGATTTGTATATCGAGATTATGCGTCACAATCAGGAGGATGAGACACGAGTCAATACGACCTTGGTTGAAATGGCGAAAAAGCACAATGTTAAAATAATAGCGACCAACTGTTGCTATTATTTGAAGAAAGAGGAAGCCAATGCGCATGATATTTTGTTGTGTGTGAAAGAAGGAGAAAAGCAGTCAACGCCCATAGGAAGAGGTCGAGGTTATCGCTATGGACTTCCAAATCAGGAGTACTATTTTAAGTCCCCTCAGCTGATGAGTGAATTATTTTCAGATATACCAGAGGCGATTCACAATATTCAAGAAATTATCGAAAAAGTAGAGCCTATTGTTTTGGAGCGTGAAGTACTTCTCCCAAAGTTTGACATTCCTGATGAATTTATTATAGCTGAGGATCAAAAAGATGGTGGCAAAAGGGGAGAGAACAAATACTTAAAGCATCTTACACAAGAAGGTGCAAAGTCTCGTTATGGACAGATTTCAAAAGAGATTCAAGAACGAATTGATTTTGAATTAAGCGTTATTAAAAACACAGCTTATCCGGGCTATTTTTTGATTGTCCAAGATTTGATTGCAGCAGCTCGTTCATTGGACGTTTCAGTGGGGCCTGGGCGCGGCTCTGCAGCAGGCTCGGTGGTTGCTTATTGTTTACAAATCACAAACATAGACCCCATTGAACACGATTTGCTTTTCGAGCGTTTTTTGAACCCTGATCGTGTGAGTATGCCAGATATCGACATCGATTTTGACGACGAAGGTCGATCAAAAGTGATGGATTACGTTATTGAAAAATATGGGTCTAATCAGGTCGCCCAAATTGTGACCTATGGTACAATGGCAGCAAAGTCATCGGTACGTGATACTGCTCGTGTATTAGACTTACCTCTGGCCGATGCTGATCGCCTTGCCAAGCTGATTCCCAATGTTAAACTCAACTCCATTTTAACCAAAGAAAACACTTCTTTGAAAGAAGAACTACGGTCAGATGAATTTCAACGAGTCGAGCAATTGAAAGACATTGCTGATGGAGATGATTTGGAGGCAGAAACATTGAATCAGGCAAAAATTTTGGAGGGTTCTTTACGCAACACTGGCACCCATGCTTGTGGGGTGATTATCACCCCTGAAGACATAAGTAATTTGGTGCCTATAGCAACTGCAAAGGATTCGGATTTGGTTGTGACGCAGTATGACAATGCAGTTGTGGAAAGTGCAGGCCTATTGAAAATGGATTTTTTAGGGCTCAAAACTCTCACATTGATCAAAGACACTGTAAAGTTGATCAAGTATCGGCACAATATAAATCTCAATCCTGATGATTTCCCTTTGGACGATGAGCCGACATATAGCCTATTTCAGCGTGGAGAAACCGTGGGAATTTTTCAGTATGAAAGTGTAGGCATGCAACGCTATTTGCGAGAGCTTAAACCAAACAAATTTGAGGATCTGATCGCCATGAATGCGTTGTATCGTCCCGGACCCTTGGAGTATATACCTAGTTTTATCCGTCGAAAAAATGGGGAAGAAAAAATCCAATATGATCTGCCAGAAATGCAGCAACACTTGAAGCAGACCTATGGCATCACTGTTTACCAAGAGCAGGTGATGTTGTTGTCACAGGATTTAGCCGGTTTTTCCAAGGGTGAGGCAGACGTTTTGAGAAAAGCTATGGGTAAAAAGATATTCTCATTGCTCGAAAAACTTAAACCAAAATTTATCAATGGTGGAAAAGAGAGGGGTCATGATGCAGAAATTCTTGAGAAAATATGGAAGGATTGGGAAGCATTTGCCTCTTATGCGTTTAACAAATCACACTCTACATGCTATGCTTTGATTGCCTACCAAACGGCATACT
>CACFJP010000014.1 GCA_902566635.1 uncultured Bacteroidota bacterium | reverse complement strand
GAAGGTATTTATCTTGATTTGACTCCAGCAGCTAATTTTGACAGCTCTAATATTATCCGATTTGATTTCTTCTCAGACAATGGACAAAACAATACAATTCAAGTTAAATTTGAAGGTAGTGATTCTGGATTTGGAGATGCGTTTCTTGAGGCAACTATTCCAGGTAATGGTTGGTCAAATGTAGAACTTGATTTCTCTCAATCAAATATCATTGGAGAGTCAGGTACTGAAAATATAAATGGTAATTTTTCAAGAATTGCCATTTTTGTTGGTCCTAACCAGTTACTATCGGGCACTTTCTTAATAGATAATGTTGAAGGTGGTGAAAATTTATCTTTGGATTTTAATAACTTGGTTTGGAGTGATGAATTTGATGACTACTCTGGAGAGCCAGATCCAACAAAATGGCATCATCAGATTGTTCCTATTATTAATGGTAACTCATGGGCTAACGGAGAAGAACAACATTATACCGATAATATTTCAAATTCCTATGTTAGCAATGGAAGTTTAAAAATAAAAGCTGTAAAGGAAAATTACAACTATAATGGTGTCACAAAAAGTTACACCTCTGCACGCCTTAACTCAAAATTTGCTTTCAAATATGGTCGTGTAGATGTTCGAGCAAAATTGCCATCGTCAGCAGGAACATGGCCTGCTATTTGGACATTAGGGGCAAACATAAATGAAATTGGTAACTATTTTGGTGACACCTATGGAAGTGTTGGTTGGCCAAATTGTGGTGAAATTGATATTATGGAACAAAATGGCTGGAATAAAAACATAACTTATGCTTATTTACATTATACCAATGCCAATACAAATATTTATGAAAACATGGGAACCACAACACCCATTACTGATTCAAGCGAAACTTATCACATTTATTCATTAATATGGACTGAAGACGTTATTCAAGTTTTACTAGATGATAATGTATTTTTTGAAAGAGAAAACACCAACATTATTCCTTATGATAACTTACATTATATTATATTAAACATTGCAATGGGTGGTAATTTAGGCGGTGTCATTCCTTCTGATTTTTCTCAAGATGTTATGGAAATTGATTACGTAAGAGTTTATGAGCAAAGTAACCTAGGCCTAGAAAACTCTTTGGTAGATGAAATTAGAATTTATCCCAATCCATCTTCTAACATATGCTACATAGAGCTTAATGATCTTGAGCCCATTAAATATCTTTCAATCACAGACACTAAAGGAAAAACATTATTAAGTAAAGTTTTTAATTTCCATGAAGTACAATTGGATATTTCCCTTTTAAAATCTGGCCTTTACTTTATAAGAATTGAAACTCCAACAAAAACATTTATAAAGCGATTAATAAAAAAATAAACCGCAAAACCTTTTTTAAGAACGAAATGCGGCTTTTAATGTACTCCCAATTGATCTATTTTCGAAACAAACTCTGGATTATTTAAATAATTTTCATTGGCTTAATTGAAAAAAAATATCCCCAAAAACAAAAAATTATTCTTGAGGATAATCGTACTGAAGGCGGGACTTGAACCCGCACGAACATTACTGTTCATTGGATTTTAAGTCCAACGTGTCTACCAATTCCACCACTTCAGCTCGGACTTTAAAGAGCGAAAGACGGGATTTGAACCCGCGACCCTCACCTTGGCAAGGTGATGCTCTACCACTGAGCTACTTTCGCAATTGGAAAGCAAATGTAAGGCAATTTTACCAAAAACTACAAGTCCTTTTTCTTCCCCAACTTCTTACGCAAACTGTTGAGCTGCATCAAAGCATCCATAGGGGTCAAATGGTCAATATCCAAATCCATTATCTGATCCCTAATTTCTTCAAGCAATGGGTCATCCATTTGAAAAAAGTTCAATTGCATTTCGTCATCTTTTTTCGTCTCTTTTGTACCTCGACTTGCTTCTAACTTTTCCAACAGTTGTTTGGATTGCTGTAAGATTAACTGAGGCATCCCTGCCATCTTAGCCACATGAATACCAAAGCTATGCGCACTGCCGCCGGGAACTAATTTGCGTAAAAACAGCACATCATCCTTTAGCTCTTTTACAGAAACAGTATAGTTCTGTATTCGTTCATGTTGCTCTGTCATTTCATTGAGCTCATGATAATGCGTAGCAAATAAAGTCTTGGGCTGATGAGGATGTTCGTGCAAATAGGTGGCAATCGCCCAGGCAATTGATATCCCATCATAGGTGCTCGTACCACGCCCAATCTCATCGAGCAGGACCAAACTACGTGAAGACAGATTGTTGACAATTGCAGCTGTTTCGTTCATTTCAACCATAAAAGTGGACTCCCCCAAGGAAATATTATCATTTGCACCTACACGAGTAAACAGCTTGTCAACAAATCCAATTTCAGCCCGATCTGCAGGAATGTAGCTCCCTACTTGAGCCATGAGTACAATAAGCGCTGTTTGCCGTAACACTGCCGATTTCCCTGACATATTGGGACCAGTAATCATAATAATCTGCTGATTATTTTTGTTGAGCTCCAAGTCATTTGGGATATAAGATTCTTCAGGGGGCATTTGATATTCAATTACTGGATGACGACCTTGCACAATTGTCAATGAGTCACCATCATTCAAGATTGGGCAATGATAGTTTCTTGCCTTTGCCAAACTCGCAAACCCGCATAAACAGTCAAGCTCTGCCAGTATGCGTGCATTGTTTTGAATGGCTTTAATATAAGGTAACAATCCCTTCACAAGTTCTTGAAATAAACGTTGTTCAAGTTGAGCAATGTGATCTTCTGCACCTATGATTTTTGTTTCATAGACCTTGAGTTCTTCTGTTATATATCGCTCAGCATTGACCAGTGTCTGCTTTCGAATCCATGTTTCTGGCACTTTGTCTTTATGCGTGTTTCGCACCTCGATATAATAGCCAAAAACATTGTTAAATGATATTTTGAGAGAACTGATACCTGTTTTTTCAGTCTCTCTTTCCAGCATCTCATCAAGAATTTTTTTCCCATCATGAGCAATCGAGCGATAGTCGTCTAACTCCACAGAATATCCTGAGGCGATGGTGTCACCTTTACCCAATTGGGTAGGAGCGTCTTCAGACAATCGGTCTTTAATCCATTGACAACAAGCAGAACATGAATCCAATCCCTCTCCCAAAAAGCGCAAAGCTTCTTGGTCGCTTTGAGAGGTAATTTCTGTTACTTTTGGAATAAGCAGCAAGCTGTTCTTGAGTTGATTGATCGCTCGAGGGCCAATTCTGCCTGTGGCTACTTTTGCCATCAAACGCTCCAAATCTCCTACTGACTGAAGCAATTCTTGCATGCGCTGTTTTCGATTTGAGTGTTGGTAAAAATCAGTCACTACACTCAATCTCTTTTCAATGGCTATCAAATCGGTTAGTGGAGCAACCAACCATCGTTTGAGCATTCTTCCACCCATAGGTGTTTTTGTATGATCCATGACCTTTAAAAGAGTGGTTGCCTGTGATGCATTGGGATAAATCAATTCCAAATTCCGAATGGTGAATGGGTCCATCCACATTTGCACCTCACGATCGAGGCGATGAATGCGAGTGATGTGATCCAACTGTGCATGTTCAGTTTCATTCAGGTAATACAAAATCACCCCTGCAGCAATGATACCAGCATTAAGATCATTAATACCAAAACCCTTGAGTGATGCAACGCCAAATTGACCCTGCAAACGCTCTGTTGCATAATTTTCTTGAAAAACCCAATCCTCAAGGTAATATGCTGGAAATCCTGCACCATAACTCTCTACAATCTGCTCTTTCATAGTTTTGGCAACCAGGATTTCTTTGACAGCCAACTGCTGAATAAGGATCGATATTTCCATTTGACTTCCTTGTGTGAGTTGGAACTCACCTGTTGAAATGTCTAGAAAAGACAATCCATGTATTTGATTATTGATGTGTAAAGCAGCTACAAAGTTGTTTGACTTTTCGTCCAAAACACCATCAGTCAAAGTGACACCAGGTGTGATGAGCTCAGTTACACCTCTTTTGACTAATTTTTTTGTTGCTTTTGGGTCTTCCAACTGATCGCAAATCGCTACTCTTTCACCTGCACGAACCAATTTTGGTAGATAAGTTTCTAATGCATGATGTGGGAACCCAGCCAATTCTATTTCGCTTGCACTACCAGCGCCTCGTTTGGTGAGCACAATGCCCAATATATCTGCAGTGCGAACAGCATCATCTCCAAAAGTCTCGTAAAAATCCCCTACCCGAAACAACAATAGAGCATCTGGGTATTTCACCTTAATCTCATTATACTGCTTCATCAATGGTGTTTCCCTAGATGATGGTTTTGCTGTCAAATGTTCTGAGTTGTCTTGCTAAAATACTTATTTGCTTTGGAAAATGGTTTGCCAATCAAATTGTATTTTTGAAACATGCGCAAACTCAAAAATGCAGAACTAAATCGATTGGATGTGGATGAATTTAAAAACGTCCCCAAAACACCTTTAATTTTGGTGTTAGACAATTTGAGGAGCACCCATAATGTAGGTTCGATTTTTCGCACTGCTGACGCTTTTCGCATACAAGAAATCATACTCTGTGGAATCACAGCTACCCCTCCTCACAAAGACATTCGTAAAACTGCTTTGGGTGCTACTGAAAGTGTGCAATGGCAATACTGCAAAAATACCTCTCATGCTGTTGATCAGCTCAAAACGAAAGGGGTTGTTGTTTTGGCAATCGAGCAAGCAGAAGGCTCCACAAATTTGTCGGACTTTACACCCAAATCCAACACCACCTATGCTTTGGTATTTGGACATGAGGTAAAGGGGGTTTCGCAAGAAATTGTCAGTGCTGCCAATGAAGTGCTAGAAATACCACAAGAGGGAACCAAGCATTCGCTCAATGTTTCAGTGAGTGTTGGACTGGTTGTGTGGGAGTTGTTTAGTTCGCTATCAAAGCATTCTTAAGTCGATCGATAATCAAATGATAATCCCTATCGTTTGACACAAAATCGAGTTCACTCAAATCAATTTCTAAGATGTTCCAATCTGGATGCGAACGCTTAAAGTCTTGATATCCCTGACGAACTTTGTTCAAATAATCAGCATCAATGGAACGCTCATAGCTACGCCCTCTATTTTTAATGTTAGATAATAATCTAGGAGTTGTTTGTTTGAGTAGGATATACAAATCTGGTTGTTGTATGTCGCGCATCATATTGTAAAATATTAATCGATAGAGTGAATACTCATCAGGTTGTAACGTAAACTGAGCAAAAATCAGAGACTTGTGTACTTCATAATCCGACACAGCCCCTTGATCAAATAAATTGGGCTGCTCTGAAAGTTCGTTTTGCTGTTTAAATCGATCGGCTAAAAATGACATTTCTAAGGGAAATGCATAACGATCGGCATTGTCATAAAATTTGGGTAAAAAGGGGTTTTCGGCAAATCGCTCTAAGAAGAGTTTTGCATGAATATCCTCGGCTATTCGCTTTGCCAAGCTTGTTTTTCCACAACCAATGGTTCCCTCCACACAAATGCGATTGAATTGACGTAAAAAATTAATGGCTGGTCGCTCTATCGCATCTCCCAAAAGAAATAGCTTGGTAGGATCATCACAATTATTAAACAGCTGTGCAACGGTTTGATTGTGATTTGGCACTCCTTTTTCAGGTGCAATCTCAGAAAGAGGCTGCAGTACAAATCTTCGCTCATGTAATCGAGAGTGTGGTACAGTAAGTGTGCTTGTGTTTATGACCTGGTCATCAACCATGATCAAGTCGAGATCAATTGGTCGATCGTGGTACAGGCCATCTGAAGCCTGCTCGCGACCCAGTCCCCTTTCGATCGCTTTAAGATTTTCCAAAATCAAATTGGGTGTTTTAGATGACAATGCCACCAAGCAAGTATTTAAGAAATCAGCCCCCGAAAAGCCCACAGCAGGTACTTCATAAACTGAAGCGCACTGAAGAACCCTGCCTATCTCTTCATCAATCCTATCAACAGCTTGTTGTAGATTGGCAAGGCGATCGCCCATGTTGCTTCCCAATGCGATATAAATCTTCTGCATTTCCACAACACAAAAGTCGTAAAAGAAAACATAATCATCTTATATTTGTATAAATAAACCATCATATGCAGTTTTTAAAAAATCTACTCGCCTCTGTACTAGGCACATTCATTGCGATTGTCCTCTCATTTATCTTTTTATTTATTCTCTTAGCTGGTATCGCATCGTCAATTGACACAGCTGAGGAAGTCATTGTGAAAGAAAATTCTCTTTTAACCATCAGCCTCCAAAAACCAATGACTGATCGCAGCCCAAAACAATTTGAATTTGAAGCAGCTTTTGATCTAGATGCAGACGCAGTTGGTTTAGATAAAATTTTGGCGTCCATTCGCTCAGCGAAAGACGATGATCGCATTGAAGGGATTAGTATTGAGCATACTTTTTTACAATCTGGTATGTCGCAAACCCAAGTCATTCGCGATGCACTAACAGACTTTAAAAAGTCTGGCAAATTCATTTATGCTTATCATGACTATTTTAGACAAAAGGATTATTATTTGGCCTCTGTGGCTGATTCTGTTTTTGTGCATCCAGAAGGGGGTGTTGAGCTTACTGGACTTGCATCTGAAGTTCTTTATCTCAAAGAGTTTCAAGACATCACTGGCATTGAAATGCAAGTAATACGAAGTGGTGCTTACAAAAGTGCTGTTGAGCCTTTTTTACAAAACGAAATGAGTGAAGAAAATCGAGAACAAATCAAATCTCTTTTAGATAGTTTCTGGGCTGAAATGGTTGTTAAAATTGAAGAGCGCACAACACTGACTCCCAAAAAAATCAATGAAATCGCTTCAAGTTTAGATGCATTGATATCTGCAAATGCAGTGCAACTCGGTGTGGTTGACGATGCGATACTACGCAACGAATACTCAGAACTGCTGAGAGCGAAAATGGAACTCGAAGAGGATGATAAACTCCATACAATAGACATCGAAGATTATCAACAAACTGTTAGCACCCAATTAGGTGAAGGGAAAGATCGCATTGCAGTTGTTTATGCACAAGGTGAAATTATTTATGGAGAAGGTGGTGAGTTTCAAATTGGGCAAGAGTTATTGATTAGGACTTTAAAAAAAATAAAAAATCATGATCGTACCAAAGCTGTCGTCATTCGCATCAATTCCCCAGGTGGAAGCTCTCTTGCTTCAGAACTGATTTATCAAGAAATTGAGAATTTACAACAAGAAAAACCTGTTGTTATTTCAATGGGTGATGTTGCTGCATCTGGTGGATATTACATTGCTGCGGGAGCCGATTATATCTTTGCTGAACCCACAACAATCACAGGATCGATTGGGGTATTTGGTATTCTCCCTTTGGTTGAGGATTTGGCTGAAGACTGGGGTGTACGTGCATCACAAGTTACGACCCACCCTAATGCATTGCTGTACAGCCCAATGAAATCTCTTACAAGTTCAGCAACAAAAGAAATCAAACAACAAATCAAGCGTGTGTATTCCACCTTTTTGGAGCGTGTTTCGGAGGGAAGGGAAATGAGCGTAGCAGACGTTGCCAAAATTGCACAAGGTCGCGTTTGGAGTGGTAAAGACGCTCACAAAATTGGCTTGGTTGACTCGCTAGGGGGTCTTGAAGATGCTGTTGCATATGCCGCCAAGTTGGCTGAAACAAATGCGTACAAAACAACCAGTTACCCCAAATTCAGTGACGACTTTGAATCCTTTATCGAATCTCTTCAGCCAAGCCCATTTGGACAAACTACAATCGGAAAATCCCTTGAGTACTATCAATCATTATTTTCAAAACAAACAACACATATGGATCACATCCAAGCGAGGATTCCTTTTGAACTCAACATTCGCTAATGGATAGATCAAGGCATGCTTCTGCACAAAAACTCTATTTATATCTTGCTGCGTTGTTCATCACTTCTTTGGTGGTTTCAAACCTGATTTTTCAAAAGTTTTTCTATTGGTATCCTTTTAATTGGGAAATCCTTGGCAACTCATTGTTTGAGCTTTCTGTTGGTATTCTCCCCTATCCAATTACCTTTTTGGTTACTGATTTGATCTCTGAAATTTTTGGCAGACGTGCTGCAAACAGAGTTGTGATTGCTGGTATCTTTGCTTCGTTTTTTTCGATGGGAATACTCCTGATTGCTGGGGTGGTACCTGCGCTCCCAAATTCACCCATTGATGATGCAACATTTACGAAAGTATTTGCACTGTCACCCATCGCTGTATTGGCTTCAATGATGGCTTATCTCTTTGCGCAGTTTATCGATATCCGTATCTATCATTTTTGGAAAAATTTGACCAAAGGAAAACACTTATGGCTTCGAAATAATTTCTCCACTTTTGCCTCTCAATTTATCGATACATTTACAGTTGTTGGACTGTTATGTGTTTTTGGAGTATTGCCCTGGAACGCTTTTTTAGGCCTACTCATTTCTGGTGTTGTGTTTAAAATTCTCGTTGCATTGATCGATACCCCGCTGCTCTATCTGAGTGTCAATTGGATACGTTCCTATTTTAAACTAGACATAAATGAAGAAATCCAAATATAAATTCCGATCAATCTTTATTCAAACTGTCCTATGGCTCACCATCACAGTGGTTGGCCACAGCCAAGGCCTGAATCAAGGAGCATTAGACTCCCTATATGCTCATTATCAAAATTCTATTTCAAATAAAACACTTGCTGGAGTTGAGTCTCTCCTCATTGTCAACGATCGTGTGGTTTGGCATCAAACACAGGGATATCAAGATGTTTCTACTGAAAAAGCATTAGAACCCAATAGCATCTTCTATATCCAATCGATGACCAAACCAATTATGAGTGTTGCGATCATGCAGCTCGTTGAGCGTGGTGTTATCAACCTAAATGACCCCATCGAAATGTATATCCCTGAGGCAAAATACTTACGTGTGGCTGTTGACCCAAATCTTGGATTGGACAGTCCAAAACAAAAAATCAACCGATCCATTACAATACGTGACTTGCTTACCCATACTTCAGGATTGTCTCACGGATTGGGGGATACTAAGCTTGATCAACAACTGTTCGAAGCGCTGTACGACGAAACCTTAAACTATCACCTTCACAATACAGTTGAAGACAGGGTGTTGACTTTACTATCTTTTCCACTCGTCGCTCAGCCAGGGGCAAAGTGGTACTACAGTGCTGGTGCAGATGTGTTGGCACTCATCCTTGAAAGAGTAACCAAAGAATCTATTCCCAATTACCTGTCAAAAAATATTTTTGATCCTCTAGAAATGGATGACACTGGCTATAACCTCAATGGGCTGCAATCACAAAGGGTGATGAAGCTTCACAGTCGCGATGAAAACAATAAGGTCATGCGTCACAAACATCAAGTTCCAACATCTAGGAATACTGTTTTTGGAGGCACACATGGTCTCTTTTCTACAGCTGATGATTATGCCAAATTTTGTCTGATGATCCTCCACAATGGTTCTTGGAAGGGAACACGAATTCTCAAAGCTGAGACTGTCAAAAATATAAGGACCAATCACACTCAAAATCTATACAATGAACTAGGGGCTGGCTTTGGGTTTGGGTTTTCTGTTATTTTGAATTCCGATAAAATGGATCGTCCTGGTGGGGTTGGGCAACTACAATGGGGTGGGTATTTTAGTACCCATTTTTTTATTGATCCAAAAAAAAAGGCAATTGGTATCACCCTTACCCAGCAAATGCCAGGTGGAGATAACATTGTGTACCCCTTTCAAAACTATACCTACAAAGCCTTAGACTAAGTCACTGTCAGGGATACACAAACACCCTCATGCCCACGTACATTCATCACTTGTTGGTCTGAAAAAATAAGATATTGACCCTTCACTCCTGCCAAAGTAGCTGAAAATTGTTTCAGTTTTGTCAGCTTTATGCTTTTTACTGCTGTGGGTGGCGTTTGCAAAGGGAAATGCAGCGACATTGTTTTCTCTTGTAATGCACTTCTGGCATAGTCCTTGACTTCGTTTGGAAGGTATGACAAAGCCCGTTTTTTTTCTGCTTCAAGATCAAGGGGTTCTGGTTTTTGCGTTAACATTTGTCGCCAGTTGGTTTTGTCATTGTAATGAGACTTGAGAGCAACTTCTGTAATCCCCGCCAAGTAACGATTTGGCACCTCCAAAATTGGAATCGTTTGATGAGCACCCTGATCAATCCAACGAGTAGGCACTTGTGTTTTTCGCGTAACCCCCACCTTTAAACCACTCGAAACAGCCAGATATACTATGTGAGGTTGTAATTGAACTTTTTTTTCATAGGTCAAATCACGATCCTCAATATCTAGGTGCGCCTGACTGAGCTCTGGACGCATGATCCAATCACCAGCACTAGGCATTTCAAAAAAACAGGTCTTACAAAAACCTTGTCTGAAAATAGGTTGATCGTTCCCACAACTCATACAAGAAAATCCTGTATGGGTAAAGGAAAGTGATTTTCCGATGAGATCATTGACACGAACAAAAACTGATGGAAACGTCATATAGTAATCAATTGGATCATTGATCTGTGTTCTCATCTTTCGCAAAGGGCCTTCTAACATCATCCTTTTTTTCGTTATTTTTGTCATAAATATAATCTATTTATGCCCATCCCTCTGCTTCATTCTGTATTGTCGTGGTTTCTCAAAAAGAGGGTGCATCAAATTGAGTTGTTTCTCAAATACCCCAACGAAGTACAAAGCGAATTATTGACCAAACTTGTCGATCAGGCTAAAAACACTTGGTTTGGAAAAGAATATGGGTTTTCGTCGATCAAATCCTATGAGCGATTTGCAGATCAAGTGCCCATTTCAACCTATGAAGATTTGGCAGAACTCATCGCTCGGACGCGCAAAGGGGAGCAAAATCTATTTTGGCCAACATCTATCAAATGGTTTGCCAAATCGAGTGGTACGACCAATGCGAAAAGCAAGTTTATCCCTGTCTCCAATGAAGCCCTGAACGAATGTCATTTTAAGGCTGGAAAAGACATGTTGAGCTTGTATTTCAACAACAATCCCAACTCCCAGCTCTTTCAAGGAAAGGCATTACGACTTGGTGGAAGTAAGTCCCTTTATGAAGAAAACAATACCTACTTTGGAGACTTATCTGCAATTATTATCGAAAATTTACCCCTTTGGGCAGAAATTGTGAGCACACCCAGCCACAAGGTCTCAATGATGGATGAATGGGAAACCAAAATGAAAGCCATCATCAATACTTGTATCAATGAAGATGTCACGTCACTTGCAGGAGTACCATCGTGGATGCTTGTCCTTTTGAAAAAAATTCAAGAAAAAACAGGAAAGCATAATCTTTTGGAATTATGGCCCAACGCTGAAGTGTATTTCCACGGAGGTGTGAGTTTTAATCCCTATCGAAACGAATATGGGTCTATTTTTCCAACCAGTGATTTCAAATACTATGAAATCTATAATGCATCTGAAGGGTTCTTTGGCATACAAGATCAAAATAATTCTGATGAGCTATTGTTAATGCTTGATTATGGCATTTTTTATGAATTTATACCCATGGACACCTATGGTTTGACAAATCAAAAAGTCGTTCGTTTGGCAGAAGTCGAAAAGGATAAAAACTATGCAGTATTGATCAGTACCAATGCAGGTTTGTGGCGCTATCAAATTGGGGATACCATTCGCTTTATCTCAACAAGTCCTTATCGATTTAGAATTACAGGTCGAACCAAGCATCACATCAATGTTTTTGGAGAAGAACTGATCATTGAAAATGCTGAAACCGCTTTGGCTGATGTGTGCAAAGCGCATCAAACAGCAGTGATTGACTTTACTGCAGGGCCTGTTTTTATGGCTGGAAAGAGCAAAGGAAAACACGAGTGGATCGTGGAATTTAAATCTCCGCCTAAAAATATTGATCAATTCATAAGTGATCTTGACGTTCGATTGCAAGAGTTGAATTCTGACTATGAAGCCAAGCGTTACAAAAACATGACCCTTGATCCTCTTGAAATACATGTGGGAAGAGCCAATCTATTTCATGACTGGCTAAAGGAAAGAAACAAGCTCGGGGGGCAAAATAAAATCCCGCGACTGTCCAACAGTCGAGAGTTTATTGATGTTTTACTTCAAATGAATCGTTAAGAGACCGCCTTCAGTGCTTGCAGTTTTGACTTGTTGAGTTTGTTAACTGCATAGGTTTTGGACACTCGAAATTCATTCTCGCCAGACCCTGGAAGATCAAACATCGCATCTGTGAGTACAGCTTCGCAAAGAGAGCGCAACCCACGTGCACCCAACTTATACTCTACTGCTTTTTCAACAATAAAGTCGAGTGCTGAATCTGAAATACTAAAATCAATTTCGTCTAAAGCAAAAAGGGCAACATACTGTTTGATAATTGCATTTTTGGGCTCTGTCAAAATCGCTCGTAAAGTTTTTTCGTCTAGAGAATCCATGTGCGTTAACACTGGCAAACGCCCAATAATTTCAGGAATCAATCCAAATGCCTTTAAGTCTGATGGAACTAGATAGGAGAGCAAGTTGTTTGATGCATCATAATGATCCCCCTCTTTGGCGGCACTATAGCCAACAGACTGCATATTAAGTCTTTTGGAAATATGTTTTTCAATGCCATCAAAAGCGCCACCTGCAACAAACAAGATGTGCTCTGTATTGATTTCAATGAATTTCTGATCTGGGTGTTTCCTACCACCTTTTGGCGGCACATTGACAACAGTCCCTTCCAACAACTTCAACAATGCTTGCTGTACCCCTTCTCCCGAAACGTCACGTGTGATGGAAGGGTTGTCGCTTTTGCGAGCAATCTTATCGATTTCATCGATAAATACAACCCCTTTTTCAGCTTTACTTTGGTCGTAGTCAGCTGCCTGAAGAAGTCGAGTGAGAATGCTCTCCACATCCTCTCCAACATAACCTGCCTCTGTCAAAACTGTAGCATCGACTATCGCTAAGGGTACATTGAGCATTTTTGCTATCGTTTTGGCGATCAGTGTTTTCCCTGTTCCTGTTTCTCCAACCATTATAACATTACTCTTTTGAATTTCAACTTCACTTTTTGGATGAAGCAAACGTTTGTAATGGTTGTAAACAGCCACAGACATTACCTTTTTGGTATAGTCCTGACCAATCACATAATCATCCAAAAATAATTTGATTTGCTTTGGGTTAACAAGAGAAATATCATCTCTATTGGCCTCAACGACTTTGTGTGTTGATTCCTCTAAAATAATACCACTGGCTTGTTCGATACAGCGATCGCAAATATGTGCATCCAAACCTGCAATTAATAGATTTGTATCGTCTTTCTTTTTTCCACAAAATGAGCAGGTAAGTTCTTTGTTTTCCATGGATTTAATTTCTGACTAGAACTTCGTCTATCATTCCATATTTCATTGCTTCGGGAGCCTTCATCCAGTAATCTCTATCAGAGTCTTTATAGACCTTGTCATATTTTTGGCCAGAATGCTTGGCAATTATTTCGTAGAGTTCCTTTTTAAGCTTTAAAATCTCTCGAGCTGTAATTTCAATGTCCGATGCCTGACCTTGGGCACCACCCAAGGGTTGGTGAATCATCACGCGCGAATGTGTGAGTCCAGATCGTTTTCCATCTGCACCAGCACATAGAAGTACTGCAGCCATAGAGGCAGCAATTCCAGTACAAATCGTTGCCACGTCAGGGCCAATAAACTGCATTGTATCATAAATTCCCAAACCAGCATATACCCCTCCTCCAGGCGAGTTGATGTAGATTTGGATGTCTTTGGTTTTGTCAGTGCTTTCCAAAAACAGCAATTGTGCCTGAATAATGTTGGCCACACTATCGTTGATGGCTGTTCCCAAAAAAATGATACGATCCATCATTAATCTTGAGAAAACATCCATTTGGGCAACATTCATTTGGCGTTCTTCTATGATATACGGCGTCATACTACTCACCAATTGATCGTAGTATAAGCTATTTATTCCGTGGTGTTGAATCGCGTATTTTTTAAACTCTTTCGTGTGGTCCATTGTAAATGTTATTGTTTAAAGATAGACAATTTATGATTTGTAAGCATGCTTTATAAAATCTTCATAGCTTACTTTCTTGGTCTTTAGGTTGGCTTCAGCTCGAAACAAATCAATCATTTTCTTGCTCATCAACTGGTCAGAAATACGTTTCACCTCATCCTGATTATCAAGGATTCGCTCCGAAATATCGTTGAGCTCTTGTTCGGAAACATCTGTACGACCAAACTGTGCCATTTGACCTTTGATCATGTCTTTGGCAAAGGCGACAATTTGCTCACGTTCGATTGTCAATCCATATTGTTCTCTTAGTTTCGCCTCGATCAATTGATATCTAATGCCGCGCTCTGCTTTGTCATACTGTTCGGCTGCTTGTTCTTCAGTGATGGGATTCTCACTAGAAGTTTGCATCCATTTTTTCAAAAAGGTAGAGGGTAAATCAAATTCTGTATTGTCAATAAGAGATTCTGTTACATCGTTTAGCATTTTTTGATCTGACTGGTTTGTAAATTGACGCTCCGCATCTCCCTTAAGTTTTTCTTTGAATTCCGATACTGTTTTTACAGCGTCTTTCATCATGACTTTGTCAAAAAATTCTTGATTCATGTCTGCGAGTTCCCTACGATTTATTTCTTCAATCGTACAATTGACAACGATCGACAGGCCATGCGCCTTATCATGATTAACACCCAGCACATGCATCAATTTGTGATCGTTGGCAAAAAGCCTTTTGGTTTTGAGTTCGATTGTGTCGCCAACTTTGGCACCCATCAATTTTTTCTTCTGGGCTTTGCTTTTGATATCGTCGATCGAAAGTGTAGTTTTGTTATCTATATCCTCAGCGGTAAACTGTGCTGTGATCTCCACGCCATCAACGACAGTACCCTCAGCGTGCAACCTTCCATATTGACTGCGCATCCTATCAATTTGCTTATCAATGGTTTCGTCGTCTGCAGTGATTTCATAACAAGTAATTGCTTTACGCCCATTAAACTTGACTTCAAATGATGGACTCAAACCCAATTCAAAATCGAACAGCATAGTATCGGCATCCCAATCAAAATCATCTCTTTCGACAGGAAGGGGGTTGCCCAATAGAGCAATTTTTTCTTTGCTTATGTAATTGGTTAGCGACTCTTGCAGAATTTTGTTTGTCTCATCGGCTTTCACAGCTGCACCATATTGTTTCTTAATCAGTCCGATAGGAACATTCCCTTTACGAAATCCAGGGATATCTGCTCGTTTGCGATAAGATGTCAGAACAGAATCTATTTTGGGTGTGAGTTCAGCTTTATCGATAGCAATTGTAATTACAGCATTTAGGGCATCAACATCTTTACGCGTTACTTGCATAGCATTTTGTTTACTGAAGCGCAAAAATACTTTTTTTCTCGCCCTTTAGCAAGGGCTATCGAATACCCAAAAAATCATCCACCTCAGCAGCAAAGGCAACAGGGTTTTCAATATGAAGCCAATGCCCTGCTTTGGGGATGGTTTTGATACACGATTGGGGGAAAAACTGGGCGATGTGGGCATGATCATCTGGAAGAATATAATTCGAGTGTGCACCTGCTAAAAACAGTGTTGGCCCATCATAATTAGCAATGGAAGATATCATGACTTCTCCTATTTTGGATTTCAAAACGGGAACATTCACACGGAGTGCAAAGCCATCACCAGTGCGATAAAGGTTTTTGAGTAAAAACAGTCTTGTACCCTCATCGCTTACAAAACGACTGAGTCGTTGATTGGCTTCCCCTCGTGATTCGGGGGTGTGGGTGTGTAAATCCATCAATCCCTCCAAAAAATGATCGTGGTGAGTTGGATAGTCTTTGGGGGCAATATCTACAATGATGAGCCTTTCAACTTTCACTGTTTGATTGGTTGCAAAGTGCATTGCTAATTTACCTCCCATCGAATGGCCCAATATGATAGCATTCACTAGTTGGTGATGTTGACAATAGGCTGTTAAATCCTCTGCCATGTGGGTGTACGAAAATGCATTGCTATGAAAACTTCTGCCATGATTTCGCAAGTCGATTAGGTGCACCTCAAAATGCGCTGCCCACAGCTTGCCCATGGTACGCCAATTGTCGGACATACCCAAAAAACCATGCAAAATCAACAAAGGCTTTCCTGTTCCTAAGATTTGACTGTGAAGCAAACTCATGTTAGTTTGGCTCGATATTGGTTTATAATATTTTCGAGTCCAAAATACAAGGATTCACAAATGAGAGCGTGACCAATAGATACTTCCAAAAGATTGGGGATATACTTATGAAAGTATGCAATGTTTTCCAAGCTCAGGTCATGTCCAGCATTGAGGCCAATTTCGAGTTCAGCTGCTAGATTAGCTGCTTCAATATAAGTTGCAATGGCAGTTTCAGGGTTTTTGGCAAATCCTCTTGCAAAGGCCTCTGTATAGAGTTCAATGCGATCTGTGCCAGTTGCTTTGACACCATCTATTTGCTTTGTGTCAGGGTCGAGAAAAATAGACGTTCGGATGCCATTGTTTTTGCATTCTTGAATGACTTCTGTTAAAAATGATTCATGCTTAATGGTGTCCCAACCTGCATTAGAAGTAATAGCATCCTCTGCATCGGGAACAAATGTGACTTGATCGGGTTTGACAGCCAATACAAGTTCAATAAATTTAGGAACAGGGTTTCCCTCTATATTGAGTTCGGTTTTTACCACCTTTTTAAGATCGTGTGCGTCTTGATAGCGAATGTGTCGCTCATCAGGACGAGGATGTATAGTAATTCCTTGCGCACCAAATGCTTCGATATCTTGAGCTGTTTGAATCAGATTTGGCATATCACCTCCCCGAGAATTTCGCAAGGTGGCAATCTTATTGATATTAACACTTAAGCTGGTCATTTTCTTTTTTTTAGCAAAAATACATCGAATAGAGCAGTTTGTCCACTTTTTTCGTTATTTTGGCTTTAGTTATGCAAGAGATCTCTGTTTATCAAAACCTTTCAAAACTTTCGATTCGCAAAAATAAAGTCGATTTTTTGTTGACCGAACTCACACAACTTCTAGAAGCGAGTAGTGTACAAATCACAAGTCTTCATCTTGAGCGTCAACATGAGGAATGGATTGAAATAATTCTGACCATTGATGCACAATACCTCAAACATCTTCTCCCTACACTTCGTCGTTTTGGTTATGAAGTTATGAGCAAACATAAAGAAGATGATTTAGAAGATAAATTACAGGACCATGCCTCATATTTAGACAAATACCTTTCGATGTAGTCGCCCATGAAAATTGCTGTGTACAGCTCCCTTCAAAATGAAGCTTGCCAACAAACTGTTCGTTACCTTTTTGAGGTTGCACAGTCAATGAATATCAATGTGAGTTGTCATGAAACGATTTGTCAATCGCTTCTGAATTATTCATTAAGGTCATTCACTTCATACAAAGATCTGGGCAAAGACATCGATATGTTTTTTTCAGTCGGAGGTGATGGCACACTCCTACGCTGTTTAGAATTGATTCGTGACACACAAATTCCTGTGATTGGGATTAATACAGGTCGACTTGGGTTTTTAGCTACTCTACAGGCTGATGATATCCAAGTTGCATTGCAGGCATTTTTAGATCAAAAATACACTGTTGAGAAACGCAGCTTACTTACAGTCGATGTGCAGGGTATTTCAGATGAGATTGCTGCTTTTCCATTGGCGCTAAACGAAGTTGGGGTTAGTCGAAAAAATACAACTTCAATGATCACTGTTCATACCAGAATCAATGGTGAATCGCTCAACTCATATTGGGCAGATGGTTTTATTGTTTCTACGCCTACGGGCTCAACTGGTTATTCTTTGAGCAATGGCGGGCCAATCATCGACCCAAATAGCAAATCGCTGGTTCTTACACCAATTGCACCTCACAATCTAAACGCACGTCCACTAGTTATTTCAGAAGATGATGTTGTAGAACTCAGTGTTAGCAGTCGTGAAGATGCAAATCTACTTTCGTTAGACTCTCGAATTCATACCATCCCTACAGGGCACCCAATACGAATTCAAAAAGCAGCATTTCCACTGCAATTGGCACGTCTTCATGATGACAGTTATTTCAAAACCCTTCGTAACAAACTTCATTGGGGGAAGGACCAACGCAATTGAGCAATAAATACAAATCTTGAATCGTTTAGCATATGTAATCCTTGCACAGTGTTGAAAGTCTATTGTTTATGTTTACTTGCACCCCTGATGTTGAGTCATGCACAATATCGTGAAGCTGGGTTATTCATCGGAGGGACAAACTACATTGGAGAGGTTGGTAAAACAGACTTTATTAGGCCATCATTTAAAACCCAATCTGCCACCTTACTCTACAAAAGTAATTTTTCGCCTAGGATGGCTTTGCGGTTTGAACTTGGGTTAAGTGCAATAAGAGGAATAGACTCATTGTCGTCAGAGAACTTGAGAAAAGAGCGTGCTTACAACTTTACAAATTCAATCGCTCATACATCAGCCATATTGGAGGTCAATTATTTTAAAATGGATTTGTCCGATTTTCAAACCTCTTGGTCGCCTTATATGTTTGCTGGTTTGAGCTACTTAAAATTTAGAGACTTGTATTACGATACAAACGAGCAAATTGCGAGTTATCAAGCTAATGATTTTTCAGTTGCAATTCCCATAGGAGTTGGAATCAAAACTCGTTTGGGCTTGAGTTTTGTGCTAGGGTTTGAAATCAAAGCACTTTATACCTTCAGCGATAATTTAGATGGAAGTTTTCCTAAATTTGTGGACGGAATTGATAAACAGCCAGCTTTTGGAAACAATTTAAGTAATGACTGGATGGTCTTAACTGGTTTTTCACTCACGTACTCCTTTGGTCGTGGCTGGTTTATAGAAGGTCTTTTATGACAACCATTGATATTAATATTGATATTGAAAGATTACCAAAGCACATTGCTATAATCATGGATGGAAATGGTCGTTGGGCAAAGCGTCGCAACCAACCGCGTGTATTTGGACACCGACAAGGCGCAAAATCGGTTCGCAAAGTTGTAGAGGGAGCTGCAAGGTTGGGTGTCAACAACCTGACTCTGTATGCCTTTTCAACCGAAAACTGGAATCGCCCAAAACACGAAATCAAAACCTTGATGAAACTGCTTATCAGTGCGTTAAAAAACGAACTTGGGTTGATGATGAAAAACAATATTCGATTGAATACCATTGGGCATACTAATATGATGCCCAACAATGTTCAGCAAGAGTTGCAAGAAGTTTTAGATGAAACCAAAAAAAATACAGGTCTTGTACTGACGCTCGCATTGAGCTATGGTGCTCGTCAAGAAATCCTTAAAGCTGTGCAGGAAATAAGTTATAAAGTTAAAAATAATATAATTTCAATTGAAAATGTTGATGATAACATAATAAATAAGCATCTTTACACGCAAAATTTACCAGATGTAGATCTGTTGATTCGTACAAGTGGTGAAGTCCGAATTAGTAATTTTTTGCTATGGCAAATTGCTTATGCAGAATTGTATTTTACTGATGAGTTTTGGCCTGATTTTAATGAGACTTCACTCCATAAAGCAATTGCAGATTATCAAAAAAGAGAACGCCGATTTGGAAAAACTAGTGAGCAAGTTACTTGATAATATCACCCCCCTTATTTTTTTGTTTCTAGCTGCGTGTACAACCACACTGGCACAAAAATCTACATCTTTCGATCAAGGAAAACTATACAATCTAGGGAAGATTGAAGTCACTGGAATTAAGAGCTTTAGTCCACAAACAGTAATTGCCTATACAGGTCTTCGAAAGGGGCAACAAATTCGAATTCCAGGAGATGACATCAGTGCTGTAATCAATAAGCTTTGGAAGCTAGAACTGTTTAGTGATATCAACTTTTACCTCACACGTATTGAGGGTGACACAGCTGATATAGAAATTTTTATCAAAGAACTTCCTACGCTTTCAGACTTTACCATTACCGGAGTAAAAAAGAACAAATTTCAAAGCCTCATTGATGACACTGGATTGAAAAAGGGATTGAAAATAAGTGAAAGTTTTTTAGAAACAACCGAAAACTATATCATCAATAAGTATCGAAAAGATGGGTTTTTGAATACAAAAGTTACGATACAAACAAAAAAAGACACTGTTGGTACCAACTCTGAAAAGTTATTAATATTTATCGATCGAGGGGATCGCGTCAAAATCAACTCAATCACTTTTGACGGGAACGATGAGTTTAGCGACAGAAAGCTTCGTAAAAAATTCAAAAATACTAAGACTAAATTTTTTGGTAGATTTTGGAAAAAGTCCAAGTATATTGAAGATGACTACAATGAGGATTTGACCACTCTTATCGACTATTACAAAGAAAAAGGGCATCGAGATGCAAGGGTTATTTTTGATACCATAATTTCAGATGAAAATGAAATCGATATTAATGTCAAAGTCGTTGAGGGTAATAAATATTACTTTGGAGAAATCAATTTTTTAGGTAACAGTGTGTATTCAGATGAAGATCTTGGACGTCTATTGGGAGTTGACAAAGGGGATACTTACAACGGCGTATTGCTTCGCAAACGTATCGCAGACCCTACCAAGCCCGACGGAGAGGACCTGACAAACCTCTATCAGAATAATGGCTATTTGTTTTCATCTGTCAACCCTGTTGAAATCAGTGCCATAAACGACACCATTAACTTTGAAATTCGTATCATTGAAGGTAAACCAGCCTATTTTAATCGAATCACTGTTGTGGGTAACGACCGTACCAATGACCATGTGATTTACAGAGAACTTCGTACCAAACCTGGTGCGTTGTACAGCAAGGATCTTGTTGTTCGTTCAGTTCGTGAATTGGGTCAACTTGGTTTTTTTGATCCAGAGCAAATTTCACCTGATTTTAAAAATGTTGACCCGAATGCAGGTACTGTTGATATCGAATATGGTCTAGTTGAAAAGGGGGCAAGCCAAATCGAACTTCAAGGTGGATATGGAGGTGGTGGTTTTATCGGCACCCTTGGATTGAGTTTTAGTAATTTTTCGATGAGAAACATTTGGAATCGAGAGGCCTACAAACCAGTCCCAATGGGTGATGGACAGCGATTATCCTTACGCTTACAAAAAAGTCGCTTTTATGAAACCTATAGTTTTTCGTTTTCTGAGCCTTGGCTTGGGGGACAACAACCAGTACAGTTTTCTACCTCAGTTTCACAAACAACCCAATATCGATACAACTACTTTACAGGTCGCGCTGACAAAAGTCAATATTTTAAAATTCGAGGTGTCAATGTTGGACTCGCCAAGCGACTTCAGGTGCCAGATGATTACTTCACACTTTCACAAGCAATTGGGTATCAATATTATGACTTAAACAACTATTATACTGGTTTGTTTACATTCGGCGATGGGGTGTCAAATAACCTTTATTACTCGATTGCGATATCGCGAAACAATACATACACCAACCCTATCTTTCCACTTGGTGGCTCTCAATTTTCGATCAGTGCAAAACTTTCGTTCCCCTATTCATTAGTCAACAAAATCGATTATGCAAAACTTGGCGATCAACCCGCTTTTCAAAATGCAGACGGCATCCCAGATGATGCAAAAATTGACCAAGAGAAATTTAAATGGTTAGAGTATTATAAACTAAAATTTTCTGGTTCCTGGTATACCAATATTATTGATAAATTGGTACTAAAAACGCATTCTGAATTTGGTTACTTAGGTGCATACAACACAGATCGTGGGATCATTCCTTTTGAGCGTTTTTATCTTGGTGGAGATGGTTTATCCCAATATGCCCTAGATGGTCGTGAGACTATCGCAATGCGAGGATATGAAAACCAATCTCTTTCCGATCGTGATGGGGCAGTGATTTACAATAAATTTTCATTAGAATTGAGATACCCGATAACACTAAAACCATCGGCCTCTATTTTTGCTTTGAATTTTCTTGAAGCAGGAAATTCTTATAACAGTTTTAAGGAATATAATCCGTTTGATATGAAAAGGTCTGCTGGTTTTGGTATACGAATTTTTATGCCGGCCTTTGGTTTACTTGGAATTGATTTTGGTTATGGATTTGACAATGATCTGCAAGGTGAATTGACTCCACACGGTTGGGAAACTCACTTTATCATTGGACAGCAATTTTAATTTATTTTGAAAAAAGTCATATTTCTTGGGTTTTTATTGTGCTTTACTTCACTGATTGTAGCTCAAAATAGAGTTCGAATTGGGTTTATGGACATGGATAGGGTGTTGGAAAACCTCAATGACTACAAGGATGCCAATGCTGCTTTAGAGGATAAAATTACATTTTGGAAAGAAGAAATCAGCAACAAACAGAGCAAGATTGATGAGCTTCAGAAAAAATTAGATTTAGAACGCCCTTTGCTGACTGAGGAGTTGATTGAGGAAAGAGAAGAAGATATTGAGTTTGAACAAGATGAACTCAATAACTACCAGCAAAAGCGTTTTGGGCCACAAGGAGATTGGTTGGCTCAAAAGGTTGTATTTACCCAGCCCATTCAAGACAAAATTCTAGAAGCTGTTAAAGAAATAGCTGAAAATCGAAAACTGGATTATGTATTTGACAGAAGCGCTGAAATTTTGGTCTTCCATTCGGAAAAAAAGTACGATATTAGCAATCTTGTTGTAAAATATATCAATCAAAAAGACAAGAAAAAAGCAAGAGAGGAACTCGTTGAATCTCGTAAACAAGAGCAAAATGCTGCCCGTCAAAAGGCCATAGAAAAACGTAAAAAAGAAATGGACTCTATACGAAAAGCGAAAGCAAGCCAGCAGCAGAAAAATTAAACCTCAATAGAAATGAAAATTAAATTTACACATTACATTACAGCCATTTGCATTGTATTCATGAGTTTTGCTGCTCAAGCACAATCTAAAGTAACGCACATCGACTTTCAAAAACTAGTGGGTGAGATGCCAGAAGTTATTGCAGCACAAGAAGAAATTCAAAAACTCGAAAAAGATTATACAAATGAGATTGAAGCATCCTTAAAAGAGCTCCAAACAAAAATGCAAAATTATTCGGCAGATGCTGAAAATCAGACTGACCTGACCAACCAAAAGCGTCAGCAAGAGCTTCAAGGTATGGAGCAAAATATCCAACAGTTTCGTCAAACTGCATTGCAAGATGTACAGAAAAAACAAGCTGATTTACTACGCCCTCTGATCGAAAAAGCACGTGCTGCTGTCGAAAAAGTAGCCACTGCTCAAGGGTTTGATTATGTCATGGATTCAAGTCAAGGGTCGTCTGTACTGATGGCAAAAGGAAAAGATCTCATGGCAGAAGTCAAAACAGAACTTGGCTTCTAAACAGAACTATTAATATCTATTAAACTGCCCTTTATAGGGGTAGTTTTTTATTTTTACTCAATGGATAAACATCCAATAGGTGTTTTTGATTCGGGTGTGGGTGGTTTATCGCTTCTTGGTGAACTTAAGTCTTTACTTCCACATGAAGACTTTATCTATATCTCCGATAACGCATTTGCGCCATACGGCGCACTAACTGCCGCCGAAATACTTGACAGGAGCGGGAAGTTGACAAATTGGCTGATCAAGCAATCATCAAAACTCATTGTTGTAGCATGCAACACAGCGACGACCAATGCTATTGATTCACTACGAAAAACCCACCCCATTGGCTTTATAGGAATTGAACCAGCCATCAAGCCTGCTGCGCTTCAAACCAAAACAGGTGTCGTTGGCGTTCTGGCTACCAAAGGAACATTGAGCAGTAAGCTTTTTCATCAAACCTCATCTGCCTATGGACAAGATATTACCATCGTCGAAAAAGAAGGAAAACATCTTGTTAAAATGATTGAAGAGGGAAAAATTAATAGCGCTGAAATCAAAAATCTATTGCAAACTTATCTTCAGCCAATGATCAACGAAGGGGCCGACCACTTGGTGTTGGGATGCACACACTACCCTTTTCTCACCCCTATTTTGAAAAAAATTCTTCCAAAAAATATTCAAATCGTTGACTGTAATGTTTCTGTTGCCAAACAAGTGGAGCGCGTTTTAGAAAAAAGGAAGCTGCACTCTACATCGGTAAATAAAGGCATTACAACCTACTTTTGTACAGGGGATTCAAAAATAATGCGTCAATTTGTTTTGTCTGAAGATATCAAGGTGGTTTCTATTGCCTGAACCAATCTGCGTACGTGACGTAATTTTTGACAATTCGTTCAATTTCCCCTTTAGTGAGTTCAACAGAAATATCTTTTTTCTTTTTTGCTGGTACCCCAGCAAAAATTGTACCCGAAGGCACATTCGTACCTTGTGTTACTACTGCGCCAGCAGCAATGATACTCTTGGATTCAACCACACAACCATCCATGACAATAGCACCCATTCCGATAAGAACATTGTCATGAATTGTACATCCGTGAACAATTGCATTATGCCCAATTGAAACGCGATTTCCAATCGTTGTCGAAAATTTTTGATAGGTGGCATGTATCACAGCCCCATCCTGAATATTGACTTGATCGCCTATTTGAATGCTATTGACATCGCCTCGAACAATGGCATGGTACCATACAGAGCAATCACGACCCATAACCACATCACCAACGACTACTGAAGTATCTGCAAAAAAACAATTTTCTCCATAGTAAGGTGTTTTACCACGTATTGTTTTTAGAATCATGTTTAAATGTACAAAATCAAAAGGTTGGATGACACTGTTTGTGTATTTTTGTAAAAAATTACGATATGTTTCAGTTTACAATTGCAGCTACAAACAACCCCACCAGAATTCGTTTTGTGAGCAATCAGCCATTGGGTGAAGACGAAGTTGACTTTGCTAATGTTGATGACGCAGGTGGTTTCCCATTGATTCAGCAACTGTTTTATCTGCCTTTTGTAAAGCATGTTCGCTTGACTGAAAATTGGATAGAAGTTGAGCGTTTCGATATACTTGAGTGGCCAGATGTGCAAGATGAGGTCGCAACGCAGCTTGCAGATTATCTTAATCAGGGAGGAAAAATCAAAATGCAAGCAAATCAAAAAGAGGCGATTACTGTTTATGCAGAAAGTACTCCGAATCCTGCTGCCATAAAGTTTGTTTGTAGCAAGCGTATTGTGGGTGAAATCTACGAGGCTAAAAATATTGAAGAAGCAAAAAACTCTCCTCTGGTAACTGAATTGTTTCACAAGGCCTATATCAAAGAGGTTTTTATGGATGAAAATTTTATCTCCATTACCAAATACGACATTGCTGAATGGGATGATATTGTTCATGAACTACGTGAATATCTTCGTGATTATATTGCCTCCAACAAAGTCATTGTAAATGAAGTTGCAAAGCAAAAAGACAAGTCCCAACAGACTGCACACGAAGGCACTGCAAAGGAAATCATACAAATTATTGATCAACACATAAAACCAGCAGTTGCATCGGATGGAGGGAACATCGTATTTGACTCCTACGATGAAGAGAGCAAGGCAGTGCAAGTCATCCTACAAGGAGCATGCAGTGGGTGTCCTTCCTCTACTTTTACACTCAAAAACGGCATCGAACAGTTGTTACGTGACATGTTGCCTGGAAAGGTTGAGGCTGTAACAGCAATCAACGGCTAGGGTTACTGACCCAAGGCATTCTTTTTTTTGGGGGTGATTTGAAGGGCTTTTAAGTAGTCTACCTCAAAATAGGCAACATCTTCGAAAATCTTATTTTCTAGAGCAAAAAACCCTTGTTCGACCATATTTACAGCACTGGGAAAAGAGGTTTGTTTAGGGAAAATGAAGTGCTTGTTATGTTCTAGAATTTCCTTACACTTTTCTAGCCCAGTCCCAACAAAATAAACCGCTCCTTTTTCCGTCCATTCGCAAAAACTTTTGGGTGTTACCACATGTGGAATCGCTGGTTGTATGACCTTGTAGCCGTGTGTGTAAATAGCACAATACACTTCATCTCTCCTCGCTTCAAGAGTGGCAACAATATACCCTTCTTTTGGGTTGATTTCACGAGCAAGAATGTCTAAGGTTGGAATTGCAATGAGAGGTATATCATTGGCATAGCACAATCCTTTGGCAGCAGCAGCTCCTATGCGAAGGCCTGTGTATGACCCTGGTCCTGAACTCAGTGCAATGGCAGTCAGATCGGAGGGTTTGAGGTTGTTTTTAGATAGAACAGTATCGATATAGGTATGCAAAAGTTGGGAGTGCTGGTAATTCTCATGTTTGGATTGAGCCAAACCGATGACCTCATCCTGTGCGCAAAGAGCTACAGAACATTGGGTCGTGGTGGTTTCAATACAGAGCAAATGCGAAGGCATGCTCAAAAATAGGAAACAAACCGCTACCGATTACAAGTCTTCAATGCGAATTCCAAAATACAACTCCAATATCTTAATTTTGAAAATAAGATCGTATTTGGCGCGCAACCAATCAGACTGTGCAGATTCGTATTGTAGCTTGGCTTGACTAAACTCAAAAGCAGTTGATGTTCCTGCTTCAAAACGACTTTGTGCATAAGTGTATGCTTTTTCTCGAGCGAATAATGTTTTTTGAGCAGCATCAAATGCCTGTTGTGCACCTATGCAATCATTATACGCCTGATTGATACTGTTTTCCAGATCCAAAACCTGTTGTTTGTAATTAAACTCTGAACGTTCTACATTGACTTTTGATCTCTCAATATTATTTTTCAAACTAAATCCATTTAGGATAGGAATATTGAGACTTAGTCCAAAATTATGCCCATCATTGAGTTTTAATTGCTCTTCGATCGGTAGTGCTCCCACAACTCTCTGATTATAAACGGGGCGAACAACTGACTCTCCTGTTGGTTCGACAACTCCGATTTCAACCAAATCAAAAGAATTGGTTGGCTCTAGTCGATTGGCATATGAAATTCTAGAACTGTAAGAATAAAATCCAGATAGCCCTGGTTTGGAAACTGACTTCGCAAGGCGTAGATCGGTTTTAGCGATATCAATATTTGTAAGTGCCAATTTGATGTCGTTTCGATAGTCAAGTGCTTTAGCAACCAATTCTTTTGGCTGTTGCACAAGTATTTCTTGTCCGTCAATGGGGAAATCCTCTTCAGCAATCTCAAAATTTTCATAGTCTTGCACCAGAAGTAGCTGTGCCAATGACAATTTTGCCATGGTATATTGGTTTTCAGCAATCACCAATTGTTGTTCTTGAGAAGCTAAAATCGCCTCCATCTCAAAAAGATCGCCCTCGGGTAAAACTCCTGCTTGCACTTGTTCTTTTGTACGCTGATATTCGGCTCTGGTGAGTTCGAGTTGTGCTGTTTCTATACTGACTGCCTCACGATTAAATACAGCCTGTAAATATCCGTTTGCGACATACAATGCCACATCTTCTTTCATGTCTTCAATTTGGTATTGACTCGCTAGTAGGGCGAGGTTGGAACGAACAAGCTGAAGCATGTTTTGACCACCTCTGTAAAGATCAACACCAACACTGACAGATGCATTGGTAAATTGTGTGGTTACGTCTTCCAATAACCCTGTCGTAATGTTTTGGTTCAAGCCAATGTTCCATGAGTGATTTGCATTGATGTTCACACTGGGTAAAAACCCACCGATTGCCTCACTTTTTGCAGATTTGGCATCCAAGGTAGACAGGTAAGCCTGCCGGATTTGAATGTTGTTTTCAAGGGCGTGTTCTACTGACCTTTTAAGGGTCCATGGTTCGGTTTGCGCTTGAATCGATGCTGAGCCTAAAAACAGGACAACTAGCAAGACGATCATTCGGAATAATTTCGAAATGGTTTTACTCTTCATTTTCGTCTACTTTGTCTGGTTCTTCTGTTTTATTCCAAACCTTAATAAGATCACTCTCTTCCAGTCCCTCAACTACTTCAACGTTGATGCCGTCAGAAACCCCAAGTGTTAGCTCTCGACGCTCAAAAATTTGTTCTGCTGTTTGTACCTCCACATAAGGTTCTTGTGTCTTGCTGTCAAATTGAAGTAATGCCTCTCGAATCGCAGGTACACTATCTTTTTGCTGCAACACCAATGACGCATTGGCACTGTAGCCCGCTCTGACTGTTAAGTCATTAGGTAAAAACACATCTGCTTCAATTTTAAACTGAACTGTTCCTTGCTCTTCAGTTCCTTTGGGTGCGATAAATCGCAAATTTGCTTCAAACTCTTCGTCAGGAACAGCTCCCAAACTAACGTTCAATTTTGTGCCTACATTAATTTTAGCAACTTCAGATTCATCGACTTTTCCTTCAAAAATCATTTTTCCTAGATCTGCGATTGAGGCAATGGTTGTTCCTGCATTAAAACTGTTCGATTCGATCACTTGGTCACCTTCCTCGACAGGGACTTCAAGAACTGTTCCTGAAACAGTCGCTCGGATGTTGGTATTGGCTGAACTATCACCCCCTGTGGATCCTTCACGAATAATCTGCAAATCATTTTCTACATTCACCAGTTCTTGTTTGGCTTGGTTATAATTCAGTTCAGCAGCATTGAAGTCTCGTTCAGAAAGAATTCCCTTCACATACAATTGCTGATTCCTAGCAAAGTCTTTTTCTGCATTGGTCAAGACAAGTTTTGCATTTTCAACTCGTCCCTTTGCACTGTTTAATGTTTGCTCGTTAGGGACAACCTTAAGTCGTGCCAAGAGTTCACCTGTACTGACTAGATCGCCTTCCTCAACAGCAATCATTTGAATAATTCCTGGAATTTGTGGCTTAATTTCAACTTCATCTTGTGGGATAATTTTACCAGTAACCAAAGTCGTTTCAAGAATACTTGTCGTGAACAAGGTCTCTGTTTCATACAGGATTGATGAGGTTGCGTTGGTTCTAATAAAATAGGCAGTGGCAAAGAGGACTCCCCCGATACCGGCTGCGATAAGTAGATATTTTAAGTATTTATTCATTGTAAAAATATTATTGTTATTCTTCACGTAATGCATCAATTGGTTTAATACTCACTGCTCGTTGTGCTGGGATAAGACCAATGAGTGTGCCAAGTGTTATCATCAAAATCAAAGCAGCTACGATGTATGATAATGGTACAGTTGGGTTGGTGTAGGGAAAGGTTGTATTATTGGCAGTTAGAGCATTGATAATTGCTAGCACAAAGGATCCCAAAACAATGCCTATGATTCCAGAAATCAAGCTTAAAAAAACAGATTCCAGAATGATTTGGTTTCGCACTTCCTTTGGCGTTGCACCAAGAGCCCTGCGGATACCAAGTTCTTTTGTTCGCTCCCGAACAGAGATTAATAGGATATTTCCGATGCCTATAATACCTGCAAATATTGTCGCAATACCAACAATCAAAGACAATAGGTTCATCCCTTTTGAAAATCCAATGACTCGATTGAAAATTTCCCCTAAGTTAAAAGACCCAAAAGCGCGTTCATCTTCTGGGTGTACATTGTATTTTGATCGCATGGCTACCTTCACCTTCTCCTCCACAGCGAGGATATCAGCGTCGTCATAGGCAGCAAGAGCAAACCAGTTTACTCGATCGCCATTGTTATATAACTTTTGGAAGGTGGTGAATGGGATAAAAATATCTGAGTCACTCTCAAATCCACCACCAGGGATATATTTATGAACCCCTACAACCTGAAAAAATACACCGCTGATTTGAATATAACCCCCAACTGGGTTTTCATTATCCTCAAACAATTCAGACTGTGTGCGCTCGCCAATCACACAAACCTTACGTTCTTGATCAATATCGGCTTGATTGATAAAGCGACCTCCGTCATAAATAAATTTTGTGGCAATCTTGGTGAAAATTGGATAATCTCCATAAATAGAATAGTCTCCCCCCTTATTCTTTCGAACGACACTAGGAGCAGCACTTCCAAAAATGCCTCTTGCATTTCGAGGGGCGATATATTGTAATTCAGGTACTCGATTATACAAATACTGCGCATCTTCTATTTTCAGTTGTAGGCTTCGACCTGTTTTGAAGCCTCCATAAGGGATACTTGTGTTTTGCGCCCATAAAAACATGCTATTCATCGCAACGTTTTCAAACTGTCGATCGAAACCATTGTCTAGACCTTTGGCAGCACCTGAAAGGGTAATGTATATAAAAATCCCCCATAACACCCCAACAATAGTGACTATGGTACGAAGGCGATTTTTTTGGATCGATCCAAAAATCTCCTGCCATGTATCTCGGTCAAATAGAATTTTAAACATTATTCGTCTCTTAGTGCTACGATGGGTTTTATTCGAGCGGCACGCTTGGCAGGTATGTAGCCAGCAATTGCCCCAAAACCTATCAAAAGAAAAGTTGCAAAAATGGCTGTGCCTAGGTGAATTTGTGGGTTATAAATAAAAAAATCTTCCAGCTTGTCTCCTATCACCGCTAGTGTAACTACGCCGGCAAACAAGCCAAGGTAGCCAGCAATTGTAGTGATGAAAATTGATTCGTGCAATACCATACCAATAATCGATTTAGGGGTTGCACCAATGGCCTTGCGAATCCCTAGTTCTTTGGTACGCTCACGAACGACATAAACCATGATGTTACTAATGCCAATGATCCCTGCAATTAGTGTTCCCATACCCACAAAGGTTACAATATATTGCAGTACAGAGGCAAAGTCTTGATTTTGTTTGAGCTCACTTGCCACATTTCGAACATAAATTCCAGCTGGGTCTTCTGGATCAATAAAATGTTTTCGTTTTAAATACCTTTTGACATTTGCCTCAAGTTGTAGTGCACCGTTGTATCCAATTTCGGGACGAAACGTCAGCACAATTTGGTCAATTCGGTCTGTTCCTCCTAACAAGCGCTGTTGGGTTGTGTAAGGGATATAAACCATCCTCTCCTCGTTATCTCCACCCTCGTCATAGAATAAGCCGACGACTTTGAAAGCAACGTCGTTGATAGTAACAAACTTGCCGAGGGGATCCTCAGACTTAAATAAATCTTTCGCTACAAGACGACCAATCACTGCATGCTTGCTGTATTGTTCAACATCAATCTGGTTGATGTAGCGACCAGCATACACCAAAGATTTTTCTATCGATTGATGTACAGGCCCTACTGCTCGAACACTATAGGCGTTGCTCTCTGTGTTATAACTGACCTGAGCACCTCTCGAGATTCGAGGTGTAACCCCCTCGACAAACAAACTGAAGTCGGTTTGTATATCTTCGAGATCATCATTTTTAAATTCAATATTTCTACGCGATTTAAATCCCATGTAGGGTTTGGTCGTTTGGGCAGGGTAGATCCACAGGGTGTTGGTTGCATCATCTAGAAAAAACTCTTGAAATGCGTTTTTCAGTCCATTGCCAAAGCCATAGAGTGTGACAAATATGAATATCCCCAAAGCAATCGTAAAACCAGAAAGAGAAGCTCTCAATTTGTTTTTACGAAGGGTTTCAAAAATCTCCCGCCAACGATCCCTATTCCACATAGTCTTTCGCTTTTTTCTGTTTGATTTTTTTGTCCTCAACAATCACACCATCACGCAAATACACAATTCTTTTACACATATTGGCAATGTCCGATTCGTGAGTAATCACGACAATCGTTTTGCCTTGATCATTGATCTCTTGCAACAATGCCATCAGCTCATAGGAGGTTTTGGTATCGAGTGCTCCTGTTGGTTCATCGGCAAGAAGTACCATAGGATTGGTGACCAACGCACGAGCGATGGCAACCCTTTGTTTTTCACCACCCGAAAGCTCGCTTGGGATGTGATGTGTACGATCGCTCAAGCCAACTTTTGCCAATTGCTCTTTTGCCTTTATTTGACGTTCTTTTCTTGGTAATTTCTGATAATAAAGAGGTAACGAAACATTTTCGAGTGCAGTCTTATATGGGATTAGATTGAATGACTGAAATACAAATCCTAGAAACTTATTTCGATACTGAGCTGCTTTGGTTTCGTTTAATTTCACAATTGGTGTATTGTCTAAGCTATAGGTCCCAGAATCGGCCTCATCCAGCATTCCTAAAATATTGAGCATTGTTGATTTCCCGGAACCTGATGCACCCATAATCGCAACCAACTCTCCTTTATCAACTGATAAGTTAATACCCTTTAATACATGCAATGGATTGGTATTGAGATTATACGACTTGTGAATATCACGAAATTC
>CACFJP010000013.1 GCA_902566635.1 uncultured Bacteroidota bacterium | reverse complement strand
CCCAATGCATTACAACGAACATATGGCTGTAGGTGTATTTTTACGCAAACTTCCCATTGCAATGCTTCTAAGTTTTATCTCTCACAATCACAGCTTCCCAAAATACAAGTTGCTATACTATTTTTGATTTTTGGTATGTCCACAACTATTGGCACATATCTGTCTTATTCGTATTCTATATTTTCCGATGCTAATATTGAGTTGAGCGCATTGGTTTCAGGAATGTTTTTACACGTGTCAACCACCATACTATTTGAAAGTGCAGATGGGCATCGATTTAACACCCCTAAAACCATTGCTAAAATCTTTGGAATTGCTATTGCTGTGTTGTCAATTGGTTAATCATCTTTTAAGTTACTAATTTGTCCTCTTTCGAATCGATTATATATGCCAAACAAATCCATAACCTCAAAATGAAATATTATTTATTTTTTAGTGATTTTATAAATTTACATGTTAAACCGCCATTGACCGTTGATATGTTTGACTCTTTTGAGCGGGACGGTGCTTCGCGCTTTTCAATTGGTTGTGAAATAGAGTCAGTAGAAAATGCAGCTTCTCCCTACAAAACAGATGGTCTTTTGAAATGCTCAAATGATATAAAAAAACCCCTTCACAAATGTGAAGGGGTTCGAAGAAGGCGACGACATACTCTCCCACCAATGGCAGTACCATCTGCGCTATTGGGCTTAACTTCTCTGTTCGGGATGGGAAGAGGTGAGCCCCAATGCAATAGCCACCTTATTGTTTTGTGAGATTTTGAGATTGAACAAAACTTCACATCACAGGAGTGTCATTGGGAGACACCATCTGTGCAATACAGTCATATTGAATAAAACACAAGCAAAATATAGCAAATTGAAACAAGTTTTTATAAAAGAAACGGTTACAGTAGGTCTATGGGTAATTAGTATCACTCGGCTATGACATTACTGCCTTTACACCTGTGACCTATCAACGTAGTCATCTCCTACGACCCTTAAAAGAAATCTCATCTTGTGGTGGGTTTCGTGCTTATATGCTTTCAGCGCTTATCCCTTCCCGACATAGCTACTCTGCGATGCTCCTGGCGGAACAACAGATACACCAGCGGTCAGTCCAACTCGGTCCTCTCGTACTAGAGTCAGATCCACTCAAATTTCTAGCGCCCACTACAGATAGAGACCGAACTGTCTCACGACGTTCTGAACCCAGCTCGCGTGCCACTTTAATGGGCGAACAGCCCAACCCTTGGGACCTTCTCCAGCCCCAGGATGTGACGAGCCGACATCGAGGTGCCAAACCCCCCCGTCGATTTGAGCTCTTGGGGGAGATCAGCCTGTTATCCCCGGCGTACCTTTTATCCTTTGAGCGATGGCCCTTCCATGCGGAACCACCGGATCACTATGCTCTACTTTCGTACCTGATCGACTTGTAGGTCTCTCAGTCAAGCGCCCTTATGCCATTGCACTCTACGCACGGTTACCAAGCGTGCTGAGGGCACCTTTAGAAGCCTCCGTTACTCTTTTGGAGGCGACCACCCCAGTCAAACTACCCACCACGCACTGTCTCCGCCAGAGACGGATTAGGCTCTAGATAAGCAAAGGGTGGTATTTCACTTTTTGACTCCACCACATCTAGCGATGCAGCTTCATAGTCTTCCACCTATGCTACACATTACTTATCCAAAGTCAATACGAAGCTATAGTAAAGGTGCACGGGGTCTTTTCGTCCCGTAGCGGGTAATCGGCATCTTCACCGATACTACAATTTCACCGAGCTCATGGCCGAGACAGTGTCCAGATCGTTGCACCATTCGTGCAGGTCGGAACTTACCCGACAAGGAATTTCGCTACCTTAGGACCGTTATAGTTACGGCCGCCGTTTACCGGGGCTTCATTTTGCTGCTTCTCCAAAGATAACAGCGCCACTTAACCTTCCGGCACCGGGCAGGTGTCAGACCCTATACATCGACTTTCGTCTTAGCAGAGTCCTGTGTTTTTGATAAACAGTCGCCTGGACCAATTCACTGCGGCCCCCGCCGAAGCGGGGGCGACCCTTCTCCCGAAGTTACGGGTCAATTTTGCCTAGTTCCTTAGCCATGAATCACTCGAGCACCTTAGAATACTCATCCCAACTACCTGTGTCGGTTTGCGGTACGGGCTGCTTCTCTCGCTTTTCTAGGAACCTCTTACTTATTTTCGCTTCTCTGCAAGCAGATAGGCTCAACGTGGATTTCCGTCACCACGTAAATACCTGGGAGATTCGTCACTTTTAATGAGAGCAGGTACAGAAATATTAATCTGTTGTCCATCCACTACCCCTTTCGGGTTCGCGTTAGGTCCCGACTAACCCTCAGCTGATTAGCATAGCTGAGGAAACCTTAGTCTTTCGGTGTGCGGGTTTCTCGCCCGCATTATCGTTACTTATGCCTACATTTTCTTTTGTAGAAGCTCCAGCAAACCTCGCAGTTTACCTTCGGCGCCGCTACAATGCTCCCCTACCCAACTTTCGTTGCCACAGCTTCGGTGATATGCTTATGCCCGATTATTATCCATGCTCGACCGCTCGACTAGTGAGCTGTTACGCACTCTTTAAATGAATGGCTGCTTCCAAGCCAACATCCTAGCTGTCTGGGCAGTCAAACCTCGTTTATTCAACTTAGCATATACTTGGGGACCTTAGCTGGTGGTCCGGGTTGTTTCCCTCTCGGACATGGACCTTAGCACCCATGCCCTCACTGCTGTACATCATTTCTAAGCATTCGGAGTTTGTCAGGAATTGGTAGGCGGTGAAGCCCCCGCATCCAATCAGTAGCTCTACCTCTTAGAAACTAATACAACGCTGCACCTAAATGCATTTCGGGGAGTACGAGCTATTTCCGAGTTTGATTGGCCTTTCACCCCTATCCACAGGTCATCCCAAGACTTTTCAACGTCAACGGGTTCGGTCCTCCACTGGGTGTTACCCCAGCTTCAACCTGCCCATGGATAGATCACACGGTTTCGCGTCTACCCCTGCTGACTGTACGCCCTATTCAGACTCGCTTTCGCTACGGATTCGCACCTAAAGTGCTTAACCTTGCCAGCAACGGTAACTCGTAGGCTCATTATGCAAAAGGCACGCCGTCACCCGAGGGCTCCGACCGCTTGTAAGCTTATGGTTTCAGGATCTATTTCACTCCCTTATTCAGGGTTCTTTTCACCTTTCCCTCACGGTACTAGTTCACTATCGGTCTCACAGGAGTATTTAGCCTTACCGGATGGTCCCGGCAGATTCGTGCAAGGTTTCACGTGCCCCGCACTACTCAGGATACCACTATCGATAACTATCTTTACTTGTACGGGACTATCACCCGCTATGGTTCCACTTTCCAGAGGATTCCAATTCATCAAGCATCAAATGTTGTGGTCCTACAACCCCAGTATTGCCGTAACAACACTGGTTTGGGCTGTTCCGCGTTCGCTCGCCGCTACTAACGGAATCACTTTTGTTTTCTCTTCCTTCAGGTACTTAGATGTTTCAGTTCCCTGAGTTTGCTCCCGACAAGTCGGGTAACATGTCTTCAACATGCTGGGTTGCCCCATTCGGAAATCTGCGGATTAAAATGTATGTGCCATTCCCCGCAGCTTATCGCAGCTTATCACGTCCTTCATCGCCTCTGTGAGCCTAGGCATTCCCCATAAGCTCTTAATTAACCTACTGTAACGATTATTTCTCTTATTTATGAAATTGTTACTAATTGCTCGTACAAGCTCCACAATCGGCTCGATTGTGTGCTTATACCTTATAAATTTGATTGTATATTACTCAATATGTCAATGAACGTTGGAATACTTCAAAAAAAGTATTCGTAGTGGAGAATATCGGAGTCGAACCGATGACCTCTTGAATGCAAATCAAGCGCTCTAGCCAGCTGAGCTAATCCCCCATAAAAGTTGAACCTGAAACAAGTTCCTTATGGAGCAGCATTCCAGCTTCCAGACTTTCCGTATCGTAGTCTCGGGCAGACTCGAACTGCCGACCTCTACATTATCAGTGTAGCGCTCTAACCAGCTGAGCTACGAGACTGTCTCACAAAAATCATTGAGGATAACAGCGAAGTAGAACTTCATAAAAAAGAGTCAATTTCGTCGTCTTTCTATTTGTTTGCAAGCAAACAAATTTCTCTAGAAAGGAGGTGTTCCAGCCGCACCTTCCGGTACGGCTACCTTGTTACGACTTAGCCCCAGTCACTAGTTTTACCCTAGGCAGCTCCTTTCGGTCACCGACTTCAGGTACCCCCAGCTTCCATGGCTTGACGGGCGGTGTGTACAAGGCCCGGGAACGTATTCACCGCATCATGGCTGATATGCGATTACTAGCGATTCCAGCTTCACGCAGTCGAGTTGCAGACTGCGATCCGAACTGAGATCGGTTTTAAAGATTCGCTCCTACTCGCGTAGTGGCTGCTCTCTGTACCGACCATTGTAGCACGTGTGTAGCCCAGGACGTAAGGGCCGTGATGATTTGACGTCATCCCCACCTTCCTCTCGGTTTGCACCGGCAGTTTCGCTAGAGTTCCCGGCATCACCCGCTGGCAACTAACGATAGGGGTTGCGCTCGTTATAGGACTTAACCTGACACCTCACGGCACGAGCTGACGACAACCATGCAGCACCTTGTAATGAGTCCGAAGAAGGGTCTATCTCTAGACCTGTCCCACTACATTTAAGCCCTGGTAAGGTTCCTCGCGTATCATCGAATTAAACCACATGCTCCACCGCTTGTGCGGGCCCCCGTCAATTCCTTTGAGTTTCACTCTTGCGAGCGTACTCCCCAGGTGGGATACTTATCACTTTCGCTTAACCACTCAACCCGAAGGTCGAACAGTTAGTATCCATCGTTTACGGCGTGGACTACCAGGGTATCTAATCCTGTTCGCTCCCCACGCTTTCGTCCATGAGCGTCAGTACATTGTTAGTGATCTGCCTTCGCAATTGGTATTCTGTGTAATATCTATGCATTTCACCGCTACACTACACATTCTAACCACTTCACAATGACTCAAGTCTACCAGTATCAAAGGCAATTTTACAGTTAAGCTGCAAGATTTCACCTCTGACTTAATAGACCGCCTGCGGACCCTTTAAACCCAATAATTCCGGATAACGCTTGGATCCTCCGTATTACCGCGGCTGCTGGCACGGAGTTAGCCGATCCTTATTCGTACAGTACCGTCAAGCCCCCACACGTGGGAGTATTTCTTCCTGTATAAAAGCAGTTTACAACCCATAGGGCCGTCATCCTGCACGCGGCATGGCTGGATCAGACTTTCGTCCATTGTCCAATATTCCTCACTGCTGCCTCCCGTAGGAGTCTGGTCCGTGTCTCAGTACCAGTGTGGGGGATCCCCCTCTCAGGGCCCCTATTTATCGTGGCCTAGGTGAGCCGTTACCTCACCTACTAGCTAATAAAACGCATGCCCATCTTTTACCACCGAAGCTTTAATCTTTATCATATGCACGAAAAAGATATTATGGAGGATTAATCCAAATTTCTCTGGGCTATACTCCTGTAAAAGGTAGGTTGCATACGCGTTACGCACCCGTGCGCCGGTCGTCAGCGGAAAAGCAAGCTTTTCCCTGTTACCCCTCAACTTGCATGTGTTAGGCCTGCCGCTAGCGTTCATCCTGAGCCAGGATCAAACTCTTCATTGTCAATTTTTAATAATGTTGACAACCAAATTGATTCGAGATCTCATGATGGTTCTACTTAATTTCGTTCGAGCTAGAAATTTAGCTCAATACGCGCTGTCATTCTCAATAAGTCAATGAACTTTTAAAATTCGTTTCGCCTAAATTTCTTCATAAGCGGTTGCAAATTTACGCTCTTTTTCTTTTCTTACAAGCATTTAAAAACTTTTTTTTTAAATGTTATTAACCGAATGATTCCGAAATAATCGGCTGCAAATATAGACCTCTATGGGGTACCTGCAACCTTTTTGTCAATATATTTAGCTGAATTTAATAATATCAACTCAAAAATTTTTATAAACTATTGATTATAAGTCAAGTGGAAAGTTTATTACTCAGAAGAAATTTCTTCAAAATAGGCACTTGTCAACCCACTGCGCAACAAAATATCCTCTATCCACAAATCCTCCTCTATTTCGCTAGGGTCGAATTCTGTCTTTAAATCAATGTCAAATAGCTTAGCAGTGAACTGATAGGTGGCTGCACGAAATCCGTTTCTGTAGGTCTTTACCAAAGCGTGCGTGGTAATTCCAGTTTCTCTGTGAATCAATTTTACCAAGATTTGACCCTCTGCTCGTGTGAGTTTTTTTAACTCTTCTTTAAACTCGCCCTCTAGATATTTCTCAATCAATTTGGCATATCGCTTCTTTTTGCGACGATTGTCCATACGCTCCAATCGCTCTTTCAATGTCGTAAACCGTTTGGATGCCATCTCTGCATAAGGATACACTTTTAGGGTACGACGACGAAGAAGCATGTATTTCTTCATTTCTTCATAAGATTTCAACTGAACTGGTTGATACACAACAACCTCATCAAGTCCAATCGAGGGTTGTGGGGTTTTTTCACCTGGCAAAATAACCATGGGTACTGAGTCTGTTTGTGCATGAGATGGCACGAAATACATCATCATGAAGAACCAAATCCACTTCATGCATCAAAAGTAAACAATGCCAGTAAACAATGCTGGTTTGCAACCTTTAAAATTGTATTTTTACGCAAAATTTATTTTTCATGAAAAAAACGAATGTGCTGAATAAAAAGTCTATGAACTTTTTGGAAACCTATCTCAATAATCCCTCTCCTACTGGTTATGAATGGGAAGGGCAAAAAATTTGGATGGATTACCTAAAACCTTATGTTGATACCTTTATTACAGATACTTATGGGACTGCAGTTGGTGTGATCAACCCAGATGCACCTTTTAAGGTTGTAATCGAAGCACATTCTGATGAAATTTCATGGTATGTGAATTATATTACTGAGAATGGACTGATCCACGTGATTCGCAATGGAGGTTCCGATCATATGATTGCTCCCTCAAAGTGGGTGAATATCCACACGAAAAAGGGCATGGTAAAAGGCGTTTTTGGCTGGCCAGCAATCCACACTCGAATGGCTGGTAAAGAAGATACTCCTAAGCTTGAAAATATCACAATCGATATTGGAGCAAAAGACAAAAAAGAAGTCGAGAAAATGGGTGTTCATGTTGGATGTGTGATTACCTATCCAGATGCTTTTCATGTCCTTAATAAAGATAAGTTTGTGTGCCGCGCCCTCGACAATCGCATCGGTGGGTTTATGATTGCTGAAGTCGCACGACTGCTGCATGAAAATAAAGTAAAACTTCCATTTGGTCTTTACATCACAAATTCTGTGCAAGAAGAAATTGGATTGCGTGGCGCTGAAATGATCACACAACGCATAAAGCCTGATGTTGCCATAGTCACTGACGTTTGTCATGACACCTCCACCCCCATGATTGACAAAAAGAAACAGGGTGATAATGTGATTGGCAAAGGACCTGTGATTTCCTATGCACCTGCAATTCAACAGAAACTTCGCGATCGTATTATCGATACCGCCGAGAGCAATAAAATACCTTTTCAACGTCATGCATCGTCGCGCTACACAGGCACAGATACTGATGCCTTTGCCTATAGCAATGGGGGGGTGCCTTCTGCTTTGATTTCTCTACCATTGCGTTATATGCACACCACAGTTGAGACTGTACATAAGGATGATGTTGAGAATGTCATTCGTTTGATTTTTGAGAGTGTCCAAACGATAAAAAACGGAGAGACCTTTAGCTATTTTGACGCCTAATTTCATCGACGACTTCGGGATTCAATAAGGTTGAAATATCCCCTAAGTTATTGTCATCCCCAGCGGCGAGCTTGCGCAATATCCTACGCATAATTTTTCCACTTCTGGTTTTAGGAAGTCCACTTACAACCAATATCCGATCTGGCTTTGCAATGGGTCCAATCGTTTTGGCGACCTCTTCTCGGATTTCTTTTTCTACAAGGGTTTTGTCAATGGAAATGTCTTTTACAATGACATAAGCGCACAAGGCATTGCCTTTGATATCATGCGGAAAGCCAACCACTGCACTTTCAACAACATCTGTATGTTGATTGATTGCATTCTCAATCGGCGCAGTACCAAGGTTATGTCCAGAAACGATAACAACGTCATCCACTCGTCCAGTGATGCGAAAATTTCCTTTAGCATCGCGTAAGGCTCCATCACCAGGGAAATAATAGCCAGGATAGAGGCTGAAATACACGTTTTTGTATCGTTCGTGATCGCCCCAAATGGTACGGGCAATTGATGGCCAAGGGTGTTTGATGACTAAAATCCCTTCTCCCTCCCCTTCGATTTCATTACCCTCATTGTTGAGCAATACAGCCTGAATACCAGGCATGGGTAAGGTTGCAAAGGTTGGTTTTTGTGGCGTTACGCCAGCCAAGGAGGTAATCAATATTCCACCTGTCTCGGTTTGCCACCAAGTATCAACAATAGGACAGTTGTGTTTTCCGACATGCGCATCATACCAGTGCCATGCCTCTGCATTAATAGGTTCTCCAACCGAGCCCAAGACCTTTAATGACGATAGGTCATGCTTGTCGATTAGTGATGTGGGGTGTTTCTGCAAAGCACGTATAGCTGTAGGCGCAGTATAAAAATGGGTGATCTGATGCTTGGCACAAACCTCCCAAAACCGATCAAAATCAGGATAGGAAGGAACTCCTTCAAACATGACTGTCGTTGCACCATTGGCTAGTGGTCCATAGACAATATAAGAGTGACCTGTGATCCAACCGATGTCAGCAGTACACCAGTACACATCAGTGGTTTGATACTGAAAAACATTTTGAAACGTATAAGCTGTATAAACCATATATCCCCCACAACTGTGTACCATTCCCTTGGGTTTGCCTGTTGAGCCAGAAGTATAAAGGATAAATAAAGGGTCTTCACTGTCCATGACCTCAACAGGGCAATGGTCATCAACTTTCTCTAACTCTTCATGCCACCAACGATCGATTGAATTCCAATTCACTTCTTTGTTTGTGCGCTGAAACACAATACAGCTTTCGACAGAAGTGCAAGATTGTAAGGCTTCATCAGCAATATCTTTTAAGCCAATTGTTTTTGTGCCACGAAAACCACCATCTGATGTGAGGAGCATCGTACATGAAGCGTCGTTGATGCGCGCTGCGAGTGCAGTCGCTGAAAAGCCAGCAAACACAACAGAATGAATGGCTCCGATTCTAGCACAAGCCAAAACAGCAATGGCCAATTCGGGAATCATGGGCATATATATACAAATGCGATCTCCCTTTTTGGCACCATTTGCTTTGAGCATATTGGCAGTTTGACAAACCCTGCTGTGTAGCTCTTTATATGTAATGTGTTGTGCCTCTTCTGTAGGGTCATTGGGTTCAAAAAGGATGGCAGTCTTGTTTGGTTGAGTCGCCAAATGACGATCGAGACAGTTTTCTGTGATGTTCAACTTCCCCCCTACAAACCATTTGATTTCAGGAGTTGAAAAGTCATAAGCGAGGGTTTGCTCCCAAGGCGATTTCCATTGAAACTCGTTAGCAATGTCGTTCCAAAACGATTCAGGGTTTTCTATCGCCTGTTTTGTTGCGTGTTGAAATTCAGAAAGGGAATTGATCATGTTTGTTATTTAGCTCTCGAATTTACGTAATAAAAAAAATTTAATTGTATTATAGTATTACCTATTAGTACTCCTTACTGCATGTCAATTAAAGAAGCAACCACAATAAAACCTCCAATCCCTATCAGCAGCACTCCAAAAAACTGCTGAACTGTTTTTTCATAACGCTTTAAAACTGCAGTAAAACGAGGGTGTGAGATCAACAGAGCAACGAGTGAAAACCATAGCATTGTAGAGCCCACCAGCAATATGGATAGAACTATCAAACTGGCATTGCTCACTGCTGGGGTTAGCATACTCGAAAATAAACTCAGAAAAAAGAGAGTGGCTTTAGGATTGAGTACATTGGTAATAAAACCCATGCGCACTGCTTTGACTGCTGCAATCGAGTGTAAGGATGCTGTTGTGTTTGACTCAACCTTACTTTCAAAATCACGAAGCGATTGAACACCTATATATATCAAATAAGCTGCCCCCATATACTGAATAATAGCAAAGACAAAGGAATGGTTGGCAATCAACCAAGACAGTCCAAAAACAGCATAACTGATATGTACCAGAATTCCAAGTCCAAAGCCAATTGCTGTGTAAATACCAATCGCCCGTGAATACAATAAAGTGTTCCGACAAGCGACTACAAAATCAGGGCCTGGGCTAATCAAAGCCACCAAATGGATAAAACCAATCGTTGCAATGAGTCCAATGTCAAGCACGCAAACTCCTCTTACTGTGTTGGAAAACCACGTGCGCGCAAGAGAGCATTGACGTTCGCATCCCGACCTCTAAACAAACGAAAGGCTTCGTTGGGGTCAATCGAATTGCGAGGTGCGAAAAGATATTTGACCAATTTGTCAGATAACTCCTTGTCATAATACCACCCTGGTGCTTGGGCAAAAGCTTCTAAGGCATCTGCTGTCAGCACATCAGCCCACATATAACCATAGTAGGCAGTGGCATATCCTTCTCCAGAAAACACATGACCAAAGTGTGGCGTTCTATGACGCATGGGTAACTCTTTCGGCATTTTTAACTCGGCTAGGGTTTCTTTTTCAAACGCCCCGACATCCATACCTGTTGGATCTGCCATGTGAATTTTCATGTCGATTAGCGCAGATGCTAGGTATTCAGTTGTGGCAAAGCCCTGATTGAATGTGGCTGCATTTTTAATCTTAGTAACCAATGCATCTGGTATGGGTTCGCCCGTCTCGGCGTGAACTAAATAGTTTTCAATTACCTCGTCGGTTGAAAGCCAGCGCTCGAGGAGTTGTGATTGAAACTCGGTATAATCACGAACACCTCCATTGAGTGTTGGATAGCGCACTTCAGACGAAAAAAAATGAAGCGCATGTCCAAATTCATGAAAGAAGGTTATTGCATCATCCCATGAGACCAACAATGGTTCACCAGGTGCTGGCTTGACAAAATTGGAGTTGTTAGAAGCCAAAACATTGGTTTTGCCATCAAAAGTAGTATGGCTTCTATAGGTTGTTGCCCAAGCACCAGAACGTTTGCCATCTCGTGCATAAGGGTCAAGATACCACAATCCGATGTGGTTGCCAGTCGTTTTGTCTGTCACATCCCAAACTTTTACATCCTTATGAAAAACAGGAACACTACCCTTTGGAACAGGATTAAATTCGTAGTTAAACAATCGCCCAGCAACATAATGCATGGCATCTGTGAGGTTGTCCAATTGCAAGTATTGCTTAACCTCTTCAGAGTCGAGGTCATATTTTGCACGACGCACCTTTTCTGCATAAAAACGATAATCCCAAGGCTCAATAGTAATGTCATTACCATTTTGGTCTGCGATGGCTTGCATAAAGGCTACTTCCTCATCAACACGAGCAATGGCTGCTGGCCATACAGTTTCCATCAGCTTTAGCGCATTGGCTGGATTTCTGGCCATAAGATTTTGCAAACGCCATGTAGGATAGTCTGGGTAACCCAACAGTTCAACGCGTTCTCTGCGAAGCTCAAGAATTTTGGCAATAATGTCCTTGTTATCATATTCATCGTTGTTGTCACCACGTGAATAGTAATTGGTCCAAACAGTTTTTCGGAGCTCACGATTTGTCGAAAATGTCAAAAACGGATCCATTGATGATCGTGTGTTGGTGATTGCATACTTACCCTCTTGCCCTTTTGCAGTTGCAATACGAGCAGCTGATTTGATATACCCATCTGAAAGTCCATCCAACTGGTTTTCTGTTAAATAGGTATTGTAGTTTTCCTCATCATGAAGGACATTGTTTGAAAAAGTGGTATACAGTGATGACAACTCCCGATTAATATTAGCATATCGTACTTTTGATATTGAATCCAAAGCAGCACCATTCATTTCAAAGTCTTTATACATCAACTCAACAACACGCTGCTGATCATCCTCCAAAGGTGTTTCTTGCGAACGCTGATAAATTATTTGAAGTCGTGAAAATAGGCGTTGGTTTTGTGTGATTTTGGCAGAGTAGTCTGCAAATTGAGGAGCTAATGCAACATCAATTTCTCTAAACTCAGGAGTTGAAATATTATTCCTCAAAATTCCATAATAAGTTAAGGCACGATCTAGTGCAGCGCCCGATCGTTCCATTTCTTCAATGGTATTTTCGAAAGTTGGTTCATCAGGGTTGTTGGATATCATTTCGATTTCGGACAAACTCATATCCATGGCAGTAACCATGGCGTCTTGCACATCGCCAATATCAATTTGGTCAAAATCAGGCAATCCACCATATGGACCTGTCCACTCTTGTAATAAAGGGTTGTTGACTCCTGTTTTTGTTGAGCAGGAAGTGACGATTACACATGCAACAAGCAATTTTGTGTTCTTGCATAATTTTTGAAATAACATTGTTGTTTGTTTAGAAATGTGAACTTACAAAAATTGATCTAATTTTTTATACGAGAGCACACAAAAGCACGGTTTGGGATTGGAAGATGACTTAGATCTACAATGTACTAAGGACAATTAAGGTGAATATCGCAGAGCCAACCAAACTTGTAATAATTTAGAATTGAGTTGGATCAACTGCAATACTTCCAAAAGTGAAACCTATATCATTAAAAATATAAAGCGATTGGATTATGAATTTATAAATAATTTTGAATAGTAGGACAATTGCGTTGCCAAAATTGTTAAAATAAAAGATTCATAATGCATAAGACTAGGGTTAATATTCTTTAATTATATTAAAAATTTACAAACGATTGAGAATACGTTTGACCATAGCTGGACCTTCATACACAAAGCCTGTGTAAACTTGAAGTAGTGATGCGCCAGCCTCCAATTTTTCTATGGCGTCTTGAGGAGTACTTATCCCCCCTACGCCTATAATTGGAAAGCTGTTTTTACTTTTTGTGTGTAAAAATCGAATGACTTCAGTGCTTCTGTTGCGTAGTGGTTTTCCACTCAAGCCGCCAGTTTCTTTTGTATTCTCAGCGTTGGATTGCAGTCCATCTCTAGCAATTGTAGTGTTGGTCGCAATAACGCCATCGATCTTGGTGTCTGCTACTATGTCTATAATATCCAACAGCTGAGTTTCTGTCAAGTCAGGTGCGATTTTTAACAATATAGGCTTAGGATTTTCTCTTTTATGATTTTCAATTTGAAGGGTTTTCAACAGAGCCGTCAATGGCTTTTTTTCTTGCAGATCACGCAGGGTTGGTGTATTGGGCGAACTGACATTGACTACAAAATAATCCACATAAGCAAACAATTTATCGAAGCAAATTAGGTAGTCATCTGTTGCTTGGTCATTTGGAGTGATTTTGTTTTTTCCTATGTTCCCGCCAATGACTACATTTTTATTTCTCTTGAGTCTCTTAATTGCTGCTTCAACGCCCTGATTGTTAAAGCCCATACGATTGATAATCCCTTGGTCTGCTTGTAAACGAAATAGACGCTTTTTGGGGTTCCCATCTTGAGGCTTTGGCGTTAGCGTGCCAATCTCTATAAATCCAAATCCGAAATTGGAAAGTTCTCGAAACAATTTGGCATCCTTGTCAAAACCAGCAGCAAGACCTATAGGATTTGGAAAGCGAATACCAAACACTTCACGCTCCAACTTTGGGTGTTTCACAGTATATAAATAACGAATGATTCTCGCAACAAAAGGGATTTTATGAGTCAGTCGGATTGATGTAAAAGAGAAGTGATGAACCTTCTCGGCATCAAACAAAAACAAAATTGGACGTATGAGTTTTTTATACATTTGTTCGCTTATAAAAAAAGCGCCAGAGGCGCTTTTTTGATTATTTTTTGGAGGGCGGAGATAGCTTCTTACTGAGCTCCATGGAAATAAAACTCCGTTCCATTTTCAATTTTCCAGCCATCGTTTCCACTACACAAGAATCGTTTAGGTCATTGACTTCAACAATTTTGCCATGAACACCAAATTTTGTGATGACTCGATCACCCTTTTTCATACTGTTTTTAAAGTTTTTCTCTTTTTTTGCTCTACGTTGTTGAGGAAGAATCATAAAGAAAAATATGATTCCAAACATCATTAGTAAAAAAGGGAGTTGACCAGCAAATGCGCCTTCCATAGTTATTGTTTAAGAAATTATTGATTGGCCTGCATTGCTTGACGACGGGCTTCTCTTTGTTGCTCTTTCAAAGGGTCAGGAGTTACAAATGTTCTAATTTGAACAACTTCTCTACCCTTTTCAGTATTGGTCGTGAAAGTCACTGATCGATTGTTTGCATTGGGCTTGTTGTTCGAATCAAACTTAACAGTCACATCAGCACTAGTTCCTGGTGCAATGGGTTGATCTTTTGGGTATTCAGGTACTGTACATCCACAACTTCCACGAGCGTTGAGAATAATCAAATCTGAAGTACCAGTATTTGTGAGTTTAAATACAGTTTCAACAACATCGCCTTCGTTGATAGTACCAAAGTCATGCGACAATTTATCAAATGTCACCACTGGACCATCAGCAGTTGGTGTTGCTGCTTCAGTAGTTTCAGCTTTGTTTTTCTTTGCTTTTTTTGATGGATCAGTAGAACAAGATGTTAAAATTGCGAGGGCTATAAGTATGTGTATGAATTTCATGCGTTTAATTTTATGCAAAGTTACACATTTCAATTGATTCTGAAGACTATTTGTCAGACATGTTTTTGTGCTTTATCTCTTTGGAAATCACATCCAAAATCCCATTGATAAACTTACTGCTTTTTGGTGTTGCATATTCTTTGGCAATCTCTAAATATTCATTGATGGTTACTTTGGAAGGGATCGATGGGAAATACAAAAACTCAGAAATAGCTAGCTTGAGCAGAATCATGTCTAATACAGCAATTCGATCTTTTTCCCAATTGGGCGTGCGCCCTACGAGTTGAGCTGCAAGCTCTTCATCATGTACTACCACCGATTCGAGTAGTTCCACTGCAAATCTTCGATCATCATCATCTTTATAAACAGAGGTCAAAATCAGCTGTTTCGGATCACTGTCTTCATGCATATGAATCAGCGTATTTCGCAAGATAGTATTGACCAGTGGAAAGTCATCAACCCATGACGGTTTGATTTCTTCAATCAGTTCATGCAATCGGTCATAAGGTGCAATAACATCTGTAAACAGTGTAATAAGTGCATTCTTATCAGAAGTAAAACCTGATTGGCCTTCAGCAAGATATGCTGCATAAGCATCACTGGCAGCAATGTGATCCCAAATCAGGCGAACATACTCATCATGATTTTGCCAATGGGTGATCTTTAGTTTATTGGTATATTTTTTTAAGGTCTCGCTACTAGTGATTTTTGCTATTGCGAGATTGGAAAAGAATTTCGGATTGAGCTGATAAGAATTTGCTTCTAGATATTGCTTTTTTACAAGTTTGTGAAGCGAATGACCACAGGACTGAACCTCGATAAACATATTGAGTAAAAACAGATACAATTCGAAGAAACCTTCATTACTACTCTGCAATTGTTTTTGCGCTACCTTAAGGTCAAAAGGTTGGCTCATGGTATTTGCATAAAGCTGTTGCATTACTTTCACTCGCAAATGTCGTCTAGTCAGCATGTCAAAGATTTAACAATACTTAACAAAAATACACTTATTAATGGTTTGATGTTAAGGCATGATAATTAAATCTTGCACACTATCTTTGAAAAACAGAATTTCAAAAAATTGCGCGCACTTCAATATCTCAACAAATATCTCTACAGGTACAGGGTTCGTCTTGTGCTCGGATTGTTTTTTACAATCGCTGCCAAGGTATTTGCAGTCATTGCGCCGAGTTTGGTTGGTGATTCAATTACTGAAGTCAATCGTTACCTTAGCGACCCTTCAGCTAATTTTGAACAAACCAAAAGTATCTTGATTCAAAACATAGCCATTATTATAGGAGCAGCACTGTTATCAGGCTTATTTACCTTCACAATGCGTCAAACCATTATCAATGTATCAAGATTTATAGAGTTTGATCTTAAAAATGAAATTTATCAACACTATCAATGCTTGAGTATAAACTTCTACAAAAACAACCGTACTGGTGATTTGATGAATCGAATTAGCGAAGATGTGTCGAAGGTGCGCATGTATTTTGGCCCGGCACTGATGTACAGCATCAATACAGTTGCACTATTTGTAATTGTCATCTCATACATGGTCAGTGTTGCTCCTACCCTTTCGATGTATGCGTTGGCACCACTCCCTTTTCTGTCGATTGCCATCTATCAGTTGAGCCGATCGATTCACAAGCGCAGCACTATTGTGCAAGAATATCTCTCCAAGCTTTCTGCTTTCACTCAGGAGATGTTCAGTGGTATTGGAATCATCAAAGCCAATGCAATTGAACCTACCGCAAACAATAAAATGGGGGCTTTGGCATTTGGTAGTATGTCCAAAAACATGCACTTGGTTCAAGTACAGGCTTGGTTTTTCCCCTTGATGATACTGTTGATTGGCTTATCCAATGTTTTGGTCATATTTATCGGAGGTAGTCAATTTATCAATGAACAGATTGAATTGGGAACATTAGCTGAGTTTATCATTTATATAAACATGCTCACATGGCCTGTTGCCACTGTAGGTTGGGTTACATCGATTGTTCAACAAGCAGAGGCTTCTCAAAAGCGAATCAATGAGTTTTTGGGAGAAGAGCCAGAGATCGTCAGTCCGAAAGATGGTCAGAAACTTCAGTCCTACAGCATCACATTTGAGGATGTATCTTTTTCTTATGATGATGGTCGAGAGGAAGCTTTGAAAGAAGTAAACTTCACATTAGAATCAGGAAAAACACTAGCAATTTTGGGTCGAACAGGTTGTGGAAAATCAACACTTTTACAGCTGATCACAAGAATGTATGACGTTAGTTCTGGTGTTGTCAAAATTGGTGGCATTGATGTTCGTAAACTCAATCTCAATGATTTGAGAAATCATATTGGTTCTGTACCACAAGAAGCATTTCTTTTTTCAGACAGCCTTGAAAACAACATCCGATTTGGAAATGCTGAAGCAACAAAAGATGAGATCGAAAACGCAGCCAAACAAGCTGCTGTTCACAACAGCATTTTGAATTTTGCTGACGGCTATCAAACTGTTATTGGCGAGAGGGGCGTATCACTTTCTGGTGGGCAAAAGCAGCGTATGTCTATTGCGAGGGCTTTGGTCAAGCAACCTCAAATTTTGCTCTTTGATGATTCTTTTTCAGCAGTGGACACCCAAACTGAAGAGACCATTTTATTGCAACTCAGATCGATGTCATTCCAACCGACAACGATTGTGGTTTGTCATCGAGTTTCTTCAGCCAAAAATGCAGACTATATTCTGGTCATGGACCAAGGTCGTGTGACCCAATTTGGTAAGCATGAATCACTAGTCAACAAGCCAGGATATTATTCAGATTTGTGTAAAAAGCAACTCAAATAGCTTGTTATTGCCAATAAATTTCCTAAGTTGATAAAATCACAATCCCAAAGATTACAAAGTTGACTGTAAAAAAAAACATCTTAGTCTGATGTCCCGCCAATTTAAGTGCCGCCATAAAGCTTATTTTTGATGTATTTTATAACATTTGTGGAGATCAATACCTCAAGCTACCCTAAAGCATTCGAGATAAAAATTCTACCCCAGAAAAACCAATTTTTTTCTTGAAAGCATCCATATCAATGAAGAATCACTTCAAGAATTTTTAGTAGACATCAAAGACTCTATTCACATGATAGACGAAAGAAATGAAACCAATCACTCAATAAATTCTGAAAGAACAGACAAGGACGAATGATATTTGTATTTTTGCAAAAAAAAATGGCACGTACACCTTCTAATATGTTGCCTTTAGGCACAAAGTCGCCTTCTTTTGAACTGCTAGATACAGTAAGTGGGCTAACTCTATCTCTAGATCAAATTCATGGAAAAGAAGGCACAGTAGTTATGTTTATCTGCAATCACTGTCCATTTGTAAAACATATCTTTACAGGCATCACCGATCTTGCAAACGATTATCAAGATAAAGGCTTTGCTTTTGTAGCGATTTCGAGCAATGATGTTGAAAATTATCCTGATGATGCACCTGAATTAATGACAAAAGTTGCTGCCGAACAGAACTTTCCTTTCCCTTATCTCTATGATGAAAGTCAGGAGGTTGCACGTGCATATGATGCTGCTTGTACACCTGATTTTTACATCTTTGACAGCAGTAAAGCATTGGTTTATCGTGGTCAGTTGGATGATTCTCGACCTGAAAACGGAATCCCAGTCACTGGAAAAGACATGCGATCGGCACTAGACGCAATGACTAATCAAAAAGTGATTTCTAGTCTGCAAAAGCCAAGTATTGGATGTAACATCAAGTGGAAGAGCTAACTTACTGCTACAAGTTCAACATCAAATAATAAAGTTGCGTCTGGGGGAATTACACCACCAGCACCTCTAGAGCCATACGCCAAATCTGATGGGATCAGAAAACGAGCCTTATCCCCAACTTTAAGTAAAGAAACGCCTTCGTCCCAACCAGTAATGACCTGTCCTTGACCTAGGACAAAATCGATTGGTTGCTGTCTCTTGTAAGATGAATCGAATACAGTGCCGTCGAGAAGTTCGCCTTTGTAATGAACAGAAACTTTTTTGCCTGCAGAAGCTCGCTCTCCCGCCCCCTCTCGTATAATTTTATAATGCAAACCACTTTCTGTTTGTGAAAAACCCTTAGTGATTTTTTGAAGCTCTTTTGCTTGTTTTTCCTTTTGCTCATTTATGCGTTTTTGCGCCAATTTGTTGAACTTTTGAAAGGCTGCAACAGCATCCCAATTCTTTGCATCTTTCCCAACGCGTTTGATCTCTATTTTACCAATCGAATCTTCTTGATCGATAGCGTCAACAACGGATTGACCCTCTAAAACAGTACCAAAAACAGTGTGTTTTCCGTCAAGCCATGGTGTAGGTACATGTGTTATAAAAAATTGACTCCCATTAGTTCCGGGACCAGAGTTGGCCATCGACATTATACCTGGTTTATCATGTCTTAAATTGGGACTGATTTCATCATCAAACTGATACCCAGGTCCTCCAACTCCACTTCCCTGTGGACATCCTCCTTGAATCATAAAATCAGGGATCACTCGATGAAAATTTAATCCATCGTAATAGGGTGTGCCGGCTGACTTCACTTCGTTGGGGAGAGTCCCCTCTGCTAGGCCTACAAAATTACCAACAGTAGCGGGTGTTTCTTTGTAATGAAGTTGAATAATAATAATGCCTTTATGCGTGTGAATTGATGCGTAAATTCCGTCAATCATGTCAATTTATTAGGCGACAAATATAGGCAAAAGAAAAGAGGTTAATTGGCGACTTCGCTAATAAATTTTATTCGATACAAACGAAGGTCATCTTCTTCAAAATCACCATCAAACTCTTCAAAAGCTTCTTGAATATCATCGTTTTCAGCTTCCATAAAATAATCTTGTAATTCCGTTTGCTGATCCTCATCAAAAAGCGAATCTATTTCATACCTGATATCGAGTTTTGTTCCTGAAAATACAATGGTTTCGAGTTCTTTTATAAAGGCTGACCTGTCCTTTCCCTTTGCATTGGCAATATCTTCGAGTGGTAATTTTCGATCAACACTTTGAATGATGTATAATTTCAGTGCAGAGTTTGCTCCTGTGCTTTTAATTATTATGTCTTGGGGTCGAACAACATCATTCTCGTTGCAATATTTTTCAATGAGTTTGACAAAAGAACCCCCAAATTTCATTGCCTTTCCCTCACCAACGCCATGAATGTTTTTGAGTTCCTCTAAAGTTATTGGATACTTCAAAAGCATATCTTCTATCGATGTTTCTTGAAAAACAGCATAGGGCGGAACGCCTGATTGCTCTGCAACGCTTTTTCTCTCTTTCATCAGCAATCCATGCAGTTTTTTATCAAAAACTGCAGCACCACCTCCACTAGATGAAGTGGTGAATTGTGTTTGATCGTATTCATGATTTTCAGTCATGAAAAATGAGTACGGCGATGCAAGAAACGCTTCCCCTTTGGCAGTTAATTTGATAACACCATAGGTTTCAACTTCCTTCTTTATTAGTCCAGCAACAAGAAGTTGTCGAACAAGTGCTCTCCAATAGGATAAGGTCTCATGCGAACCAATCCCAAAAAATTCTTTTTCAACAACCTGACGAGTCACCAAAAGAGCATTTTTAACCCCAACAAGGATGTTGACAATCTCATTGAAACGATATTGTTGTGCTGTGTCTAGAATGACTTTCAGTAGCAATTCGACTTGCTTTTGAGCTTCTTTTTTAGGCTTTGGGTTCCTTGCATTATCGTCCATGTCAGCACCTGGCCCATTAACTCCGTCAAATTCTTCCCCAAAATAGTGTAGGATAAACTTACGTCTAGACATCGAGGTTTCGGCATAAGCTACCATCTCGTGCAGTAGAGCGAAGCCAATTTCCTGCTCTGCAATTGGTTTCCCCGACATAAACTTTTCTAATTTCTCAATGTCTTTATAAGCATAAAAAGCTAAGCAATGACCTTCGCCACCATCTCGTCCAGCACGACCTGTCTCTTGATAGTAACTTTCAATGCTTTTTGGTATATCGTGGTGGATAACAAAACGTACGTCTGGCTTATCGATTCCCATGCCAAAAGCAATTGTGGCAACAACAACATCTACGTCTTCCATGAGGAACATGTCTTGATTCTTCACGCGTTGTTTGTTGTCTAAACCAGCGTGATAAGGAACTGCTTTTATACCATTGACAACCAAAATTTGTGCTAACTCTTCTACTCGTTTTCGAGATAAGCAATAAACAATCCCAGACTTGCCTTCATTCTTTTTGATAAATGATGTGATGTCACGATCAACCTGATCTGTTTTGGGAAGCACCTCATAAAATAGGTTTGGCCGATTAAAAGATGCTTTAAAGGTAACGGCATCTGTAATGCCAAGGTTTTTTAATATGTCTTCTTGAACCTTTGGAGTCGCAGTAGCAGTCAGTCCAATCACAGGAATCTTTTCATCAATACGATCCAAAATCCCTCTCAGATTTCTATACTCAGGCCTAAAGTCATGACCCCATTCTGAAATACAATGCGCTTCATCGACTGCCATAAAGCTAATTGAAACAGAGCGTAAAAAGTCAACATAGTCCTGCTTTGTAAGTGACTCTGGTGCGACAAACAACAATTTTGTTAGGCCATTTGTGATATCATCCTTCACAACTTGAACTTGTCCTTTGGTCAACGAAGAATTCAGCACATGTGCGACACCATCTTGTTTCGAGATGCCACGAATGGCATCAACTTGATTTTTCATCAAAGCAATAAGTGGAGAAACTACAATGGCTGTTCCATCAAGTAAAAGTGCTGGTAATTGATAGCACAAGGATTTACCTCCTCCCGTAGGCATTATAACAAAGGTGTTTTTACCTGAAAGTAGGGTTTCGATAACTTCTTCTTGTAGACCACGGAAACTGGAGAAACCAAAAAAGCGCTTTAATGAAGACGCAAGCTTATAATCTCTGGAACTCATATTAACCTATAAAGTCGATTTTGTACATTTGCCTACTAAATATACGTCATAATTTTCAAACAAAGCTGAATCTGTGAACTATTGAATAAAAAAATCTACATTCTAAAGACTGCTAAAGACTGTTTCACCAACCAAAGCAATGCAATCGCTGTACTTAAAGATCAACTTAATGAAGACTTTGTAAATGTAATTGAGTTGATTTTCAAATCCAATTCACGCCTTGTGATAACTGGAATCGGTAAAAGTGCGTTGATTGGTATGAAAATCACAGCTACATTAAACTCTACTGGCACAAGGTCTATTTTTATGCATGCTGCCGATGCCATTCATGGTGATCTGGGTACGGTCGCAAAAGAGGATATTGTTCTGTTTATCTCTAAAAGTGGGAACACACCCGAGATCAAAGCTTTGGTCCCCCTAATCAAAGCCATGGGCAACAACATCATTGGTATGACAGGAAATCCTTCTTCTTATCTAGCACAAGAATCAAATTATGTGTTGTCAGTTGCCATACAAAAAGAAGCTTGTCCAAATAACTTGGCACCAACGACCAGTACCACTGCCCAACTTGTTATGGGAGACGCAATTGCAATTTGTTTGCTTGAAATGCGTGGGTTTGACAAAAATAATTTTGCCCAATTTCACCCTGGCGGCTCACTTGGCAAAGCATTGTACTTAAAAGTAAAAACACTTGTTGGTCGCAAAAACATTCCAGCTGTTCAGCCAAATTCTTCTTTAAGCGATGTCATCATCGAAATTGGAGAAAAGCTTGTTGGCGCAACAGCTGTATTGGAAAATGAAAAAGTGTGTGGAATCATTACAGATGGAGACATCCGAAGGGTTCTAGAAAAAACATCTGATCTGAGTTCGATTCGAGCGAAAGATATTATGAACCCTAACCCCAAAATGATTGAAGCTGATATCCTCGCTTCTGAGGCATTAAACACCATGCAAAAAAACAATATCAGCCAATTGTTGGTGATGAAAAATGATGAATTTATTGGCATTGTACACCTGCACAATATCTTAAACGAAGGAATTAGCTAATGGCTGACAAAGAAATGTCATTTCTAGAGCATCTCGAAGATTTACGATGGCATCTTCTACGATCAATTACTGCCATTCTGATTGCAGCTCTCGCTGCTTTTTTGGCAAAAGATTTTGTCTTTGATGTATTGCTTTTTGGACCAAAAAAAACAGATTTCCTAACCTATCGGCTACTGTGTCAAGCGTCCAATATATTAGGTTTTGACGATGGATTTTGTATAAGTGAATTGCCTTTTCGTATCCAAAGTCGCACCATGTCTGGGCAGTTTTCAGCACACATTTGGACCTCGATAACCCTCGGTTTTGTCGTCTCATTTCCTTATGTTATTTATCAGTTTTGGAAATTTATTAGCCCAGGTCTTTACTCGCATGAAAGAAAAAAAACAAGTGGATTTATTTCGATATCCTCGATATTGTTCTTCATAGGGGTTTTGTTTGGTTATTATGTTGTAACACCCCTCTCCATTCGCTTTTTAGGCACGTACACTGTCAGTGCAGAGATTTTTAATGATTTTGATTTGAGTAGCTACACAGCTTTGGTTCGCGCATCTGTTCTAGCGTCTGGTATCATTTTTGAACTTCCAATTTTAGTTTATTTTCTCACAAAAATTGGGCTGATTACCCCTGAATTTATGCGTAAATACAGAAAAATAGCTCTTGTATTGGTCATGTTTTTGTCGGCAGTGATTACACCTCCCGATGTTGCCAGTCAAATTATCGTCGCAATTCCTGTTCTTATTTTATATGAGTTGAGTATTTTTATATCCAAAAGAGTGATTCGAAACATGAATAAAAAAGCACACAAATGAAGTTGAAGCTCGCTGCCAATCACATTTCTAAAATCTATGGCAAACGAAAGGTCGTTGATGATGTCAGTATTCATGTCAGTCAAGGTGAAATTGTTGGCCTACTTGGGCCAAATGGTGCTGGCAAAACAACCTCTTTTTACACCATTGTTGGTCTGATCAAGCCCAGCGCAGGTGAGGTTTTATTCGATAATATTGACATTACATCATACCCCATGTATCAAAGAGCGCAGAATGGAATTGGATATTTGGCACAAGAAGCATCTGTATTTCGCAAACTAAGTGTCGAAGACAACATACGTTGTGTGTTGGAACTCACAAAGTTGAGCAAGGCTGAACAAAATGAAAAAACAGAGTCATTACTTGATGAATTTAGCTTAACTGCCATTCGAAAAAACAGAGGTGATTTGCTTTCAGGGGGAGAGCGACGTCGCACAGAGATTGCTCGTGCATTGGCAACAGATCCTAAATTTTTACTTCTCGATGAGCCCTTTGCTGGTGTTGATCCAGTGGCAGTTGAGGACATCCAAAAAATTGTAGCTCACTTGAAGAATAAAAACATCGGTATTCTCATTACTGATCACAATGTGCAGGAAACACTGGCAATTACTGACAGAACCTATTTGATGTTTGAGGGTAAAATTCTAAAGGCTGGCAAACCCGAGGATCTGGCAAATGACGAAATGGTACGCAAAGTGTATCTAGGTAAAAACTTTGAATTGCGAAAAAAGAAAGTCACACTTTAGATCTCGCCAATAGGCTGTATTTAAAAGATAATAAGATATATACAGCGATGGCAATACTCCAGGCGAGATGACCAAATTGCACCAACAAAGCGATCATCAAAACAATCATCACCAATAACTTAACAACAGAAAGTAGAGAATATTTTAGCTGTATGCGATAAAACGCAAAAGAACTGTTCAACAAAAAGGAAGTGAAAATTACGGCACTAACAATCAAGCTGAATTTGATCTCAGATTCAATATGCGTGAGACCGATCCATAACAAAGCATTAGCAGGAGTTGGTAAACCGGAGAAGTGAACTTTGTTTTGGTCACTAGTATTGTAGTTCGCCAAACGATATACAGAGGCAAGTGTGATGATAAATCCAATAAAAAACCATGGAAAATCTACATCCAAAACACCAAGCATCAAAGTGGCAACTGCACCTGGAACAACACCAAAACTAATAACATCAGCTAAGGAATCAAGTTGTTTTCCAAATTCACTGGTTACACCTAGCACACGCGCCAAAAAACCATCAAGAAAATCGAAAACACAACAAACCAGGACACAATAGGTCGCAGTTTCAAAATCTAAATCTAAAATGAAATAAAGAGCCAAGCAACCAGCTGCAGCGTTAACTAAAGTAAATAAATTTGGGAGGAGTTTCATAATGCGAAGATAGCAAAGTAAACAACACCAACTCGCCACCCTTTTTTATATCTTTGAGCAAATGAATAGCAACCTATTTAAAAGCATTCTCAGTGCTATATTATTGACGCTAGCATGGCCAATGAATGGTCTTTCTTTTCTTATTTTTATAGCATTTGTTCCCTTGCTTCAAATCTTATATCAAAAAACTGAAAAAAAATCAAAACAAACAACTGCTCACTTTTTTCTAAGCTTTTTTCTTTGGAATTTTGGTATATCGTGGTGGATATGGAATGCATCTGCATTTGGAATGTTTTTTGCTGTACTCGTGAATAGTTCACTGATGACAGTTGTCTTTATGCTCTCACGAATGGTCATCAGAAAGTTATCGAAACAAGCTGGATTGTTATTTCTGACCACTTTTTGGATGAGTTTCGAACTGCTGCACCTTCATTGGGATTTTTCGTGGCCATGGCTTCAACTCGGAAATGTGTTTTCTGAAACAACTTCATGGATACAATGGTATGAATATACAGGAGTATTTGGTGGGAGTTTGTGGGTGATGATTGTAAATATTTTGTTCTTTAAAGCAATGCGAGCAAATACATTTCGATTGCGAAAAATGGCTATTGCAGTTCTCACCATAGCAATTCCAGTCTGCATATCACTATCGATTTACGCCAATCATGAACCTCAAAAAAACAAAGCTGTTGAGGTTGTTATCGCTCAACCTAATATCGATCCTTATGAAGAAAAGTTTGTTGCAAGTGATCTAGAACAAGCCAAAGCACTCTTTACGCTAATCAAACCAGAGCTCACCCCAACGACTGACTTAATTCTTGCACCTGAAACCTATTTTACAGAGGGGTTTGGCTATTCCTTACCAAGCTTATCATCGAGCATTCTCTACCAAAGTATCAGCGAAGAGCTGTCGCAAATCGAACCCATCCAACTGTTGGCAGGTATTCAACTGTATCAGTTGTATTCAGAAGCTGACAAAACACCAACTTCAAATAGGATGGGCAACCAGTGGGTAGATTTTTACAATAGTGCAATTTTAATTGGAACCAGTCCCTTGCAGGTTTATCACAAGTCCAAGCTGGTCGTTGGGATTGAAACCCTCCCCTACAAACAAATTATTGAGCCCCTTTTTGGGAACATTATGATTGATTTGGGTGGTACAGTTCGCAGTCGCGCAGTAGATACTGATCGCAAAGTATTTAAGCTCAAAAATGGCAGTAAAGTGGGACCCATAATCTGTTATGAATCTGTATATGGGAGTTTTGTTGGAGGTTATGTGCGCAATGGTGCAGAGTTCTTGGCTGTCATAACCAATGATGCGTGGTGGGGAACAACTCCAGGTCATCGCCAATTATTGAGTTATACAAAGCTAAGAGCGATAGAAACACGTTTGCCCATTGTCAGGTCTGCCAACTCAGGCATATCAGCAATAATCAACTCATATGGCGAAGTCACAAAACAAATCTCTTATCTGAAAAGAGACGCCACATCTGTGACCATCGTTCCACAAAATCGAATCACTTTCTACGTTACATACGGGGATTATATCGCACGCTTGTCATTGTTTGTTTCAGTGCTTTTATTATTGATCTCGATTACACGAAAAAAACTGATTTTTAGGTAGTTATCAAAAAATTGACTTAACTTAGCAAAAAATTTGCGCCTATCACTACGTTAGGTTACGTCTATGAAAATCTACACTAAAACTGGAGATCAAGGGATGACCTCTTTATATGGAGGGGAGCGAGTATCGAAAAGTCATTTGCGTATCGAAACCTATGGAACTGTTGACGAGCTCAATGCTTGGATGGGAATGATTGCATCCAACTCAGAATCACAATATTTCCATCGTGACTTGATTAAAATCCAAAACGATTTGTTTGTTTTAGGTGCTATGCTTGCCGTAGATGGCGAACATACCGACTTGCGTATTCAAAAAATCAATGATGAAGATGTCAAGTGGATTGAAAAATGTATCGATAAAATTGTGTCCGACCTTCCTCCGATGACACATTTTATACTTCCTGGTGGAAGTGAAACAGCATCGCACGCTCATCTGGCCAGATGTGTTTGCAGACGTGCTGAAAGGTTAACTGTTACGCTTAGTAAAAGTGCATATGTAGATGATATTGGCGTGATTTATCTCAATCGACTTTCAGATTATTTGTTTTGCCTTGCACGATTGATGTGTAAAAATGCTGGTAATGAGGAAGTTAAGTGGATTCCAAGAATCTAGGAATTTTGCTTGCATAATTCGGTTAAACCTATATTTTTGCATTTTTAATACATTAGACTATGTATTGGACTTTAGAGCTTGCATCCTACCTCAGTGATGCGCCTTGGCCAGCAAACAAAGACGAACTGATTGACTTTGCCATTCGAACGGGTGCTCCACTTGAAGTTGTCGAAAACCTTCAAGCCATTGAGGATGAAGGAGAAATATATGAGTCAATCGACGAAATTTGGCCTGATTACCCAACCGACGATGATTATCTTTGGAATGAGGATGAGTATTAAGAAATTTAAGCTTCACCATTTGATCGACCAAAGCCCTTTTTTTACTTATTTTTGATGTCTTTGATAGCAACCCATGAGTATTTTAAATCGTGTTCTAAATGTTTTTGTTGGAGATAAATCTAGAAAAGATTTAAAATCTATACAACCCATCGTTTCTCAAATTCTTGCAGAAGAGAAAAAACTCTCTGACATATCAAACGATGAATTGAGAACCAAAACCAAAGATTTTAAGGATCAAATTCAAGACATTCAAAGCCCCTTCCAAAAAAAAATAAATACCCTATTAGTACAAATTGATCGGAGCTATGATATTGACAATAAAGAATCATTGTACTCTGAAATTGATGCACTCAATGAAGAATTAAATGATAAAGTTTCATCTTTTCTCGATCAAATTCTACCATCAGCATTTTCAGTTGTCAAAGAAACTGCCAAACGATTTACCAACAATACAGAAATTGAGGTTACAGCAAATGCCTTTGACAGAGAAATTTCAGCCACAAAAGCTTATGTGAAGATCAAAGGAGATCAGGCAACTTGGTTCAATTCTTGGGACGCAGCAGGTAAACAAGTCACGTGGGATATGATTCACTACGATGTCCAGCTGATTGGGGGCATCATCCTTCATCAAGGTAAAATTGGAGAGATGCAGACAGGTGAGGGTAAAACACTTGTTGCGACGCTTCCTCTTTACCTCAACGCATTGAGCGGCTATGGAGTTCATTTGGTCACAGTGAATGATTACCTTGCCAAAAGAGACAGCGCTTGGATGGCGCCTATCTTTGAGTTCCATGGTCTTAGTGTTGACTGTATCGATTATCACAAACCAAACTCTGCAGACCGCCGCAAAGCCTATATGGCAGATATCACCTACGGAACAAACAATGCTTTTGGGTTTGACTATTTGCGTGATAACATGGCAAATTCGATCGAGGATATGGTGCAACGTGTACACAATTATGCTATTGTAGATGAGGTTGATTCAGTCTTGATCGATGATGCGAGAACACCATTGATTATATCAGGACCAGTCCCTGAGGGTGATCGTCATGAGTTTACTGAGCTAAAGCCTAATGTTGCGCAACTGGTTCAAAATCAAAGACAATATATCAACACTGTTTTGGCGGAAGCGAAAAAACACATCGCCGAAGGCAATGCTGTAGATGGTGGATTTATGCTTCTTCGCGCTTTTCGAGGACTGCCTAAAAACAAAGCGCTGATCAAGTTCTTGAGTCAAGAGGGTGTTCGACAACTTCTGCAAAAGACAGAGGGGCAATATATGCAGGACAACAACCGAGAGATGCCCAAAATTGATGCTGAATTGTTTTTTGTAATCGATGAAAAAAACAATCAAATCGAACTCACAGACAAGGGGATTGAGCATTTGTCCGATGACAAAAACACTGCCGATTTTTTTGTTCTACCAGATTTAGGTGCTGAAATTGCTAAAATTGAAGGCAAAGGACTTGACGCCAAAATCGAAGCTGATGAAAAAGAAAAGTTGTTCAGCGATTTTAGTGCAAAGAGTGAACGCATACACACCTTAAATCAGCTGTTAAAGGCCTACACTCTATTTGAAAAAGATGTCGCCTATGTTGTGATGGACAATCAAGTAAAGATTGTAGACGAACAGACAGGTCGTGTTATGGAAGGTCGTCGTTATTCCGACGGATTGCATCAGGCGATTGAAGCAAAAGAAAATGTTAAAATTGAATCTGCTACGCAAACTTTTGCCACCATAACTCTGCAAAACTACTTCAGAATGTATCGCAAACTAGCAGGAATGACTGGTACCGCGATAACAGAGTCAGGTGAGTTTTGGGAAATTTATGAGCTTGATGTTGTTGAAATTCCAACCAACCGACCAATTGCAAGGAATGACAAAAATGATTTGATTTATAAAACTAAAAGGGAAAAGTACAACGCTGTAATTGAACAAGTTACACAGCTTTCAAATGCAGGTCGCCCCGTATTGATTGGTACGACTTCAGTCGAAATATCAGAACTATTGAGTCGAATGCTTCAGCGTCAAAATGTAAAACATAACGTGCTCAACGCAAAGCTTCATAAAAAAGAGGCCGACATCGTAGCTGAAGCTGGACATGCAGGCATAGTAACGATTGCAACAAACATGGCTGGACGTGGTACAGATATCAAGATTAATGATACTGTCAAATCTACTGGTGGATTGGCTATTATTGGTACAGAACGTCATGACTCAAGACGAGTAGATCGGCAGCTTCGAGGTCGTTCGGGACGACAAGGCGACCCTGGGAGTTCGCAGTTTTATGTCTCTTTAGAGGACAATTTGATGCGCTTGTTTGGCTCTGAACGCGTTGCCAAAATGATGGATCGCATGGGCGTTAAGGAGGGAGAAGTGATTCAACATTCTTTGATGACCAAATCGATTGAACGTGCCCAGAAAAAGGTAGAGGAAAACAATTTTGGTATTCGCAAGCGTCTTCTTGAGTATGATGATGTGATGAATGCCCAGCGAGAAGTGGTTTACAAACGTCGTAAACATGCACTAAAAGGTGAGCGTTTAAAGGTGGATATTTCAAATATGATTTATGAAACCGCAGAGAGTATTGTTGAAAACAACCTTGATGCAAAAGATTATAAAAACTTTGATTTTGAGTTGATTCGTTTCTTTTCTATCAGCTCGCCTGTCGATGCACAGAGATTTGAAACCATAGATCAATCGACTTTAATCGATCAGGTTTATGAAGCAGCCTATGAGCGTTTTCAAAACAAGACGAAGCAAAGTGCTGAACAAGTGTTTCCTGTGATCAAGGACGTTTATGAAAACCCCTCTAATAAGTTTGAACGCATTGTTGTTCCCTTTACTGATGGTAAAAAAACATTGAATGTTGTTACGAACCTAAAGAAAGCATACGAATCAGGGGGGAAACAGTTGATTGAAGATTTTGAAAAAAACATCAGCTTAGCAATCATCGATGACTCATGGAAAGAACACCTGCGAAAAATGGATGAATTGAAGCAATCTGTTCAGTTGGCAGTCCATGAACAAAAAGACCCTTTGCTGATCTACAAATTTGAATCCTTTGAGCTTTTCAAGGCCTTGATGGATAAAATCAATAAAGACATTATCTCATTTTTATTTAAGGGCGAATTGCCAGCACGAGAAAGCCAGCCCATACGCGAAGCGAGAAACATTCGGCGTAAACAAAACACAAAAGCCTCAAAGGAGGAAGTGTTAAACTCTGATGAAATGGCAATGCGAAATCGACAGGTTGGTGCATCTGCAGGACAAAGACAGAGAGAAGTTGTTGAAACCATTGTTCGCGACAAACCAAAAATTGGTAGAAATGAAAAGGTTGATATCCAACACATCGCGTCTGGAGAAGTTCAAACTGTGAAGTTCAAACAAGCCGAACCACTGCTGATCAAAGGAGAGTGGGTTTTGATTGAAAAATCATGATAGTAATCATTGGCCCTGCGCATCCATATCGAGGGGGAATTGCTGACACAAATGAATCTTTAGCGCAAGCACTTATTGATTTGGGATATGATGTTAAGGTGTTTACTTTTTCTCGCCTATATCCCAATCGAGTTTTTCCAGGTAAAACACAATTTAGCAGCAAACAAAAACCCAAAGGAATTGATATTGAAAGGAGCATCGACACTGTTAGACCAATGTCATGGTTCAGAGCTGCAAGAACAATCAACAAAATGACCCCTTCATTTGTAATTTTTCGCTACTGGACACCTTTTTTAGGGCCTTGTTTGGGAACAATAGCTCGTTTGATTCGATCGAAATGCATGACAATTGTTGACAATGCCAAAGGACATGAGCCCAAATTTGGAGAGTCTTTTTCTCTACGATATATGTTGGGAGCGCAAGATGGCTTAATTTCATTTTCAAATCACACCTCTAATCAGTTGAGGTTTGTTAAAAAGATACCTTTAATCACTTTCCAACATCCAATCAACAGTGGACTTTCACCAATGATTGAACAAGAGAAAGCAAGGTCAATTTTAGGACTTGACACTAGTGCTCCTGTCGTATTGTTTTTTGGACTGATCCGAAAATACAAGGGAGTTGATCTCTTGATTGAGGCTGTAGCACAGCTCAAAAACCAATTTCCGAATCTTCGAGTGTTGATCGTTGGCGAACCTTATGTGTCGATAAAGCCTTATTTGAAAAAAACAAAGGAGCTTGGCTTGGATGAACTGATAAGCTTTCACACAACCTATGTTGAAGACAAAGATGTTGGGGTTTGGTTTTCTGCCTGTGATTGTGTTGTACAACCCTATCAGGCAGCAAGTCAAAGTGGAATCACCCCCATGGCGCTGCATTATCACAGGCCAATGGTTGTGACAGATGTTGGTGGGTTGTCAGAGGGACTTAAGATGCCTGTAGCTAAAATTGTTAGCCCTTTTGCTAGCAACATTGCCGCTGGTCTTGCAAACGTTTTGAAATCGGAACAACCTTCAAAAAATGAATTTAATCCCTACCTAAAGCAAAGGAGTTGGAAAAGTTTTGCCAAAAAAATAATCACTTTTGCACAATCTTTGTAATAACATCCAAAAATCTTTTTTATGAAAACTTCAATCGTCAACTCCTTTTTATCTGTGGTGTTCTATCTTTTTATATCATCTTGTCAAATCGCACCACCAAAGATTACGAACAATGCATTAGCTGTTGGTTTACCAAACGCCCCTACCCCTCAGCAATATGAAACTGCTTATTTTGCATCAGGTTGCTTTTGGTGTGTCGAAGCCATTTATGAAAGTGTCTATGGCGTTGAGGAAGTGATTTCAGGCTATGCTGGCGGAACCACTGTCAATCCAAATTATCAGCAAATTGGCACTGGACGCACTGGTCATGCCGAAACAGTAGAGGTGTACTACGATACTAAAAAGGTTGATTTTAAAACGCTTTTGGCTGTTTTTTTCGATTCACATGACCCAACAACAAAAAATCGTCAAGGGCCAGACAGAGGCACACAATATCGTTCGATTGCTTTCTATAGCAATGAACAGGAAAAGAAAATCATTGAAGACTACATCGAAGAGTTGACGAACAAGCAAATCTTTAGCAACCCTATTGTAACTGAAGTCAAGCACCATACTGTGTTTTACAAAGCTGAAGAATATCACCAAGATTTTGAAAAACTCAACCCCTCACATCCTTATGTTCGTCAGATTTCAATTCCACGCCTAAACAAGTTTAAGCAAAAAAGTCCTGAGGTTTTAAAAGAGAGTAAATGACAATAAGTAAAGGACCACTAGGTGTTTGTTTACAAGGGTTAAGGGAGTAAAAACCGCTGTGCAATACGCGAAAAAAAGAAGCCAATAAGCGATCCAAAAAAAGCGCCACTCAGAATATCTAATGGGTAATGAACGCCAACATACACTCTGCTGTAAGCTACGATAGCAGCCCACAATAGCAGCCAGCGCATGGTGGGAGAAATCGCCTTAAAAAATGTGATAAAGAAAACTGCTAAAGCAAAGGAGTTTGAGGCGTGACCTGAAAAAAATCCGTACAAACCACCACAACTGTCTTTGACTAAACGCATCAAAGGTGCAATTTTTGGGTCATGACAAGGGCGCAGTCGTTCAAAGCCATCCTTGAATAAGTTGGTAGTTTGATCTGTACAACTGATTAGCAAAGCAATTGTGAGGACAAACCATAGGCCCTTCTTCCAGCCAATGTGTTTAAATGTATATATCATCAAAAACAGATAAAGGGGAATCATATTGTATTTATTGGTCATAAAC
>CACFJP010000012.1 GCA_902566635.1 uncultured Bacteroidota bacterium | reverse complement strand
AACGTCATGTGTTGCATTCATTGGGTATAGCCAAAATAATATCCTTTCGCCCCAATGCTATCGTTCTTGATGTTGGGACAGGTGGTGGCTTTCCAGGCCTCCCCCTTGCCATTCTTTTTCCCGAAACCAATTTTTATCTTATTGATTCGATTCAAAAAAAAATTAGGGTGGTGGAGGCGATTGCTAAAGCAATTGATCTGAATAATCTCAAAGCGAGTTATCTGCGTGTCGAGGATGTTGAAGGTCAATTTGATTTTGTGGTCTCTCGTGCAGTTACCCAAATGCCACGCTTTGTGGGGTGGGTGAAAAACAAAATAAGCACATCACAGCAGCACGAATTGGCCAATGGCATTCTCGCTTTAAAAGGAGGTGACTTGACAGCAGAACTTCTGGACTATCCAAATGCGAAAGTCTATCCGCTTGATCGTTATTTTCACGAACAGTTTTTTGCTACAAAAGCTGTGGTACACTTGCCACTTTAACCCATGTGTGGGTAGCGATAGTCTTTTGCTGGCACCATGGTTTCTTTAATTAGTCTGGGCGATACCCAACGCAAAAGGTTTTGCATCGAGCCAGCCTTGTCGTTCGTTCCTGAGGCTCTCGCACCTCCAAAAGGTTGTTGTCCGACAACAGCACCACTTGGCTTGTCATTGATATAAAAGTTTCCAGCAGCGTTGACGAGCTTCACACTCGCATCTTCTATCACTTGACGATCCTGTGCAATTACAGCTCCAGTTAGGCCATAAACAGAGGTTTTGTCGACCAAATCAATGGTTTCTTCCCACTCCTCATCATCATAAACATATATGGTAACTATGGGGCCAAACAGCTCTGTCTCCATAGTGGTGTATGTTGGGTTTGTAGTCAGCAATACAGTAGGGGTTACAAAATAACCCTTGGACTTGTCATAGGTTCCACCGACAAGCACTTCAACATCCTTGTCCTTTTTGGCTTGTTCGATATAGCTTGCAAGCTTATCAAACGACGCTTCATGGATGACAGCTGTAATAAAGTGACTCATGTCTTCGGGAGACCCCATTGTAAAGGATTTGACATTTGCGACAACTATATTAATGATTTTTTGGGCAATGGATTTTGGCAAATAAATTCGAGATGCTGCCGAACACTTTTGCCCTTGATACTCAAAAGCACCACGAGTAATAGCAGTGGCGACAACATCAATATCTGCAGAATGATGTGCCAAGATAAAGTCTTTTCCGCCTGTCTCTCCAACGATACGAGGATAGGTTTTGTAGTTTTTTATATTGCCTCCTATTTTTTGCCACAAGTCTTGAAACACAAAGGTTGAACCTGTAAAATGTAGACCAGCAAAAGAGGGATGTTGTAAAACTATATCAGTAATCATTTCAGGGTCACCCGAAACGAGTGTAATCACACCATCAGGAAGCCCAGCTTCTTTGAAAATATCCATCAAAATCTTTGCGGTATACATTTGATGATCGCTGGGTTTCCATACGACCACATTTCCCATCATCGCCATACATGAAGTGAGGTTGCAAGCGATGGCAGTAAAATTAAATGGAGTCACAGCATAGGTAAACCCCTCGAGAGGGCGGTGTTCAATTCGATTAAACACACCATTTCCAGCGGCAGGTTGTTGCTGATAAATTTGAGATGCAAAGGCTGCATTGAATTTAAGAAAATCCACAGATTCACAAGTTGCGTCTATTTCTGCTTGAAAGATGTTTTTTGATTGGCCAATCATAGTGCCAGCATTGATGATGGCACGATAGGGCCCTGCAATCAAGTCAGCTGCTTTGATAAAAATCGAAACACGATGTTCCCATGACATAGCTGCCCACTTCTTTTTAGATTTGAGGGAATTGTCAATCGCACGCTTGACATGTATTGGCTGGGCAACGCTATAGGAACCGACTATGTGTTGATGATCATGTGGAGGCCGTATGGGTCGTGTCTCTTTTGTAAAAACCTCTTCATCTCCTAAATATAATGGGATTGTAATTTTGGATTGAAACATATTTTTATATGCTTCTTCAACTTTTTTTCTCTCAGGAGAACCAGGTTTATAGTCGTGAGTAACTTCGTTGAAGGGGGTGTCAACTGTAAAAAATCCGTACGGCATGATTTGTTTTTTGTTTGGTTATCTAACAAATCTATGGAAAAGTGTAAAATAAATCAATTTAAAGCAAAGGCAGGACTTAATTTAAATTTTGGGATGTAGGCTTTAAATTTTTTCGTGGTTGCAAGATTGATAAAATTATAATGCCCTCTCATAGCGCCAATAGATGATGAAATCAAACTTCCAGATTTGTAGCTGAAAGTTTTACTAGGGTAGATGACTGGTTTTTTGCCCACGACACCTTCACCATCAATAATGGTTTGAGGTCTCAATGAATCAATAATTACCCAGTGTCGTGATTGCAATTGAACTGCCTCTTTTCCCTCATTTTCAATGGTGATATGATATGCATATGAGTAGTTGAGAATATAATTTTTGAAGTATGTCCCCTCAAAAAAAACTTTGACAGAAACCCTGATTCCACTTGTGAGTAATTGCAACATAAATTAAAAATACAAAACTTTTTACTGAGTTTTAATTTCGAATTTGATTTGAGTTTCCAAAGCCAACACCAATCAAACGATCATAGCGTTGACCAAATGGTCTGAAATAAACCAAGGCATAATAATCGTTTTCAGTCTCCCAGTGACTCCCACCAACACCATTTTCAAGTAATTTACTTTCTGAATCAATTGCGACATACTTGTAATTATACACCCCTTGTTTCATTCGAATTGTCGCTTGATGGGTGTTGGTTGTGGGCTCATATTGCAACTTGTGATACGACTGTGGTTGGTTCTGATTGAATCGACCAGTCACATAAAAACCATAGTTTGTTTCGGATGTTTGTAGGCTAAATGTCACATCAGTATAATCAGCATCTGTGTTTGGATTGATTCCCTCTGTGGTTTGAATCACAAAATTCCCATTGATGTCGGGAGCATAAGTATATACATTTCCGTTGCGCACATAATCAGGGTATAAGATGCTTTGGTAAAGTTCGTTTCTTCGAATTTGAACAACATTCCCCCCAGTCGAGCGAATATCTTTTGTATCAAAAAACAAATACTCGTTGCCTCCTTCAAAAATCAAATCATTACTGTATTCATACTGCAATGTTTGGTTCATGACGTAATCAAATTTTGAAATTTTTCTGGCTGATGACCACTGAAAATTTTGAAGGACCCAAACCTTTATTTCTTGTTCCGGCTGACGAGAATTGATGTTGTTCGTTTGCACCCCAATTTCAATTCGTTGCTGACTATCAATACCATCCAAGTCACGCAATCGAAATACACCTAGCTGCACATTTGCTGGTTGTTCATAGACAACAAATCGAGTCGTGAAAACAAGATTTTGATTTGCATCAAAAACACTCAAAAGGTAGTTTCCACTGGTGGTGATTTCTACGTCTCTGTTTGGAATTGTAAGCGAGTAGTTTGTGTAACTTTGTAAAGTGGCTGATGAGTTACTCATGTTTTTAATACGCACATCGTCAAAGCCATTGATGTACTCCGATTTAAACAATACCGAAGCTGTCCAATCTGCATTTGCATGTTGAATTGTGTAATAATAGTAAGACTCATCACCATCAAGATCATCAAAATACAAAGTGAACGCCTTACCAAGTGCTACCATTGGGATATTGTCTATTTCGTCCTGCGCCTGAAAAAGTATTGTTGCAATGTGATTTGGGGGTAATTTTTCATTTAAATTTTGTCCTATTATCACTGCAGGAAAAACAATCGAAAAAAAAATTTGTTTAACGTTTTTCAAATTAAAAAATTTAAAATTTTTACCAAAGATACCCAAAATCAGAGATGAAATGACAAAGTCAAAAAATGGCAAAATAAATGAGCGTTAAACAAATTATTTGGAATTAATATAAATAAGAATAAAAAGAAGTCAGAACCTTTTTTTAAGCGCTTTTTACTAATTAAATTTGCGTTCCATAACAAGCTTTAAATCATGTCTATTGACATCAAGATCCGAAAAGGTCTTAACCTCCGTCTGAAAGGGGCCCCATCCAACACGCTTAAGACTGCACCAACATCAACCAGCTTCGCCATAAACCCCACAGATTTTTATGGTGTTTTTCCCAAACTTGTGTGCAAAGTGGGAGCGTCTGTTCATGCGGGGCAACCTTTATTTTTTTCTAAATATCAAGATAGTATTCAATTTGTATCTCCAGTCAGTGGAACAGTCAAAGAAATCAAAAGGGGCGCAAAGCGAAAAGTATTAGAGATTGTTGTTGCTGCTGATAAAAAACAACATTCGGTCAAGCACAAACTGCCACCATTGGAAAAGATTACACCCGAGCAAGTGAGAGAGCTTTTATTGGCTTCAGGAAACTGGCCCTTTATCAAACAACGCCCTTATGATATTGTTGCTGATCCAAATTCAACTCCTAAGGCGATTTTTATCAGTGCTTTGGCAACTGCTCCTATATCTGCTCAGTACGATGTGATCTTGGAAGGGCAGCAAGATGCATTCCAGACAGGAATCGATATGTTATCCAAACTCTCACCAAATTTACATTTGAGTGTTGGAGCCCAGGAAATCAGTCAGATAGCAGAGACAAAAAACTGTACGATTCATCGTGTAAATGGGCCTCATCCCGCAGGGAATGTAGGGGTTCAAATTCATCACATCGACCCAATTAATGCTGGGGAAACAGTGTGGGTCGTAGGCGCAGAAGATGTTGCCAACATCGGTCGTTTTTTTCAAACAGGTGTTTTTGATGCTTCTCGAACCTTGGCAGTCGTGGGGCATCCCTTATCCACGCCTTGTTATTTCAAGTCAAAAGTTGGTGCATCGCTCGTACCAATCCTCAAAGAAGTTGGTGCTGAAAACCTTGCCAATTTACGTGTCATCAATGGTGATGTTTTGACAGGTACAGCGACTTCATCAGCTGGTTATGTAGGGTACTACAACAATACAGTTTCTGTACTTCCAGAGGGTGACCGATATCGCATGTTTGGTTGGTTGCCTTTTGCTGGACCTAACATCCACAGCATGTCCAATACATCGCTGTCTTGGTTGTTTCCCAAACGACAATATACCCCAGACACTAATTTGAATGGGGAAGAACGTGCATTGGTAGTTACTGGGGAGATGGAGCGAGTGTTCCCCATGGACATCTACCCCATGCATTTGTTGAAAGCATGCATGGCAAACGATATTGAAAAAATGGAGCAACTTGGTATATACGAAGTCGCTCCCGAAGATTTTGCATTGATTGATTATGCAAACTCTTCCAAAATTGAAGCGCAAGCGATTATTCGTGATGCGTTGGATTTAATGTATAAAGAAATTGGTTAATCCAAAGTAATAATGATAAGAAAACAAATTGATCGATTAAAAAAGCCATTCGAAAAAGGATCTAAATTCGAACGATTCGCACCGGCTGTCAATGCGTTCGACACCTTTTTGTTTGTCCCCAATCACACGACTAAAAAAGGAGCACATATTCGAGATGCAGTTGATTTAAAACGAACGATGGTTACAGTTATCATCGCTCTAATTCCCGCGTTGATATATGGAATCTACAACACAGGTTATCAATACTATATTCAAACAGGTGAGACCTTCACTTTTCTGGATGCCTTTCTACATGGCTCATTCAAGATCCTTCCCATGATTGCGGTTTCGTATGGGGTTGGATTAGCGATCGAATTTGCCTTTGCAGTCTATCGTGGGCACGAGGTAAACGAAGGATACCTAGTCACAGGACTCTTGATCCCAATGATCATGCCAGTAGATATACCTCTATGGATGGTTGGTCTGTCAGTGGCCTTTGCAGTCTTTATTGCCAAAGAGGCGTTTGGTGGAACAGGGATGAATATCCTAAACCCTGCTCTCACTGCTCGAGCGTTTGCTTTTTTTGCCTATCCAACTTATATGTCTGGAAATAAAGTATGGGTTTCAGAAGCCAGTAATGTTGATGGAATTTCAGGAGAAACCATATTAGGATCACTTGCCTCTGGTGTTTCAGTTGACTACTCAATGTTTGAAATGTTTAGTGGTGCTATCCCAGGATCAATTGCAGAGACCTCAACCCTTTGGGTATTGGTTGGTGCTGCGATTCTCATTTTCACAGGAGTTGGAAGCTGGCGTATTATGCTTGGCGGAGTCATTGGAGCAGCGATTATGGGCTATCTGTTCAACCTATGGGGTGCCAACACTTTAATGCAATTTGATTGGTATAGCCACCTTATTGTTGGAGGGTTTGCCTTTGGTATTGTATTCATGGCGACTGATCCTGTTTCAGCAGCACAAACTGTTCGTGGTAAATGGATTTATGGAATTCTGGTGGGAATCTTATGTATCCTCATTCGTGTCTTCAATCCTGCCTATCCTGAGGGTGTGATGCTCGCCATTTTATTGATGAATGTATTTGCACCAACCATCGATCACTATGTTGTGCAATCCAATGTCAACAGAAGACTTAAAAGAAAACAACACAGTACAACTGTACAAACTGCTTAATTATGAATAGAGACTCAAACGCATACACTTTTGGATTTGCTGCAGCGATGGTTGTTGTCGTCGCCTCTGTCTTGGCATTTACGGCAAGTTCACTCAAAGACCTTCAGCAAGAAAATGTACGCAAAGAAAAAATGCAAAATATACTTGCAACCATAGGAATCGAAATCGATCGAGATGGTGCAGAAGTTCTTTTTAATAAATACATTACCTCTCAGCTTGCCTTGCGAAACGACGGAACAGTCGATGAATCTGTCGATCCTTTTTCTGGAATCAAACTCGCTTTGGAGTTGAAAAAAGAGCCAACCCAACAGCGTTTCCCCTTGTATTTGGCAGATGTTGAAGGAGCGTCTTACTACATCATCCCACTTCGTGGCGCTGGGTTATGGGATGCGATTTGGGGATATATTGCTTTGGAGTCTGATCGAAATACTATCAAAGGAGCAGTGTTTGACCACAAAGCAGAGACTGCTGGTTTAGGGGCTGAAATCACACAACAATGGTTTATGGATCGTTTTGTTGGTGAAAAGGTTTTTGATAATGATGGCAAATTGATAGGTATATCTGTATCCAAAACAAACAACGACCCTAAAGACCTCGATAAAAACGATCATGAAGTTGATGCCATCTCTGGCGCTACAATCACAGGTGATGGTATTTCAGACATGATTATTGAGCGTTTGACGCATTATCAACCCTATTTAGAACAAATGCAAACTACAACAATTGTTGCTGTAAACATGTAAGAGATATGTCAAAAAAAACAAACAAACCAATTTTTCTTTTTGTCGCAAGGGATAAAGAACCTTTATTTTCAAAAAAGAATAGAGCACTTCTTACAGATCCTTTAGACGACAACAACCCAATCACTGTTCAAGTACTTGGGATTTGTTCTGCCTTGGCAATTACTGTTCAACTCGAACCAGCAATAGTGATGACCATTTCGGTTATTGCCGTGATGGGTGCCAGTAATGTGATTGTCTCTCTGCTCAGAAACCTTATTCCAAATCGAATTCGAATCATAGTGCAGCTTGTTGTTGTTGCATCTATGGTAATTCTTGTCGATCAAATTTTAAGGGCCTACGCCTATGACGTCAGTAAACAGCTATCGATATTTATTGGTCTAATCATCACCAACTGTATTGTCATGGGTCGATTGGAAGCTTTTGCTTTGGGGAATGGTGTTTGGAAATCTCTTTTGGATGGTGTTGGAAATGCTGCTGGCTATGGCTTTATGCTTATTTTGGTTGCTTTCTTTCGTGAGCTTTTCGGTTCAGGAAATCTCTATGGATACCAAATTATCCCAGATTCATTCTACGAAATGGGATATGTCAACAATGGATTTATGTTGCTATCTCCAATGGCACTGATCACAGTTGGGGTGATCATATGGCTTCAACGTGCTCGCAATCGTAAACTCATAGAAAAAGGATAGATCATGGATTACGTAAACCTATTTGTAAGAAGTGTTTTTATTGAGAACATGGTCTTTGCCTATTTCTTGGGTATGTGTTCTTATCTAGCTGTTTCAAAAACAGTCAAAACAGCTGTTGGGCTTGGACTTGCAGTTGTGTTTGTATTGTCGATCACAGTACCAATCAATTTTTTGCTAGATAGTTATTTGCTACGTCCTGGTGCTTTGTCATGGCTGGACGCTAGCTATGCTGATGTTGATCTGAGCTTTTTGAGTTTTATCATGTTCATTGCAGTGATTGCATCGATGGTTCAACTCGTTGAAATGATCGTTGAAAAATTTGCACCTGCTCTTTATGGAGCCCTCGGTATCTTTTTACCATTGATTGCAGTGAACTGCGCAATTCTTGGTGGAAGCTTGTTTATGCAGCAAAAAGATTTTGCAGGTATCGGAGAATCAGCTGTTTATGGTGCTGGATCTGGGATTGGTTTTTTCTTGGCGATCCTCGCCATCTCCGCAATTCGTGAAAAGATTGCCTACTCTAACATCCCTGCTCCATTACGTGGTTTGGGAATAACATTTATTATAACAGGTCTCATGGCCATTGGTTTTATGAGTTTTATGGGAATTAAGATTTAAGTATTATGGATATCACAGTCGTTCTTGCTAGTGTAGTTGTATTTATGGTCATTGTGTTCCTATTGGTAGGAATGCTATTGGGAGTAAAAGCCAAGCTACTTCCCTCAGGACCAGTAAAGCTTATGATTAATGGCTCACAAGATGTTGAGGTCGGCTCTGGTAGCACCCTTCTCACAACTTTAGGAAACAACAAAATCTTTTTGCCATCTGCGTGTGGAGGAGGTGGTACTTGTATTCAATGTAAGTGCATTATCAAAGAAGGCGGTGGTGAAATCCTTCCCACAGAGGCGCCTCACTTTACGAGAAAAGAAATCGCTGAGGGATGGCGTTTGGGATGTCAAGTGAAAGTAAAGCAAGACATGGTAATCGAAGTGCCTGAAGAGGTGTTTGGCATCAAAAAATATGAAGCAACTGTTGTGCGAAACTGGAACGTAGCCTCTTTTATCAAAGAGTTTGTTGTTGCCATTCCAGAAGATATGGATTATAAAGCAGGAGGATATATTCAAATTGAAATTCCTGTCTGTGAAATTCCATATAAAGAAATTGATATTTCTGCTCACCCTGATGAACATCCAGATGATGCCAACAAATTTCAACTTGAGTGGGATAAGTTTGGATTATGGGATTTAACAATGAAAAACACTGAGATCGTAGAGCGCGCATATTCGATGGCTTCCTACCCTGCAGAAGGAAAAGAGGTGATGCTAAATGTGCGTATCGCAACACCACCTTGGGATCGCAACAAAAATACGTGGATGGACGTAAACCCTGGGGTTGCTTCGAGCTACATTTTCTCGAAAAAACCAGGTGATAAAGTAATAATCTCAGGGCCCTATGGCGAATTCTTCATCAATCATTCCGAAGCAGAGATGCTATATGTTGGTGGTGGTGCAGGAATGGCGCCGATGCGTTCTCACCTCTACCATCTGTTTCGCACCTTAAAGACTGGTAGAAAAGTCACATTTTGGTATGGCGGTCGTTCGCGTCGTGAGCTTTTCTATGTTGACCATTTCCGTGCGTTAGAGAAAGATTTCCCGAACTTCAAGTTTTACGTTGCTCTCTCTGAACCTTTGGAGGAGGACAATTGGAAGGTCAAAGATAGTTTAGATGCAAAAGGAGATGGCTTTATCGGCTTTGTTCATCAAGTTGTTATTGACCAATACCTCAACCATCACGAAGAGCCTGAAGACATCGAGGTCTATTTTTGTGGCCCACCACTGATGAATATGGCTGTCGAAAAAATGGCCGAGGACTTTGGTGTACCACCAGAAAATGTTCGATTTGATGACTTTGGAGGATAAACCCTCAAACCAAGAGTTACATCAATTGGCGATGAAAACTGTAGGCGATGACCTTATTGCGAAAGGCTACGAGTTTGTAGCTGTAAACAGTGAACTCAAAAAAGACCCTCAGTTTGTTTGTAAAAAAGGAGACCAACTTGTTTTTGTGGTGGTGAAAGCCTGTATATATCCTTCCAATCCCAAAGATTATGACAGTGATTTGATTGAGAAAATCAAGGATCATGCTAGTAAATTCGAGGCTGTGGTTCGTTTTGCTGGAGTTGGATTTGCACGAGCAGACCATTACGACTTACCTTTGGTGAAGTCTAAACCTTATGCTATCAATTATGAAGGTCTTCAAAATTTATAGAGTAATCTTTCTGATATTCCTTGTCGGATGTACACCCCAACTACAAGTCCAACAAGTGTCTGGATATGCCTTAGGCACGACTTACAACATCACTTATTTCGACACTGAATTGAACCGTGACATCCCACCAGCACTGGATTCAATTTTTTATGTGTTAAACAAGTCTATGTCCACCTACATCAAAAATTCTGATATTTCAAAAATCAATAGAGGGGATGAGCAGGTGGTTGTTGATCATCACTTTACAAAAGTATTCGATAAGTCAAAAGAAGTATTTGCAATCACAAAAGGATTTTTTGATCCAAAAGTGGGTAGTCTCGTCAATGCTTATGGCTTTGGACCTGAGCAAAGCTTGACAACACTCACAACAGCTGTTCGAGACAGCTTACTCAACCTCACTGGACTTGCAAAAGTAACACTGACTGAAGAGGGGCTAGTGAAGAAAACAAACCCAAATATCTACCTGGATTTTAATGCCATTGGCAAAGGATATGCAGTTGATGTGATATCATCCGTGATGGATAATCAGTTTGGCTATTCCAATACCCTTGTTGAGATTGGAGGTGAGTTGCACGCCAAAGGCAAGAATATCCTTAAAAACAGTCAGTGGACAGTTGCCATTGATGCACCAAATATCAACCCAGATGAGAGAGAGTTGTTGCGAACACTTAAGCTCGAAAACCAAGCATTGGCCACCTCAGGCAACTATCGAAAATATCGTATCGATGACGCTGGCAATAAGGTTGTGCACACGATCAACCCATTGAACGGTACAGCAAAACCATCAAAAGTGTTGAGCGCCTCTGTAGTTGCAGGAGATTGTATGACAGCAGACGCCTATGCAACAGCCTTGATGTCTATGCCCTTATCAATGCTTGAGGATCGATCCATAGAAGGGATAGAATATATGTTGATTTTTGCTGGTGAGGATGGCTCTTATGATTTTCGATTGAGTCCAAAATTCCCTTCACTCAACTTGCCTTTTTACAAACAGGAATGATTTCATTTACTGGCACTGCATAGAGCAGTTGATCCTCTGGCGTTAGCTGTTCAGCATAGGCTAGCATATTTACTTGAAACCCAACTTTCTCGAGTCGAATTTGATAGTCTTTACCATAGATTCTCACATGGTCATACTGACCAAAAACACGCGCTCGTTCTTTTGGATTTTTGATGCTATCGTCTTCAAAGGTGTTTTGATCAAGACGCAATGGTACTTGAAGAATTGCACATCCGCCTGGTTTGAGTACACGGTATAGTTCCTTCATCGCAGTATTATCGTTTTGGATGTGCTCCAAAACATGATTACATATAATCCAATCAAACTGATGATCGGAAAAAGGGAGATTGCAGATATCGGCTTGTACATCGGCTAGGGGAGAATGCAAATCAGAAGTGATATAGCTTCGGTGTTTTATGTTTTTAAAGCGCTTATAAAACGCCTGTTCGGGTGCTATGTGAAGCACATCTGCAGGGCGTTCAAAAAAGTCTGTTTCTCGATCAAAATATAGCCATAATAGTCGATGCCTTTCAAGTGAAAGGGTGCCAGGACTCAGGACGTTTAAGCGTTGTTTTTGATAGCCATAAGGTAAAAATTTACGATATGATTTTCCATTGATTGGATCGATAAAGCCCTTGCCACGGTACCACCAATCTAGCAGGGGGTAGAGCCATTGACTCACTCGAATTAAAAAGGGACGAGGGAACAACTGCAATGCAAATCGGAAGAGAGCACTCACTTGTTGAGGTGTTTGGTCCGAAAGCGATTTTCTTCATCGCTTTGTATGCCTAGTGCTTGATAGACATAATCAAAAGTGGAGAGGAGTTCGGGTTTTCCATCAACAATGGCGATGTTGTGTTCAAAATGTGCGCTATGCTTTCGATCTGCTGTGAGGATTGTCCAGCCATCTTTGAGCTGATTCACCTTGTGCGTTCCCATATTAATCATGGGTTCCAGTGCCACGACCATACCTTCAGCAAAAGCTTTTCCGCTTCCTCGTCGGCCATAGTTTGGCATCTCTGGTTTTTCGTGCATAGTTTTTCCCAGACCATGACCAACCAGCTCGCGAACAACACCATAACCATATGACTCCACATGCTGTTGTATGGCATGACCAACATCACCAACACGCTTGCCAACACAAAATTGTTCAATACCGATATATAACGATTCCTTGGTTACTGTGAGAAGTTGTCGCACGTCTTGATCGACTTCGCCAACCTCAAAGGTGTAGGCATGATCGCCATAATAACCATTTTTTAACGCACCACAATCGATCGAAACGATATCACCATTTTCCAGTGGCTTGTCGTTTGGAATGCCATGTACCACCTGTTCATTGGGACTAACACAAAGGGTGCTGGGAAAATCATATAGACCTAAAAAACCAGGCTCAGCACCATGGTCACGAATAAAAGATTCGGCAAGACCATCGAGATACAGAGTAGTGGTGCCAGGTTTGATTTCACCGGCAAGCATACCAAGTGTTTTGGATACCACCAAGGCACTTTCTCTGATCAGTTCTATTTCTTCAGCTGTTTTTTGCAATGCCATGCTTAAAAATCGTATGCGTGCTTATAGCCTTTGTCTTGTAGAATGTCGAGGATGTCTTGCTCTAAAGAAATGATTGGAAACTCAACAATCCGATTGATTTCCTCCCCTTTTTTTGAAAAGATAAATGTAGGAACATTCGAGATACCTGCTTCTTCAGCACTTCCATCATGACTGATTTTATCCTCGTTCAGTCCAACCAACCGATTGATTTGGTTGTTGGCATCGAGCGCATCGATAATTCTAAAAAAACCAGGTACTTCTCGCTGACTATCTTCACACCAAGTCCCCATAAAAATAGTCACTTCAATTTCACTGAACAATGAATCGATTTGTGAGGCCAATGTTTCGTTGAGGGGATGTGCATCGTAGTTGTCCGTAAACCAACTGTTGTGTTCACTGTTTTGCAGTTGCGTTCGAGAAAATTCTCCAAAGGATTCAAAACTAGTTGTACATGCTGTAAAAGCAACAGTGGCAAGAACGATAAGTGTGATGTTTTTCATATCACTAAAGTAAAGAGTTGGACGTCATTTCAATTGGTTTTTCGACACCCATCAGTTCGAGGATTGTGGGTGCAATATCCCCCAATTTACCATTTTTTATAGATTTGTGCTGATCACTGACAAGAATAACTGGAACAGGATTGGTTGTGTGGGCTGTGTTGGGAGATCCATCTGGGTTGATCATTGTGTCACAATTCCCATGATCCGCGATAACGAGCACGTTGAACCCTCCCTCTTTGGCAGCTTCAACCACATCTTTTGTGCAGGCATCAACTGTTTCACAGGCTTTTATGGCTGCTTCCATACTCCCAGTATGTCCAACCATATCTGGATTGGCAAAGTTGAGACACACAAAGTCTGTTTCTTGATTTTTGAGCTTAGGGACGATGGCATCTCTTAATTCATAGGCACTCATTTCAGGCTTTAGATCATAGGTTGCCACCTTTGGCGATGGACATAAAATGCGTTCTTCCCCTTCAAATGGCTCTTCTCTACCCCCATTAAAAAAGAAGGTAACGTGTGGATACTTCTCTGTTTCAGCAATGCGAATTTGTTGTTTACCTGCTTTAGCAAGCACCTCTCCAATGGTGTTGGTAACATTGTCTTTATCAAAAACGACATTCACACCTTGAAAAGAATCATCATAATTTGTCATAGTTACAAAATGAAGAGCACGTTTCTCCATCCCATGCGCAGCAAAGTCTTGTTGGTGTAGGGCTTGGGTCAACTGTCGCCCTCTGTCTGTTCTGAAATTAAAAAACATCACCACATCACCAGTTTGAATTGTTGCAACAGGCTCATTGTCAGTCCCTACTTTGATGTGTGGTTCTATAAACTCATCTGTCGTACCACTCGCATAACTTATTCGTATGGCTTCAACAAAATCTGTAGTTGTTTTGCCTTGACCATGAACCAAAAGGTCATAAGCCTTTTTCACTCTTTCCCAACGCTTGTCTCGATCCATGGCATAGTAACGCCCAATGACTGAGGCTACTTGTGCATTGTGAGCGTCACAGCACTCTTGCAACTCCTCGATAAATGCAGCGCCTGATTTTGGATCAACATCTCGTCCATCTGTAAAAGCATGAATATAAACCTCAGGCACTTGGGAAAGGTTCGCAGCCTCAACCAAACCTTTGATATGATTGATGTGCGCATGCACACCTCCATCAGATACCAGTCCGAGAAAGTGAAGTTTAACCTTGTTCTCCTTTGCATAAGCAAAAGCATCTTGCAAGACGACTTCATCTTTTAAGTTATTTTTTTCCAAGGCAATATTGATTTTGGCAAGGTCTTGATACACCACACGTCCAGCACCCAAATTAACATGTCCAACCTCGCTATTCCCCATTTGGCCATTGGGCAGCCCAACATCCATCCCATCTGTGCGCAATGTGGCATGGGGATAAGTGTTGAAAAGCGAATCGATATAGGGTGTTTTTGCTTGGTCGATCGCAGAGACAGATGGGTCTGGTGATATGCCCCAACCATCCAAAATCATCAACATTGTCTTCATGTGGCAAAGATAAGTAGAACGTGGCGAAAGCTGCTCCTATTCTTGAGCAAATAATATTGGATTGATATCTAGAATATGCGCTGAGGTATAGGCATTAAAAAATTCATTGTCTAAAAACGCACGACCGAGCAATTGCTCATCTTCTGCAATTTCAGACAAAGCATGTGTTGTCAAAACCTCTAGATAAGACTTCGAAAGGGGACGATATGTGTAGTGCCAAGGTTCGTGTGCAAACCCCTTGCGATTGGGGCTGTTGGTGTAAACTTCAAAAAACCCAAAGGTTGCTGCATTGTCATTCATCCAATCACGAAGGGCGCTTGAGGGGCCATTGTCATAAAATTTTTCAGTCAGAAGCACATCGCCAGGTTGGGGATTGGCATTGTCAATGATATCAATGTCTGTACCCCAATGGTGACGTGAGGTCCCTGGAAGGGTTGAGTAAGTAATAATTTTTTTTATGGCATTTTTGGGTTCAAGACCTTCCTGCGTAAATGCTTTATACTTAGTATTCCAGATTTCTCTTTGGCGATTGTAGCTGCGATAGGCAGAAACCACTTTCATCTCAATTCCTTTTTTGGCAGCTGCTGCTCGCATTCGATCGAAGGCCTCATAGACTTCGACTTGCATATTATTGATGAGCTCAGGAGCTTTTTTTCCTAAGACTAAATCAAGGTCACTATGTTGTGCAAAAGCGTACATCGTCAAACACAAAAATAGACCCTTTAGCATTGCTTTCATAATATCGATTTTTTCATTCGATAATGTGGGCCAAAGATAGGGACATCAAATAAAGGCCCATCGATTTTATACCTCAACGATGAATAAAACCCAAAAACCCCTCTACGAGCATTCATCCACATGACTTCAAAATTAAGTGTTTTCCCAAGTCGCTCAGCTTCATCCACCAGCAAGCGACCAACACCACAGTTTTGGTTTGGGGGCAGCACTGCCATCCCTCGAATTTGCCCATTCGGTACTGTGAATGGACCACCTTCAGGGTTGTTAATAACTGTGCATACCCCGATCAATACATTCTGACTGTAGGCACCCAAATGTATGGTTGTTGGAAGCTCATCACCAGGCAGCATACAGCTTTCTTTTGGTAACCCGGACCGCAGCACAGGATGGCGAACAACATGAGTTGTTTCTGCAGTAATGGTTTTAATATGTATTTTTGGAGGCGCCATGCAAGACTTACAATTTACATATTTTTCAGAAAGCAATATAGCACAAATTGTTCCGTTGATGCAAGATTTCACTTCTCATAAATACGCAGATGATGAGTTGCTTCAGCGACTGAAATCCATGTTTGCACATGACTATGACTGTGTAGCGATCTTTTTGGAAAATCAACTGATTGGGTTCTGCGGTTTGTGGTATCAAACACGTCATTACTCTGGTAAAAGCTGTGAACTCGATCACTTTTACATTGACGAGCCTTTTCAAGGCAAAGGCTATGGCAAGCAATTTCTCGACTGGATTACCTATCAACTCAAAACAAAAGGCTATGAAGCTGTAGAGCTCAATGCTTATAAAGAAAACAAGGCTGGACATCGATTTTACGAGCGAGAGGGCTTTGAACATTTGGGCTTTCACTTTGTGAAACGCTTGTAAAATTTTGACATTCTTTTTCGATTGTATACCTTTAATGGGTAATCATGCGAAAGTCAATCACCTTATTGTTGTTGTTCACTTCTGTTTTTGCAGCGGCACAACAAGACTATCGCACTTGGTTACGTGGTAAGGTATTGTATCAAGATAGCAGTGTTGTTGCTGCAAATATTCTGAACACCAACTCTGAAAATGCAACAATAACAGATGACAATGGTGAATTTGCCATTGAGGTTAAGCTCGGCGATGAACTCATTATATCATCTGTTCAATATGAAATTCGTGTAATCATCATCACCAAGGACATCTTACAACGCAATCGTTTGGTGGTGGATGTAAATGAAAAAATCACATTACTAGACGAAGTGGTTGTAAGTCCAACACGACCAGAGAAGTTTTTGGATTTACAAGAAGAAGAGTTTAAAAAATTTGACTACACTTCTGATAAATCTACACGAATAGACAACGAAATTTTGCGAAAACACCAACTGTATGAAGGGGTTGATTTTGTCAATATCTTTAAGCTGATGTACAAGTCCCTTCGCAAAAAGAAAGTTGATAAAGGTGATGAGTTTACCTATGCACCAAGTGATGTGATTCGTCAGATATATTCCGATGCATTTTTTACCACCCAGCTCAATATACCACCAGATGAAATCGGTTTGTTTTTGGAGTATATCGATGGCAGATTACAGACAAAATATCTGCTAAAAAAAGAAAATGAATTTCAACTGATGGACTTTTTAATCAAGCAAAGTGAAAAGTTTGCAAATACGCAATAGGTATTTTTTCTTATTACTGTTGTTTGTGGGTTTTAGCGCATACACACAAAACATACAAGACTTTTCAGGAAAGGTGGTTTCAGACTCTCTAGACATCTCAGGCATTCATGTGGTGAACAAAAACAGTGGGGCGACCACCATCACCAATCAAAAAGGCAAATTTTCAATTGGTGCAAAACCAACTGACACCCTTTTGTTTTCTGCTGTTCATATCAAGCTACAGGCCTTGGTGTTGGACTCATTGGTGATGGTTCAACCTGAAATTAATGTGTATATCGAGCATGCTGTCAATGAGTTGGAAGAGGTTGTTGTCAAACCTCACAACCTGACTGGAAACCTCGCTGATGATGTCAGTGCTGCGCCACCACTTCCAATCAATTTTAAAGATGTAGGGATTCCAGGTTTTGAAGGGGAAAGGCGTGAAAAAATAAGATACAATAGTACAGGGAGTTTGATTTTAAGTACCTTGCTATTGCCCGTCATACCATTGGACATAGAAGGGATGTACAAGCAAATCAGTGGGTACAACAGACGCCTAAAGGAAAGTCGAAAACTCAGCAAACAACTGCAAACAGTGAACAGTATAATTGATTTTTATGGCACTCAATTTTTGCATGACCAATATTCATTGTCGGCAGATGAAATCTATGCCTTTGTATTGGCTTGTGTTGAAAACACCCCATCGATGGAGAGTGATTTTCTTCGTGGCAATCACCCTCTTGTTTTGGCGGCAATGAATGATTATTCAAACACCCGAACGCCCTGATGATGAATCGTATCTTAGCATATTCGTTATTCGCGTGGGTGCTGTTTGTAAAGGCCACAATCCACCCTTATTATGTCAGCACGATGGAGATTGACTATCGCCCCAACCGATCGGCGCTACAGATTACAATTCGTGTGTTTACAGATGATTGGCAGTTGATGATCAACACAGTCTATGACCAAGACCTTCGTTTGGACCCTGACAGTGATGCAGCACAAACTGTGATTCATTCGAGTGATTACCTCCAAAAGGAGATTGAATTGAAACTGAATGATACAGAAGTGCAGCCAGTCTTTTTGGGTAGGGAGTACCAAAACGATCAGATTGTTTTCTATTTAGAAGTTAAGGATGTGGCAGAGGTGAAAACACTAGCTGTTTCAAACAGCATTCTATTTGAGTTGTTGGAAGGCCAACAAAACATTGTGCGTATAAAAACCCCAACTAAACGGAAAAGCTATCTGCAAAGCCAGGGAAAAGTTGGGGATGTGTTTTTAGGGGTGTGATGTAAGGGTCTTGTTTATGAAAAGTAGCGGATTTTGTGCACTAAATCTACGGATTAAGTACTAAAACTGTTATTTTATAGTTGTTGTCAGTCGTTTTTTTAATTTCATTTGGACTATTCCACTCAGCTTTCAATGTTACTCTATACCATGCCAATAGTTGCTGTTCGCTATTGGGATGTTTTCCCAAAACTCTCTCAAAATAAGCTTTGCAATGATTCTCAAATTCTATTTTTGAAACATAAATAATAAAAATTACCAAAATGGTAACTTTTTAGTTACTAACCAACATCCGCAGAGGCGTTGGATACACCTTCTAATCCATTCCTTTTCATTACATTTACATTCCTTTATTTTAAAATGGTTTAATATGAAACGTTTATTCACCCAGATAATATCTTTTTACTTACTGCTTCCCACTTTGGCATTGGCACAAGAGCAAAACTTAGAAGGCCCTAAGCAAGGGCATACCAATCAAAACAAATTCCGTCAACTCTACAACGAGTTTTCAACACCCAACGATTATCGAACTGCTAGTGGTGCTCCTGGCACTGCTTACTACCAGCAACGTGCAGACTATGTCATGGATATCAAAATCGATGATGAAACCCAACGCTTATATGGCGAAGAAACCATTACTTATAGCAACAATTCTCCAGATGTGTTGGCATATTTATGGGTTCAGCTCGATCAAAACATTCGTAAAAAAGACTCCCCTTCACTTCTCAAAAACAGTCAATCCATGGATCAGGTGTCACAATTGTCAACCTTTGCCAACAATCACCTCGGCGACCCTTTTGATGGGGGATTCAATATTGAGCATGTGTTAGATGCACAGGGTAAACCACTGCCATATATTATCAATCAAACAATGATGCGTATCGATCTCCCAACCCCATTGCAGTCTGGTGGGCAAGTGTCTTTCTCAATCAAATGGTGGTATAACATTAACAATCACGTGGTCAACAGAGCGCGTTCGGGCTATGAGTATTTTCCTAAAGATGACAATCGTGCTTATGTCATTGCACAGTTTTTTCCTCGTATGTGTATGTATGATGACGTTGAAGGTTGGCAAAACTATCAGTTTTGGGGTAATGGCGAGTTTGCACTCCCCTTTGGAGATTATGAAGTGAATTTGACAGTGCCTGCAAACTTTATCGTAGATGCTACTGGCGAATTGACCAATCGCAAAGAGGTGTTTACAAAAGAAATGATGAGTCGTTACAAAAAAGCAAAACAGGCCTATGACAAGCCTGTGATGATTGTAACGCAACAGGAGGCTGAGGCAAACGAAAAAACCACAACGACTAAAACCAAAACATGGAAGTTTTCGGCAAAAAATGTTCGTGATTATGGTTTTACAGCATCCAAAAAATACATTTGGGACATGATGGCAGTCAAGGTTGGCGATCGTGATGTCATGGCTGTTTCACTCTATCCCAAAGAAGGAAATCCACTTTGGGAGGAATGGTCAACTCGTGCAGTTGCACAAACCTTAGAAACAGTTTCAAGATATACCTTTGATTACCCTTACCACAAGGCAATTTCGGTGCATGCCAAAAACCAAGGGATGGAGTACCCGATGATTTGTTGGAATTATGGCCGACCTGAAGAAGATGGTACCTACAGCGATCGCGTCAAATTTGGGATGATATCTGTCATTATCCATGAGATTGGACACAACTACTTCCCAATGATTGTCAACTCTGATGAGCGCCAATGGGGTTGGATGGATGAGGGTCTAACGACATTTATACAATACCTCACCGAGCAAGAATTTGGACAGCGCTATCCTGAGTCGATTACTGGTCTAGACAAGTACCCATCACGTAGGGGTGAGGCCAAAAAAATTGTGCCTTATATGTCAGACGATCAGGACTTTTTAGCACCCATTATGTCCAACCCAGAAAATGTATTTCAATTGGGTCCGAATGCCTATGGAAAACCAGCAACAGCACTCAATATCCTCAGAGAAACCATTATGGGCCATGAACTGTTCGATTATGCGTTTAAGACCTATTCACAGCGATGGATGTTTAAGCATCCAACACCTGAAGATTTTTTCCGATCGATGGAAGACGCCTCTGCAGTTGATTTGGATTGGTTTTGGAGGGGATGGTTCTACACCACTGATTTTGTTGATATAGGGGTGGAAAGTTTAAACACTGTTCAAATGACAAGCCAGCCTCCAGCTGCATATATCGAAAGACTTAAAAGCTTTGGTTACTCTATTGAAGACCTCCCGCCTCTAGTGTTTCGTGTAAACGAGGATGACGAGGACTACGACGAAAATGCTGCCCCTTTTGCAGGTTTAGATGCAGAGGACTACCTCGATGAAGCCGGACTTACAGTTGCCCAAGAAAATTTGGAAAAAACAAATTATCTGTATGAGATTACTTTCAATAAGCCTGGTGGGTTGGTGATGCCAATTTTGGTAGAATACACCTATGCAGATGGCTCTAAATTGACAGAAAGATATCCTGTCCAGATTTGGCGAAAAAATGACGACAGCTACACACGATTGCTTGCTTCAGAAAAAGAGATCGTTGGTGTTCAGGTTGATCCCAATGAAGAAACAGCTGATGTGAATACAACCAACAACTCTTGGCCTCGAACGAAAGTTCAGACAGACTTTGATCGCTTTAAAGAAACCAACTAGCGATATACAGTTTGTTGGATAATCATTCCGACTGACAGTTTTTTCTTTTTGAGTGAATCATCATAACTACCTATCTTTATCCCATGATTTACTTTATCAGCGGAGCCGAGCTCGTCTTCGTTTTCTTTGTGATTCTTCTTGTATTTGGTGCCGATAAGGTGCCAGACATCGCTCGAACCCTAGGGAAAGGGATGCGACAGGTGCGTAATGCTACGCAAGACATTAAGAGCGAGATTGAAAAATCTGCTGAAAAACAAGGCCTAGACACCAAACAAATCAAACAGGATTTAAAAGAGGTCAAAGACGAAGTTGAAGATATTGCAGGCTCTGTAAAACGAAACAACTAGCATTTTCGAGTGATTGTTAAACCATCTCTAACAGGGAGAATAATCGTTTCAACCCTAGCATCTGAGTTGATTTTTTGATTGTATGCTTGCAAAGCAGTTGTTGCTTCATCAGTTGCTGATGATAACACCTTACCAGACCACAACACATTGTCAGATAAAAGTATGCCACCTGTTGTCAATTTATCAATAATCAAATCGAAATAAAGTGGGTAGTTTTCCTTATCGGCATCGAGAAAAACCAAGTTATAGGGTCCAGCAAGGTTTTTGAGAATGTCTTTGGCATCGCCTAGGTGTTGAACAATTTGATTGCTGTATTGAGATTGTTCAAAATACCGCCGTTGCATGTTAACCAACTCTTCATTGTGGTCAATAGTGTCAATTGACCCTCCCTTTTCCAGTCCTTCAGCCAAACACAAAGTAGCATAGCCAGTGTAGGTGCCAACCTCTAGAATTTTCTTTGGCCTCACCATCTTAGATAGCAAAGACAATAGCCGTCCTTGATACGACCCACTGAGCATTCTGGGTAACAGCACTTTTTGATGTGTTTCTCTATCCAATGCCTTTAGCAAGTCAGATTCTTCCATGCTGTGCTTGTCGATGTATTGCTGTAGTTCCTCAGATATAAAATCCATTAGCGTGTTGGTTTTGCATAAGGAAAACGTTCAATGAGCTCTGCTTTTGCATAGCCATCTAGACCGTTAATTGTTACAGAACCAGCTTGTTGTAGGTTTAGCCAGCCATCGCTTTCCATGATACCATCTTCAATATGAATCGCTAGAATCTCACTGACCACAAGTAGGGTGTTGTTTTCTTTGATTGGGTATTCGTTGAGGAATCGACAAGCTAATCGCACTTTGGCGCTTTTGACAAAAGGAGCTTCAAAGTCATCCAAGTATTCAGCTTCGAAGTCTGTTTTACTAAACTCTGAAACATCCTCTGGATATTTGGCAGAAGTGTGATGCGCATCAGCCACAGTGCTGTAATGAATGTGATTGACAGTAAAAAAAGAAGATGATTTGATGTTACGATAGCTATCTCTTGGAACAGTCGTTGGGCGCAACACAAACCCAATAAGTGGTGGATTGCTGCCCAAATGAGTGATACTGCTAAAAACAGCTAGATTGGTTTTGCCATCAGCAGATTGAGTGCCAATTAGATTTGCAGACTTATAACCAGTACAACTGTTGATGAGGTTTAGACGGAAGATTTTGTCCATCTGGTCAATGTCTGTCCTGGAGTAGTGTAGCATTTCTTTTTTACAAACATAAACAATCTGCCGATTTTATCTTATTTTTAGCGACCCTTGGGTCATTAACTCAGTTGGTTCAGAGTGTCGCCTTGACAGGGCGGAAGTCACTGGTTCGAATCCAGTATGACCCACAAATAAGATGACTTATCAAATTGAAATCACCTTAAAACCCTTTGCGAGAGGGTTTCACCTTATCACTGATGAGATTGTCTCCAAGCTCCCTGATTTCACAGGAATTGTACATGTCTTTATCCAACACACTTCGGCGAGTCTAACGATCAATGAAAATGCTGACCCTAGTGTTCGTGTTGATTTTGAAACTCATTTCAATAAACTGGTCTCTGAATCTGACGATCATTATACCCATACCTTGGAGGGAAAAGACGATATGACCTCTCATATTAAGAGTAGTATTTTGGGGTCATCAGTATCATTTCCAATCAAAAACGGAATTCCCCAGCTTGGAACATGGCAAGGCGTTTATTTGTGCGAGCATCGAAATCGTGCAAGTGGGCGAAAGATTTTTGTGACTTGTATTGGTGTAAGTTGACCCACCCATGTTAATTAAGGCTGCTATTTTCTGAAAAAATAAAAAAATAAGCTTAACAGGACACTGATCACAATAGAGGTGCCAAGTGGAAAGTAGAATGTCCAGTTTTCGCCACCGAATCGAAAGTCAAGAGGGTTTTTATACCCAGATTTTTCACCCAATAATATCACTCCTCCAACGAGAACAAGCACAAGTCCAAGAAATAAAAGGGTGCGTCCCATTAGTGAATAACGTCAATTAATTTTTCAAGTGTAAAACTTCGAGACCCTTTCACAAGAAGTGATCCATCTCCAATAGAGTTTGAGGAGAAGTGCGCCATGGCCTGATCGATGTTGGAAAAGTATTTATCTGCAGATACAAAGGACTCAAAAGTAGCGCCAACCCAATAGCAATCATCTATCGATGATCCTTGTACCCATTCAACTAGCTGTTGGTGTTCTGTTTCTGTGTGCTCTCCCAGTTCGTTCATTTGTCCTAGGATTGCGATTTTTCTACCTTCAGTTTTGGCAAAGCTTTGCAGGGCAGCAATCATGCTCGTTGGATTGGCATTGTAAGCATCCAGTGTAATGTGAAGGTTGTTTTTACGAATTTTCTGCGATCGATTGTTTACAGGCACATAAGATTCAAGAGCACTTTTGGCTGTTTCGGTTGAAACCCCAAAATGCTTTCCAATGGCATAGGCAGCAAGTGTATTGTAGGCATTGTGTATACCACTGAGCTGGGTTTGTATCCTCACTCGATCGATTTCTAGGGCGATAGCATCATTTTTATCATCAATTTCTGCAAAAAACTGAGCTGATGCAGTTGTTCCATAGGTGATTGGGTGATGTTCTTTGAGCTGTGCCATGATTTTTGAATCATCAACATTGGCAAATATGATACCACTTGTGCTTTTTAGGAAGTCATAGAGTTCCGATTTGGCTTTGACAACCCCTTGCAAACTGCCAAACCCCTCTAAATGTGCCTTTCCAAAATTTGTAATCAGCCCAGCATTTGGTTGAGCGATGCTGGCCAAAAGCGCAATTTCTCCAGGATGATTGGCACCCATTTCAACAATACCAATTTCTGTATCTTTTTTTAATGAAAGTAAGGTTAGGGGCACTCCAATTTGGTTGTTTAGATTTCCCTTTGTTGCAACAGTATTAAGGTCTTCATTAAGTACTGCATAGATAAGCTCTTTAGTTGTTGTTTTGCCATTGCTGCCAGTGAGTGCTAAGATTGTAGTTCCTAGAGTTGTTCGATGCGCAGTGGCGAGTTCTTTTAAAGATTTCAAAGAATCATCAACTCTTAGAATTCGATCATCAGTTGTAGGGATATCTTGATCGATGATGACAGCTGACGCTCCTTTGTCAAGGGCTTGTAATGCAAACTCGTTTCCATTGAAATTTGGCCCATTCAGGGCGAAAAAAAGCTCTCCAGACTGTAGCGTTCTAGTGTCTGTACTGACACCTGCAGCGTCTCTAAAAATATGATAAAGCGCTGACATCGCTATAAACTATAGAGTTGTAGACTTAGTTTGATGGGATACCACGTGGCTTTCGGTCGCTACTAGTGCTACCCAAATAGGACATTGCACAACGGAATCCAATATAATCAGCACCCAAAAACTCTGGCATGTATCTGCGCTGTGCAGGGTCAAGCCAAAAAGCACGATCTTTCCATGAGGCACCTTTGATGACCCTTGTTGTATTGGAGACAAGCGTCAAACGCTTTTCATTTTCTTGACGCACCCTCTTACTGGCTTCAGAAAAGGGATCACTATACATCATAGAATTTTCATCATCAGCGTTTCGCGCATTCAACAAATCTCCATCAGCATAGGCGATATTGTTTGCTGCAAGTCCATTAGAACTCAGATAATTTGCATTTTCATCACCATAGTTTTGAGGTTCAATTTGCTCTTTCTGGATTGATCCAGGTAATTGTTTATAAGCGTTTCTAATGTTGGGAATACTGTCGTAGCTCACATCCTGCGTTACGGATATTTTTCCATCCTCAGTGATATATCTTTCAAAAATATTACCTCTGAAATAGTTCATATCGCTCACTTCGTTGTTTGTCAGTGGTCGATACACATCGGCAACCCATTCTGAAACATTACCTGCCATGCCATACAAACCAAAATCGTTTGGTGGATATTGACGTACATCAGCAGTGATTTCAGCATCATCATTTGACCATCCTGCAACACCACTAAAGTCTCCTCGACCTTGTTTGAAGTTAGCGAGTTGATCACCAGCGTTTCTTCTTTGAGTCACTCTTGATGTGTCACCAGACCATGGATATTTCTTTTTACCTTGGTAAGAGTTGTATTCACGTATTCCAGCCAAACCAAGTGCAGCATATTCCCATTCGGCTTCAGTTGGCAATCTGTATTCAGGTAAAACAATACCATATTCAACACTTGCATTGGTTACCTTAATTTCATCTTCTTCATCTCCTTCGCCACGAACTCTAATTTGCGCAGATTTACCAACAAATGATTGAGTATCGTTCTCAGAGTCATTTTCAACTGCATCAATGTTTTCGGCAGAATAATTTCCACCATATACAAGATCAGGACGTTTGAGATAAGTTTCGGTATCAAAATTGTTAATTCCTCGAATTTCGTCAGAGGTTCTGGCACCTTTAGCAATCCAACCCTTGTCTTCGAGTATCAATTCATTAACGCGATTGGTTCTCCACTTGGCAAAGTTGCTCGCTTGCTGCCAACTTACGCCAACAACAGGGTGTCTACGGAAAGCAGGATGACGAAGATAATTGTTGACCATGTCGTCATAATAACCAAGTTGATTTCTCCAAACGAGGGTGTCAGGAAGAGCTGAAATATAAATTTCTGGCTGATCAGTAAAAACACGCCTTAGCCAATCAAGATATTCAATGTACATTAAATTTGTCACTTCAGTTTCATCCATGTAGAAGGAACGAACTTGCATACGAGATGGGGCATTGTTCCAATCTTTCATGACATCATCTTGAACACGTCCTTTGGTGTAGGTACCACCGTGGATTAGTATTAAATTTGGCGCTTGAATTTGGTCTTTGTAATCCTTTCCTTTGTAATCAAAACCTCCGCTTTCACCTATTTTCCAACCAGTAGCAGATGATTCACCTTTTTTGGCAGATCCGTTAGAGCTACAACCTGTAATCGATAGGGAGATTGCAGAAATAAAAACAAAAGTGAAAATGCATTTACGTAACATACAGATTCTATTTTGGACTGCAAGATAGTAAATATGTGTAAATTTGACATCCATTAGTCGCAATTTATACTGATAACGATTGCAAATCCTTTTTATTCTATGTACATTCCAAACACTAATTTTCAAACTTTTTCGTTATAAGCGTAGTATGCGTATATTAATCCTCATCCTTCTGCCACTTTTCCTTTGGGCTCAGGATTCAGAAGTTTGTTTGTCTTGGGATGGCACCCAACAATTGCAGCAAGGAGTTCTGTTGAAAGAAGTTCCCAGTGCTACAGAACAAACTGTTTTCTACGATGACCAAAGCAAGCGCTTTTCTATCACCATTTCAAAACCAATCAATACCCATTCAAAAACATCGTATTCTGTTCAAAATATTCAGACCCAAGCGTTTGAAAAAGAGCTTGATTTAGATCTTAATCAATTCAACGAATTTCCTGATGTGTTGATCTATAAAACAAAAGGAAGGGCAAACAATCAAGTTGTTTTTGAAATTGAACCATTTGTAGTAAAAAACAATAAGCTTCATACAGTAACAAGCTTCACGATTGTTCCAAAAAAAACAGCGTTGTCACGAATCCAGCGTTTTCAACAATTCAGCACTGTCGCAACAAGTCACCCAACAGAAGGCTTTAGATTTGAAGTTGATAAAACAGGGATTTACAAAATCACGGGTAAATTTTTAAGCGACTTGGGCATGTCAATCTCTAATGTAGATCCAAAAACACTTAAAATCTACGGCAAAGGTGGCCAGATGATCTCATTGATAAACTCCGAAACAAACGATTTTAATTATGGATTTTCTGAAAATCCATTACAACTTGTGGGCATGGATGATGGTGTTATTGGTGAGGAGGATTATATTTTGTTTTATGCCTATGGGTCTGACGAGTGGAACAGCGATAGCCAAACTGCTGTTAATTTATATCATGACAAGTCACATTATGTTATCTCACATGGGGGAGCAGATGGGTTGCGCGTAAGTATCAATTCCCCTCAACCAGTAATTGAAGATGCACAAACTGCGGCATCGGTCGATTTACATTTTGAAGAAGATTTGGTCAATGTTGCTCAAATGGGGCGAAAATGGTTTGGTGATCGCTTTCTGCACAACGCCACTAAAGACTACCCATTTCAATTGGTCAATCGTGCTGGGTCAACTCCAATTGATGTCAAAGTTGCAGGTGCAGGATCGTCATCAATTGCGAACCAACTTATAGTTCGTGTGGAAAGCGAAAGTAAATCCTTAAACTTTTCTGCGACCCAAGTGCTAACCAAAGCCGCGGAAAATAAAGCTACCTTATTGCTCACTCCATCCTCAAATGATGTAAATATAAACTTGCAGTATGATGGTGCAGGACTGAGCTCTTCAATTGGTTATCTCGATTACATACGCCTGACCTATCAGCGAACCCTTGATGGAGGCGATGGACAGTTTGGGATTCATACAGAGCCTTCAGCCTCTTACAAAGCTTCGAATACTGATGCAGTTTGGGAGTTACATACTAATGGTAATATCAGTATTTACCAACCCAACAATGGAAATGTTTATTTCGGTCAAAGTGACACCACTGAACGTTTTCATTTACACATTTCAAATGATGTATATACTCCTAAAAGAAGTGATTACGGAGATGTTTTTACATCACCTCAACTGCGAGAGCGATTGGCTAATGAGGCAGAATACATCATCGTTACGCATGACGATTATGCTGAGGAGGCCAACAAGCTCGCAGCCCACCATCGCACACACTCAGGATTAAAATCCGTTGTCTTGACTTTATCCGAAATCTATGATGATTTTAGCGCCGGTAACATCGATATCGTAGCCATACGCAATGCTATTCGATATGCCTATTTCAACAATTCAGAGGAAAATAAACCAAAGTTTTTATGTTTGTTTGGCGACACAAGTTATGATTATAAAAATCGAGTTCCCAACAACAATATGATTGTTCCGACTTATCATGCAGTGCACAGCTTTCATTTGGCAAATAGCTATATGTCAGACGATTTTTACACGATGATGGATGATGGTGAAGGAGACCTTAGTTTTTCAGATCGAATGGATCTGGCTGTTGGTCGAATCCTGTTTGATACCAAAGAGGGTGCTTTGGCAATGGTAAACAAGTCAATCGATTATAGTTTGGCACAAGGTGAATGGCAAAATACATTAACGATTCTCTCCGACGACCCTGATGAAGAATGGGAAACAATTATTCAAGAAAGACTTGATGCCCTTGGTCAACAGGTCGTGTACAACAAGCCTTTCATCAATTTAAATAAAATTCACTCAGATGCTTACGAACAGACTGTTTCCGCATCTGGCGCAAGGTATCCAGGGGTAAATTTAGCTCTTGAAAATCAGTTTATTCAGGGGTCCTTAGCCATAAATTATTTTGGTCACGGTGGTGAAGGTGGCCTGGGCTCAGAAAAATTCTTTGACGAAGAACTTGCCCAGCGACTGTATAACCCTGGAAAATACCCTCTTTTCATTACTTCAACTTGTGAATTTAGTCGATTTGACAATCCAGAAGTCTACACTGCTGGAGAGGCAAGTGTTGCGAATCCTGCCGGAGGAGTTATTGGACTGATTTCAACGACAAGACAAATTTATGTGACAAATGGAATCTCATACAATCAAACCATAGCCAAGCATTTGTTTGCCTATGGTAAAGACGACTACCCAACCATTTCAGAGGCATTGCGCCTGTCAAAAAATGAATTTTCAGGAACATCACAGCGACGTATCATTTTCTTTATTGGAGACCCAGCCCTCAAGCTCGCTATCCCTAAAAAAAGAGTTGAATTGACGCATATCAATGGAAGTCAGATTGACTCATTAGGGGATTCAGACAAGCAACTTCGTGCGCTTGATCGTGTAAATCTAGCTGGACAAGTATCTAATGAAAATGGGGAACTTTTAGATCAATTCAATGGTGAGGTCGTATTGACAATCTTTGACAAAGAGATTGAAAAAACAACCCTTGGCAACGATGGAAATGGAACATTTACCTATAATACACTTGGCAATTTAGTTTTTAGGGGAAATGCTGAGGTTGAAAATGGATTTTGGAATATGGAGCTGATCATCCCCAAAGACATTTCCCTTCCTGTGGGTCAAGCACGAATCAGCCTTTACGCAATTTCAAACGACAGTACAAATAAAAAAACAGGTTTGTCAAATGAAATCTCCATTGGTGGGATTAATCCGAACCAAGAGGATGACACAAAAGGACCAGATATTGAGCTTTTTTTGAATGACGAAAACTTTGTAAGTGGAGACATGACAGGGTCAAATCCTGTTTTAATCGCAAAATTTTCAGACGAAAATGGAATCAATACTTCTGGTGGATTGGGGCATGAGCTTTTGGCCGTGCTGGACGGAGTGACGCAGAATCCTATTGTATTAAACAACTTCTATCGCACCAACTTGGGTGATTTTCAATCTGGATCCCTTATGTATTTGTTTAACAATCTCACCCCTGGCTCTCATGAACTTTCAGTAACAGCTTGGGATACTTATAATAACCCATCAACCAAAACGATTGCATTTGTTGTGTCAGAAGACAATGGGATTTTGATCAATGGGATTTATAATGTACCCAACCCATTTGAAACACAAACAACGTTTTGGGTCACTCACAACAAGCCACGCGAACTCTTAAACGCATATATTGTTATCCATGATATCAATGGTAAATTAGTATGGGAAGAAGAAAAAACAGTGTATTCCGGATCAAACATCAATAGTGAAATTTTCTGGAATGGTCAATCTAATGATGGTACTAATATAAATAAGGGAGTATATTTGTGCACGATAACGCTAAAATCTATGTTATCAGATACTAAGCACACCGAAACACATAGAATAATTAGGAAATAAAATTTGGTATGAAAAAATCTTTTGGTCTATTATTGATCTTATTTACATCACTTTTATACAGTCAAAATCGAGTCATTACAACTGGAGTTCCTTTTTTACTTATAACCTCTGATGCAAGATCAGCTGGTATGGGCGAACAAGGGGTTGCAACTTCACCTGATGCTTTTTCTCAAAACTGGAATCCTTCAAAGTACAGTTTTGCTCCTAGCGAATCAGGAATTGGCGTGAGCTACACTCCCTACCTAAGTCAATTGGTCAATGATATTTTCTTGGCAAATGTTTCCTATTACAAGGTTATTTCAGAACGTGCAGCTTGGGCAACAAGCCTAAAATATTTTAGTTTAGGCGAAATAGAAATTGGCCAAACACCTGCCGATTTTATCAACCCTCTTATCGAGCGTCCAAATGAATTTGTATTGGACTTTTCTTATGCTTTAAAGCTCAATGAATCATTTTCTATGGGGGTTACAGGTGCGTTTATAAATTCTGATTTAAAACTTGGCTCTGGAACTGATGATGCCTCAGCGGCCAGCACAGTAGCCTTTGGAATTTCAGGGTATTACCAATCTGGTGAGCTAAGCCTAGACAATTTTGACGGCAAGTGGCGTGGTGGATTTTACATAAGTAACCTTGGACCTAAGTTGACTTACGAAACAGACGGATATGCAGATTTCTTACCAACAAACCTTAAACTAGGTGGAGGTCTTGATATTATTCTCGACAGCTATAACACCCTAACTTTGGGTCTAGAAATTAATAAATTGCTTGTGCCAACCCCAAGCGAACCCATTGTTTCCACAAACGCCGATGGAGAAGAAATCATCACTGGATATGTCCAACCTGATGTGAGTTTTCTCAGCGGAATTTTTAAGTCGTTTGGAGATGCGCCAGATGGATTCAGTGAAGAGTTGCAAGAGTTTACCTGGGCTTTAGGAGCCGAATTTAATTATAACAACGCTTTTGCTCTTCGTGCAGGATATTTTAACGAGCATGAACTAAAAGGGGCAAGAAAGTTTATCACATTGGGAGCAGGCTTTAAATACAACGTCGTTGATATTGATCTTTCATATTTAATTTCAGCCACAAAAGTCATCAACCCTCTCGAAAACACGCTGCGATTCTCCCTTACATTCAATTTTGGCGATAGCCAGGAGGACTAATCACTATTAACATTGTTTGCATAATTGCTTTTTCAGTTTTTACACAAACTGCGAAAGCATTACCTTTGCAGTCAAATATCACTAAAGATATTGATTTTATGAAAGAAGTTACCAAAGAAACCTATGTTGCGTGGTACGAGAATATGCTTTTTTGGCGTAAGTTTGAAGACAAGCTAGCAGCTGTTTATATACAGCAAAAAGTACGAGGGTTTTTACACTTGTATAATGGACAAGAGGCTGTTCTTGCTGGTTCACTACACGCGATGGATCTGTCCAAAGATCGTATGATAACTGCTTATCGGAATCATGTTCAACCAATTGGTATGGGCGTTGATCCCAAAAAAGTGATGGCAGAATTGTATGGAAAAGCAACAGGTACTTCTCAGGGTCTAGGAGGCTCAATGCATATTTTTTCCAAAGAACATCGTTTTCATGGGGGTCATGGAATTGTTGGTGGTCAGATCCCACTTGGTGCCGGAATGGCTTTTGGTGATAAATATCATGGAAGTGATGCTGTAACTTTATGTTATATGGGCGATGGTGCAGTCCGACAAGGTTCACTTCACGAAACGCTAAACCTAGCAATGCTATGGAAACTACCTGTAGTTTTTATCGTTGAGAACAACGGCTATGCCATGGGTACTTCTGTTGAACGAACTGCCAATCACACCGATATCTGGAAGTTGGGCTTGGGGTATGAAATGCCCTGCGGTCCGATAGACGGAATGGACCCTGTGAAAGTTGCAGAAGGTATTTCGGAAGCAATCAACAGAGCACGTAAAGGAGATGGCCCTACTTTCCTAGAAGCAAAAACATATCGATATCGAGGTCATTCTATGTCTGATGCGCAGCATTACCGAACGAAAGATGAGGTGAATGAGTATCGAAAAATAGATCCAATTACGCAAGTGCGTGAACATATTTTGAAAAATGAATTTGCCACTGAAGATGAGTTGACTAGTATAGATGCTGATGTAAAAAAACGGGTACAAGAATGCGCAGACTTTGCAGAATCCTCACCATACCCAGAAACATCTTTGATGTATGATGCTGTTTATGAGCAAAAAGATTATCCATTTATAGCACACAAATTATAAAATGGCGATTATAGTAAACATGCCGCGATTGAGTGATACCATGGAAGAAGGAACAATATCTACATGGCTCAAGAAAGTAGGTGATAAAGTTGAAGAGGGAGATATTCTAGCTGAAATTGAAACTGACAAAGCCACAATGGAGTTTGAGTCTTTCAATGAAGGTTATTTATTGCATATCGGAATTGCAGAAGGTGAAAGTGCTGCTGTAGATAGTTTGCTTGCCATCATTGGCGACGAGGGTGAGGATATCAGTGGTTTGCTCAATGGGGAGTCAGCGACAGCTGCTACAGAAGAAACCCCAAAAGTAGAAGAATCGCAGCCTGAAGAGTTTACACAACAGTCAGCAGCAACCATACCAGAAGGTGTTGAGGTTGTCAAAATGCCTCGTTTAAGTGACACCATGGAAGAAGGAACAGTATCTTCATGGCTTAAGAAAGTAGGTGATAAAGTTGAAGAAGGAGATATTCTCGCTGAAATTGAAACTGACAAAGCCACAATGGAGTTTGAGTCTTTTTATGCAGGAGAGTTGTTACACATTGGTGTACAAGTAGGCGAATCAGCTGCTGTTGATAGCTTGCTTGCGATCATTGGTCCTAGTGGAACTGATGTTGCTGCTGTTTTGGCTGCAGCATCAAGCGTAGATATTCCCAAGACAGAAGAGCCAAAAACAACCACCGCTGATGCACCACCACCAAGGACTACGACCAAGCCATCTGAAACTGTAGAAAAAACAGTGTTACAGGCTTCTGCCAATAGCAATCAAAGGATTATGGCATCACCCCTTGCCAAAAAAATGGCTGCTGAAAAAGGAATTGAACTTAGTCAAGTACAAGGGTCAGGTGAGCACGGTAGAATCGTAAAGCGTGATATCGAACAGTTTGTCCCCAGTTCAACATCAACTGCAACACAATTTGTACCAAAAGGACAGGAGTTGTCAGAGGACATTCCAAATTCGCAAATGCGAAAAGTGATTGCCAAAAGACTTGCAGAGTCTAAATTTAGTGCACCTCATTACTACCTTTCTGTAGAATTTGATATGGATGCTGCCATTGCATTCCGAAAGCAATACAATGAGCTGCCTGACAACAAAATATCATTTAATGACATCGTTATAAAAGCAACAGCTTTGGCACTTAAACAACACCCACAGGTAAATTCACGCTGGTTTGATGATCGCATGCAGCTCAATCACCACGTTCATATTGGTGTAGCAGTCGCTGTTCCTGATGGATTGGTTGTTCCTGTTGTGCGATTTGCAGATGAAATGACATTACCACAAATTGGTACACAAGTCAAAGATTACGCTGTTCGTGCTCGTGACAAAAAACTTGCACCTGACGAAATGGAAGGAAGTACTTTTACCATTTCTAACCTCGGTATGTTTGGGATATATGAATTTACATCGATCATCAACCAACCCAACTCAGCCATACTTTCCGTTGGTGCAATTGTACAAAAGCCAGTTGTTAAAGATGGAGAGATTGTCGTTGGAAGCACAATGAAACTAACACTTGCATGCGACCATCGAACAGTTGATGGTGTTACAGGTGCGCAATTCCTTCAAACTCTTCGGGAATATATCGAACAACCCTTACGCTTGGTCATTTAAAACTATGCAATCTCCTAAACGTGTCATTGTAACTGGTGCCAGTCGTGGGATTGGTCGCGCGTTGGTTGATAGGTTTTTGGACTTGAGGCATGAGGTTTGGGCTTTGTCTCGAAACACAGACGAACTCAATAAGATTAAAGGTATACACACTGTATCAATCGACCTTTCTGAAGAACAACAAATAGTCGATTGGGTTCAATCATGTGGAGTTGATTATTTTGATGCTGTCATCAACAATGCTGGAATGCTTATCAACAAGCCATTTGCTGAGACCACATATGCTGATTTTGAAGCTGTTTATCGTGTCAATGTTTTTGGGGCTGCTCAATTGATTCGTCATCTGCTTCCATTGCTGACAAAAGATAGTCATATTCTCAACATCAGCAGTATGGGAGGTATCAATGGCACTGCCAAATTTCCAGGATTGGCTGCCTACAGTAGTAGTAAGGGTGCCTTGGGAATACTTACCGAGCTATTAGCTGAGGAGTTTAAAGACAATGGCCCACGCTGTAACGCCTTGGCATTGGGAGCTGTTCAAACAGAGATGCTTGCAGAGGTATTTCCAGACTACAAAGCGCCTGTTTCAGCACCACAAATGGCAACTTATATCGCCGACTTTTCACTCAACGGGCATCATTTGTACAACGGTAAAGTACTTCCGATCAGTCAATCCACCCCATGAGTGCTTTTACAACGTATTTGCCATTCAATGCGCGTTCTCGATGTCTCAATTTGGTCAAAGACCATCCAGTCTCTATTCGTGTTGTCAATCCAAGACGATCAAAGCATGGGGATTTTCGAAAATTTCCTGATGGAAGATTTCAGATCACCTTAAATAAAATGGAAAACCCCTATCGATTTTTAATCACTTTTATCCATGAGTGGGCTCATTGGTTGGTGATGCAGCAACACCCATTCAGAACCCAACCGCATGGTTCGATTTGGAAACAAACATTTAAAGTGCAAATGCTGCCATTTCTGCAAGATCAAATTTTTCCTGAAAACCTAATGGGGCTTTTGGCAAAGCATATGATGAATCCGAAAGCGACTCTAGACGCAGACCCTCAATTGGCAATTGCACTAAAGCAATATGACCCTGCTAATGATAAAAACTTTATTTTTGAGTTAGGAACTGGCACTCGCTTTCAAGCAAGCAATGGAAAGTTCTACGAGCTTGGACAATTGCGTAGAAAACGCTATGCTTGCATTGAGCTTGCAACCAAAAGAACTTATCTCTTCGCTGCTCACAGTGAGGTTCAGATAGTTGAGAAATAAAGATATCAACGAGTGGAATCTAAATTTGATTTTTCAGAAGAAACCAATGCTGCCAAAGCTGAAGTTCAGCAAGATGCAAAAGGGTTTTTTAAAAGCCTTTTTCGATTTATGGCTACCCTTTTATCTATTCGTAAAGATACAGATTACAGAGCAACAATTCAAGCGATACAAGATGACATCCCTTTCAAAGGTGCTACTGCTTGGGTATTGATCTGCTCCATTTTTCTTGCTTCCATTGGATTGAACGCCAATTCCACTGCAGTTGTGATTGGCGCAATGTTAATAGCACCTCTCATGGGACCTGTTTTGGGTGTAGGTGTGTCCTTGGCGATTAATGACTTGGCAACGCTTCGTCGGTCGTTGCTGAACTTTGGCGTGATGGTTTTGTTAAGTGTCATCACTGCCTTTCTTTTTTTCGTACTTTTTCCACTTCGCGAGGAGTCGAGTGAGCTTCTGGCTCGCGTGAGTCCAGATATTAGAGACGTATTGATCGCCTTTTTTGGGGGTTTAGCCTTGATCATTGCACGAACAAAAAAAGGTGCAATTGCCTCTGTCATTTTTGGCGTTGCCATTGCCACTGCCCTCATGCCACCCCTTTGCACTGTTGGTTATGCACTTGCGTATTCCAACTTCGATTATGCATTTGGGGCATTGTATTTATTTGCCATCAATGCAAGTTTTATCGCCCTTGCTGCCTATTTGGTGGTCAAACTATTACGATTCCCTATGATAGAGTATGCAAATGCTAAAAAACGACTGCGTATATCTCGCTTAGCAACATTCTTGGCTTTATTGATGGCGATACCTGCTGGATTTACTTTTGTTGATGTATTACAACAGAGTCGTTTTCAAGCTGCTGCACAATTGTTTTTAGAGAATGAACTTAAGGGGATTGACAATGCCGATTATCTTCGTCAAACAGCACGTATTGAGCCAGATGATATTCAACCCAAATTAGTGATCAACTCTTTTGGAGTTGCACCACTAGATCCAGCGGTTGTGCGCTTGTTGATGGAGAGGATTAAATCTTATGAGTCACTCAGCAGCGCAGAGTTGATTATCAACCAATTGGAAAGAGAAGTCGATCAGTTTGACCAGCAGCGATATTTGATTGAGTTGCGCAAACGAGACTCATTGGAGCTAATACGACAGCAAAATGAGATTGAATCACTTCAAATTAAAATAGGGGAGCTTAACCATCAAACCAAAGATCATATATCTTTTGATCAAATCATTGCAGAGCTGAGAGTAATCAGCCCTTTTGTGCGTGAATTGAGTTATGCGCAAACTTATATTTCAAACTTCGATAAGATTGACACAATTGCAGTCTTTCGTATGCAGTGGGATTCTTCTTTAGATTCAATCGCTATCACATCTGAGGAAGATCGTTTGCGAAATTGGTTGTCGATTCAGCTAAGGGAGCAACCCTTTATCCTCGAAAGAAATTAATCGTTTAGATAAAGCTTTCGTACTTTTTTGAATAAATTTGATGAGTAGACAAAGTCTGTTACTGCTTCGTTATCAGTTTTAAATATGTTTTTATTCGACCCTTCCCACGATTTATTACCATCTTTCAAAAAAAGAATGGTTTCGCCAATTTCCATTACTGAATTCATATCATGCGAATTTATGACAGTGGTAATGTCATACTCTTTTGTGAGTTCTTGGATGAGGTTGTCGATAACAATAGCTGTTTTTGGGTCAAGACCAGAGTTGGGTTCGTCACAAAAGAGATATTTGGGTCGCATCACAACTGCCCGAGCAATGGCGACACGCTTTTGCATACCGCCTGATATTTCATTGGGTAATTTATGTTTTGCATCTATCAGGTTTACACGTTCGATGACAGTTTCAGCTTGATCGATCATTTCTGCTTCTGAAAACTTCGTTAGCATTCGCATTGGAAACAGAACATTTTCAACCACACTCATCGAATCAAATAGTGCACTTCCTTGAAAAACCATACCGATTTCTCTCCGCAGAACCCTATGTTCATCCTCCGACATGGAAGAAAATGAGGTATTGTCAAAATAAATTTCACCACTGTTTGGGGTAAATATACCTAGAAGAATTTTGAGTAAAACAGTTTTGCCAGAACCACTTTGACCAATTACTAAATTTGTTTTTCCTCTCTTAAATTCAGTTGAAATCCCTTTTAGTACGGCATTGCCGTCAAACTGTTTGTGTATGTTTTCTATTCTTATCATTTTAGGAGAAAAACAGTTGGGTTACGAAATAGTTGACAACAATAATCACTACAGAACACCAGACAAAGGAGACTGTACTTGCACGTCCAACATCAAGTGCGCCGCCTTTCATATAATAACCATGATACGAGGGGATTGTAGCCAAAATTATTGCGAATAAAAAGGTTTTGAAAAATGCATAAACGACATGAAAGGAATTGAATTCCAACTGTATGCCTTCAATAAAAGCAGAGCTGCTTGAAAAACCACTGTATATGGTTGCAGCCCAACCACCAAAAATGCCTAAAAACATTGAAAAGATAATGACGATTGGCAACAAAGTCATTGCAATGAGCTTGGGAAACACCAAAAAATTGACTGAATTGATACCCATCACTTCTAGGGCATCGATTTGCTCTGTCACACGCATAGTTCCTATGCTTGATGTGATATATGACCCAACTTTTCCTGCCAATATTATCGCCATGAAAGTGGGTGCAAATTCTAATATAATTGATTGTCGGGTTGCGAAACCAACTAGATTTTCAGGTATAAAAGAGCTGTCAATGTTCAAAGCCGTTTGAATAGAAACAACACCACCAACAAAGAATGAAAGAAAGCATACAATACCTAATGAACCCAAGATTAAATCCTGAACTTCTTTCATCACAAGCCCATACATGATAGATCGTTTTGTAGGTTTGATGAACATAAGGCGAAGCATCAAAAAATAGGCACCTATATGTTTGAACATATTCATTTGACGAAAGTAAAAAATAATGTTTGCTTAAAAGTGTTGTGTTTCAAAAAAATTATCTTTGTGTTTTTATCTTCAATCATGAAAACACTTCTGCCTACTTGCTTTATTTTATTTGGCCTTATAGCTTGCAACCCATCTACTCAAGAAAATTCACCCAAGCTTGTGGTTGGTATTGTCGTTGATCAGATGAGATATGATTATCTCACTCGCTTTTGGGATGACTTGGGTCCAAATGGATTTAAACGCTTTTACAAAGAAGGATTTGTGGCTCACAATCATCACTTTAATTATTATCAAACCCTAACAGGGCCTGGGCATGCTTCCATTTCAACTGGATCAACCCCCTCAGTTCATGGGATTATAGGCAATGAATGGTATGATCGCACAATGCAACATGAGGTGTATTGTGTTCATGATGACGATGTAACGGGCTTGGGCTCAGCAGTCAAAGGCAGAAAATCTCCTAAACACCTAATCACAACCACCTTTGCAGATCAACTTCGGTTGCACACTCAGTTTCGAAACAAGGTAATTGGGGTATCTCTAAAAGATCGCTCCGCTATACTATCAACTGGGCATTCGGCCAATGCAGCCTATTGGTTTGCTGGAGACCAAGAAGGTGTTTTTACAACAAGCACCTACTATATGGATTCTTTGCCAAAATGGGTGTCTGACTATAATGCCAAAAAATATCCTCATCAATACGCTTCATCTGTTTGGAACACCTTAAGACCGATTGAAACTTATTCTGCTAGTGGGCCTGATGATATGCCATACGAAGGTATATTTAAAGGAGCAGAACGGCCAACATTCCCTTATGATCTGTCAAATCTTTCCCCTGATTATTACAAAGACAAAGGGTTAGACTTGGTTTGCAATACCCCCTTCGGGAACACGATGGTGACAGATATGGCTGTCCTTGCCCTTGCCAATGAAGACCTTGGCAAAACAGCAGAAACAGATGTGTTGATGGTTAGTTACTCCTCAACAGATCACATAGGACATCAATTTGGTTTGACATCTGTTGAAATACAAGATACCTATCTGCGATTGGACTTGGAATTGGAGCGGTTATTTTCCGAAATTGATCAGATGGTTGGAATGGACCAGGTTACCTTGTTTCTAACCTCAGATCATGGAGCTGTTCATGTCCCCAAGTATCTCAACGATCACAAACTTCCAGGGGGCCATGACAAGAGCGAAGGAATTAAAAATCAAGTCAATCAAGCTTTATTTTCGAAAACAGGGGTAGATAATTTAGTGCTGTACATTGGTAATGATCAGATATATTTAGATTATGAAAAAATTGAAAAAAATAAACTCGTTTTAAATGAGTTGACTGGTGAAGCGATTCGTGTAATCCTTCGCTTTTCAACCATTGAAAAAGCATTTAAAACGACTGATGTGCCTTTTTTGAGTCCTTCTGAAAAGCTGCACAACCTCTTGCTTCGTGGCAATCATGTCAAAAGAGCGGGTGATATTTATATGATTCCTAAACCAGGGCATATTGATTATGGTCATACAGGTACAACTCATGGCACTGGCTTTTCCTATGATACGCATGCGCCACTTTTAATGATGGGCCGTGGAATCAAGTCAGGGCAGACCTACGAAATGACTTCGATTACAGACATCGCACCAACGATGTGTGCCTTGTTGGGAATCGCTTTTCCAAATGGGATGACAGGAGATGTGATTTCTGAGGCTCTAGCTAAATCTGATAAGTAACAGCGTTGATATTCATTCCAGCACCAACACTGGCAAACATCACAACATCGCCTTTGTTGAGCTTATGATTTTTAAGTTGATTTTTTCGAACCAAGTCAAATAGAGTGGGGACAGTGGCCACAGAACTATTGCCATAAGTTTTTATGTTCATTGGTAGCACATCCTCAGGCATTTGCGTTGTGTATAGGCGATAAAAACGTTTTAAAATTGCCTCGTCCATTTTCTCGTTGGCTTGATGGATAAATACTTTTTTAAGGTCATCAATTTGAAATCCAGATGTATCGAAGCAATCCTTCATCGCTTGGGGAACATGGCTTAGCGCAAACTCATACACTTTGCGCCCCTCCATTTTGATATATTGGGTGTTGTTGGTTGTAGGTTTACAATAAGAACCACCAGAATAGATGTAGTAGGTTTCGTCTATTGTGTAGGTGGCTGTACGATGTGATAAAAGCCCTCCAACTTCATCTTTATCTTCTATGATGGTCGCACCTGCACCATCAGCAAAAATCATTGAATCTCTGTCATTGTGGTCCACAACACGAGACAGGGTTTCTGCTCCGATAACAAGGCATCGTTTTGCAATCCCTGACTTGATGAACGCTTGCGCTTGGATGACACCTTCTAGCCATCCAGGGCAACCAAAGATGAGATCATATGCCACACAATTTGGGTTTTGAATGCCCAGTTTGTGTTTTACTCTTGCTGCAAGGGCTGGCAACATATCCGGTTGGGTGTGACCATGACTTACATCTCCGAAGTTGTGCCCCACGATGATATAGTCGAGTTGCTCAGGTTCAATGCCCGCATCATCGATTGCTCGCTCGGCCGCAAAAGTAGCAAGATCACTAGTGTTGTGGTGATTTTTGGCATACTTACGTTCAACAATACCAGTGATTGACTGAAACTTTTCGATGATTGACTCGTTGGCAATCGAAAATGGAGTGCCATCAGCCTGATAAAATTCATGCTGTAAAAAGTTCTGATTCGATGTTATATTTTCAGGAATATAACACCCAGTACCTGTAATTTTAATGGCCATTTACAAAGCTTTTAATCAAAACTAAATACATTCTTACACTCAATAGTAAAAACATAAAAGTTACTACGATGTCCAAAAATAGCACAAGAAACTGAAAAGTATAACCTTAGATTAAAACAAATATTATAAACACTTACAAATCAGATATTTAAATTTAAAATTAAGTTGTTTCAAATTCCTTAATAGGGGTACAAGTGCATATTAAATTACGATCCCCAAAAGCTTCATTGGTTCTCCTAACACTTGGCCAGAACTTATTTTCTCTCACAAAAGCAAGTGGGTATGCTGCTTCACTTCGGCTATATGGAAGATCCCATTCATCTGCTGTGAGCAGTGCCAATGTGTGGGGTGCATTATGCAAAATATTATTTTTCTGATTGGCATCACTACCTTCAATTTCAAATCGAATCGAAATCATAGCGTCGCAAAATCGATCAAGTTCTGATTTGTCTTCACTTTCTGTTGGCTCAATCATCATTGTGCCTCCCACTGGAAACGAAACTGTAGGTGAGTGGAACCCATAGTCCATTAGTCTTTTGGCAATGTCCACGACTTCAATACCTTTTTCTTTAAAAGGGCGGCAGTCGATGATAAACTCATGCGCTGCTCGACCAGACTCTCCTTTGTAGAGGATTTCATAGTGCTTTTCTAATTTTTGCTTTATATAATTGGCATTTAAAATGGCAATTTCTGTCGATCTTTTCAGCCCATTGGCACCAAGCATTCGAATGTATGAATAAGAGATCAGACAGATCAAAGCGGATCCCCAAGGCGCTCCTGAAATTGTAACAGCATTTGATTGATCAGACATATAAGGGTGAGTTGGTAGGAAGGGCACCAATTGCTTAGCAACGCAGATGGGACCCACGCCAGGGCCACCCCCACCATGTGGAATGGCAAAGGTCTTGTGTAAATTGAGGTGGCATACATCGGCACCAATCAGGGCAGGATTTGTGAGGCCAACTTGTGCATTCATGTTTGCCCCATCCATATACACCTGCCCTCCACAGTCATGAATCACCTTCGTAATTCGCTGTATGGAGGACTCAAACACCCCATGAGTGGATGGGTATGTTATCATCAGCGCTGCCAGATTTTCAGCATAGAGATTTGCCTTTTCACATAACTCATCCTCATTGATGTTACCATGTTTGTCTGTTCCAACAACAACGACGCGCATACCAGCCATCACAGCTGAGGCAGGATTGGTACCGTGTGCAGAGGATGGAATCAAGCAAATATTGCGATGGCTGTCGCCACGTGATTTGTGATAGGAACGTATGACCATCAAACCACTAAATTCTCCTTGAGCACCTGAATTGGGCTGTAGTGAGGTTCCAGAAAAGCCAGTAATCTCAGATAAATAACGCTCGAGTTCTTGTAGAATATGCTGATATCCTTGCACTTGATTTTTGGGTGCAAACGGATGAATATTTCCCCATTCAGGTCTGCTCAGGGGTAGGAGTTGTGCAGCTGCATTAAGTTTCATTGTACAAGACCCTAAGGCAATCATACTGTGTGTGAGGGACAAATCCTTTCTCTCAAGTTTTTTGATATAACGCATCAGAGAGGACTCAGATTGGTAGTTGTGAAACACCTCTTGCGTGAGAAAATCGGTCGTTCTTTTTCTAGATGGTGGTATGCCAACCTCATCAAAATGATTCTCCGAATGAATTAATTTCACAACACTGAAAATCTCAATTAGCTCATAGATATCTGATGCTGTTGTAAGCTCATTTACTGTAATACTTAGTCGATCATCACTTATGATATTTAGATTTATTCCCTTTGCAAGTGCTTCTTTATCAATGGTTTCTGTTGGGGCGATCACTTCCAAAGTGTCGAAGAAATGATTGTTGTTAACGGTTATACCAAGGTTCATTAAGCCCTTGTAAAGTTTTAAGGTATTTTTATGGATACGACTCGCAATTTGACGCAGGCCAACAGGCCCATGATGAACAGCAAACATACCTGCCATCACAGCCAGTAGGACTTGAGCAGTACAGATATTTGATGTTGCACGATCGCGTTTGATGTGCTGTTCACGTGTTTGGAGTGCCATACGAAGTGCACGATCGCCTTGTATATCTTGTGTAACTCCAATGATACGCCCAGGAACATTGCGTTTATATTCTGTTTTGGTAGCAAAATAAGCTGCATGAGGACCACCATAACCCATAGGAATGCCGAAGCGTTGGGTGCTGCCAACAACGACATCTGCACCAAAAGTACCTGGCGCCTCGAGTAGTGCCAAACTCATGATGTCTGCTGCAACAATCGTTTTGATATCAAAACCAATGGCTTTTTCGGTTGCAGCTTGCAAGTCGATGATGTGACCATGCTTTCCAGGATACTGAAATATGGCGCCAAAAAAGTGTGATGAGGGAGTCCAAATGTCAGCATCCCCCTGTATGAGCTTGATGCCCAGCGGCACAGCACGTGTTTGCAACACAGCCAGTGTTTGTGGCAGTATATTGTTGTCAACAAAAAATTCATTTACTTCTCCTTTTTTTTGTGCTGCATTTCGCAGACTGTAAAGCATACTCATCGCTTCAGCTGCTGCAGTGCTTTCGTCCAAGAGGGATGCATTTGCAAGAGGCATTCCTGTGAGATCACAAACCATCGTTTGGAAATTCAGAACAGCCTCTAAACGACCCTGTGCTATTTCGGCTTGATAAGGGGTATAAGCAGTGTACCAACCTGGGTTTTCGAGTATATTTCTTTGAATCACAGCAGGAAGGTGAGTTGGGTGATAACCCATGCCAATATAATTTTTATAAAGCTTATTTTTTGAACCCAGCTCTGCAATGTGGGCCAAGCATTCTGCCTCACTCATTGCAGTTGGAAGATTCATTTGCTTGTCAATCCTAATCGATTCAGGGATAGTTTGCTGACAAAGTTCATCCAAGGAATCTGCCTCAACAGCCGCCAGCATTTCTTTTACTTCACTACTTCTGGGTCCTATATGTCTGTAAGCAAAATGTGTCGTTTTCAAGTCAAATTTTTTATCCTACAAATTTAAAGTTAACTACACATCTTTTCAGCTTTTGCGATTTGAATATTCACAAAGTTTTTAACCATCAGATGGCTATATTTGTCAATAAAGCTTGTCCTGTTGATCACAAAACTTTTTCGTTTCTATGTACTATCAAGTACACATCTTGGATTGGCTGTATTGTCACTACTGGCTATTGTTCATCTGCAGTATGATCTTTCATGGCAGTACCCCTTATTTATCTTTGTGTTTTGTGCAACTGTAGTCACCTATAATTTTATGCGTTCCTTTTCATTTTCAGAACATGTAAACCCTAGAAGACCCATATTAGTCTTTTCATTTTTGACAATTATAGGCTTGTGTATATCTGCCACCAAACTCACTTTTCATACACTTCTTTTGGCATTTTTTTTGGGCTTATTGAGTTTCTCGTATGTACTGCCCAACAATCGTTTTTTTACAGGGCTTCGTCAGTTGCCTTATCTCAAATCATTTGTAGTGGTGGGTTGTTGGGCATCAGTTGTTGTTTTGATACCCCTCATAAACCATCGTTGCCAGTTCAGTACTATTTCTGTTGTTTTATGGATTCAAATGGCACTGTGGACTTTTGCAACGATGATCCCTTTTGAAATTCGCGATATCTATGACGATAGTAATCGCATGAAAACAATTCCTCAAATATTTGGTATAAAAGGCGCGAAAATGATCGGTACTCTTTCCTTAGTTGCTGTCAATATACTATCGTATTTTTTGGCACATCAGATTGAGGACATAACACCAACAGTACTGACGACTGCTATTGCAATTGTACTCTTACTCAAGTCTAATGAAGAGCAAAGCCCTTATTTCGCCTCTTTTTGGGTTGAATCTCTTCCCATCATTTGGTTGTTGTCGATACTTGTTTGGAAATGGATTTAGGAGTCTATATTTTTTCGTGACGATTCCACTTTTTTGGCAAGACCCTCTTTATAACCGATAATTTTATCTTGTAAATTCTTATCGTTGGTTGCAAGAATTTGCGCAGCGAGAATCCCTGCATTTTCAGCGCCGTCGAGTGCAACAGTTGCTACAGGGACACCACTAGGCATTTGGAGAATCGACAACACAGAATCCCATCCATCAATCGAGTTTCTTGACTTGACAGGCACCCCAATCACTGGGAGGGGACTGGCTGCAGCAACCATTCCAGGCAAGTGCGCAGCACCTCCAGCACCAGCGATAATTACTCCTATTCCTTTTTGATGAGCAGAACTGGCAAAATCCATCATATAGCTCGGAGTTCGGTGTGCAGAAACAATATCGACATGGGTTTCAACCCCAAACCCCTTCAATAGTTTGATCGCATCCTCCATAACAGGCATGTCTGAAGCACTTCCCATGATAATTGCTACTTTCATAAAAAAGTTTTTACAAAGATAACGAAAAGGGCTGTATATCGTTGTTAGTCAGTGCGTACAACCACCTGTTGTTTGATGCGTTTTGCTGTTTTGCGAAGGGTTTCAAGATCAGCACCAATCAAGGTAATATGCCCCATTTTACGCATAGGTCTTGTTTCAGCCTTTCCATACAGATGTAGATGAAGACCAGAAATCTCT
>CACFJP010000011.1 GCA_902566635.1 uncultured Bacteroidota bacterium | reverse complement strand
GAGCGACAGTTTGTGTTGAGTGTAAGCGCCGCAATTTCACAGGTTTCTTCTCAAATAAAGGAGCGAGAACTACTTGATTATTTATCTGCTTATCAAAAAATGATTGATAGTATAGGAACGCCGAGATACTCTGAACTGACTGAGGTTTTTGAGTATATCGATCGTAGTCCTGACGCTGATTTTTCCTACTTTTATCAACAAGGAATCATTGAAGATGATTACAACATCTCTTTACAAACCTTTGACTCGTTGAGCAATGATTCTGCACCCATTTTAGATTATCGAAGAATTAAATCACTTACCATAATTGATGAAAGTTTTGAGCGAGAAAAGGATAATATGAGCTCAACCGAACGATTGCAACGCATAGAGAGAATGTCATCAATGGACAAAGCACGTTATGAAATGATTTTTATGGATTTTGCTGATACAAAGCCAATTCAAATGAGGGTCAACAACTTAGAGCTCGAATTGCTGTTGCGTCAGGAATTTCTTCTAAGAGAAATCAGAATTCCATTTGAATTTCGTGTTTTTGAAGGAAATCAAGCGACTGTTGTTGGATCTGAAAACTATTTATCAACGCTCAATGAAAGACAATTTAAAACCCCATTATTCATTCGCGATGATGAATCAAATCGTTATGAGCTTAGGATAACATTTCCTAATTTAGATAGTTTTATTGAGGAGTCTGTTTACAACACGCTATTACTCTCTTTGTTATTTACGCTGATTATTTTGGGTGTTTTTGCAGCATCTTTATATCAGATTTTAAAGCAAAAAAAGATTTCAGAAATCAAGTCAGATTTTATCAATAATATGACGCATGAGTTTAAGACACCCATAGCAACGATTCATTTGGCACTTGATGCGTTGAATAATAAAGAGATGATAAAAGATTCTAAAAAGTTTATTGGTTATCTAGATATGATCAGAGACGAGAATAAGCGTTTAAATACCCACGTCGAAAATGTATTGCAGATTTCACAGCTTGAAAAGCGAGAATTTGATTTGGAAAAACAAAAAATTGATCCTCATCTGACTATCCATAATGCTCTTGATCATATTCATCTAATCATTCAAAATCGTGGTGGACAGTTGATACAGCAGTTTTCAAAAGACCCTGTGAAATTGTTCATTTCCTCAATTCACATGACAAATGTTTGGGTAAATCTGCTAGACAATGCGATTAAGTATTCCAACAAAGAGCTAGTTGTTGAGATGGAAACTTACGTAGATGAAAAAGGATTTACTGTCAAAGTTAAAGACAAAGGAATTGGAATGACATCTGCAGTCCGTAAACGTATATTTGACAAGTTTTATCGAGAATCCTCTGGTAATATCCATAATGTAAAAGGTCATGGATTAGGACTAGCCTATGTTAAACAAATAATAAAAATGCACTCTGGCACGATTTCTGTTTCTAGTACACCTAACGAAGGAAGTATATTCACTGTTTTTTTGCCCTTTTAAAATAGTCTAAAATGAATGCAAGGAATAAAAACGTATTGTTAGTTGAAGACGATTTAAACTTTGGCACTGTACTGAGAGATTATTTGCGGCTAAATGGATATAAAGTTGTTCTCGCTCGAAACGGTTTGGAGGGCTATGAAAAGTTTAAAAAGAGTGAGTTTGATATATGTGTTTTAGATGTAATGATGCCATATAAAGATGGTTTTACACTTGCTAAAGAGATTCGCTCAAAAAACAAGTCAATTCCAATCGTTTTCCTGACAGCCAAATCGATGAAAGACGATGTGTTGAAAGGTTATAAAATTGGAGCAGATGACTATTTGACAAAGCCCTTTGACTCTGATATTTTGATGAAAAAGTTGGATGTGTTAATTCATCGCAATGAACAATATAAAAAAAAATCAAAGCTAAAATCTCGAATCGTTATTGGGGATTTTATCTTCAACCCTCGCTTACGAACTTTGACTTATAATAACGATGAAGCCAGAAGCCTTTCACCAAAAGAAAATCAGCTGTTGTTAATGCTGGTTGAAACCCAAGACGATTTACTTTCAAGAAACAAAGCACTAATCGAAATTTGGAACGACGACAATTATTTTACATCTAGAAGTATGGATGTTTATATTGCAAAGTTGCGTAAGTATCTACGTAGTGATTCCAACATCGAGATAGCAAATATTCATGGTGAGGGTTTTCGTTTGCTTACTTCTTAAGACCGAGGATGAAATTGGTTGATCGTTTGTTGTAAATGCTTATTACTCAAATGCAAATAACGTTCTGTAGTCGTGATACTACTATGACCTAGCATTTGTTGAACAGAGCTGATGTCAGCTCCATTTTCTACAAGGTGTGTTGCAAATGAGTGACGCAAACTGTGTGGACCTATTTTTTTTTGAATGCCTGCAAGGGCTGCAGCTTTTTTTACAATTACAAATATCATGTTGCGTGTGAGTTTTGTTCTTCTGTTATTGAGGAACAAAACATCACTATGCCCTTTTTTCCCTTCCACTCGAACGGACAAATAATGATTGACAGTTTCTTGACCAATTCGACCAATTGGTACAAAGCGTTCTTTATCCCCTTTGCCGATTACCTTAATTAAGCTTTCCTCAAAAAATAAATCTGAACAACGCAGATTGACAAGTTCACTCACGCGTAATCCACATGAGTAAAGCATTTCAAGAATGCACCGATTTCGTATCGACATAGGTTTCTCTCCAGCAAAACTTTTGATAAGCTCTTCGACTTCTGAAACAGATAAAGTAATTGGCAGGGTGATTCCGATTTTAGGAGGTTCTACCAAAGTAACAGGATTATTGTCGCGCAAGCCCTCCGTGATAAGAAAGTCAAAGAACGATCTAAGACCAGAAAGTAAACGAGATTGAGATGAGGGCTTTATATTTTTGGCAGTTTCATAAATAAACTGAAGCAATTGATCTGAATCGACTTTGGTTGGGCCAAATTTGATATTGTGTTTATCCAAGTATGCGATCAGTTTTTGAATATCAAAAATATAATTTTCCAGTGTATTTTCCGAAAGCCCCCTCTCTAGAATTAGATATGATTTAAAAGCTTTGATACTTTCACTCCAGTTCATATTCGAAGATACATTATATTTACCGCGCCTTTACGTATATTTTGTAAAACAATGATGAAGATAGCAATTATAAACGGTCCAAATCTGAACCTTTTGGGAAAACGTGAACCTGAGTTGTATGGTAATAAAGATTTTGATACATATTTTCTTCAACTTCAATCCTCTTTTACTGATTTTTCTTTGACATACTATCAGTCTAATGTTGAGGGAGAGCTAATCAATGAAATCCATCGTGTGGGTTTTGATGTTGATGGCATAATTTTAAACGCTGCTGCCTATACACATACTTCTGTTGGCATAGGGGATGCTATCAAAGCGATTGCAGCTCCTGTGATTGAGGTACATATTTCCAATACTTTCACTCGTGAAGATTTTCGACACACTTCATTTATTACCCCCAATGCAAAAGGGTTGATCCTTGGGTTCGGACTTGATGTATATCGTTTGGCAATTGAGAGTTTTTTACCAAAGCTTTAAATCGGTCTATGACGATTTGAACTTTCAAGGGTTTTTCTCACCAACCAATCAGTGAGTTTATCTGGAAAATAATAAGCCATTAGTCGGAAAAAAAATTTGTTTTTATGCGCAATATACCTCGTTTTTGGTCTTGGTATGGATATGCATTTAAGTATTAATGTAGAAATTTTTTCAACTGGCAGGGCATTGCGCTCGGTATTTTCGATAATTTGATCAGCTTTTTTTAGCATATAATAATAATCTGAATCTTTAAACCTATCCATTTTATTTAGATTCTTCTTCCAAATTTCTGTTTTGATTGGCCCAGGCTCAATGGCAATAACTTGGATACCATACTGGCTTAATTCTCTTCGATAAACGTCGTTTAAACTTTCCAGTGCATGTTTTGAAATACAGTAAGCGCCATTGAATGGCGAATTGAATAATCCTGAAACTGAGCTGATATTGATTATGCGACCTGATTGTTTTTTTGACGTGGATTTCAATAACGGCAGAAAGAGATTTGTTATTCGACGAACAGACTTGACATTGACGTCGAGTTGCATTTCAAGCTCTTCTTCCGTTAAGAGTTCAAGAGGACCTGGTACTGCAATACCAGCATTGTTGACCAGTGCTGCAACATGATCACAATTCGCAAAAACAATTCTTGATGCTTTAACAACCTCATCATGATTTTGTACATCAAACTGCAGTGATGTAAATCGAGTTGTATAGATTGAGGACAACTCATCGGCATCCTGTTTTTTTCTCACACTTCCATAGATGTGATATCCTTTTTGGTGCAATAAATCAAGTGTTGCCCTACCAATTCCTGTTGAAACTCCAGTAATAATGATGTTTTTACTCAATATTTTTTAATGATTTAGGATAATACCAAACGAATAATAGCCCTTAATGGGCTAATTGTGTTCTGTAATTTTATAAGCTGCGAGGTGTATTAAACATGTATAACCTCATCATAGGCAGCAGCAACTGCTTCCATTACCGCCTCACTCATGGTTGGGTGGGGATGTACTGCTTTTAAAATTTCATGACCAGTTGTTTCGAGCTTTCGTCCAACAACTGCTTCTGCAATCATGTCAGTGACCCCAACACCAATCATGTGACAACCAAGCCATTCGCCATATTTTGCATCAAAAATGACTTTTACAAAACCATCGGTATGACCACCAGCCTGGGCTTTACCTGATGCAGTAAATGGAAATTTACCAACTTTAATTTCATATCCTTTTTCTTTTGCTTGCTGTTCGGTATAACCAACTGATGCAACCTCAGGGAAACAGTAGGTACAGCCTGGGATATTATTATAATCGATGGGCTCTACATGATGACCTGCAATTTTTTCAATACATAATATTCCTTCTGCAGAGGCAACATGCGCCAGTGCTTGGCCAGATGTGACATCCCCAATCGCATAGTATCCTTGGACATTTGTTTGATAGAAATCGTCCACCAGAATTTTATCTCTATCTGTGGCAATCCCGAGTTCTTCCAGACCTATATTTTCTATATTTGTTTTGATTCCAACTGCTGACAAAACTATATCAGCAGATATTTCTTCTTCGCCATCTTTTGTTTTGATGTTAACCTTAACACCTTTGCCACTAGTATTTACTTTGGTGACTTCTGCGCTGGTCATAACCTTAATTCCGCTTTTTGTGAAACTTCTTTCCATTAGTTTTGAAATTTCATCATCTTCAGCAGGGATGATTTTAGGCATATATTCAACGAGAGTTACCTCTGTGCCCATGGCATTGTAGAAATAGGCAAATTCAACACCAATCGCACCAGAGCCAACAACAATCAGTTTCTTTGGCTGTTTTGGAAGCGTCATTGCCTCGCGATAACCGATGACTTTCTTGCCATCTTGTGGAAGACTTGGGAGTTCTCTAGATCGTGTACCAGTTGCAATAATGACATGATTTGCTTCATATTCTGTTTCGCCTCCATCTTCGTCAGTGACAGTTACTTTTTTGCCAGCTTTCAGCGTGCCATGGCCCATAATGACTTCAATTTTATTTTTCTTCATCAAAAACTGAACGCCTTTGCTCATTGTGCCAGCAACATTTCGACTTCGATTGACGACTGCATCAAAATCCTTATCATAATTTTCGATCGTTAAACCATAGTCATTGGCATGTTTGAGGTAGTTGAACACCTGTGCAGATTTCAAAAGCGCCTTTGTCGGAATACATCCCCAGTTCAAGCATACACCACCCAAGCTTTCTTTTTCGATTATGGCAGTTTTAAGCCCCAATTGTGATGCTCGAATTGCAGTAACATATCCTCCAGGACCACTTCCTAAAACAATAATATCAAACTTACTCATGTCAAATATTTATTTGGCTAAAATACGAAACGAAACACGAATTTAATAGGGAATATGGAATAACTATGATTTAAAATTTAGGCTTGCTGAGTTTACACAATATCTTCGCTTGGATGGGGTAGGGCCATCAGGAAAAACATGCCCTAGATGACTGTCACAGTTCTCACACAAAATTTCAATCCGAATCATGCCATGACTTTGATCGGGTTCGTAGCGAATTTTACCATCAATTGATTTGGAAAAACTCGGCCAACCACAGTTACTTTCAAACTTGTGGTCACTAACAAAAAGAGGTTCTTTGCAGCCTTTACAAACATATGTGCCATTTTCAAAATGAAGATTATATTCTCCTGTGTATGGATACTCTGTTCCCTTTTCTCGCATAACGTGATAGGACTCGTTATCGAGAATTTCTCTCCATTGGTCTTCAGTTTTTTTAAAAGGAGTCTTACTCATCTGAAACAAAAGATAATGCGACTGAATTGATACAATGTCTTTGTCCTGTCGTTTGGCGAGGGCCATCATTGAAAAGATGCCCCAAATGACCACCACAACTGGAACAAATCAGCTCTATTCTTGTATAGCCGAGTTTATTGTCTTTTTTGTAGGATACAGCTCCCTCAACTGCTCTATCAAATGCAGGCCATCCACTCCCAGAATCATATTTATGATCTGAGACGTAAAGTGGGGCTTCACAACCTACACATTTGTAAACCCCTTCCTTGTAGTGGTTATTGTATAAGCCTGAAAAGGGTCTTTCAGTACCAGCCTCACGCAAAACATAGTAAGCATTATCGTCAAGCTGTGCTTTCCATTCTGCATCAGTCTTCTGACAAGACAAATCTTGTGCTGGTGCATTGGGAGTTTTGAGATTTTGCGCACATGCAATGTGGCTGAAAATCAATAATTTAAATATAACAAATCTCATCGGCGTTGAAATAAGAATTGAACAATATGTTGAACAGTTTTAGGGTCTCTTAATATTCGATGATGACCAAGACCTGATGTTAATTTCAGCTGTGAGTTTCGAGCCAAATCATGAAGCGTAGTGCTGCATTTGTAAGGTGCCTCTTTGTCATCTTTGTCATGGACAATCAACAATGGAATATCGATATCTTTTATATTCATTTTTGACGAATATGTTTCAAGCTTTATGCCAAATTTATTTTCAACAGCAGTAATCATTCTTTTTGCTATTTTTTCAGAAAAATGGAGTTGTTGCGAGAATCGATAAAAGACCCCTTCTATCGAATCTCCACTACCAATGATTGCTGCTGATTGCAATGGCAAACCATCTATAATTGCTCTTAACAAGGCAAAACTACTCATAGAGTGTGAAATGGCAGCATCAAAAGGACCAAATTTTTGATTGAGATCTTGAATACAATTTGTTAGTTCAAGGACATTGGTTTTGTTTCCGGGCGATTGACCATGCGCAGGCATATCAAATGTGATGACCTCACAATTTTCTTTTTGCAGTTCGTTAGCAAAGCAAAAGAGTTGTGTTCCACGACCACTCCAACCATGTAGCAATAAGGCTTTTTGTTTTTCGCCCTTAAATCTGTAAACTTTAATTTCTTTTTCAATTGAGGAAGCGAAAAACTTTATTTGCTCTGCTGCATCACGCATTTGATGCTCCCGATTAGGCGTTTTGAATCGATGCGGTCGGAAAAATAAATACAAGGCTAATTTAGTAGCCAACGTACTAGAAATGATTTGAGACAGCCACACTACAAATCGTAGTGAATTGGGGATACGCATTGCTGGCCTTTGTTTTTTGTTCTTTTTCATTGTAATTTAATAAAGTTAATAAATATAAAAAAGCCAAACACATTATTTTCACTATTTTGGTGCTCTAAACTAACAATGTTGCATTTACAGAAGGGGAGTAATACACTCATACGCGTATGGGCTTCATACGATTGGGCAAATTCGGTTTATTTTTTAGTCATTACTTCAACCATATTTCCAATCTACTATGGGTCGTTGTTTGCTGACAATTTATATATTGAAATCTTTGGACAATCATTAAAAAACACTGCGTTGATCAGTTATACCACTGCAGCTGCATTTGCAGTCGTTGCTATTTTATCCCCTATTCTTTCTGGAATTGCGGATTATGTTGGGAATAAAAAATCATTCATGAAGTTTTACACTTATGTGGGAGCATTATCCTGCATAGGACTTTACTGGTTCAATTTGGACAATATTTACTTTGGTTTGATTTGTTATTTTTTTGCTTCTGTTGGGGCATGGTTGAGTTGGGTTTTTTACAATTCTTATCTACCAGACATTGCTCATCCAGAACAGATGGACAAAGCGAGTGCTTTAGGTTACTCTCTTGGTTACATAGGCAGTGTTTTGTTGTTGGTTGTTAATCTGGGTATGGTGCTCAATCCTAGTTTATATAGTATTGAGGGTACAGCATCAGAGGCATCTATTAAAGCAATGAAATATTCATTTATCTCTGTAGGAATTTGGTGGATTGCTTTTAGTCAAATTGCCTTCAGATTTTTACCAAAAAATATTTCAAAAAATCCATTGACGAACAAAGTTATTTTCAATGGATATCGCGAGCTTAGTGCTGTTTGGAAAACTTTTTCAAATCATCCTATTCTAAAAAGCTACATCGGTGCTTTTTTTGTGTTTAGTATGGCAGTTCAAACAGTGATGTTGATTGCAGCCTATTTTGGCGAGCAAGAGATCAATTGGGGGAGCTCAAGTGAAAAGCAAATCGGACTGATTGTGAGTATCACGATCATTCAACTCATCGCAATTGTTGGTGCAAACATAACCGCACAATGTTCAAAAAAGTTCGGCAATCTACCTGTTTTAATTACCTTAAATTTCATTTGGGTAAGCCTATGTCTATATGCATTCTTTGTTCGATCGCCTATGCAATTTTACATTGCAGCTGGATTTGTTGGATTGTCAATGGGGGGCATACAATCCTTGGCTCGATCGACATATTCAAAATTCATCCCAAAAACAGATGATACCACATCCTTCTTTAGCTTTTATAGTACATCACAAATGACTGGCATTGTCATAGGGATGCTGCTCTTTGGCACTATTGACCAAATCACTGGTTCTATGCGAAACTCAGTTTTGTTTTTTCTATCGTTCTTCCTGATAGGAGCGTTTCTGCTAATTAGAATCCATAGAAGAATGACCAACTGAGTACTGATGTTTTTTATCTCCAAGCCAATTTTTGATATCAACTTTTTCGGTTTCACTTTCATAGGTCACATCATCAGTTCCATTGTCCTATGCATCTAGCTATTCCGACGATCAAACACTTGCTTGACCTAATCTTAAAATTTTTACGAATGATTTTTTATTTCAATTGGCTTGTGTGAAGATTCCTCTAGCTAATGATTTTCCATTTAATGATTTCACACTTATTTTTTAAATCCACATTACCAGAAAACCATCAAAATCAAAAGATATGTTCTGACAGTCGATAGTAAGATTAATATCACCTGAAACGATAAGTTAAAAAGTTAATGTTTTGATTTAATAATGGACTTACTAGGAATCTTTGCTGATCCAAATACATATATCTCAGAAATATCTTAAGTTGTGAATATCACTTGCATTCTATTTATTACAATTTCGTGAAGTTTCACATTGTTAGACATACTCATAATAAGGGCATTATTTTTAAACTCAGTAAATACATTAGGTATTACATTGTATTCGCCTATAATTTTGACTTCATAATGTTCACCATTTTTGAAATAACATGAGAAGGAACAGAAATTTTAAACCTATCAAATTTTTGAGGTGTAAGTTGTAAGGTGTCTAAAATGTTGTTGCCTTTAATTGTGTCTAAATTGAACATAAGTAATAGAGTATTTATGAATAAACGTGATAAATAAATAATTCATGATTTAAGACTTGGTTAATTATACATAATGAAAGTTACTTAAAAATATGGTTGGCACGGATATTGAATTGTATATTTAATGATTTCAAAAAATGCTATTTTAATGAAAATCGACTGACTGTTACTGACAAATAAATAGTGTAGCAGTGAAAATACGACAAAATGACATAATTTATGAGCAAAGCAAAATGGATTTCATTGGATGACCTATCATTAGAGGAGCTGGAGGTTGACGCAGAGTTGATTCCGTTGATGACAACTGACGACGAGGAAGAGATTTTAAAAGAGCCTGTTCCCAGAGTGATTCCCATTCTACCTCTGCGCAACACTGTGCTGTTTCCTGGTGTTGTGATTCCAATCACTGCCACGCGTGACAAGTCCATACAACTGATTCGAGATGCTAATGCTTCAAATAAATTGATTGGAGTTGTTGCTCAAATCGATTCCAAAGTTCAATCTCCAGAGCAAAAAGATCTTCATAAAGTCGGAACACTGGCACGTATTCTTCGTGTGCTACAAATGCCTGATGGCAATACAACAATAATTCTGCAAGGAAAAAAACGTTTTCAGATCGAAAAATTTATAGAATCCCCTTCGTACATGAAAGCAACAGTGACTGAGTTGCATGACGTGCGACCTGAGGAGGGAGACAAAAAGTTTGCTGCAGTCATCGATTCTATCAAAGACCTTTCACTTCAAATCATTGCTGATAGTCCCAATATTCCATCTGAGGCGTCTTTTGCAATCAACAATATCAAAAGTGATTCTTTCATAGTCAATTTTGTTTCCTCTAATATGAGTATGGCATCTGTTGATAAACAAAAGATTTTGGAAAGCAACGACCTTCACAAACGAGCATTACTTTGCTTGAAACAGATGAATGTGGAGTTTCAAAAGCTTTCCCTGAAAAACGAGGTGCAGTCGAAAGTGCGCAACGATTTAGACCAGCAACAACGTGAGTATTTTTTACATCAACAGATGAAAGCCATTCAAGAAGAATTGGGTGGATCCTCATCTCATAAGGATGTTGCAGATATGAAAATTCGCTCTCGTGAAAAAAAGTGGAGTAAAAAAGTAAAAACTCATTTTGAGAAAGAGCTTTTAAAGCTTGAACGAATGAATTCTCAAGTCGCAGAGTATGGTGTTCAAAGAAATTATTTAGAGCTACTGCTCGATTTGCCCTGGGACAAATTTTCAAAGGATAATTTTGATTTAAAACGTGCTCAGCGCGTTCTCGATAGAGATCACTATGGATTGGAGAAGGTAAAAAAACGTGTAATTGAGTTTTTGGCAGTATTGAAACTTCGAAATGATATGAATTCACCCATTTTATGTTTGACAGGTCCTCCAGGTGTTGGAAAAACATCGTTAGGTAAATCAATCGCAGAGGCACTGGGTAGAGAATATGTACGAATCTCACTCGGTGGTATGCGCGATGAAGCAGAAATCAGAGGTCATCGAAAAACTTATATTGGTGCAATGCCAGGTCGAATTTTACAAAATATAAAGAAGGCAGGAACATCAAATCCGGTCTTTGTTCTTGATGAAATCGACAAACTGTCTTCAGGTGTGAGTGGCGACCCTTCGTCAGCACTTCTTGAGGTGCTTGACCCAGAGCAAAATAGTGAGTTCTATGACAATTTTTTAGAGTTTGGTTATGATCTTTCAAAAGTTCTATTTATTGCAACCTCGAATACACTCTCAACCATGCAGCCAGCTTTGTTGGATCGTATGGAAATTATTCAAATGAGTGGATACACTCTTGAGGAGAAAATTGCCATTGGGAAAAAATACTTGGTCCCAAAGCAAATCAATGAACATGGACTGACTCCAAACGACATTAAAATTGGCAAGTCCGTTTTAAAAAAGATTGTTTCTGGGTACACTCGTGAGTCGGGTGTTCGAGGTCTCGATAAAACAATTGCAAAGGTGATTAGGAATCGTGCAAAATCCATCGCAATGGAAGAAACCTTTGAGGCATCAGTTGATACCAAACACATCGAAGATATTCTTGGTGCTGAAAAGGTATCAAATGCTGCCTATGAAAATAATGATGTTCCAGGAGTCGTGACAGGCCTCGCTTGGACGCAAATGGGTGGAGATATTCTCTTTATTGAATCTTTGGTAACTAGGGGAACAGGAAAGTTGTCTCTTACAGGAAATTTGGGTAAAGTCATGAAAGAATCTGCCACAATTGCCTTGGAGTTTATCAAATCTTATGCAGATCAACTTGGCACAAACGCAGAGGAACTGAACAAGAGTAACTATCACATTCACGTTCCCGAAGGAGCAACTCCCAAAGATGGCCCTAGTGCTGGAATTACGATGCTGACCTCTTTAGTTTCTGCCATTACAGGGCGCAAAGTGAAAAGTAGAATTGCCATGTCAGGTGAGATCACATTGAGAGGAAAAGTTTTACCTGTGGGTGGTATCAAAGAAAAAATCCTTGCTGCAAAGCGTGCAAATGTCAAAACCATCATATTGTGTGCTGAAAATAAAAAAGATGTAAATGAAATTAATCAAAGTTATCTTCGTGGCTTACATTTTCACTATGTTTCTTCTATGATTGATGTACTGGATTTTGCATTGACCACCCAGAAAGCAACAAAGGAGCTTCGTAAAATCAAATAATTTTCAATCCAACATGTTTTATTGACTATATGAGATTGATTGTCTTTGGTGTTTTTTTATTTTGCACATCATTATCTGCGCAAGTGGGAGGGTCAAATACATATCAGTTTTTAGACCTTTTTCCCAGTCCAAGACACATGTCTCTTGGCACATGGGTGTCAACTTTATCAACTGCTTCAATCCACAGTAGCTTGGCAAATCCTGCCCAGGTATCAGACTCTATACGAGGGCAAATCGTTTTCAACTATCAACCTTATTTTGCAGGGATCAATCGAGGTACAGCTGCTGCTGCAATTACTTTGAATGAATCTCATACTATCTTGATTGACACTCGATTTGTACATTATGGTACATTTGATGAAAGAGACATTTTTGCTGAGAAAATAGGTGAATTTTCAGGAAACGAAGTTGCCCTGGGTGTAGCATATTCATATACTATTGATTCGAAAAATTTGCGTGTTGGGGCAAGATTAAACCTAGTAAGTTCAGCTCTAGCAAATTATCAATCTATTGGTTGGACTTCTGACTTGGGTTTATATCATGAATCTCAATCGTCCCGCTATCGTTTTGCTTTGGTTGCGCGTAATATTGGTTCTCAATTCACCACTTACGATAATGTTAAGGAAAGGACACCCTTTTCTTTATCTTTTGGCATTTCAAACGAATTAGAGTATTTGCCTCTCCGTTGGCATTTGTGTCTTGATTATCTTAATAGGTGGAATCTTGCTTATGTGAACACCAACCAGCAGCAAACTAATTTTGAAGGGGAGTTGGTTCATAATTCTCCAACATTTATTGATGAGTTCGTCAGACACATTGTATTTGGGGCAGAATTGTTTCCAGATCGTCCATTCTCAATTCAAGTTAGTTATAATTTTTTGAGATCTGCAGAACTTTCTATTTCTGAAATTCGCAGTTTTTCAGGTTTGAGTTTTGGTTTTGGTGTCAATTTGCGAAAATTTATATTTAATTATAGTCATGCTCGTTTCAGTTCAGCTGGAAACACTAATTTTTTAGGTCTTACCTTTGTGCCCTAGATGAAGAACATCATAATATCAGTCGACGGGGCATCATCAACAGGGAAAAGCTCTTTGGCAAAAGCTCTTGCTAAACATTATAGATTCAAGCATATTGACTCTGGCGCCATGTATCGTGCGCTCACCTTTTATTGTTTGAATCATAACCTTATCAACAAAAATCACTTTGATATAGACACTCTTGTTTCCCATTTGCCAACAATTGATATTGATTTTTCTGCTGATGATTTTGTAATGCTAAATGGTAAAATTATTGAAAATGAAATACGAACGATGGAAGTCTCCAACTACGTAAGTATCGTTGCAAAGGAGACTTTATTCAGAAAATTTATGGTCGCCAAGCAGAGAGAGTTAGGAAAAAGAGGTAACGTTGTCATGGACGGAAGAGATATCGGCAGTGTTGTTTTTCCGGACTCAACTATCAAATTTTACATTGAAGCATCGATGGAAGTAAGAGCCAAACGAAGGTTTCTTGAGCTCACACAAAAAAATGTTGATGTGCCTCTAACAGATGTAATTTCCAATATTGAAAATAGAGATCATATTGATTCTAGTAGAGACGATTCTCCTTTAGTTATCCCAGAGAATGCAATTGTTCTGACCAATAATGAGGATGGTTTATCGAATCTTCTCGAAGTCGCTATTTCAAAAATCGATAGTCTGTTTCAATAATTTTGTTACTTAAATATTTGCTTGTCTATTGAAAAGGCTTACTTTTGCACACCCTAAGGGGCACGTTTTGTAGAGAATACCCCTTAGTGTTGCACATGAACTCCTTTTGTTGCTCGGCGTTAATTCTCTAAAAGCAACAGAATACAAAACAATTATTCATGACAAATGATCATGTAAACAAAGAGCCTCAAGTTGAAGAAGTTGAGACCCCAGAAAATATTGAAGAGACAGCAGAAGATCAGTCTCAAAAACAATCTCCAGAAGAATTTTTAGAAAATTTTGATTGGCTTTCTTATCAAGAAGCAGCAGAGGTTGTTGATGAGAAAAAATATAAAGAATTTGAAAAGCTTGTTCACGAAAATTTTGTGGACACACAGCATACGGATGTAATTAAAGGAACAGTCACACACATGACTGATCGTGAGGCAATTATTGATATCAATGCAAAATCTGAGGGTGTTATTTCGTTAAATGAATTTCGATACAACCCTGACCTAAAGGTTGGTGACACTGTTGAAGTGATTGTTGACATCAGAGAAGATAAAACCGGACAACTTGTTTTATCCCACCGGAAAGCTCGCGTGATAAAAGCTTGGGATCGTGTCAACGATGCACATGACAGTGGCGAAGTCGTAACAGGTTTTGTAAAGTGCCGCACCAAAGGGGGTATGATCGTTGACGTATTTGGGATTGAGGCGTTTTTGCCTGGCTCTCAAATCGATGTGAAACCAATACGTGATTATGATCAGTATGTGGATAAAAACATGGAATTTAAGATTGTGAAGATCAATCATGAGTTCAAGAACGTTGTAGTATCTCATAAGGCACTTATCGAGGCAGACATTGAAGAGCAAAAGAAAGAAATCATATCTCAGCTTGAAAAAGGGCAGGTGCTTGAAGGAATTGTCAAAAATATAACCTCCTATGGTGTATTTATTGATTTAGGTGGTGTTGATGGACTTGTACATATCACTGACTTGTCATGGAATCGAATCAATCATCCAGGTGAGATTTTAGAAATCGATCAAAAACTAAATGTTGTTATTCTTGATTTTGATGATGATAAATCACGTATTCAATTAGGTGTAAAACAACTAAGCCAGCATCCTTGGGAAGCCCTCAGTGCAGACCTCAAAGAAGGAGATTTGATTGATGGTAAAGTTGCTGTCATTGCTGACTATGGTGCATTTATCGAAGTCGCACCTGGTGTTGAGGGTCTTGTTCATGTGTCTGAAATGTCGTGGAGTACCCACATGCGCTCGGCACAAGACTTTGTAAAGGTTGGTGACGAGGTTAAGGTTTCTATTTTATCTCTTGATCGAGAGGAGAGAAAAATGTCTTTGGGTATGAAGCAGCTAACGCTAGACCCATGGACCGATATTACCTCCAAATACCCTGTTGGATCGAAACACAAAGGAGTGATTAGAAACTTCACAAACTTTGGCGTATTTGTCGAACTTGAAGAAGGAATCGATGGACTCATCTACATTTCTGAATTGTCGTGGACTAGAAAGGTAAAGCACCCATCAGAGGTGGTTACTGTTGGTCAGGACTTAGAAGTGGTGGTACTAGAATTAGATGTTGAAGGACGAAAACTCAGCTTAGGTCATAAGCAAGTGCAAGAAAATCCTTGGAATAAGTATGAAAGTGAATATGCTGAGGGTACAGTCATTGAATCATCTATTCATGAGCTAGTTGACAAAGGGGCAACAGTTGTTCTCAATGAACACATCACTGCTTTTGTTCCAAATCGTTTTCTTGAAAAAGAGGATGGGAATAAATTAAAAAAAGGAGAGTCCGCAGAATTTAAAGTGATTGAATTCAACAAAGACTACAAGCGTGTTGTGCTATCCCATAGCGCTGTTCATTCGGAGATGGAAAAAGAAATCGTTAAAAAATCAAAGAAGAAAGTCGCCAAAAAGGAAGTTTCGACTTTGGGTGATATTGACGCTCTTGCCAATCTCAAAAAGAAAATGAATGAGGAAGATAGCGAGGATTAACTTAAGTTCTTTATCTATCTAAAAAAGAAGTGCTGTTTAGCGCTTTTTTTATTGGGAAATAATATTACTTATATACGAACCTACTTCTGACGTTGTAAAGCTTTTTTTTGGGTATAAGTCAAGAGTGCCAACACTGTTGTCAATCGTTTTCTGAACTGCAACACGAATAGCATTTGCTTCTTCAACCATATTAAAATTATCGAGCATCATAGCTGCAGATAGTATTGTTGCAGTTGGGTTGGCAATTCCTTTGCCTTTGCCTTGTGGGAAAGAACCATGTATTGGCTCAAACATCGCATAACGATCTCCTATTGAGGCAGATGCCAAAAGCCCTATTGATCCCCCTATGACACTCGCTTCATCAGAAATGATATCACCAAATAGATTTCCAGTGAGAATAACATCAAACTGTGCAGGGTTCAACACCATTTGCATGGCTGCGTTATCGACAAACAAAAAATCAAGATCAATATGTTTATATTTGCTGCTGTGAAGCTCTGTCACAACACTTCTCCAAAGACGAGAAGAGGCAAGGACATTTGCCTTATCAACCAAAGTTAGCTTATTTTTTCGTTTTCCAGCGGCCTTAAATGCTAGGTGAGCAACACGTAAAATTTCTTCTTTGTTATAGGCACATAAATCTGATGCAAACCCCCTGTCGTTCGTCTCCTTTTTTTCACCAAAATAAATCCCACTTGTCAGCTCTCTGTAAATCACCAAATCAACTCCTTCAATTCGATTTCGTTTCAAAGGAGAACTATCGATAAGACTGTCATAAATAGTGACAGGACGAACATTACAATAGAGGTTTAATGCTTTACGCAACGCTAGCAGGCCTTGTTCTGGGCGTACTTTTGCATTGGGGTCATTATCATATTTTGGATCACCAATCGCACCAAACAAGATAGCATCACTCGACTTGCAAATCTCAAGTGTTTTGTCTGGCAATGGATTGCCAGTTTCATCGATTGCTACAGCACCAATTAGGGCATGTTCGTATGTGAAGGATTGGTGGTATTTTTTTGCAACTGCTTGGAGTACTTTTATCGCTTCAGTTATGATTTCTGAGCCAATGCCATCTCCAGCTAAAACAGCAATGTTTTTATGCATTTCTTTTCTTTTCAAATTCTTCTATTTTGTTCTTGTTGTTGATCAGATAATCAATATCATCATATCCATGAATTAAACAATTCTTTTTGTAGGAGTTGATTTCAAAGTCAATATGAAAATTTATCGATGGAATTTGAACGAATTGCTGTTCCAAATCAATAATAAATTCGCATTTGGGGTTTTCTTTCATAGCTTCAAAAATTATTTGCAGATGCCCTTCATTTAATTGAATGGGGAGTAAGCCATTGTTCAGGGCATTACCTTTAAAAATATCTGCAAAGAAGCTTGATATAACAACTTTAAAGCCATAATCAGTCAATGCCCAAGCAGCATGCTCACGACTTGACCCACAGCCAAAGTTATTACCAGCGATTAGTATGGATCCAGTGTAGGTTGGGTCATTCAAAATAAAATCAGAAATGGGGTTATTTTTGTTGTCATATCGCCAGTCACGAAAGAGATTGTCTCCAAAGCCTTTTCGATCGGTTGCCTTTAGAAATCGAGCAGGAATAATTTGGTCAGTATCCACGTTTTCGATTTCCAAGGGAACGGCTGTTTCTTGTAAACGCGTAAATTTTTCCATTATGGTTGAGTTATATCGACAATTTTCCCTTCAATGGCAGCAGCAACAGCAGTGAGTGGGCTTGCTAAAATTGTGCGCGAACCAGGGCCTTGTCGACCTTCAAAATTTCGATTGGATGTTGAAACGCAATATTCTCCTGCAGGAATTTTATCATCATTCATCGCCAAACATGCCGAACACCCTGGTTGTCGAATCTCAAATCCTGCCTCCTCAAAAATAGTTCCCAAGCCCTCATCTTGTATTTGTTTTGCAACTTGCTGTGAGCCTGGAACAATTAACGCATTGACATTCTTTGCTTTTTTCTTTCCTTTGATGTAGTCAGAAGCAACCCGAAAATCCTCGATTCTAGAATTTGTACAACTCCCAATAAATACATAATTGATAGGCAAACCGTTGAGCGTATCTCCTTGATCAAAGCCCATGTATGCCAAAGATTTCTGAAAGGATTCGTTTTGTGAGGAGGGAATTTTCTCTTTAACTCCAATGCCCATCCCTGGGTTTGTTCCATAGGTGACCATTGGGCCAATATCATCAGCATCAAAACTGTATTCTTTGTCAAAAATAGCATCAGAGTCAGAGGGTAGGGACTGCCAATGCTTAATCTTCTCTTCCAACTCTTCTTCAGAAGGAGCAAATTCTCTTCCATTCATGTAGTCAAAAGTTGTTTGATCTGGCGCAATCATCCCACCACGAGCACCCATCTCAATACTCATATTGCAAACTGTCATACGACCTTCCATACTCATATTTTCAAACACTTCACCAGCGTATTCCACAAAATAGCCTGTTCCTGGATCTGTACCGAGTTTAGCAATAATGTAAAGAATGACGTCTTTTGGATGAACACCTTTTTTGAGCTTACCATTAATTGTAATTCGCATGCTTTTCGGTTTGCTTACCAACAAGCATTGGCTTGCAAAAACCTGCGCAACTTGACTTGTGCCAATCCCAAAAGCAATCGATCCAAAGGCGCCATGTGTTGAGGTGTGACTATCTCCACAAACCATCGTCATTCCAGGTTGAGTGATGCCCAACTCAGGACCAATGACGTGCACTATCCCTTGATAGGGGTGGCCGAGACCATATAGCTCAATATTGTATTCATCACAATTTTTTCGTAATTGCGCAATTTGGTTTCTCGAAAGTTTATCTTTTATGGGCAGGTGTTGGTTGAGCGTTGGAACGTTGTGATCTGCAGTAGCAACAATTTGCTTTGGCCTAAAAACAGGTATGTTTTTGTTCTTCAATACTAAAAAAGCTTGAGGGCTCGTCACTTCGTGTATCAAATGTTTATCGATGTAAAGGATATTAGGACCATCTTCGAGTTGATCAACAACATGGCTGTCCCAAACCTTGTCAAATAGTGTTTTTCCCATCCTATTTGGTTTGCTTATGAGCTCAGATTTGCAAGATCAACAATTCCAGGAATATCATCATCATTGATTTCTTTGTGTATATCTGCAAACTTCAAAAATTGTTCGTAAACTTTGTCCAACTGCAACTTGGTCAGTTCTATGCCAATTTTTTTGGCACGATAGGCAAGAGCTGCGCGCCCACTGCGAGCTGTTAAAACAATTGCAGAGGTTTCGACTCCAACGTCATGTGGGTCAATGATTTCGTAGGTTTCTCTGTTCTTGATGACACCATCCTGATGAATACCAGAACTGTGGGCAAAGGCATTTGCCCCAACGATTGCTTTGTTGGCTTGTACACTCATCCCCATCGATTCAGAAACCATTCGAGAGGTATCGTACAACAGTTTGGTATTGATATTTGTATCCAATTGCAAATGAGGATGTTGTCTCATGATCATCACCACTTCTTCCAAAGAGGTATTTCCAGCACGTTCCCCAATTCCATTGATGGTGCATTCGATTTGACGCGCACCATTGACAGCGCCTGCAATAGAATTTGCAGTTGCAAGTCCCAAATCGTTGTGGCAATGACAAGAAATGATAGCTTTTTCGATTCCCTTTACATTTTCGACTAGATATTTAATTTTTGCCCCATAGTCTTCTGGTAAGCAATATCCAGTCGTGTCAGGGATGTTCAAAACACTTGCGCCAGCCTTGATGACCTCTTCACAAACTTTAGCAAGAAAATCATTATCTGTTCGCCCAGCATCTTCTGCATAGAACTCTATGTCATCAACATATTTTTTGGCATGTTTGACAGCTCCAACAGCACGTTCTATAATTTTCTTACGACTCGAATTAAACTTATGCTTTATATGAGAATCTGAAGTACCTATTCCTGTATGAATTCTTGGATGTTTTGCATGTTGAAGTGCTTGGGCAGCAACATCGATATCATTTTGGACAGCACGCGTGAGCCCACATACTGATGCATTGCTAACAACCTTTGAAATTTCTTTAACAGAATGAAAATCACCAGGACTGGAAATTGGAAAACCAGCTTCGATGACATCAACACCCAACTCGTCCAATCGAATGGCGATATGAAGTTTTTGTTGAGTGTTTAACTTGCAACCTGGAACCTGTTCACCATCACGCAAAGTGGTGTCAAAAATGTGAACTTTATCTTTTGGCATAAACAATTATATAACAATTGTATAAGCAAATTTAAATCAAAAATATGGCTCAAAAAAATGTATATTTATGAATTACCAAAATTAATTTTACATCATTCAACTTTTTGAAATTTTTATATGCGTAATTTCCAAAAAGAGTCCCTTTTTCAGTTGATTAAATCTTTATCAAAATCAGAAAAAAGACAGTTTAAACTTTATGCAAATCGATTGCAATCCAATTCCGATACAAAGTTTATTACTCTTTTCAAACTGTTGGATAAAATGAATATCTATGATGAGCAAAAGATTTTGCAATCAAAAATTGTGAAGCGCGAACAACTCTCAAATGTAAAAAGTCATTTGTACAAGCAGATATTAATTAATTTGAGATTATCGGCTTCAACAAAAAACAAGAGACTGCAATTGCGCGAACAACTTGACTATGTGTACATTTTATACAATAAAGGGCTTTATGACCAAAGCTTACTCATGCTTCAGCGTGTGAAAGCACAAGCTGAAAAGTTGGACGATACTGCTGTGGTGTCACATGCTTTAGAATTTGAAAAAGAAGTGCAGACGCAATACCTCTCCAAAACAAGCTTTGCTTATGTCGATGAACTTGTCAATAAATCTTTAGAAAACGCCTCTCATAACCTAACCAAATCAAAACTATCTAGTTTGTCTTTGATGCTCCACGCCAAAAATGTGCATTTTGGGTATGTTAAGAATAATAAAGAATACAAGGAAATTACAAAGTTTTTCGACTCGCATATCGAAGAAATTGAACTGGAAACTGCAGGCCTGTCTCAAACGTACTGGTATTACAGCTCTTATTTACTGTATAGTATTCTTGTGCAAGATCTCCTTTCTGCATTTAAATTTGCAAACAAGCTGATTGAACTTTTCTTTTTGTCTCCAGAGATGATTGCTTTGCATCCAGTATTTTTTATTCGGGGTCATCAATATTTATTTGAAATTTTATTTTTATTAAAATATCGATCCAAATTCAAAATTGCATTGGAAAGGTTTGAGTCAACAATATCACTGCCCGGCTTTCCGAGAAACCACAATATTTCACCCTATATTTTTATGGGTAAATACAACAATAAAATCAATTTTCACTTTTTAGAGGGCAGTTTTCAAGAGGCTGTCCCTCTAATTCCCGATGTTTTGGATGGATTGGCTCAGCACAGCGATCAGCTCGATCAGCACAATATTATGGTCATGTATTATAAAATTGCTTGTATTTATTTCGGTGCTGAAAATTATGCGAAATGCATCGAATATTTGCAACTAATTATCGACGATAAATCCCTTCGAGTTCATCAAGATTTAATGTGTTTTTCAAGAGTATTGAACGTCGTTGCGCACTATGATGCAGGCTTAGATTATGAAATTGAAAAGCAATTAAAAAAGACATATAAGTTTTTATTAAAAATGGATGAGCTTCAGTCAGTTCAAAAAGAGCTCATTCGATTTTTGAGGAGTTTGACTGATATCTACCCTAGCGACTTGAAGCAAGCGTTTCGCAAACTACACGCGTCATTAAAGAATTTTGAAAATGACCCATATGAAAAGCGTTCATTTCTGTATTTGGACATATTGTCATGGTTGGAGAGTAAAATTGAAAATCGCTCGATAGGGGAGATCATTCGCGAAAAAGCGTCTTTGCTCATTCGCTAGCTTGCATTCCAAATCACATCATTTGGAGTTGGTGCGAGAAATGTCATCTCCTCTTTTTTTGTTGGATGGATCAAAGTAAGCGAACGAGCATGCAGGTGAATACTACCATTTTTATTAGGTCGTTTGGCGCCATATTTAAAATCCCCTTTGATGTGCAGTCCAACTGCTGCGAGTTGGGCACGAATCTGGTGATGCCTTCCGGTTTCGAGTTCAATGTCTAAAACGTGATATGATTTTAGTTGCTTTACATAACTGTAATGAAGAATAGCTTTCTTTGTATTTGGGGTATTTTTAGGGTAGTGAAAAGATTTGTTTTTCGATGAGTTTTTTTTGAGATAATGCTCCAAAGTTGCCTTTGGCTTAGGAGTTCCAGAAACAATTGCTCGATATATTTTTTTGGCAACTCTATATTTAAACTGATGACTGAGTCGTGATAGTGCTTTTGAAGTTTTGGCAAGCACAATCACACCTGTTGTAGGTCTGTCGAGACGATGAACCAAACCCAAAAATACCTCCCCAGGCTTTAAATATTTATCCTTGATATATTTTTTCGCAAGATCAATAAGGGACTTATCGCCAGTTTTATCACCCTGAACAAGTAAACCAGCAGTTTTGTTGACAACTAATATATGGTTGTCTTCGTAAATGACAGAAAGCGCAAACAATTAGTATTGTTCTTTTCGGTTCGGAAAGTCAACAGACTTAACGTCTGAAACATATTCTTCAATCGCTTTTTTCATGTCTTCGTAAAGGTTCATATACCTTCGTAAAAAGCGAGGGTTAAATTCGTTTGTTAATCCTACAAGATCGTGAATCACAAGGACTTGCCCATCTACATCAGCTCCTGCTCCAATACCAATCACTGGTATACTTAACTGTTTTGTAACTTTCTTTGCCAGTTTCGAGGGTATTTTTTCCAGAACCAATGCAAAACAGCCGAGTTCTTCTAGTTTTTTTGCATCAGAAAGAAGTTTTATTGCCTCTTCTTCTTCCTCAGCTCGCACAGAATAGGTGCCAAATTTATAGATGGATTGGGGTGTGAGACCAAGGTGTCCCATCACAGGAATACCTGCGTTTAGGATTTTGGTGATTGACTTTTCGATTTCTTTTCCACCCTCCATTTTGACTGCGTGCGCGCCAGACTCTTTCATAATTCTAATCGATGAACGAAGTGCCTCTTGAGAGTCTGATTGATAGCTGCCAAAAGGCAAATCCACAACAACAAGTGCACGTTTGCTGGCTCGCACAACACCCGAAGCATGATAAATCATTTGGTCAAGAGTGATTGGAACTGTTGTTTCATGACCTGACATGACATTCGACGCAGAATCGCCAACAAGAATCACATCCACATGAGCAGCATCCACAACAGTCGCCATTGAATAGTCGTATGCAGTGAGCATAGAAATCTTCTCTTTAAAAGCTTTCATCTCGCGAAGACTATTTGTAGTCACTCTCTTAAAATCTTTTACTGAATTAGACATTGCATAAATTTGTTCAAAAATACACTATATAGTCGAACAATCCGATAACTGACACCCTGTCAGTATAACCCTAATGGCATAGTCATTGAATCGGGTTCTAAAAATATTAATCATGAGTAAAATAATCGGTATTGATTTAGGAACAACAAACTCCTGTGTTTCTGTTATGGAAGGAAACGAGCCAGTTGTGATTCCAAATGCAGAAGGAAAACGAACAACTCCTTCTGTTATTGCTTTTGTAGAAGGTGGTGAAATCAAGGTTGGCGATCCAGCAAAACGACAAGCTGTGACCAATCCAACCAAAACCATTTCCTCTGTCAAACGATTTATGGGAAATAAGTTTTCTGAATCATCTAAAGAAGCGAAACGTGTTCCGTATTCAGTTGTCAAGGGTGACAATAATACCCCGCGAGTTGATATCGATGGTCGTTTGTACACACCCCAAGAGCTTTCGGCAATGATTTTGCAAAAAATGAAGAAAACAGCAGAGGATTATCTAGGACAATCTGTTACAGATGCCGTCATCACTGTGCCTGCTTATTTCAATGATGCACAGCGTCAAGCGACTAAAGAAGCAGGTGAAATTTCTGGTTTGAAAGTACACAGAATCATCAACGAACCAACTGCTGCTGCTTTGGCTTATGGCCTTGACAAAGGAGGTAGTGATAAAAAAATAGCAGTGTATGACCTAGGTGGTGGTACATTTGACATTTCTGTTCTCGAGCTTGGTGACGGTGTTTTTGAGGTATTATCAACTAATGGGGATACTCACCTAGGAGGTGATGATTTTGATGAGGTGATTATCGACTGGCTTGCAGATGAGTTTAAGTCAACAGAAGATGTTGATCTTCGCAAAGACCCTATGGCTCTTCAGCGATTGAAAGAAGCGGCTGAAAAAGCCAAAATCGAATTGTCGTCATCTACCCAAACAGAAATCAACTTACCTTATGTCACAGCAACTGCCTCCGGACCAAAACACCTTGTACAAACACTGACAAGAGCTAAGTTTGAGCAGTTGTCTGCTGATTTGGTGAAGCGCTCGATGAAGCCAGTTAAAAATGCGCTTTCTGATGCTGGATTGTCAACAGATGAAATCGATGAGGTTATATTGGTTGGTGGTTCAACTCGAATTCCTGTGATTCAAGAAGAAGTTCAAAAATTCTTTGGAAAGAAGCCTTCGAAAGGAGTAAACCCTGACGAAGTTGTAGCTGTAGGAGCTGCAATTCAGGGTGGTGTACTCACAGGAGATGTTAAGGACGTCTTATTGTTAGATGTTACGCCACTTTCTCTGGGCATTGAAACGATGGGTGGTGTTCTCACGAAGTTAATAGATGCGAACACTACGATTCCTACAAAAAAGTCACAGATATTTTCAACAGCTGCTGACAATCAACCTTCCGTCGAGATTCATGTTTTGCAAGGCGAGCGTCCAATGGCTGCTGATAATAAGACAATTGGTAGATTTCACTTGGATGGTATTCCACCAGCACCAAGAGGTACGCCTCAGATTGAGGTTACTTTTGATATCGATGCCAATGGTTTGATTCATGTTACTGCACTAGATAAAGCAACAAACAAATCGCAAGATATTCGTATTGAGGCTTCATCAGGTTTGACAGAAGAAGAAATTGAAAAGATGAAAAAAGAGGCAGAGGCGAATGCAGATGCTGATAAGAAAGCCAAAGAGCAAGTGGATACGTTTAATAATGCCGACGCAATGATCTTTCAAACTGAAAAGCAATTGAACGAGTTTGGCGATAAGTTGTCAGATGAAAAGAAAAAGCCAATTCAGGATGCTTTGGAGGCCCTAAAAAAGGCTTATGAGTCAAAGGATGTCAAAGCGATAACCCCTGCATTAGACAGCATTAATGAAGCTTGGAAAAATGCCTCAGAAGAGATGTATAAAGCACAAGCCGATCAGGGTGCTTCTGAAGACGGGCAAGCAGACGCAGGCGCATCAGCTGGCGAGACTAACGACGAGGATGTTGAAGATGTTGACTTCGAAGAAGTGAAGTAACACTTTATATTTTTTGTTCGTGTAACATTAATAAACGCACTGTTAGCAGTGCGTTTTTTGTATTTTAGCAAACTTTATGGATAAATCTTCACTACTCAAAAAAATCAATGAAAGGAATCGAGGTACCTTGATGCAAACCCTTAAGATTCAATTCACTGACGTCGGGGATGATTTTTTGATCGCACGTATGCCTGTGACTGCTGCAGTCCATCAGCCAGATGGTGTTTTGCATGGCGGTGCTACTGCAGCGCTAGCAGAGACAGTTGGTAGTTCAGCAGCAGCTGTTTTTTGCAATCAAGAAGGTCATATGCTGCGAGGAATCAACATTTCTGCAAAGCACGTGAGAGGTGTAAGAACAGGTTATGTGCATGCTAAAGCAATGCCTATACACAAGGGCAAAACAATGCAAGTATGGTCAATTGAAATCACTGATGATGAACAGCGATTGGTGTCATCATGTTCATTGACGACACTTGTTCTTCCCCTCAAAAAATAACCCATTTGACCCAGTTATCGTTTTTTGGAGAGATTGAAAAGCACTTAAAGAGCAAATTGCCATTTGTTGTTTTTCGACATCCAAATGAGACTCTATTGACCGCATTTCTCGATCACTACCAATCGCCCAAACCAAAAACCAAATTTGTTGTCAGTCATTTTGAATCGTCAAAACATTTTTCAATTTACCCTGATCAAACCCTGCACACTGATTTTAGGGTTGATGAAATACCCAGTCAATCAAAACAGCTAGAGTGGAATGATTTAGAACAGAAACAAAAGAATCATACAAGCCTCATTATCAAGGCTATAAACAGTATGCAAAAATCCCCTCTGAATAAGGTTGTGTTGGCAACTGCACTCGAGTGTAATGGATTATCAAAATCACCAATTGATTATTTTAAAACGATCCTATCGCAATATAAAAACACTTTCAATTATCTGCTTTTTCATCCTAAATATGGTCTGTGGATGGGCGCAACTCCTGAACGCCTGATTACAATGCAACAGTCTCATTTGACCACAATGGCATTGGCTGGCACTCGACCTTTGGGCAGCAGCTCATGGGGAGAAAAGGAAATGGAAGAGCAGGTGTTTGTTGTGAATGAAATTGTAAACACACTCAGCAAGTACACATCAGATGCATCGATACATCATGCTGATGCAAAAACCATTCGTGCAGGACAGCTGGAGCACCTACAAACGACCATCACTGCAGAGCTAACTATTTCTCCTCTCGAAGCAGTAAACGCACTGCATCCCACACCTGCTGTTGGTGGAGTACCGAAAGAGATGGCGCTTGACTTCATCAAAACTCATGAGCAAATGGATCGATCTTTATATGCTGGCTTTTTGGGGGTGATAGATCAAGACAAAACAGTTCTGTATGTCAACCTTCGTTGCATGACGATTCAGGACAACAAGGCTTTGGTTTATGTTGGAGGTGGAATCACTGAAAAAAGCAACCCTAAAGATGAGTGGCAAGAGGTAATGTATAAAGCAAACACCATGGGTCGTATATTGACCATTTAACAACTGCACATTTTGTACATTTGCTGTTGCTATGAATCTCTCAACGATACCAGTTGTACGCTCTGTAATTCAACAACTGCTCAATTATGGAGTTTATCATGTTGTGATCGCTCCAGGCTCTAGAAGTGCGCCCATCACTGTTGGGCTGACCACTCATAGTGGATTCACAACCTATAGCATCGTTGATGAACGTTCTGCAGCTTTTTTTGCTCTTGGGCTCGCACAACAACTTCAAAAACCAGTAGCAGTGCTATGTACTTCTGGCTCAGCTCTGTTAAACATCTATCCTGCTATTGCAGAGGCTTATTACAGTCAGTATCCAATTGTGGTGCTGAGCGCTGATCGACCTACCTATCAAATTGATATTGGAAATGGCCAAACAATAAGGCAACAAGGGGTGTTTTCAAAACATATTGTTTCTGAAACGGCACTTCTACAAGATGTAACTCACAACCAAGCAGCAATCATTGAGAGCAATACCCAGATGTTAATTGATTCAAAATCAACACCTAAGGAAATTGAACGTTCACAACAAGCCATTGAAAAGAAAAACAACACTAGGCTTGAAGAGGTATTGTCTCAAATGTATGTGCACAAAGGTCCTGTTCATATTAATATTCCTCTGGAGGAGCCATTGTACGACTACGATGAGGTATCAGATTTCACTCCCCAGCAGCAACAGCAGTTGACTACCCCTCACACCAAACAGCACAAGGATTTTGCATCCAAATGGCTTGCGTCAAAACGCATTCTTTTCGTTGTCGGAACAATGCCAGCCAATCGTCTAAACGAAAAGATCATTTCCATGCTTGCCAATGATTCCAGAGTTGTTGTTTTGCATGAAATCAATTCCAACATTAGTCATGACAACTTCATCGCACATATTGACCGGTTGATCATCCCCATTGATAAAAAGGAAAACAGCCAAGACATTTTTCAATCGTTATGCCCTGATCTGTTGGTGACAATGGGAGGGATGGTTGTTTCGAAAAAAATCAAATCAGTATTGCGTTCCTATAATAGTGTTTTGCACTATCACATCGGCACAGATCGAGCACTTGACACCTATTATTTGGGTGTGGAACACATCGAGATCGAACCAAACTCTTTTTTGAGGGGGTTGGGATCTAATTCTGATACTGAATCGAGCTATCAACAACAGTGGCTTCAGCTGGCTAAGCAAAAAGAGATCGCGCATCAAAAGTTTTGTAGAAAGTTGCCCTTCAGCGATTTGTATGTGTTTGATAAAATCATGCGTTCGATTCCTAAAAATTACAATATCCAATGGGCAAATAGTTCGCCCATTCGATATGCACAACTGTTTGCCAAAGCAGGAGCGTCCTCCTATTGCAACAGAGGAACAAGTGGAATTGAAGGCAGTATCTCAACAGCAGTGGGCGCATCAGTGGTTAGTGAAACACCAACGCTGATGATCACAGGTGATTTAACTTTTTTTTATGACTCAAACGCATTGTGGAACAAATACATCCCACCCAATTTTCGATTGATATTAGTGAACAATGGTGGGGGTGGTATATTTAGGATATTACCCAACGCCAAGGAAACACCTGATTTTGAAATATATTTTGAAACAAAGCATCGCAGAACAGCCAAATGGATGGCAAAACAATATGGCTTATCCTACAAAAGAGTTCGAAGTGGCCTTGGTTTAAGGCTAGCATTGGGTCGATTTTACTCAGCTTCAAGTCGTGGGAAAATATTAGAAATATGCACGCCTTCTAACACCAATGATTTAGTTTTAGAGACCTATTTTGATTTTTTGAGCAATCAATCAGATTAAGTCTTAATTTTGTAAAAAAATATATATGAAAGCAGTATGGAAATCCATTAAAACCTATTCTGATATTTTATTTGAACATTACAATGGGGTTGCAAAAATCACCATCAATCGACCTGAGGTTTACAATGCATTTCGTCCTGAGACCAATACACAGATGCTAGATGCTATTGAGATTTGTCGTGAGCGTGACGACATCGATATCGTTCTTTTCACAGGTACTGGCAACAAAGCCTTTTGCAGTGGTGGAGATCAAAATGTAAAGGGTATTGGAGGTTATATTGGAGATGATGGCGTTCCTCGCTTGAATGTTCTAGACTTGCATAAAAGGATTCGTGAACTGCCAAAACCTGTCATTGCGATGGTCAATGGTTATGCGATTGGTGGAGGTCATGTTCTTCATGTTGTTTGTGACCTAACCATTGCGAGTGAAAATGCCATTTTTGGTCAGACTGGCCCTAAAGTTGGCAGTTTTGATGGAGGCTTTGGATCTTCTTATTTGGCACGTCATGTGGGTCAAAAAAAGGCACGTGAGATTTGGTTCTTGTGCAAGCAATACAGTGCCCAAGAAGCTTTAGAAATGGGATTGGTAAACAGAGTTGTGCCACTGAAAGACCTTGAGTCTGCAACCTTGGAATGGTGTGATCTCATGCAGCAACGTAGTCCTTTGGCACTTCGAATGATCAAGCGTAGTTTAAATGCAGAGTTGGATGGCCAACATGGCTTGATGCAACTCGCTGGGGATGCCACGCTGTTGTACTACCTCACTGATGAGGCGCAAGAAGGAAAAAATGCCTTTTTGGAAAAGCGCCGCCCTGACTTTGATAAATATCCGAAGTTCCCATAATGAACAGCCAGATCTGTGAATAAAGTCTCTTTTTTTACTTGGATTAAGGCTGCTCGCTTGCGAACAATTCCTCTTTCCACTTCTGGAATACTAGTTGGTTCGTCAATCGCATTTAAAAAAAATGAGTTTGATCTCGTTGTCTTCGTTTTTGCGATTCTTACAACTGTGAGTTACCAACTTTTGTCCAATTTTGCCAATGATTATGGGGATGGAGTGAAAGGTACTGACAATGCGTCAAGGCTTGGACCAAAACGAATTCTTCAATCTGGTTTAATCACTAGAGATCAGCTACGTCAAACAATCTTTTCCATGACTGCTGTTTCTGTTTTATTCACCATTTTTCTTGTGTATAGCGCCTTTGGATTGAGTCAAACTTCGCTGACCTTTTTGGGCTTAGGGTTTTTCGCAATCGTTGCTGCCATTCGATATACGATCGGTTCCAGCGCATATGGTTATAAAGGCCTTGGAGATCTGTTTGTTTTTCTGTTCTTTGGCTGTGTGAGTGTTTTTGGAAGTCATTTTTTATACACAAATGAGTTTGATCCATCATTGATTTACCCTGCTTTTTCAATTGGACTGCTATCGGTTGGTGTTCTCAATATTAATAATATGCGTGATCGAGTGAACGACAAACAGTTTGGTAAAGCAACCATTGCTGTTCGTTTGGGTGCTAGATATGTTATGTTTTACCATCTGTTTTTAGTTCTAGTGCCAGTGATTTTGACCGCTGCCTATGGCTTTATATATGATGCTGTTACGATTGTTGTATTGTCAATCATAATGTTGATTCCTGTGATGCTTCACCTCAAGGTTGTTTTTCAAAACAAGTCAGAGAAATTACTTGATTTAGAGCTCAAAAAAATTGCCCTTTTCACATTTTTCTATGCCATTTTGTTCAGTGTGTTTTCAATAGTTTTAGCAGTATGAAATTCACTTGGTCAAAGCATTGCCTTCAGTTCAAAACTCCAAGTGGAACATCTAGAGGGGTGCTGAACGACAAAGACAGTTGGTTGATTCAAATGACCACAGATGGAAAAACAGGTATTGGGGAATGCAGCATCATTGAGGGCTTGAGCCCAGAGTCGCCTGAAATTGTTGAAGATATTTTAGAAGAAATCCCTCGATATATAAATAGAGGAAAGGATTTTTTATTAAAACGCTACAACAGTTCGCCAGCCATACAATTTGCCCTAGAGATGGCTTTTTCAGGTTTAGAGTCGTCACACCCACTACTGCATTTTGACACAGCTTTTGTTCATGACCAACAAATGATTCCAATCAATGGTTTGATATGGATGAGTGATGTTGAAAGCATGATGACCCAACTCGAACAAAAATTAAACCTTGGGTTTTCGTGTATTAAAATTAAAGTCGGAGCACTTGATTTTGCGTCTGAATGCAAACTGTTGGCTAGCATACGAAAGCGATACCAGGACAATGATGTCGAGCTACGCGTTGACGCAAATGGTGCTTTTCAAACCAATGAGGTGATGCAGAAGTTGGAGCAGCTATCGAAATATAATATCCATTCCATTGAACAGCCAATTGCGCCAGGTCAATGGGACGAAATGGCTGCCATTTGCAATCAATCGCCAATCCACATTGCACTGGATGAAGAACTAATTGGAGTGCATTCTGAAAATACTAAAGCTGATCTGATACAACATATAAAGCCTCAATATATCATTCTCAAACCCAGTCTTGTAGGGGGGTGGCAAGGAGCAGATCAATGGGTTTCTATTGCTGAAAAACAATCGATTGGGTGGTGGGCAACAAGTGCTTTAGAAAGTAATATTGGTTTGAACGCAATTGCACAATGGTTGAGCACCAAAGAAATCTCTATGCCTCAGGGACTTGGAACAGGTGGTCTTTTTACCAATAATATCGATACACCTTTGTATATTAGTGGGCAACATTTGGGGTTTGATCGTGTTAAACTTCAAGACTTAAATTTAAAATAATGTTTTTGGAAAATGCATTTATCGGAAAAACAGAACCACTACGTTACATTGGAGGTACAATTATCGTCATCATTGCCTATTTTATCGCATCTGTTCCGTTTGGAGTTGCGATCGTCATGGAGATTGGCCCTGGAGATGTTGCTGGGATGTCAGAGAATGAAATGCTTTCAATCCTCGATCCAAACACCACTCTTTTCTTCATTCTTTTGCCATTTGCAGCTGCTTTTTTTATGCTGCTATTGGTTGTTCGCTACATCCATAACCTACCCATAAAATTTTTAGTTACAAGTCGCAATTCTTTCGATTGGAAGCGTGTGTTTTTTTCCTTTGGACTTATTGCAGCATTGGCAATGATATCAGTTCTAGTAGATCAATTCATTTCCCCTGAAGATTATGTTTGGAACTATGACCCTAACAAATTTTGGGGGCTTGCTCTCATCGCAGTGATCATGATACCACTGCAAACAACTGCCGAGGAGTTGCTCATGAGAGGGTATTTATTTCAGGGGATTGGCGTAGTCTTCAAGAATCGTCTTGCTCCATTGTTGATCACATCCATATCCTTTGGACTTCTTCACGCTTTCAACCCCGAAGTTGAAAAATTGGGTAATGGACTCATTTTAGCATATATTATAACTGGCCTGTTTCTAGCCATGATTACACTACTCGACGAAGGTTTAGAGCTTTCTATTGGCTTCCACGCTGCCAATAACTTGTTCATTGCTTTACTCGTCACTGCTGACTGGACAGCTTTTCAAACAAATTCTATATATAAAGATGTTTCAGACCCTGTTTTAGTTGACTTTCTTGTGATGCCCTTGATTCTTTATGGCTTAGTGCTGTTTATTTTTTTTAAGAAATACAAATGGCATTCTTTGACATCCAAACTCGCTGGCCCTGTTACAAAAGAATGATCATGCATGCTGATTTTCGTCTCGATGGGATTTCTTATGATCGTGACAGTCTGTTGTCTTTTTCTCATGAGCTTTGCAATGCAAAAAATGAATACCAAATCGAGCTGGGTCTATTTCTCTTAGAATGGTTGTCCGACAGTCCTGATATCATACTTCAAACCAGTGGATCGACAGGAAAGCCGACTGAAATCATTGCACAAAAATCGATGTTGACTGCCTCTGCCATGACAACCATAAACACCTTAGGACTCCTACCAACTCAAAAGGCCCTTTTGTGCCTACCAGTGCGCTATATCGCAGCAAAGATGATGCTGATTCGAGCACTTTTGGCTGGCTTATGGATTGATGTTGTAAAACCCTCTTCAACCCCTAGTCCCTCAGCAAATACCTATGATTTTACTGCAATGACACCTCATCAGTTGGGGAATTCAATTGCAGATTTAAATCGTTTTAAACAGGTGATTGTGGGAGGTGCTCCTGTAGATGAACATTTGCGAAGGGCAGTGAAAGGGCATACCAGCACAATTTATGCAACCTTCGGAATGACAGAAACTTACAGTCATGTTGCTCTTCAAAACCTGAGCCGAGGAGAAGAGCATTATGCTGCTGTTGCGCAGGTAAAGTTTTCAAAACAAGGCGATAACTTGGTGATTCATGCCCCTCATATTGGTATCGAAAAGCTCATCACTACAGACTGTGTAGATTTGATATCATCTACCAAATTTGTTTGGAAGGGGAGAAGTGATTTTGTGATAAATTCTGGGGGGATTAAGCTGCATCCCGAACAGATTGAAAAACAGCTATCGTCAGTCATTGCAACTCCTTTTTTTGTGTTTGGGTTACCAGATCAACAATTGGGTGAATCATTGTCTATTGTATTTGAAGGCCATATCCCTGATAAGGCTCAATCAATGATTTTGAAACTCGAGACACTTCGCAAATTTGAGTTCCCAAAAAATTATTTTGTACTTTCGAAATTCGTACGTTTAAACGGAAAAATCCAACGCAAATTAACTCTTCAATCAATCGATTTTCATGAAGTTCAATAAAAATGTAATTTTTGCTATTGCCTCACTGATACTAACAATCATCGGAATTGTAATTATCCTATTGGGTGCAATAAAGTATCCTGAATATATCTATTGGTCAAGTTTAACAGGGATTGGTTTTATCGCTGTTGGGTGGGCGTTTAATGCGCTTAAAGGAAGGGTTTAATCCCCAATCATATCTTCAGCGCGAACCCATTGATCAAACTCCTCAGCTGACAGATAACCTGTAGCAATCGCAGCATCGCGAAGCGATGTGCCTTCTTCATGTGCTTTTTGTGCAATCTCTGCTGCTTTGTAATACCCAATTTTTGTGTTTAATGATGTAACAAGCATCAGCGAGTTGTCAACAAGCTTGTTGATCACATCAATATTTGGTTCAATCCCTCGCGCACAATGTTGATCGAAGCTCAACACTGCATCTGCAAGTAAACGAGCAGATTGAAGAAGATTGTTTGCAATGAGAGGTTTGAATACATTAAGCTCAAAATGACCTTGTGCACCTCCAAAGGCAACAGCGACATCATTGCCAATGACCTGTGCACAAACCATAGTCAAGGCCTCACATTGCGTAGGGTTGACCTTGCCTGGCATTATTGAACTACCAGGTTCATTGGCAGGAATCGACAATTCGCCAATGCCTGAGCGTGGCCCACTTGACATCACTCGAATGTCATGCGCAATTTTGTTCAACGACACTGCAACTTGCCGCAAAGCACCATGCGTTTCTACAAAGGCATCATGACTCGCCAATGCTTCAAATTTGTTTGGTGCTGTGACAAATGGATGCCCTGTAAATTCAGCAATATATGAGGCTACTCGTTCGGCATAACCCTTGGGAGCATTGATGCCAGTACCGACTGCAGTTCCACCCAGTGCCAGCTCTGCTAGGTGTGGTAAGCTGTTTTCAATCGCTTTGATGCTATACCCAATTTGTGCAACATAGCCAGAAAACTCTTGCCCAAGACTAAGGGGCGTAGCATCCATCATATGCGTACGACCGATTTTGATCACTTTCTCAAACTCTTTAGATTTTTGAAAAAGTGTTTTTTTGATTTGATGTAATGCTGGGAGTGTATTTTCAACAATCAGTTTATAGGCTGCAATATGCATCCCTGTTGGAAAGGTGTCGTTGGAGGATTGTGACTTGTTTACATCATCATTTGGATGCAGTGTTTTTTCGCCTTCACCCAACGCATGACCTGCCAACACATGACCACGATTTGCCACGACTTCATTCACATTCATATTCGATTGCGTACCTGATCCTGTTTGCCATATCACAAGTGGAAATTGGTCGTCATGCTTGCCTTCAAGGATTTCATCACATACACGAGCAATGAGGTCTCGCTTGCTCTTTTCCAGTACGCCAAGCTCAGCATTGGTATATGCAGCAGCCTTTTTGAGGTAGGCAAACCCATAAATCAATTCGATAGGCATTGACCCTGGATTTCCGATTTTAAAATTGTTTCTCGATCGTTCAGTTTGTGCCCCCCAATACTTGTCGGCAGGGACTTTTACAACTCCTAAAGTGTCTTTTTCGGCTCGGAATGACATGGAAATAAAACTTTATACAAAGGTAACAAAAATCAAATGCTGTTTTTATCAACCTTTCTTGTGTGCATCAAACTTTCTAAATAAATTTGTACCTAACAAACAGCATGCTATGTTTACTTTTGAACAGTATCTTGGATTTATTCTTTTTCTAACAATCCTCACAACTGGATTTTGGCTGATGATTTTCCTCATTGGTTTTGTGATTCCCTACTGGTTGAGTGGAAATCTAATCGAATGGTTTAAAGAAAGAAAAAAGGCAAATCGATCAGAGTAGCCTAGAACTCAAAGTCTCCAAAATTTTCTTGCCCATACGACCCTCTTCCTCTTCGCTGTCTATTTTTATCTTGCCTAAATCGGTATGTAAACGTAAGGGTGTAGGTGGGCTCACGCCTTTGATATAGCCCCTCAGTTACTGCCACAGGAGTTTTTGTTTGATAGTCGTATTTTGATGTGTTAAATAAATCGCTAAACCTTAAGTTGATCGTTGCATTATCATTTAAGATTTCTTTACTCAAGGCTAAATCTGTATATAAAAATCCTTTACTCTTCCCAAATGCTGACTCGTTTGGACCTCTGTAACGCAACGATAATTGTGACTGAATCGCGAATGGTAAACGATAGGAGTTACTCAAATTTCCTGACCAACTGGTGTTATCATAATCATATGAAATACCCAAATAACTGCCTTCTTCAATGCTTTTATATAAGTTGACACTTGCATAGGTACGCATGCCTTTGATCAGTCGTAAAGAAGTATTAAACTCAACGCCAAACTGTTCGTTTGTACCCAAATTGATTGGAAGTCGTCGGATTACAGGTGTTTCGATTCCGTTGACAAACACAGTTTCGTCTGTTACAAGAGCAACTCGACTAACAGCATCAGTTGTTTTGCGATAATAGACTGAGCTATTCAGCGTAACTTTTTTAAATTGTTTAATGTAGCCAACGTCAACCCCATTCGAATAACTAGGATCGAGTTCTGGATTTCCTTGAAAATAACTTGTTTTACTCGATCTAGACTGAAAAGGATTTAGAGTCCAAGCATTTGGACGAGAGATTCTTCGATTGTATCCTAACGTAACACTTGCAGTTGGATTGATTTCCCAACCCAAATTGAGCGTTGGAAAAAAATCATTGTAGGTTTTATTGTTGATGGGTGTATCTGAGTCCAGTTGCTCAACTAATATGCCAGTGTTTTCAAATCGCAACCCTAAGAGAAATGAAAAGGCGTTGAACTTTTTACCATATTGGGTATACAATGCATGCACCTCTTGCTCAAAGCCAAGGGTATTTGACAGGTTGGTATCGATGGTTCCAGTATTGTTTTCATCAAAGATTTTTACCTCATAATCGATAACTCTTTTGTTGTCAGTACCTCGATATCCGGCCTCAAATTGGGTGTCTTTATTTATGGGGTAAACATAATCGACTTGCACCAAATTTCGTTCTTGATTTTCTAATGTTGTATTGATTTCGCTATCATCTGATCGGACACCATTTTCAAAAAATGATTTGATATCAGAAATTTCTGTTTCGTCGTTGTTTTCAGTTTGGAAAGTTGCTGTTAGTTTATGTCCTTTTTCGTTGAACTTATGCTCAAAATCAATATTGAGTTGGTTACTGTCTTCTTCATCATTTTCATTTTCAAAACGATTGGTCAGCAATACCCCATCAGTTTTATACTGCGATTGTTCGTTGATTGTTTGGTCATCTCCATCTCTTTCGTTTGTAAAATAACTCAATGTTATAGAAGATTTTTTAGTCATTTGGAAATCCATTCCAAAATTGAGATTAAAGCCTTGTCTTCTTCGATTAAAAAAGCGCTCCTCAACATATCGCTCAACAGACTCTAGAGGAGTTGTGTAAACATTGTCTTGCAATGCTCGACCTTTGTTGGTGCGATCGCTGTATCCCGAATTTGTAAAAAAGTTAAACTTTCCTTTGCGATAGTTTAGATTTGCGGATCCATTATAGGTCTCATTTTTACCAGCTGAGAGGTTAAACACACCATTTAGTCCTTTTAGAAATCTTTTGGCAAGGATGATGTTTATGATTCCTGTTGTTCCTTCTGCTTGATAACGAGCAGACGGCGAGGTGATTACCTCAACTTTTTCGATCGATTCTGCTGGCAGTCTTGTCAATGCTTCCACACCTCCAAGACCAATAAGACCGGATGGTTTTCCATCAACCAGTATGCGCACGTTGTTGTTGCCTCGAAGCTCTATGTTACCATCGATATCTACAGAAATAGAAGGAACATTCTCTAAAACGTCTGACACTGTCCCCCCTCTAATAAGGTTGCTTTTGGCAACATTGTAAACTCGCTTATCCAAACGAATTTCGACTTCTGCACTTTGCCCAACGAGGTCAACTCCCTGGAGAAATTCGACAGACGAAACTAACGCAATGGTCCCAATGTTGATGCTGTTATTGTAAGATTTTAAATCAGTCGTAAGATTCTTAAAACCAATGTATTCGAACTTTAGGGTGTAGCTGTTTGGTGATAATTTGAGTTTAAAAACACCATTGTCATCGGAAATTCCTCCATTGACTAAAACACCTTCTGCATCAAAAGCTGATACTGTAGCGTAGGGGAGAGACGTTTTGCTATCAGCATCTACAACTGTGCCACTCATTACGATTTGGCGTGATTGGCCATAAACTGAGAATGAAAAGCAATAGTGCAATAAAATTAAAATAATCAAACGATGTGTCATGTTATATATCGATTTTTAATTTCAATAGTTCGTTTTGCAATTTTTTTTATAAGTCATTTGATTTGGGTTGTTGATTCATCATTAAATAAGATTTGAGAAAGGGGTCTAGACCTCCATCCAATACTGAACTAACATCACTAGTTTCATAGGAACTTCTCACATCTTTTATCATTTTGTAAGGTTGCATCACATAGTTTCGTATCTGCGATCCCCATTCGATTTTCATTTTGCTCGCTTCAATTGCATCTCTTGTTTTTCTTTTGTTTTGAAGTTCAATTTCATAGAGTTGTGATCGCAGCATTTGCAAGGCTCTCTCTCTGTTTTCGTGTTGTGATCTTGTTTCAGAACAACTGATTTGTATGCCTGTGGGCTTGTGGGTGAGTTGCACCTTGGTTTCAACTTTATTTACGTGTTGTCCACCAGCTCCACTCGAACGAGCAGTTGTGATTTGTATATCTGAAGGATTGATGTCAATATCGATTGAGTCATCAACCAAGGGGTAAACATACACAGATGCAAAGCTTGTATGTCTTTTTGCATTGCTATCAAATGGAGAAATCCTCACAAGCCTATGCACACCATTTTCTCCTTTAAGCCAACCAAATGCATAATCTCCTTTGCATTCGAGTGTAACTGTTTTGATGCCAGCAACATCACCTTCTTGCAAATTGAGTTCCATGACTTTGTAACCATGTTTCTCTGCCCACATCATATACATTCTCATTAGCATTGATGCCCAGTCGCAACTCTCTGTACCACCTGCACCAGCTGTGATTTGCAGCACAGCAGAAAAAGAATCCCCTTCATTGGAAAGCATGTTTTTGAATTCCAAATCTTCGATAAAACGTGTTGTTTCAGCATATAAAGTATTGAGCTCCTCTGTCACATCATCTCCACTTTTGGAGAATTCAAGTAAAACAGATAAATCATCAATTCTTGATGAAAGACTGGCAATATCCTCAAGCCATTGTTTTTTGGGTTGAAGCGCGCGCACATAAGCCTCTGCTGAAGTAGTATCATCCCAAAAGTCGGGTGCAAGCGTTTTTTCCTCTTTGTTTTGAACCTCTATTATGAGCGAATCCAAGTCAAAGGGACCTCCTTAACGCATCCAGGCGATCTTTAAGATCTACAAATAACTCTGATGTTAGCACTACAATTTTTTTTCAAATATATGCAATCTTTAACCCAAAATGATAAAAACAATACACATTTTGTTTTGCCCTCTTCAAACAAGAGTTAAAGCCAATACTGATTTTTCTCAAAACCATTAATATTCAGTAAATTTGAAGTCTAATTTGAAAGCCCATAATTCATTACTAATGACAAAAAAGGTAATAGAGGCGCATAACAGTATATTGGACTTGGTTGGCAAAACACCACTTATAAAACTTCATAAGACTGTTCATGGTTTTTTGGGAAGCTATTATGCAAAAGCTGAATTTGCCAATCCAGGTCACTCGAACAAAGATCGAATTGCACTACACATTATTAAAGAGGCGGAACGAAAAAATATCATTAAGCCCGGCGATACCATCATCGAAACAACTTCTGGAAACACTGGTTTTAGTATTGCGATGGCAAGTATTATCAAGGGTTATAAATGTATTTTAGCTGTTTCCTCCAAATCATCCCCAGACAAGATTGATATGCTCAGAGCCATGGGCGCCACTGTATATGTGTGCCCAGGTAATATGAAGGCTGACGACCCTCGCTCATATTATCAAGTCGCAAAACGACTGCATAACGAAATCAAGGGATCTATATATATCAATCAGTATTTTAATGAATTGAACACTGATGCACATTTCCGAACCACTGGCCCTGAAATATGGGATCAAACATCTGGTCAGATCACTCATCTGGTGGCAGCAAGTGGTACAGGAGGTACAATTTCTGGCATTGGAAGGTATTTGAAATCAAAAAATCCAAACATTAAAATCATCGGAGTTGATGCCTATGGGTCAGTATTGAAGAAGTTTCATGAAACATCTGAGTTTGATGAAAATGAAATATACCCTTACAGAATAGAAGGCTTAGGTAAAAACCTGATTCCTTCCACCACCCATTTTGAATACATCGATCACTTTGAAAAAGTAACAGATGAAGAGAGTGCTCATGCTGCCAGAGAAGTTACCAAGAAAGAAGGAATTTTTGTTGGATATACTTCTGGTGCAGCACTACAAGCAACTCGACAACTCAATCAACAACAGTTGTTTTTTGATAAAAACAGTGTTGTAGTCATTATTTTTTGTGATCATGGATCGAGGTATATGAGTAAAATATACAGTGATCAGTGGATGAAAGATCAAGGTTTTTTTGATGCTAAACATTTACAAGACAAAAAAGCAATTGAATATATCAAATAAGAATACTAAATTTATAATCTTAAGAAAAAATCTATGAAAAACGATATTTTTGACCGTATGCGCGCAAACAGAGGTCCACTGGGTAAGTGGTCTGACATTGCTGAGGGTTATTTTGCTTTTCCAAAACTTGAAGGACCGATTGGCAATCGCATGTTATTTCAGGGCAAAGAGGTGATTACATGGAGTGTAAACGATTACCTTGGTCTTGCAAATCATCCCGACGTACGAAAAGTCGATGCTGAGGCAGCTGAAGAATATGGCTCTGCATATCCTATGGGTGCTCGTTTGATGTCTGGTCACACAAGCGCACACGAACAGTTGCAAAACGAATTGGCAGCTTTTGTCAACAAAGAAGCTGTATATCTTTTAAATTTTGGATATCAAGGGATACTCTCAACAATTGATTCACTCGTATCAAAAAATGATGTCATAGTATATGATGTCGATTCCCACGCTTGTATCGTAGATGGTGTTCGGCTTCATTTGGGAAAACGTTTTACGTTTAAGCACAATGATATTGATAGTCTTGAGAAAAACTTGGGTCGTGCGACCAAAGTCGTTCAGGAAACAGGTGGAGGTATACTTTTAATTACTGAGGGTGTCTTCGGTATGCGGGGTGAGCAGGGTAGATTGCGCGAAATCGTTGCGTTAAAAGAAAAATATAATTTCCGACTGCTCGTTGATGATGCCCATGGTTTTGGGACACTTGGCCACACAGGAGCTGGGGCAGGCGAGGAGCAAGGGGTTCAAGACGATATCGATGTATATTTTGCCACCTTTGCTAAGTCCATGGCAAGTACGGGTGCATTCATTGCAGCAGATAAAGACATCATTGATTATCTCAAATACAATATGCGATCGCAAATGTTTGCAAAGTCACTCCAAATGGTGCTTGTCAAAGGTGCCTTAAAGCGTTTGGAGATGCTGCGTTCGATGCCAGAACTTAAAGCAAACCTTTGGAAGAATGTACATGCCTTGCAAACTGGTCTGAGAGAAAAAGGCTTTGATTTAGGATCAACACAAAGTTGTGTGACTCCTGTATATCTAAAAGGAAGTGTTCCTGAAGCAATGGTTTTGGTCAAAGACTTGAGAGAAAAATTTGGTATTTTCTGTTCAATCGTTGTTTATCCAGTGATTCCAAGAGGACTGATTTTGTTGCGACTAATTCCGACAGCTTCCCACACTCTAGAGGATGTTGAAGAAACACTCAATGCATTCTCAACAATAAGAGATCGATTGAACGATGGGTTGTATAAGCGTCTTTCCTCAAAGTTTACTGCTGAAGTAGGCGTGTAGTACTACTCTTGATCTATCATCACTACTGTTTCTCCCTCCCTATTGATATATCCACGAGGCATGGCTACAGTGTTGAAGTGTATGACCACCTTGCCATATTTATCAATGCCAATAACACCACCATCACCCCCTTGACTTTTGAGTTTTTTCATCAATGTATGATAGCCAGCCTCATCGAGGGTTGAGGTACCATATTTTACTTGTGCAGCAATATCATAGGTTGCTACATTTCGTATAAAATATTCTCCATGGCCTGTTGCAGACAAGCCGCCAACACCATTTTCAGCATATGTACCTGCTCCGATCACAGGTACATCACCAACACGCCCATAGCGTTTGTTGGTCATGCCACCTGTTGAAGTACCTGCTGCTATATTTCCATTTTTATCGATGGCAACGGCACCAACAGTGCCAAATTTTTTATTATTTTCATCCAAGTCCTCAATATGTTCAATATATCGATCTTCGTTATAGAAATAACTTTGTGGAACTGTTTCCATGCCATGCGCTAATGCAAACTCTTCAGCTCCCTTCCCAATCAAAAATACATGTGGGGAATGTTCCATTACAGCAATAGCAGCATCAATTGGGTTTTTGATATTAGTAAGTCCAGCGACTGCTCCAGCTTGAACATTTTTACCATTCATGATAGACGCATCCAGTTCATGTGTTCCAGCAGACGTGAAGACAGAGCCTTTACCAGCGTTGAAATGGCTAGAGTCTTCCAAGATGTTGATGGCAATTTGAATTGCCTCAACACTTGTACCACCATTTGCCAAGTGTTCATTGCTTTTTTGAAGTGATTTTTCAATTGTTTCTCGAATCTCTTTCTCCTGTTGTTCAGTCATGTCATCAGTTGAAACATAGCCAGCACCCCCATGCACAATAACTGAAGCAGTGGGTTTGGGATTATTACAAGAAATCGTAAAAACTAAGAGTAAAAGTAATAGCGTAGGTCTTTGCATAATTTTGGTTTTAGATTAACTAAATTAAAATTTATCTTGTGAAGTCAAAGGTTGAGGAGCATATTTTTTTAAAAATTTTGATGGAGCTCAAACAATCGTAAAAATGTTCCAAGCTTTCCTCTCACTATTATTCATTTTAATTTCCTAATTTTGTGCAAATAACATTGGATGAGTAATCGATTATTCCTCGATACTAAAGAAATTCAAATCATCCTTAATCGCCTAGCATGTCAGCTTCGCGAAAAACACCAAGATTTTTCAAATTCCATACTCATAGGCATCCAGCCAAGGGGTGCTGTTTTGGCCAAGCGACTCCTATCCATACTTGAACAGGAGAGTCACTTGATAGCGATTGAACATGGGTTTCTCGACATTACATTTTTTAGAGATGACTTTAGACGAAATGAAAAAGTATTGTCTGCCAACAAAAATCTGATGGATGTCTTGGTTGAAAACAAAAAAGTGGTACTAATTGATGATGTGTTATACACAGGTCGTAGTGTTAGAGCTGCTTTGACAGCCATCGGCTCTTATGGTCGTCCATCAGAGATTGAATTACTAACATTAATCGACAGACGATTTTCGCGTCATTTACCCATACAGCCCGACTATTTGGGTCGGCAGGTTGATGCCATTGCAGATGAGAAAGTCCTAGTGCATTGGCAAGAGGAGCATGGGGAGGATGCAGTATATATTATAAATAAGGCAAATGAGTAAATTAAGTGTTTCACACTTATTGGGAATAAAATATCTGACAGATGCTGATATTGAACTCATTTTTGAAACCTCTTCGCACTTCAAACAGGTGATCAATCGACCAATTAAGAAGGTGCCTTCTCTTAGAGATGTAACGATTGCCAATTTATTTTTTGAAAACAGCACAAGAACAAAGCTATCGTTTGAGCTCGCACAGAAGCGACTTTCAGCAGATGTGATTAATTTCTCTGCTTCAAATTCATCTGTCAAAAAAGGAGAATCTTTAATTGACACTGTCAACAATATCCTCTCGATGAAAGTGGATATGGTTGTTATGCGTCATCCAAATCCAGGTGCTGCGATGTTCTTGTCCAAACATGTCAACTCTAGTATTATCAATGCAGGGGATGGTGCTCATGAACACCCAACACAAGCACTTTTAGATTGTTTTTCGATTCGTGAAAAATTGGGAGAAATTAGAGGTAAAAAAATGGTTATTATAGGGGACATAATGCATTCTAGGGTTGCATTATCAAATATCTTTGCACTCAAAAAATTGGGTGCTGAGGTCATGGTGTGTGGGCCACTTACTTTGATTCCTAAACATATCGAGTCATTGGGCATCAGAGTTGAAACCAACTTGGAAAAAGCACTTCAATGGTCAGATGTTGCCAACGTACTACGGGTGCAATTCGAGCGTATGAAAGCAAGTTACTTTCCATCCAATCGTGAGTATGCCATGCAGTACGGCATAACAAAGAAAGTGTTAGAAAAGGTTGATAAAGACCTCTTGATCATGCATCCAGGACCTATTAATCGAGGGGTTGAGATTTCCTCAGATGTAGCTGATTCTGAAAACGCTATTATTCTTGACCAAGTTCAAAACGGGGTTGCTGTTCGAATGGCAATTTTATACCTCTTGGCGAGTAAAATTGAGCAATGATTATTGATATTAAAGACAATATAGTAACGATTACCTATGAGCAGTCAGATTCAATTGGACCCTCTTTCCGTGACGAAATTAAAATCAAGCACAAAAACTTTTCTTTTAAAAATATAATCTTGGATTTAAGCCCAATGAAGAATGTTTTGTCAAAGCACCTCAAAGATTTTGTTGAATTGGCTATTTATCATAAACAATTCAACAATAAGTCTTTTGTTGTTGTAACTGGTCCTATCGGGCTAAAGCACCTACCTGATGGGATAAATGTTGTTCCATCGATAAATGAAGCCATTGATATGATTGAAATTGAAGACATTGAACGTGATTTAGGATACTGATGAAACTTACAATACTTGGTTGTCATTCTGCCACTCCTCACGCCAATAAAGCACCTACTGCACAATTGCTAGCAACAAAAAATCATCTGTTTTTGATCGATTGTGGAGAGGGAACCCAAGTGCTCTTACGCAAGGCGAAAGTCAAGTTTACTCATATCAAACATATATTTATTTCGCATCTTCATGGGGATCATTTTTATGGACTTCCAGGTTTAATTTCAACTTTTCGTCTTTTGGGTCGCGAGGCACCCATGCATATTTATGGACCAAAAGGCATAAAAGAAGCAATTACTTTACTGCTTAAACTGGCAAAATCATGGACAAATTACCCCCTTCACTTTCACGAGTTAACAGAGAAATCATCTGTTTGTTTACTGGCAGAGGATGAAATAGAGGTGCATACCATTCCACTGAAACATCGTGTATATACCAATGGGTTTTTATTTCGAGAAATCCCAAAAGATCGAAAAATCAATGCTGAGGCTGTCGAACAATATCAAATTGATCAGAGTCAAATGCGAAATCTGAAAAAAAGAAAAGACGTGGTTAATGCGCATGGTAATACCATTGCAAACGAAGAGGTCACGCATGATCCACGACCCCCAAAATCATATGCTTTTTGTAGTGATACTGCCTATCATCCAGAAATGGTTGATCAAATCCAACGGGTTGATGTGTTATACCACGAGGCAACTTTTTTAAACGATCATCAAGTGTTAGCGCAGAAAACCTTTCATTCAACAGCGCAGCAAGCTGCTCAAATTGCAAAAGATGCTCATGTCAAACACCTGATTCTAGGGCACTACTCTTCTAGATACAAAGATTTGACACAATTCCAATCTGAAGCAGCTGAGATTTTCCCTCATGTCGATCTTGCATTTGACGGATATTCGTTAGAGTTTTAATGATTTTGTACATTCACAGTTAAATTTGCATTGATGGACCTTTCCGATTTTAGAAAACAGTACACCAAAGGGCGGTTAATCACGTCTGAAGTCCCACCAAATCCGTTCATCCTTTTTAAGAATTGGTTTGAAGAGGTTCAAAGTAAAGGGAAAGAACAAGAGACCAATGCAATGACCCTCAGCACTCAGCAGCCGGATGGTGGTGTTGCATCGCGTGTTGTATTATTGAAGGAGGTGTCTGATGAGGGTTTTGTTTTTTATACCAACTACAATAGCTCTAAAGGTCAATCTATCGAACATAACAATCAGGTGTGTATCTCTTTTTTTTGGCAGAGCATGGAACGACAGGTCATTATTCAGGGAACAGCGACAAAATTACCACCAGAGGTATCTGACCAATACTTTCAATCCCGTCCAAGGGGTAGCCAAATGGGAGCTCATGTATCGAATCAGAGTGAGGTTATTGAAAACCGTTTTACATTAGAAAAGAGGTTGAAATTCCTGGAGGATCAGTATAAAAATAAACCTATTCCTAGACCAACACACTGGGGAGGATATGTCGTATCTCCTCATTCGATTGAATTTTGGCAAGGACGCACAAACCGTCTACATGATCGCTTGGTTTATATACAAAAATCATCCACTTGGGTCATCAAACGCCTGTCGCCATGAAAACATGGATTATGGTTCGACATGCCAAATCCTCATGGGCCATAGACGTACCAGATCGTGAACGTCCAATATCTGATCGTGGGGTTCGAGATGCGACATTGGTGGGTAAAGAGCTTAATAAGTATAAGCTAAACATAGAACAGGTTTTCAGCAGTCCAGCCAAACGCACTTTCGACACCTCTTTGTTGATGGTTGCTGAACTGGGACTTTCCAACGAAGAAATTCAAATCGAAGAAAAACTCTATGATTTTCATGGTTCGCAAGTACTTGATTTTGTTAGCAAATTGCCAGATAAACTCAACACTGTGATGTCATTCGGACACAACTATTCTTGTACATATATTGCACAAATGCTGGGCAATTTTTCAAAATCCAATATCCCCACTGCGACTGCTGTAATTTTTCGTTTTGATGTATCTTCGTGGTCGAAAGTAGAACAGTGTGACTGCACTGTTATTCGTCCAAAATCATTGTATTAAATGACACAAAATCGTTTTGTTAATAGAGAAATCAGTTGGTTGGACTTCAATGCACGTGTATTGCAGGAAGCGCAGGATGAGAATGTTCCACTGATCGAGCGACTGCGATTTATTGGTATTTTTTCGAACAACTTGGATGAATTTTACAAAGTTCGTTATGCCACAGTGAAGAGGATTGCGAGGTTAGAAGAAGCCAAAAATAAGGTGTTTGGCGATCGACCTGCTGAGGTTTTACTAAAAGAAATTACTAGCAAAACTATTTCGCTTCAAAAGCAAAGTTTGGAGACCCTCAATACTTTGCATGTTGCCCTTGAACAAGAAAATATTTTTATCCTCAAAGAGGATCAAATCAATGAAGAACAACAGCGTTTTATCAATATCTATTTTTCACAGGAGGTGGGACCATCACTGGTTACATTGATGCTAAACAACATCCAATCGATCTCTAAAATAAAAGACAGCAATGCCTTTTTGGCTATTAGGATGGTACTCGATGCTAAAAAACACCCTTTCCTCGACCCCATACAATTTGCATTGATTGAAATCCCTTCGTCGCTCAAACGTTTTGTTGTTTTACCCTCTGTAGATGGCAAAACTCAGCTTATGTTACTCGATGACCTTATACGCACACAGCTGTCCACAATTTTTGATGTTTTCCAACACAATAGTATTGAGGCTCATATGGTAAAATTTAGTCGTGATGCCGAACTTGATTTTGATGATGATTTATCAAAAAGTTATATCGAGAAAGTAGCCGAAAGTGTGAAGGTTCGTTCACATGGAGAAGCAGTTCGTTTTGTCTATGATAAAGATATATCAGACGATACTCTCTTACTGTTGATCGATCGTCTTGATATTGATAATCGCGACAGTGTAATTTCAGGTGGGCGATATCACAATAGAAGAGATTATATCAAATTTCCTGATTTGGGTAGATCTGATTTAAAATATCAAACACAAGTTCCTTTACCGATTGCAGATTTTGATTTGCACAAGAGTTTGTTTTCACAAATTGCACACAAAGACCGCTTGATGTTTACGCCTTATCATTCTTTTTCTTATCTGGTCAAATTTCTTCGTGAGGCAGCCATTGACCCAAATGTTAAAAGTATATCGATAACCATTTATCGCCTTTCAAAACTATCCAATGTTGCAAGTGCCTTGATTCAGGCAGTTCGAAATGGCAAACGTGTTACTGTTCAAATAGAGTTACAAGCGCGCTTTGATGAAGAGGCCAACATCGGATATGCAGAGGAAATGAAGAAGGAGGGTATAAATCTTATTTTCGGCGTACCTGGGCTAAAAGTCCACTCTAAAATCTGTGTTGTTCATCGCATTGAGGGTGATATACTCAAGCGCTATGGTTTTATAAGCACTGGGAACTTCAATGAGGATACTGCTAAAATTTATACAGATTATACACTGTTTACTTCTCATCAGCCAATATTAAAGGAAGTGGAAAAAGTCTTTCGATTTTTGGAAGCCAGTTATAAGATTAACAAATACAAGCATCTTGTGGTATCACCACACTCAACTTCTTCTTTTTTTACATCGTTGATTGAACAAGAAATCACTCTTGTGAAAAAGGGCAAAAAAGGGCTGATTAAACTGAAAATGAACAGCTTGACAAACTATAACATTATCGAAAAGTTATATGATGCAAGTAGGGCAGGTGTAAAGATTCAACTAATTGTTAGGGGTGTTTGCTGTCTAATTCCAGGTGTGAAGGGCATGAGTGAAAATATAGAAACCATCAGTGTTGTCGATAAGTTTTTGGAGCACACACGCTTGATGGTTTTCGAAAATGATGGCGACCCCTTGGTATATCTTTCCTCTGCTGATTGGATGACACGCAACTTAGACAACCGTGTTGAGGTGTCTTGTCCAATTTATGATCCTGATATTAAGCAAGACCTTTTGGATACCTTTACTATCACTTGGAATGATAATGTGAAAGCACGCATGTTGAATAGTGGTGAACCCAATATGTATAAAAAATCAAGTACCCATCAGTCTCGAACGCAAATCGATTTGTATAACTATTACAAAAACAAGCTCTCTTGAGACTTAAAAAATATGCTGCGATTGATGTTGGATCCAATGCCATTCGGTTGTTGATCATGAATATCATTGAACGCAAGGGTGAGGACCCAATTTTTACCAAAAATGCGATTATTCGTGCGCCCATTCGATTGGGATCGGATTCCTTTGTGCTTGGTGAGATTTCATCGAAAAAGAAAAAACGAATGATTGACTCCATGAAGGCCTTTAAGCTATTGATGAAAGTGCACAATGTTGATCGCTATTTGGCCTATGCGACCTCTGCTTTACGTGAGGCAAACAACGGCTTGCAAGTCACTGCCGAAATTCAAAAAAAAACAAGAGTTAAAATCGAAATTATCGATGGTCATCGAGAGGCAGAAATTATAGCTTCAACCGATTTATATAAGGTTATGAAGCCAGATCAAAACTATCTGTTTGTCGATGTGGGTGGTGGAAGCACCGAGTTAACGGTTTATAGCCAAGGGCAGATTGTGGTGTCGAAATCCTTTAAGATCGGTACGGTACGTCTACTTAAGAAAATGGTGGACAAATCAGTTTGGAATTCCTATAAGCGTTGGATTATCAAACACACTTCTGGTTATGAAAAAATGTCAGTGTTGGGTTCTGGAGGAACGATTAACTCTCTGTTTAAACTATCGGGAAACAGTACTGGAGAGCCCTTGTCCTATGACTTTATCAAAGAAAAGTACAAAACCTTCCAGTCGATGAGCCCCAAGCAAATGATGGTGGATTTTAGTTTTAATGCTGACCGTGCAGATGTGATCGAGCAAGCCACTCGCATATACCACATGGCCATGAAGCACTCCAACTCATCGCAGATTCATGTCCCCAAAGTTGGACTCGCCGATGGTATGGTAAAGTTACTCTATAAGGAGAAGGGGTAGCCCTTCTTTTTTATTTATCTATCATTCAACAAAAATGATTTTTTTTTAAACACGAAGGCCCTAATTCGTTTACACAGATCAATAAATTGATTTCGCTTTTTTTCTAGTTTACTGTTTAGGGAGGTTTGTTATACGACATAAATAAAGGTTGGATATACGCAATACGTATATTAAGTTGGTGTGCCCCATAAAAAAAGCCAACCGCACAAAGCAAAGCTTGTCAAAGAGTGTGTCTGAGACAACGCAGACAATAAAAGAAAATTAATAACGGGGCACAACAAAGCCCATACGCAATGCCCTCCGGGACACTGCGCAAATCCAGACCAATGGATTCCATTCAGCCTTTGGCTGACCTAAATTATTGCCAATAACGTCACCCATGCATAGTCTCTTTTTTGCCAAAGCTTTTGATTAGTTCTCCTTCAAACTCGAGGAGAGCTTTCCATTTTTGATCAGTTTGTTCGCGCCCACCATAGGTGCGGGCAAACTGTAAAAACATGGTGTAGTGATTCGCTTCGCTAATCATCATTTTTTTGTAGAAACGGGCCAACTGCTTGTCTTTCAATTTTTCAGAAAGCAAACGAAAACGCTCACAGCTCCGTGCTTCAATCAAGGCCGCATACAACAGCTTATACACCAAATGATCCTCTCGGCTACCGCCTTTGGGAAAAAACTGCATCAATTGATTTACATAGGCATCTTTTCGCTCTCGACCGAGCGTAAATCCGCGTTCAATCAAAAGTTCATGCACCATTTTAAAATGACTCATTTCTTCAGCAACCAAATCAATCATGGCCTGTACCAGTTCGGTTTTTTCAGGAAAGCCAATGATAAAAGAAATTGCAGTACTTGCTGCCTTTTGTTCGCAATAGGCATGATCAACCAAAATTTCTTCGATGTTTTTTTCAACAATATCCACCCAGCGCGGATCGGTTGGGAGCTGTAGTCCTAGCATAATGTTTAATTTAAATCCAAATCAAATTCCTTTCGAATATCATCAACCACAGGGTTGATTTTAACCAGTTGTTCGTATTTCTCCTTCGGTGTATAGATGTAGTTTTTTTGCTCTTCTTCATTTACTTGAATAACAAGTGTCAGCAAATCATTTTTTAGTTCATCCCCCAAGGCTTCTAACACCTTTACTTTTTGACTTTCAAGTTCTACTTTATTGGTTTTGTTTGGGAAATTGAGATGAATTTCTGTTTTATTCTTTAATCTGGGCACATCGAGGTTTAAAAGTGCTGCCAGGTTATACTCACCCTCAGATTCCAGCTCGGAAAACAATTTCTTCCATACACTTTCTA
>CACFJP010000010.1 GCA_902566635.1 uncultured Bacteroidota bacterium | reverse complement strand
CCACGATAAAAATGATAGTCTTTGTTGACCATCAATTATCAAATATTTAATATCTTCCTCATTATTTGGAAATTTGATTCCAGGTACTTGTCTCTTTTCTGTGCCCTGTTTATATTCCTTTAATAAAAAATTTCCTATTGGAATTCCTTCAATCAATGATTCAATTAAAGATTTTTGATTTTTTAAAGCCCAAACATCGGGTCTTTGAAAAGGAGCTAAAACATATTCACCTTTAATTACTTTATCAACAGCATCTTTTATGCTCATCGTTTCTGGTTTTTGTGTTTTTTCACCAAAGGTTTCCATACTCATGAGATAAATTAATTAAATACTTTTCAATATAACACTTTTACTATATTATTAAAATATATATTTAACATAATATATATTATAGAAAGAACAGCAATAAAAAACACCACAATAATGCGGTGTTTAATAGATGGTTACTGGATCTTGCTACGATCCCATGATTCAAAATGACGAACGATTTCTCCATCGTCATTGAAAGTATGATTAAACATTACAGGAAAAACAATGTTCTTCTGATCTGACTTACGAGTTACTTCCACACGCCACCAGGATTGTACAGTATTGCGTTGTGCATCAAACTCGTAATACTTGATCCATACATTTCTCATGTTAACGATCTTGTAATTGGATTTGAATCCTTTAATACCTTCTTTAAAATCATCTAAAGTCATTGGATCAGCATCCCAATCATTAAAAATCGCATCCACTCTAACGTTCTCTGAAAAATCTGTAAATAAGTTTTCATCATCGTCAAATTGGAATGCTTTAATAAACTTACGCACCTTGTTGATGTTTTCATGATGAGAATAGATTCTTCCATCAATTAATTCATTTTGACTTTTCCATGTCTCTGAATATGGGGACTGATTAAAATAGGTTCTTGAATATGCAATTTGATTCCTCTTATTTACGACATACTGTGTGTGTCTGGGCTGTGAATAATCAATTCCTGTAGTCGCTCCAACTGCAGTCCAGTATTCCCAACTGTAAACCCATGTGCCATTGCTAAATGATTCATCTTTATATTCAACAGCATCCGGGTAACCATTATCTGTGTGTTTCACAGAAAAATACCTTGTATTGGTATGAAGATTTTTTACTGTCTGTATAAACTCCGCTTTGGTTTGAGGTTCAGCATCGGGATTCATTTGCTCACCAGAAACGCCTTTGAAGTCGTCTGCTATGAGTTTGTCTAAAACGATTGAGTCATTTGCATTCATTGCATCATGCAACTGAAAAATCACATCAATAGATGGATGCTTGATGTATATTTCACCATTTTTTTTCTTTTGCGCAAAAAGTGCAAGACTAAAAAATATGAGTGCAATATTTATTGTTTGATTCATTTTTATGTTTTTTAATTATTGTAATATAAAACTATTATTTTTTTTGGTGTAATCATATCAAGTTAAGTTTGAAATTTAATTTCGAATAATTCTTTGATATAAATAGCAGTAATTTGTATTTTTAAACAAATCCACCCAAATGTTCTCAAGCAAATGTTTTTTCATCTTTAGTTTTTCCCTTTTTACACTTTATTCCTGTGTCAATCGTAACCAACAAATTCCGCTGAGGGGCATAATTTCTGAAAAAGCTATGGTTTCATCAGCGCATCCGTTGGCATCTGCTATTGGAGTTGAAATCATGAAAAATGGCGGAAATGCAATTGATGCTGCCATAGCTACCCATTTTGCTTTGGCGGTCGTTTATCCACAGGCCGGCAATATTGGCGGTGGTGGATTTGCTGTAATTCGTTTGAATAATGGTAGTATTAACTCCTTAGATTTTCGAGAAAAAGCACCAGCACTGGCACATCGTGATATGTATTTAAATGCAGATGGTCAGTTGATTGATCTTAAGAGTACCCACGGGCATATGGCTAGTGGTGTTCCTGGTGCTGTTGATGGTATGTTTGCCCTTCATCAAAAATATGGTACACTCACCATGGCAGAACTGATTGAACCGTCCATAGAAATTGCTCAAAGAGGTTATACTTTAACTCCTTTGGCTACTAAACTTTTAAACACCAAACAAGAAGAATTCCAAAAATACAATCGCTGGTCAACTCCATATCAAAGCGATCATAATTGGGAAGTCGGCGACACCATTACCCAACCAGATCTCGCCAAGACATTAGAAAACATTCAAACCAACGGTCGTAATGGCTTTTACGAAGGAATTGTAGCAGATCAAATCGTGGCTGAGATGCAAATTGGAGAAGGGCTAGTCTCTCATGCAGACCTAAAAAACTATCAAAGTGTATGGCGAAAACCCATCACTGGAAAATACCGTGGACATCAAATCATCAGTATGGCTCCCCCTTCAAGTGGTGGAATAGCCTTAATCCAGTTACTACAAGGAACTGAAGACTACCCAATCTCAGATTGGGGTCATAACAGCACTAAAACCATACATTTGATGGCTGAGCTCGAACGAAGGGTATATGCCGACCGAGCGACCTTTCTGGGCGATCCAGACTATATAGATGTTCCAATTGACCAATTGCTCGATTCTGCTTATAATCAGAAGCGTTATGACGAAATTTCCTTTCTCAAAGCTACCCCTTCCGTACTGGTTTCATCAGGTAAAATACCACCCTCAGAAAGCCCAGAAACCACACACATATCTGTAGTAGATGCAAATGGGAATGCTGTGGCAATTACCACCACACTCAACAGTTCGTTTGGTAACAAAGTCATGGTAAAAGGGGCTGGTTTTTTTCTAAATAATGAAATGGATGACTTTAGCAGCAAGCCCGGCTCGCCGAATCAGTTTGGATTGATAGGAGGCGAAGCCAATGCCATAGCGCCTCACAAACGCATGCTCAGTTCAATGACACCAACCATTGTTACCTACAAGGACAAACTTAAAATGGTTGTAGGAACTCCAGGAGGTTCCACAATCATCACAAGCGTGTATCAAACCCTACTCAATGTAATTGATCATGGAATGGGAATGCAAGAGGCCGTAAACGCCAAACGGGTACATCATCAATGGTACCCCGATGAAATTCGAGTCGAAACTGATGCCTTGACTGAAAATGTGCAAAACGATTTAGAAAAGCTTGGACACCAGTTACGGATAACCGATAAAATTGGTCGAATGGATTGTATTTTGGTACTCCCTGACGGTCGTTTAGAAGGAGGTGCAGATCCAAGAGGTGATAATACCGCTCTTGGTTATTGATTGTTAATAATATTGTTGATGAACCGTTTTTTGGGTTGGTTTGAGATGCACCTTTGGTTTGTAATTTTAATTAAAGCCAAGACAATGAACGATCGCCACAATGATATCCTTCGCATTCGTCCTCAAATCAAAAAGCATCAAACATTTGAGACTATGTCTTCAGAAGAACGCTTTCAAAACTCTACCCTACGACCAGTTTTAAAGTTGCAAAACCCCCTACTCCTTGCCTCTTTTGTCAATTATGCCACCAAACACAAGGGCGTGTTTTTTGATATTTCGGTTGACAAGCAAATGGGGTATATCGAGAATGCCATACACAAAGATCAAAAGTTCCGCAATGCGCTGAAAGGCCTGATCATCGGTCAGTTTACGATGGAAGAGTACATGACTTACACCCAAAATTCATCTAAACTCAACAAACGGATGATGAACTTAGTGATAACACGCCTGCAAGACCAATTGCAGCTGTTAGTTCCACAGACATTGTCTAAGGTTGGGTAATTTTTTTTTCACTTTAGAACTTACAATCCCTACACCAAACTCTCCCCGTCTGCATTGGTAGTCAGCACCTCGCTCATATAGTCCACAAAAGGTCGTACAGCTTGTAGGGCGTTATCTGCACGATCAATAAAGTCAGGTTGGCAGATATCCTTGTCTGGATAGTCGATCGTAAAAATATGCTGCTTAAAACGCAACAAATCAATTTGCGGATGGTCCTTGGCATAACCTTTTGGAGCTGTTTTGACTACCTCACCCTCCAATTTACCCCATACACTGCTAAAAGACTTGTCATTAAGGATAGTGCGATACAACTCCCCGTCGATGTCGATCTCTTGTCGGATGCGCTTTAAATCTGCTGGATTGGGTGCCCAAAACCCACACGCCAAAAAGTTTTTCCCTGGAGATAAATGCAAATAGTATCCCCCCCTAAATTGTGGCTTTGTGCGATGCCATGTGAGTCCGAAATGAGTTTTGTAAGGGGTTTTGTCTTTAGAGAAACGTACATCCCTATAAACCCGAAATAACTTAAACCGATCGATACTGTCGTGAAGATTGAGTTTGTCTTTCAATTGCTCTCCAAAGTTCTTTACTTCTATTTCGAGAGCCTTAAACCTTGGTTTATGCTCAGCAAACCAATCCCGATTGTTGTTTTGTTGCAAATCTGAAAAAAAAGAAAAGATGTCTGTCGGCAATTGCATGTAAAAAGTAATGATAGTATATAAAAATATGGATTTTTAATATAACCAATTCTTAAAACCATACTCTGGACAACTACTTTTCTTTTTTTGTTTTATTGTTCCAAATAGGTTTGATTGCTGGCTAGTAATAATGCTATCCCTTTTGCCGATCCTCAAGTATGCGAACCACATCGCTAAAGGTATGTCCTTTGGCTTGCAACAAGATCATAAAGTGAAACAGCAAGTCTGCACTTTCGTTTAAAAACAAATCGGAATTGGTGTCTTTGGCTTCAATGACGGTTTCCACAGCTTCTTCCCCTACTTTTTGCGCAATCTTATTGATGCCTTTGGCAAACAAGCTTGACACATAGCTGTTATCAGAAAAATTGTTTTTACGATCCGCAATTACCTCTTCCAAAGTAGTCAAAAACCCATAGCTGGGTGTATTGTTGCTTTCGCCCCAGCACGTATCATCTCCCTTATGACAAGTTGGGCCTTTGGGCACGGCCTTAATCAATAGGGCATCACGATCACAGTCTACTGCCATATCAATTAGGGTCAATACATGACCACTCTCCTCCCCTTTTGTCCAAAGGCGATTTTTGGAACGGCTAAAAAAAGTGACTTGTAGCGTTTCTTTTGTTTTGGTTATGGCTTCATGGTTCATATAACCCATCATCAATACACATTTTGTATTTGCATCTTGAACGATGGCAGGAACAAGTCCGTCTGGGTGTTTGCTGAAATCGATTGTCATCGCATTGGTATATTGTGTAATCTCAATTCGTTTTTTAATTCGGTAATACTAATTTCTTTAAAGTGAAATACACTTGCTGCCAAAGCTGCATCTGCATTTCCCTTAACAAAGGTATCAATAAAGTGTTGTATGGTCCCCGCACCGCCAGAGGCAATGACAGGAACAGTGACTGTTTCGCTAAGTTGTCGCAGTGCAGTATTCGCAAATCCTTGCTTGGTGCCGTCGTGATTCATAGAGGTAAACAGCAGCTCCCCGGCACCGCGGTCTACGGCTTCTTTTGCCCATGAAAATAACTTTCGTTCGGTCGGAACCTTACCGCCAACAAGATGGACAATCCATTCTGAAGCAATTTGTTTGGCGTCAATCGCTATAACGACACATTGTGTACCAAATCGACTGGCAACCTCACTGATGAGTGCGGGACGACGAACAGCAGCAGAATTGATCGATACCTTATCTGCGCCATTGTCCAATAGGATTCCGACGTCGTGTGTTGCATTAATGCCACCGCCTACAGTAAAAGGGATATCTATCGCTTGAGCAACATCATGTACCAACTTGGCAAGGGTTTTTCGTTTTTCTTCAGACGCTGAGATATCGAGAAACACAAGCTCATCTGCCCCTTCCTCTGCATAACGCTGGGCAAGTTCAACAGGGTCTCCTGCGTCACGAAGGTTGACAAAATTAACTCCCTTTACCGTACGACCACCTTTAATATCCAAACAAGGTATGATTCGTTTTGTGAGCATATCAGTTTAGATTGAGTTGGTAGGTTTCCAATTCTTTCAGCTTGATTTTTCCTTCATATATGGCTTTACCTACAACTGCTGCCGAACAACCGAGTTCACGACAAGCATACAGGTCAGCCATAGCACTCACTCCTCCAGAGGCGATCAGAGACAAGCCTTCAACCTCATTTAGCAGTTCGCGGTATAGTTCAAAAGAAGGGCCTGATAGCATACCATCTTTAGCGACATCGGTGCACAAGACGTTTGTAAATCCTTTTTTTGTAAAATCCTTTACAAAGTTTAAAACATCAATTCCTGAGTCCTGTTCCCAACCATGCGTGGTAATACGACGGTTTTTGGCGTCTGCGCCTAAAATGAGTTGATCAGTACCATATTGATCTAACCATTCCAATGCGAGTTGGGGTTCAACCACAGCGATACTACCTAGCGTGACCTGTGCAGCACCGCAATCAAAAGCTGTTTGCAAATCACGCTCCGACTTAATTCCGCCGCCAAAGTCCACTCGTAAGTTGGTTTGGGTGGCAATGGCCTCCAAAACCTTCGCATTGACAATATGCTTGGCACGAGCTCCGTCAAGGTCAACCACATGAAGGTGTGTCAGCCCAGTTCCTTCAAAGCGTTTGGCAACATCAACTGGTGAATCACTATAAACAGTCTTGGTGTTATAAGAACCTTTGGTTAGCCGTACACATTGTCCTTCTATAATATCAATTGCAGGAATAATGATCATAATGACAAAAAATTTTGTAACAGTTGTGCGCCCACAGCTCCACTCTTTTCCGGGTGAAATTGGGTGCCATAAAAGTTGTTTTTTGCCATTGCTGCAGCAAAATTGATATTATAAAGACAGTGTCCAACCGTATTTTCATTGGGAATAGCATAATAGCTATGTATTAGATAAAAATGACTGTCGTTAGGGATTTTATCAAACAATACTCCACTGCCTTTCACTTCGTTCCAACCCATATGCGGCACATTACGTGTAGTTGTAAATCGAACTACTTCGGTATCAAAGATTCCCAGGCCCTTTGTATTTCCTTCTTCAGAGCTGTTGCACATCAACTGCATTCCCAAACAAATTCCCAAAACAGGTTGTATCAACTTTGGAATTAGTGTATCCAACTGGGTACGTTTAAGTTTTGCCATCGCCGAACTCGCTTCCCCAACTCCTGGAAAAATTACATGAGAAGCTGATTGAATGGTTTCTGAATCGCACGACAATGTTGCCGAAACTCCCAAACGTGTCAAAGCAAAACGAATGCTCTGGATATTTCCAGCTCCATAATCGATAATGGCTACACTCATAACTTTCCTTTAGTAGAAGGGAGAATCAATTTTTCAGGATCACGCTGAATCGCTGCCTTAACGGCTTTGGCAAAACTTTTAAAAATCGCCTCGATTTTGTGGTGTTCATTGTGCCCTTCTGCTTTGATATTTAAATTAGCCTTTGCCCCATCGGCAAAGGATTTAAAAAAGTGGAAAAACATTTCGGTGGGCATTTTACCAATCAGTTCACGCTTGAATTTGGCTTCCCACATCAGCCAAGAACGCCCGCCAAAGTCAATGGCGACTTGAGCAAGGCAATCATCCATAGGTAAGCAAAAGCCATAGCGCTCGATCCCGAGTTTGTCTCCTAAAGCCTTTGCAAAGGCCTCTCCTAGTGCTATAGCAGTATCTTCAATTGTGTGGTGCTCATCAACTTCCAAGTCGCCTTTGGTAGTCAATTCGATATCAATCCCTCCGTGACGTGCCAATTGTTCAAGCATGTGATCAAAAAATGCAATTCCTGTATCGATAGTGCTTTGCCCAGTTCCATCAAGGTTAAGCACAATCGAAATATCCGTTTCTTTGGTTATGCGAATGTGCCTACACAGGCGTTGACCAGCTTTGAGCATGGAGTAAACTTCACTCCAGTTGGCAGTCGTTAAAGCAATAGCTGCTTTGGTGGTCTGGTCAGGAGTTTCGCTAAGACGTTCATCATGTTGAAGCAAAATACCTCGGGTACCCAAGTTGACCGCCAATTGCATATCGCTCAAGCGGTCCCCAATGACAAAGGAATTCTCTAAATCATAATCCCCAGACAAATAAGACCTTAACAAGCCTGTTTCCGGTTTACGCGTGGGCGCCTGATCTGCTGCAAAGCTTTTGTCAATACAGACTTCCTCGAAAACAATCCCTTCGTTTTTCATCGCATCTATTAAATGATTGTGAACAGGCCAAAATTTCTCCTCTGGAAAGCTATCGGTACCCAAGCCGTCTTGGTTGGTAACCATAACAAGGGTGTAGTCCAACTCTTTCGCAATACGTCCGAGATAGGTAAATACACCAGGGTAAAACGTCAATTTTTCAAAACTGTCAAGTTGATAGTCCTCCGGCTCTAGCGCCAGTGTTCCGTCACGATCGATAAATAAAACCTTTTTCATGATGACAAGCGATTTAATGTTTCTATCAATATTTGATTTTCTTGAGGAGTTCCAACAGATAAACGAAGGCAGTTTTCACATCCCACTTGCTTACTGCGGTTACGAACAACGATATTATTTTGGATAAGTTGAGTGTATCGTTTGTCGGCATCATCAACCCGCACCAAAAGGAAATTCGCATCACTCGGATAAACCTTTTTAACAAAAGAAATCGTCTTAAGCTGTACAAACAGACGCTTTCTTTCTGCAATAAGTTGTGTGATTTGCTCTAGGGTTGCGTCCCAGTCCTGTAAAGCAGAAATGGCTCGTTCTTGGGTAAGTGAATTGATATTATATGGGGGTTTGATTTTGTTGAGAATATTGATAATCTCTTCACTGGCCATACAGAAACCAAGCCGAATTCCTGCCAGCCCAAAGGCCTTGGAAAGGGTTTGGGTAATGATAAGATTGGGATAGTATGGCAATTCAGTTACCAAACTCTTTTGGGTAGAGAAATCAATATATGCCTCATCAACCACCACAAGACCGTCAAACGATTTAAGTAAAGACAGAATATCAGCTCTATGAAACGAATTCCCACTTGGATTGTTGGGAGAACATAAGAATATTGCTTTGGTTCGGGACGAAATATGGTTAAAAATATCTTTTGTAACTAACTGAAAATCATTACTTAAAGGGACTTCATCTAAAAAAATACAATTGATATTTGCAAGAACCTTATACATGCCGTAAGTTGGCGGCATTACAATGATATTGTCTTTATTTGGAATGCAAAACGCACGAAAAATTAAGTCCAAAACCTCGTCACTTCCATTACCAAGAAGCAATTGATTTGCAGCTAACCCTCTCCTCATTGCGATGACTTCTTTTAATTTTCGTTGTTGTGGATCTGGATAACGGTTTACACCATTGTAAAATGGATTTTCATTTGCATCCAAATAAACAACCTCTCCTTCGACAGGGTCAAATTCGTCCCGAGCCGAAGAATAAGGTTTAAGATCGGCAATGTGTGAACGGACTAGTTTTTGAATATCAAAACTCATGTCAAATCTTTTAATCGAAGGCTAACTGCATTTTTGTGTGCATACAAGCCCTCAGCGTCGGCTAGGATTTCTATAGAGGGGCCAAGATCTTTCAAACCTGTCTCGCTTATCTTTTGGAAGGTAATCGCCTTGAGAAAACTATCCAGGTTAACTCCACTGTATTGTTTGGCGTACCCATTGGTTGGTAAGGTGTGATTGGTCCCAGAAGCGTAATCACCAGCGCTTTCTGGGGTAAAATTTCCAATAAACACCGATCCAGCGTTGGCTACCCTTTTGACAAACTTATCTTCGTTAGCCATACAAATGATGTAGTGCTCAGGGCCGTATTCATTGATAAAGTCAATGGCATCGGATTCAGCAGCAAAATAAATGGATATTGAGTTTCCAAGTGCCTGTGCGGCGATTTCTTTTCTTGGAAGTACATCCAACTGCTTTTGCACTTCTTCATGCACCTTTTCAATGGTGTTTTGACTGGTGCTGACCAATACCACTTGACTATCTGTCCCGTGCTCTGCTTGTGACAGTAAATCTGCAGCGACGTAAGAAGGAACTGCTGTATCATCAGCGACTACTAACAATTCACTTGGCCCAGCAGGTATGTCGATAGAAACACCATATTGGGTTGCTTTCTGCTTGGCCGCAGTGACATACTGATTACCAGGGCCTAATATTTTATAAACTTTGGGAATCGTTTGCGTACCAAAAGTCATTCCTCCAATGGCTTGGATCCCTCCGACTTGAAATAAACGGGTAACACCACATTTATAAGCCGCATAGCGCATGGCTGGCGCAAGTTGACCTGATTGATTTGGTGGCGTACACAATACGATTTCACGACAACCAGCAATGGTAGCAGGAATGGCAAGCATAAGTACAGAAGAAAACAAAGGAGCTGTCCCCCCTGGGACATAAAGACCGACTTTCTCAATTGGTCGTTTCTCTTGCCAACATGACACCCCATCTTGCACATCAAGCTGTATTCGTTCGGTTAGCTGCGCTTTGTGGAATGCGTATATATTGTCATAGGCCTTGTCAATTGCATCTCTTAAATCGGCTGATAACTCGTTTTGAGCGGTTTTAAGATCGTCTAGATCAACTTCAATGCGTTCGGGTCTATAACCATCAAATTTTTCGCTGTAGGCCTGTATAGCTTGATCGCCTTGGAGTTGAATTGCGCCAAAGACTTCATCTACAACTGGTATGATATCTTTTGAAGATGCCATTGGGCGAGTAGTTAGCTCACTCCACTGATCAGTAGATGGATTCATAACCGTTTTCATAAAACCATTTTTTCTACTGGGCAAACCAAAATATCTTGCGCACCAGCTGCTTTTAACTCGTCAATAACTTCCCAGAACTTACCCTCATTGACCACTGAGTGAAGTGAACTCCACCCTGGTTCAGCTAAAGGTAATACCGTCGGAGATTTTAATACGGGGAGTATAGACGATATCTTATCAATACTTTCATTGGGTACATTCATCAAAATATACTTTGATTGACGTCCTTTGAGTACGGACTGAATGCGGAATTGCAACTTTTTTAGAATGTCATTCTTTTCACCATCCAAGGTAATACTGGATGCGAGAACAGCTTCGGATTTAAACAACACCTCTACTTCTTTAAGATTGTTTTTAAACAAGGTAGAGCCACTGGAAATAATATCACAAATCGCATCTGATAAACCGATATTCGGAGCGATTTCAACTGAACCATTGATGATGTGAAGTTCAGCCTCAATCCCTTTTTCTGCGAGAAATCTTTTTACTGTATTTGGGTAAGAAGTTGCAATTTTCATTCCTGTTAAACTTTCAATACCCTTGTAAGTATCATCTTTTGGAATGGCAATTGAGACCCGACATTTCGAAAATCCTAACTTTTCTTTAATTGAGATATCGTCTCCTTTTTCAACTAGTAGATTTTCGCCGATGATCGCAATATCAACGACTCCATCACGAAGATATTGAGGAATATCCCCATTACGCAGATAAAAGATTTCAATCGGGAAATTACGGGCGACGGCTTTCAACTGGTCCTTGCCATTATCGATGGAAATTCCACAGTCATTGAGGAGTTTCAATGATTCATCATGTAGTCTACCTGACTTTTGAACGGCGATGTGTAACTTTTTTTCCACTATTTCAATTTTATACAAACAAAAAAACCCGCTTGAATCTCAAACGGGTTTTAATAAGATATATCATATCCAACTCAACTCGTCTGAGACAAGACAAATAAGCTATGAATGTGTGTGTGTTTTTTCATTTTGATTGCAAATATCAAACAAAATATTGAAAAAAACCTATTGATTGCCTAAAATTATGGGTAAACCATCTTTTCCACTACCGATAACAATCACTTTCGCATTAGACGATTCTGACAATTGCATAGTTGCTTCTATCCCCTTTTCACGAAGAATATTTGTGGTTAGGGAAGCATTTAGAATACGGTTTGCAAGTGCTTTACCTTCTGCCTCAATCCGTACTTTCTCGGCTTCTTGCTTTGCCTTTTCCAAACGGAACTCATATTCCAATGCTTCTTGCTCCTGGGTGAGTTTACGTTGAATCGCTTCTTTGATAGAAGGCGGTAAGGTCACATCACGTACCAGTACTGAATTGATTTGTACATGTTGTGGCTCTACTTTCTTTTTTGTTTCCTCAAAGATTTCGTTTTGAATCGCGTCGCGCTTGGTCGAGTACAACTGTTCGGGTGTATAACGTCCAATCACCGAACGAGCGACTGCTCGAATTTCGGGAACAATCACAATATTAAGGTAATCCTCACCCTTGGTTTTGTGCAATAGTCCTAAATCTTCAATAATTGGTTGATAGAGCACAGAAACATCAAGTGAAATTTCAAGACCGTTTGAAGATAAAACACGCATACCGCTTTCAAATTCTTCTTGTTGCTTGATATTATAAACATAGACCTTGTTCCAAGGTGCGATGATATGAAAACCCTCCGATAGTGCGGGCTTGTCAATTACGGTACCACCAAATCGCTTCCATACAACACCTGCTTCTCCGTAGCCGATATTGACAGCTGATCGGAAAAGAAAAATTAGCGCAACAAAAATCAGCACAGTGATTGGTAATCCGAGTTTAGGTAAATTATTCATTATTAAATATTTAAATGTTAAGTAAGCATTCCACCATCTACATTAATCACCTGTCCAGTGATGTAACTGGACAAGTCCGAAGCCAAAAATACACATGCATTGGCTACGTCATTTGGCGTTCCACCCCGCTTAAGCGGAATTCCAGAACGCCATCCCGCAACAACTTCTTCAGAAAGTTTTGAAGTCATTTCAGTTTCGATAAAGCCCGGAGCAATTACATTGCAACGGATGTTTCTCGATCCAAGTTCAAGTGCAATTGACTTAGAAAAGCCAATGATCCCTGATTTGGATGCTGCATAATTCGATTGTCCGGCGTTGCCTTTTACCCCAACAACAGAACTCATATTAATGATACTTCCATATCGTTGTTTCAGCATAGTGCGTTGCACAGCTTTTGTCAGGTTAAAGACAGATTTAAGGTTGACTTCAATCACTTTATCAAAGTCTTGTTCAGAAATTCGCATCAGCAAATTGTCCTTGGTGATTCCAGCATTATTGATCAGCACATCGATGGTGCTAAAATCTGTTAACACTTTCTTTACCAATTCTTGAGTCTGATCAAAGTCAGCTGCGTTGGATTGGTATCCTTTGGCTTGTACACCAAGCGATTGCAATTCTTTCTCAAGACTATTGGCAGCATCTAGTGACGAACTAAAGGTAAAGACAACATTGGCACCATGTTCAGCAAATACAGTGGCAATTCCACGTCCAATACCACGACTTGCACCAGTGATTAATAAAGTTTTATTTTCAAGTAATTTCATTATTTAATTTAAGATTTGAGCGACTTTTTTACCAATTTCAGCTGGGGAGTCCACTACGTGGATTCCACATTCAGTCATGATTTTCTTTTTGGCCTCAGCAGTGTCCTCTGCCCCACCAACAATTGCACCAGCATGGCCCATGATTCGACCTTTTGGAGCTGTTTCACCAGCGATATAACCAACGACTGGCTTGGGATTTCCTTGTTCATGCACCCAACGGGCAGCATCTGCCTCAAGTTGACCACCAATTTCCCCGATAATGACAATACACTCTGTTTCCTGGTCATTCATCAATAACTCTACTGCTTCTTTAGTGGTTGTACCAATGATTGGATCACCACCTATCCCAATGGCAGTGGTGATACCAAGTCCTTCTTTCACGACCTGATCAGCAGCCTCATAGGTTAGTGTCCCCGATTTAGACACAATCCCAACATTTCCTTTTTTAAACACAAATCCTGGCATAATACCAACCTTTGCCTCTTCTGGGGTGATTAAGCCAGGGCAGTTAGGTCCCACAAGACGTGCATTTCGTTGTTTCACATACGAAGCTGCTTTCACCATATCAGCAACTGGTATACCTTCAGTAATCGTGACAATGACTTTAATACCAGCGTCGGCTGCTTCCATGATCGCATCTGCAGCAAAGGCAGGGGGTACAAATATGATTGTGGTGTCTGCTTTGACAGCATCGACTGCCTCTTTTACTGTATTAAAAACAGGTTTATCAAGATGTGTTTGCCCTCCTTTTCCAGGGGTAACACCCCCAACGACTTGGGTGCCATAAGCAATCATCTGTTTGGCGTGAAAGCTACCTTCACTACCAGTGAAACCTTGTACTATAATTTTCGAGTCTTTGTTGACCAATACACTCATAACTATTCTTTAATTCGTTCGATATAAGTTGATTTTTCGGTATCTACTTTAATTTTATCACCTTCATTGATAAACAATGGGACATTGATTTTTGCACCTGTTTCGAGGGTTGCTGGCTTGGTTGCATTGGTTGCTGTATTTCCCTTTACTCCTGGTTCGCTATGAGCAACCTCCAATACAACACTTGCTGGCATATCAACAGATAATGCTATACCATCATCAGAATTGGTCATCACTGTTACATGCGCTCCTTCTTTCAAAAGCTGCGGTGAATCTAAAATACTTTTTTGAAGTTCGATTTGATTGTAATCATCAGTATTCATAAAGTGATAAGTTTCACCATCATTGTACAAAAACTGGTATTTACGCGTTTCGACTCTAACATCATCGATCTTATGTCCTGCCGAAAAGGTGTTGTCGATGACCTTTCCGTTGGTCACGCTTTTGAGTTTTGTTCGCACAAAGGCTGGGCCTTTTCCAGGTTTGACATGCAAAAACTCAACAATTTTATAGATATCGTTGTTATAACGAATACAAAGCCCTTTACGAATATCAGAGGTTGATGCCATAGTCTATGATGTTTTGGAATATCCTTTCATAATCCCTCGCTGAGAATCACGTATAAACTGTAGAATTTCATCTCTTTCTTTGGAGACTTCTACTTCCGCTTCAATAATTTCAACAGCTTGTGTGTTGTTGTATGTTTTTTGATACAGAATTCTGTATATGTTTTGAATCTCTCTAATTTTTTCGCTTGTGAACCCACGCCGACGCAGGCCGACAGAGTTGATCCCTACATAAGAGATTGGTTCTCTTGCAGCTTTCACAAAAGGTGGGATGTCTTTTCTTACCAACGATCCTCCAGCGACGAACGAATGACTTCCAATCGAGCAAAATTGATGAACAGCAGTCATTCCAGCCAATATCACATGATCTCCAATAGTGATGTGGCCAGCCAATGTGCTATTGTTAGAAAAAATACAGTTGTCTCCAACAATACAATCGTGTGCAATGTGAGAATACGCCATTACTAGACAATTTTCTCCAATAATCGTTTTTCCTCTCGAGGATGTACCTCTGTTGATTGTCACACACTCTCGAATAGTGGTGTTATCACCTATTTCGGCAGTTGAGTCTTCGCCATTAAATTTTAAATCTTGAGGAACAGCAGAGATGACTGAACCAGGAAAAATAGAACAGTTTTTACCAATTCGAGCACCTTCCATGATTGTGACGTTGGAACCAACCCAAGTTCCTTCTCCTATTTCAACATTCTTATCAATGGTCGTGAATGGTTCAATCACAACATTTTTTGCAAGAGCTGCTCTGGGATGAACGTAAGCTAAGGGTTGATTCATAGGCTAGTTTCATTTTTTTTGACAATTTGTGCCATCATTTCGGCTTCGGTTGTCAATCGACCTCTACTGTAGGCATAGGCTTGCATATGACAGATACCCCTTCTTATAGGCGACAAGAGCTCAAGTTTAAATACAAGTGTATCGCCAGGAACAACTGGGTGTTTAAACTTGGCGTTTTCAATCTTCATAAAATAAGTAAGGTAATTTTCAGGGTCTGGGACAGTGTTGAGAACCAATACACCACCAGCTTGTGCCATGGCCTCAATTTGCAAAACACCTGGCATTACAGGTCGTCCAGGGAAATGCCCCTGAAAAAATGGTTCATTCATTGTCACACTTTTAACAGCCACAACGTGTTGTTTGCTGATTTCAAGTATCTTATCGACAAGAAGAAAAGGTGGACGATGGGGTAAGATCTTCATAATTTGATTGACATCAAGTGATGGCTCGACATTTAAGTCATAATTTGGCACACGATTTCTCTTTTCTTCTTTGATGATTTTTGCCATTTTTTTTGCAAAATTCGTATTGATCGCATGGCCTGGTTTTGATGCGATCACTTTACCCCTAATGCGTGTTCCAATCAATGCCAAATCGCCGATCACATCGAGTAATTTGTGTCGTGCTGCTTCATTCGGATAGTGCAACGTAAGGTTGTCTAAAATCCCATTTGGCTTAACTGAAATGGATTTTTTATTAAATGCTTTTCGCAGCCGATCCATCGTATCCTTAGATAGCTCTTTATCAACATACACAATCGCATTGTTGAGGTCTCCCCCTTTGATTAACCCATTTTCTAATAGGGTTTCAATCTCGTGTAAAAAGCTAAACGTACGTGCGTCGGCAAACTCTTTTTTAAACTGACTCAGTTTCTTTAGAGTTGCGTTTTGCGTTCCGAGAACTTTCGTTCCAAAATCGACCATGGTTGTAACCTCATAGTCTTCTGCTGGTAACAAAGTGATTTCACTCCCCGATTCTTCATCAGTATAAGTGATGTTTTCCTTTACAATGTATTCATCTCTTTCGGCATCGAGTGTTTTGATGCCAACTTTTTCTATTGCCTCAACAAAAAATTTGGATGAACCATCCATAATTGGTGTTTCCGAAGCATTTAGTTCAATCAAAACATTGTCCACTTCACTGCCTACAAAAGCTGCCAAGACATGCTCACAAGTATGAATCGTTACACCATTTTTTTGAAGGCTGGTTCCCCGCTTGGTATCTGCTACGTTGTTCGCAAGTGCTTCGATTATCGGACTGCCTTCTAGGTCTGTTCGCTGAAAAGCGTAACCATGATTGGCAACTGCAGGTTTAAATGTCATTGTTACTTCGACACCTGTGTGAATTCCTACACCTTTGAGCGTAATTGGATCAGCAATTGTTGTTTGATTAGCCATTGTCAGTAAGTTTTTTTTGGAGTTTATGAAGTGTTTTAATATGCTTGTTTAGGTTTTTGAAATGAACATATGATTTGTTGTAGGAGAGAATATTAATCGCAGGATAACCCATCACTTTTTCATCGTCTTTAAGATTACGTAAAATGCCCGATTGACCTTGAATTTGAACACGATTTCCGATTTTGAGATGACCTGCGATACCGACTTGTCCGCCAATAACACAATGACTTCCAATTTTGGATGACCCAGCGATGCCAGTTTGGGCAGCGATGACAGTGTGAGCACCTACCTCAACATTATGAGCAATTTGGATTAAGTTATCTAACTTAACTCCTTGGCGGATGATGGTTTGACCAATTGTTGCACGATCAATTGTAGAGTTCGAACCGATTTCAACATCATCCTCAATTAAAACAGAACCAGTCTGAGGAATTTTTTCATATGCGCCCGAAGCTGTTGGACTAAACCCAAAACCATCTGAACCAATAACCACATTGTTGTGTAGAATACAATTTGCCCCGATTTTGGATTTGGATAAAATTTTTGCGCCAGAAAAAATCGTTGTGTGATTTCCTATAACTACATCGGATTCGATGACAACATGATCATGTATTTTTACATTATTGCCAATCTTTACCCCACTCCCAATAGTCGCAAATGGTCCAACATAGCAATCTGTTCCCAGCGAAGCTGATGAGTCGATTAGGCTATGGTTATGAATACCATTGTATTTTTTTTCAGAACCATTGAAATGTGAAAGCATCGTCGTGAACGAAAGATAAGGATCAGCAACCTTTACCAATGTTGTTGAAATATCCTTTTCTGGCTGAAAACTGTCACGCACCAGCGTAACTGATGCTTTGGTAGAGTATAAAAATTCTGTGTATTTGGGGTTTGCTAAAAAGGCAAGTGAACCTTTTTGTGCTTCTTCAATCTTCGCAATTGAAGTAACACAAGCATCATCATCCCCCACAACAAAACCATCTAGAATTTCAGCAATTTCGGAAGCTGTGTATTTCATCGGTGCAAAAATAACAAAATTGGAACACTAATTCGGATAACAACAGTAATACTTCATCACTGCTTTGGTCAGCATTTTCAAATTTGACTGGTCAGAACCTGCTAGCAATTCCTTCGTGTTCCCTTTTTTATCGATTAATAATATTGGTGATTGCTCCAAATTGTATGCCATATTTTTCATCACTCCATCAAATACAAAATAGGACATATTTTTATGTGATATGTCAAACTTAGTCTTTGCGCGATTCTTTTTCTTCTTTATAAAATTAGATGAAAAGGGTTCGTTATTCACTTTTATTTTTGGCAAACGTCTTGTCAGGACCATATTGCATAGTGATTCGTAAACAGGGTCGCTATGCTTCACCCCTGCTTTGACCAGCGATAGAATATCAACATCATCAATTGCAGTGTAATGCTCCATATCAATATGTTCGACTGAAGAATGGTAAGTTGAAATAAAATATAACAGATGAGCAGATGCATCTATTGCTGTGCCATGATTCAATAGCTCTCTTGCACGAAGTATAATGCGTTTGAGGACTTCCTCGGCTACATAGCTGGTTTTGTGCAAATAAACAGACCAATACATCAGTCTTCGCGCAAGTAAAAACTTCTCAATCGAGTAGATTCCTTTCTCTTCAACAACCAATTGTTCATCTTGTACCATCAGCATAGCAATGATTCTGTCTGTACTGATATTGCCTTCTGTCACGCCTGAGTAAAAACTATCTCTTTTCAAATAATCCAATCTATCCATATCCAATTGAGAGCATATCAATTGATTGAAAAATGGGCGCTTATATGCATTCGTAAACATATCGATTGCCATACTGAGCTTCCCTTTGTGTTTCTGATTCAATGCCTTCATCAATGCTAGTGATAGTGTTTCGTGTGAAACATTTTTAATAAGAATACCCTCGAGAGCATGCGAAAAAGGGCCATGTCCAATATCGTGTAGAAGAATGGCGATCATTGCAGCTTCCTTTTCCTTAGGAGAAATCACAATTCCTTTTTCTTCAAGAACATTCAAAGCTTTGTGCATTAGATGCATGGCGCCCAAGGCATGTGCAAATCGATGATGAGTGGCACCACTAAAAACATAATGCGACAACCCCATTTGCTGAATCCTGCGCAATCGTTGAAAAACAGGCTCTTGGATGAGGGTATAAATAAAAGCAGTAGGAATTGTAATAAAACCGTAAATTGGATCGTTATAATTCTTCAGTCTCAAAGATTTAGAATTTATGCAAATATACGAATATGAAACTGATACAGGTGTTGTGGGTAGATGATGAAATCACCCTTTTGCAGCCACACATTCATTTTTTGGAAGATAAAGGATATGTAGTTCATCCTTGTACAAATGGTCCTGACGCATTGGATTTAGTCAAAGAACAGGCTTTTGACATCGTCCTTTTAGATGAAAACATGCCAGGCATGGATGGATTAGCTGTCTTAAGTGAAATCAAGAAAATCTATCCAAATTTGGCAGTAATAATGATTACAAAAAGTGAGGCAGAAAATTTGATGGAAGAAGCCATTGGAGCAAAAATAGCAGACTATTTGATCAAACCAGTGAACCCAAATCAAATCTTACTTTCATTAAAAAAAAACTTGGACAACTCCAGACTTGTTGCTGAAAAAACAACAATGGACTATCAACGTTCGTTTCAAGATCTCAATATCGATATCAGGCAAGCAAATGATTATGATGACTGGTCAGCGATCTATCAAAAATTATGTTTTTGGGAACTTGAAATTGATGCGATGGAGTCAAGTGATTTGCATGAGATTTTGAATCATCAGAAATCAGAGGCCAATCATATATTTTCCAAATTTATATCTTCAAAATACGAAGATTTGGTCAATGGAGATAGCCCTTTGGTGATGTCTCATCAGATGATTGAGAAGTTGGTACTTCACAAATTGAGCAAAGACACAACAACCTTGCTAGTAGTGATTGACAACCTACGTCTCGATCAGTGGCGAGTGTTGCAAACACATCTTTCACCTTTTTATAAGTTACAACAAGAACAGATATGTAGTAGCATTTTACCCACCGCCACTCAATATGCCAGAAATGCACTATTTGCTGGCGAATTGCCTGTTAACATCAAACGATTATACCCCAATTTTTGGAAGGATGATACAGATGCTGGTGGTAAAAACCTTTATGAAAAAGAGCTTTTGGCAGGTCAATTTTCTGCTCTAGAAAAAGATATTTCGTTCAGTTATCACAAAATTAATCGTAAAGATCAGGGACATAAACTGGCTGCCCAGCTCCAAAATGAATCCACAAATGACCTCTGTGTTATTGTCTATAATTTTGTTGATGTGATTTCGCATGCCAAAACCGAAATGGAAATCATTAAAGAACTAGCATCCTCTGATAAGGCATTTCGATCGCTCACTGCCACTTGGTTTCAGAACTCCCCTTTGTTAGAAATCATAAAGCGTGCGCAATCTCTTGGATTTAAATTGATGATCACCACTGATCATGGAACCATTAATGTGCGACAGCCATCCAAAATTTTAGGTGATCGTGATTCGAGCACAAACATCAGATACAAAACAGGAAAACGACTCCATTCTGAAGATAAAAGTCTTTATACAGTTTCAAATCCAGAAAAGATTGGATTGCCGAAAATCAACCTCACCAGCAGTTTTACTTTTGCAACTGAAGATAAATATCTGATTTACCCCTCTAATTATAATCATTTTGTCAATTTTTACAGGAATACCTATCAACATGGTGGTGTTTCTCTGGAAGAAATGCTAATTCCATTTGCTGTGCTTTCCCCCAAGTAAAGTATTTTTGCGACATGGTAATTGAATACTCACTACAAGAAATCGACGATGTTGCTAGACAACTTTTGCATTCATTTACATACCCTATTGTTGCTATTGTAGGGCAAATGGGAAGTGGTAAAACCACTTTAATTCAATCCATAGTATCGCAGTTGGGAAGTGAGGACACTGTGAGCAGTCCAACATTTGGATTGGTTCACCAATACACAACCACGAAGGGAGAAGTTATTCATATGGATCTTTATCGTTTGGAAAAAGAAGATGAATTGGAGCAACTTGGTTTTGAAGACTATATACAAACAGGTGACTTATGCTTCATCGAATGGCCAGAAATGGTTGCCGAAGCTATCGAAGGTGAATGTCATAATTTACATATCGAACTGGTTGATGAACACAAACGAAAATTAACCTTCCAATGAGTTTTTTAAAACGATTGTCCTATTACTTGGGGGGCTTTTCTGTTGGGATAGTGTTGTTGCTATTTTTTTTAGGAGGTAAAAACACTCGCTGCTACTATGGCCCTGATGCAAGAGTCATCAATGATTTTTCCAAAAAGGAATGGGTATTTACAACCCCTATGCAAGACAGTATCAACCGATTGGATTTTTTGAAAGGTGGTGATATTGTATTTTCTGAAAGTGTTGTGGGGATTGATAGCTGCAACTTCTATCGATTAAACTTATCAGAGGATAAATACGAGGTTAAAAATTGTGACAGCATTGCCTACTTCACAAAGCTTTCGCCACAATAGATCTTCGTTTGATTTCCCTTTGAAGCAACGCTAACTCTCTACTTGTTTGCCCGACGATGGCAGTATTTTCTTCAGCTCTTCTAGTCAGGTAGGGAGCCAACTTTTCTAAGGGTCCAAAGGGTACAAATTTGACGACATTATAGCCTTTTTTGGCAAGGATAAAGGAGATATGATCACTCATTCCGAGCAATTGGCTAAACCACACACGCTCATCCCAACTTTTGATTCTGTTTTTTTTCATTATTTCAGTTGCCAAAATCATACTGTATTCGTTGTGTGATCCCAACAAAATAGAAATATTCGAAAGATGATTGAAGCAATACGCAACTGCTTGGTTGAAGTTTGCATCAGTGTCAGATTTGGTTTTGCATATGGGACTTGGAATACCGAGTTTTTGAGCTCTTTTGCGTTCTTTTTGCATATAAGCACCTCGAACCAATTTTAAACCGAGATTAAACGATTCTGTTTTAGCCCGATAGTGCATCTGTTGTAAGCGTTCATTTCCATCAACCAAGTATAGTTGTACTGTATTGTACACAACTGCTTTGGAGGTGTTAAACTCTTTCATCAAGTCCATTACAATTTGATCAACAGCTAATTGCATATTGTATTCCTCGGCGTCTATCAGCAAACCAACATCATGCTCTTTGGCGACCTTACAACATTCACGAAAACGATTAACAACACTTTTAAATGCGTGCTTTTCATTTTTAGTTAAAGATAGTTGTGCATTTATTTTTTGAAATAAATGCTTATGACCAAAAGAAGTTGCCTTACAAACACTAAAAGGAATATTTTTTGTTGTAGCAGCGTGCAACAACAGCTTTTGTACGATTTGAGAATTTACTTCAAATTGCTTTTCATCCCAGCAATCCTCTGTTGCATAATTGAGATAAGAAAACACGTCATAATTCGACAAATACGCTACTGTTGGCTCAGACTCCTGTAGTGTCGTACCTGCGTAAAAGGGCTTAAATAACCATCGTTGGATACGTTGCAACACAAACAGTTTGAGATGACCGAAGGTATTCATTGTAATTATTCCAACTCTTGAAATCCATCTGTTTGAAAGCAATCTGAACAGCCAAACCAACTGATTTAGCTCTTTGTTTGTTAGATGAACAAAAGCTTCAGTGGTATTGTTGAACATATTACGCACAATGCAACAAATGTTTGTTTTACAACATCTAAAAATAAAACATTTGGGTTACTTTTGCATCATATTGGAAAAAACAATTTCAAATACTTTATGAGCACTATTTTTTATTATGCAAATGGTTGGAAACAACTCAGCGACACACTTGTTAAAAAGAGCTACTCATCTGTATTTGTCCTAGTAGACCATAACACTAAGTCACATTGTTTATCCTATTTCGATCAGCATTTTTCGCATCCATACGCCTTGCTCACGATGGGTGCTGGCGAAGCCAACAAACACATCGGAACTTGTGAGCATCTTTGGTCATCAATGTCTGAACAAGGTGCAGATCGAAACAGCTTGCTAATCAATCTAGGGGGTGGTGTTGTGACAGATTTAGGGGGTTTTGTAGCCTGTACATACAAAAGAGGAATTGATTTTATCAATATTCCTACATCACTGTTAGCTATGGTTGATGCTTCAGTTGGTGGTAAAACAGGAGTTGATTTTCATGGTTTAAAAAATCAAATTGGCATCATTCGAGAGCCAGCATTTGTTGTAATCGACGATAGCTTTCTCACAACATTGCCGAGCAATGAATTTAGAAGTGGTTATGCAGAAATGCTTAAACATGGATTAATTGCAGATGCTGATTATTTTTCAAACTTAGCAACAGAAAAACTGAATGAAAAAAGCACTATTTCAAATCATATACGTCACTCCCTTGAGATCAAACACAAAGTGGTTTCTGAAGATCCTTACGAAAAAGGATTACGTAAAATTCTCAACTATGGTCATACTTTAGGTCATGCGATTGAGACTCATTTCCTCAATAATCCCTCTACTCAAAACTTATTGCATGGCGAAGCAATTGCTATTGGAATGGTGATGGAAGCTGAATTGTCCTATCTTACAACAAACTTATCTATCGAAGAAAGGAATCAAATCAAAACTGTTTTTTCTTCTATTTTCGATTCTATTTCTTTTGACGACAATGATCGTTCTGCTATTATAGCTTTACTCAAACACGATAAGAAAAACGAATCAAGTGACATCAAATTCGTTTTACTCAAAGCTATAGGTTCGCCTGTAATCGATTGCCTTGTCAGCGAAGAAGACATCGATGCAGCTTTTCGATTTTATGCTGATTAAGCAGAGTTTCGACTCGCATTGATATTGCCAAACAACGAACGAGTAACAATCTTTTCGAGTACCTCATCACTGCCTTTTTGGTGAAGCTTGCACAATGCAAACTGCTGAATTGTTAACAACGGTAATACAATCTTTTCACGCATCATAATTGAGGCCTTTCCTGCTGGCTCGTTTTCCATCAATTCTGACTGACCAGTGAGCTTCAACAAGTACTTCTTGGCACGTTGATATTCATCGTGAATTTGATCCCAAAATGGACCATATTCAGGATCTTTTTGCATATAGGCAGTGAGTTTGAAAAATGATTTGGTGAGGCTCATCATTGAGTTGTAAACCAAGGTTCTGAAAAAAGCGTTGTTTTCGTATAACGCAATAACTTGATCAAAACGACCGGATTCTTCAAATTTTTCTAGCGAAACACCTACCCCATAGAAGCCAGGTACATTTTGCTTCAACTGACTCCAACTGCCCACAAATGGGATGGCACGAAGAGCAGAAAAATCAAAAGACTTTGATTTACCTCTTTTACTTGGGCGACTACCAATATTAGTTTTTGCATAAAACTTTAGGGTACTCATGTGTTCCAAATAAGGCAAAAACTTTGGATGTGATTTAAAGTCTTGATAAGCTTGATAACTAGTCTCTGCAAGTTCTACCATCGTTTGGCGATCCTCATCAGATAATTGAGAAGAACTGTTGTTGAACACTCGATTGGCAATACCTGAGCTTAACAGCTGCTCTAGGTTGTATTGACAAGAGCTGATCGTTCCAAAATTGGAGCTAATCGTTTGCCCTTGAACTGTAATTTGAATTTCATCCGACTCAATACTGTCGCCCAAAGAAGCATAGAATTGATGTGTGTTTCCACCCCCACGTGCTGGTGGTCCTCCCCGACCATCGAAGAATAATACTTTAACTCCATGCTTTCGAGACACTTCTGTAAGTTCTTCCTTGGCACGAAAAATACTCCAATTTGCCATGAGGTACCCACCATCTTTGGTCCCATCAGAAAACCCTAGCATGATGGTTTGTTTATCGCCTCTTGTACGCAAATGATTTCGATATGTAGGGTCACTATATACCACGTCCATCACTTTTGGAGCAATACTTAAGTCTGAAATGGTTTCAAAAAGTGGTGCAACATCAACACTTGGTGATTCCCAGTTGCTCAAACGTATCATGGCAAAAACCTCAAAAATATTTTGTGAAGTTTGGTTGTTGCTAATGATATATCGGTGACATCCGAGTTCTCCATTTTGTGACTGAATTTTTTGCATTGCTCGAATAGAGCCAAGAGTTTTGTTCACAAGATTATCCGAAAATTTTTCAGGAAGTAAGTTTCCTTTTAGAGTTGTGAGGAAGTCAATTTTTTCTGACTCATCAAGTTGTAGATAATCCACTTCTTTACTGACAACTCCTTGCTTTTGTGCACCTTTTAGTAATGTCAGAAACGCTTCATGATGAACCCTTGAGTCCTGACGGATGTCAAGGCTTGCAAAGTGATAACCAAAGTTGTTGACCTTATTGATTAACGCATCAACCTCTTTTGCAAACATGCTATGATAATCCGAAACCAAGAGTTGATGAATTTCATGAAGCTTTGCTTTTAGATCAGAAAGAGAGATTTCTGGCTGTTCTTTTTTACTAAAAATACTATTGTACAATTTTGTCTCGATTTCAATCGTAATTTCCTCAACTCCTTTAAAGGTAAGTCTTCGACGCAGTTTCCGAACATCTCGATAGTAATTTCGAATCACATTGGAACGTAATTCCTGCGCTGTTTTAATTGTAATTTCTGTTGTCACAAAAGGATTTCCATCACGATCACCACCAGGCCAAAACCCAAGGTTGATGAGAGGATTTTGAAAATCCTTCCCATCAAAAATATTGTTCTTAATATATTGATGAATATTACTGACCGAGTGATAAAAGACGTTATCAAGATACCACATCAAACTTCTCGCTTCATCGAGCGGTGAAGGCTTCTCTTTTTTGAAAAAAGGCGTACGCCCCAATTGTGCAAGCAAGAGTTTAATACTTGGTAGATTATTGGCCTTAATCGCAGCTGATAGGTCTGTAATGATCCCTAATACTGAGCCAGGGTAAAACTGTGTTGGGTGTGCAGTTAAAACTGGTCGAACCTTAAAATTGTTGAGATAGTCTCTTAGCGCAGCTCTTTTTGTTTTTTCTGTGGCTTCTTCTTTGGAGCTTCGCAAGGTTCCACGACCACTGAAATTATTGACTTCAGTAAATGCAGCATCCTCTATCGCATCAAAGAGTACTACTTGACGTTCGATAAACTGAATTAATCGGAACAAAATGTCGGTGTTGTCTCTCTCTGAGTTGTTGGGATAGTACAACTCAAAAAAATTCTCGACTATTTCAATTGGATTCTTATTCTGATCAAACCCATGTGAGCAAAATTCAGTGAAGAAAGGGAGTAGTGTTGAGGTCTTGGTAATATGGGAGTATGGAAGTGTCGAAAACACACTGTTATACAGTTGAAATCTCGAAATCACTTCGGTTTCGAAACGTTCTAATTTTGTTTTTTGCGCCATTAATTATAAATCATTAAAAAACCCTCGAACTTGTCGTAAGAGGGTTCAAACTGTGTTAATATCCTCTTAGAGTTCGTGAAAAATAGTGTGCATCAAACGCTTTTTATCATTAATGCTTTCTTCTAACGAAATCATAGTTTCGGTACGTAAAACACCATCAATATCATCGATAGTGAAGATGATTTCTTTAGCGTGCTCCGTACTTTTTGCTCGCACTTTACAATAAATGTTAAATTTTCCAGTAGTAATGTGTGCAACAGTGACGTTGGGGATTTCCGAAAGTCGCTCTAAAACATATTTAGTCTGGTGCGTTTTTTCAAGATAAATACCAATATAGGCAATGAATGAATAACCTAATTTTTTATAATCAAGAGTCAAGGATGAACCTTTTATGATTCCAGAATCTTCCATTTTTTTTACGCGAACATGAACTGTACCTGCTGAAATTAAAAGCTTTTTTGCAATATCGGTAAAAGGAGTTCGCATGTTATCGATAAGGATATCTAATATCTGATGATCGATTTCGTCTAATTTCATTTTGCTCATATTATATTTTTTGCAAATAAAGCAAAAATTCTTTGAATTTAATCTATTTTATGTACTAATTTATTGTAAATTACTTTACAAATTCAACGATTTCAGTAAGTTTTGTGCGGATTCTTCGATTTTAAACACAAAAGGCTCGAGATTTTCACAATTGGGCTCGATATGGCCATAAGCTTTAGATAAATCTCCAGCGGCAGTAAAAACAGGGTGAAACTCGATTTGATTACTGTTTAGAACCTCTTTGTATTGCAATCCTACGTCTCCTGTTTTTTCTTTTCCACGATCTACATAATGAACGTTTCGAAATAGATAATCGAAAAATATCTTTTTGTTTTGAGGAATGGAGTGATAAATCGAAAAATCAGAAAAATTAGAAGTACCGATTGCTTGGAGTGCCAACACATAAGCGTCAAAAACAAACGTTCTGGTTTTTTCTCGGTGGTAGTCGTCTTGATAGTGACCTGCTTCAATCAGTAAGGTAGGCACACCCAAGGACTGAAAAGCGTCTCCTACACAGTTTGGATTAAACTGGTCGTCAAAGCGTCCGATTTGTGAGGCGATTGACGATGATTGAAGACCCTGAAAAACACTCGCTGCCAACTGCGCTGCTTTGTTTCTACAGTCGTTAAAACTTCGTTCTTTGTCTAAAGCAGGGGCCAACAGCGAGAGTGTTGCTGGCTTAGCCTCAACGCCAAAAATGGTACGCTGATCATGTAGATTGAACGCATAATCAGGGGAAAATTCATCAAACTCCTTGCGTAATATCCGACTTTCGACTTGAGATAAGTCTATCGCATCTCTGTTAAGATCAACTTGATTGGCATTGAATCGATTGTATGACTTTGCCCCATCAGGGTTGAGGATAGGGATAATCGAAAGCTGGAGGGGTTCGATTAAACTTTTGTCTGATTGTAAAAATCGCAACAGATCAAACACACTTTTGGTGGTTGTTGACTCATTTCCATGCATTTGAGACCACATCAATACCTTTGTCTTACCAGCACCTACACAAATGCGATAGATAGGTAAACCAGTCTCACTATGCCCAATAACAGTAGTGTTGTATGCAGACAGTAATGGTTCTATGTGCGTGTTGCAAATGTATCTACCCGACAACTGATGTTCAATAAAAGTTGAGTGCAATGGATTCATGCTGTGCGTTATCGTTTGCAAATGTAAACAGAATTGAGTTACAAAAGTAAACGACTAAAATTTTCAATTGTTTACCAATGGAAACAAAAACAATTACAAAAAGTTACAATTGTATATTATTTGTAATTTATTTTATTTAAATTCCTTATTATCAATAATTTACAACTATTTAATGAAGTGAAATATCATATAAAATACGTTTTGTTAGCTTATATATTAGTTGTATATTTACAAATCGATTCCCAAAATTCTCATTTGTTTACATTTGTAAAATGCAGGAAATTGTAAAAAGAATCAGTCAGATTTTGGAGGAGCAACAGTTGAGTTCGTCAGCATTTGCTGATACCATAGGTGTTCAGCGCTCATCGATTTCACATGTTTTGTCTGGGCGTAACAAGCCTAGCCTGGAGTTTATCCTTAAAATCATTCGGTCATTTCCCTCCTACTCCACTGATTGGCTTCTTTTTGGTAAACTAACAGATGCTCCAAAGGAATATCAGCAACCAGCAGATAACTCTGCTAGAACCCAAGTAGAAGACCTTGCACTACCTCCTGATTCTTACGAAACTCCTGAAAAACAAGCTAAACCTCCAAATGTTTTGAAGTCAGAGATGGAGATTATTAAAATCATTTTACTTCTAAAAGATGGAAGTTTTACAGAGTACAATTCCAATAATGATTAATTTCGCATCAAAAATCTACTATGCGAATCATAACCTCTTTTGTTGCAGTCTTCATTCTCTCTACAGCTTGTTACACTAACGAGCGAAATTGTAAAGCTTTCCAAACTGGTTCATTTAGCTTCAATACAGTTGTAAATGGTGATACCCTTTCCAGTCGATTTGTGCGAAACGACTCTATCGAGGTTGATTACTTCTTTGAAACTCCAGACACTGCCAATATACGTTGGGTGAGTGATTGTGAGTGTATCGTAACCAAGCGCAACCCACTCACCTTTCAAGAATCAAAAGCAGTGCAGATGAAAATTTTATCCACCTTTAAAGATGGTTATATATTCGAATACAATTTGGTTGGCGACCGATCAAATGTTCAGCGTGGTCGTGTGACGAGGCTTGAGAAGTAAACCCTACAAATCCAAAGTGATTTGGGCGTCATCATCACTCTCATTTGAAATAGTTTGAGGGTCTTCTACTTCAATGTCGGCTGGTGTTTTTTCTGTTGTTTTTTCATGAGGTAAAGGATCTAAAACATTAAACTGCTTGACCTTTAGTGATGTGACTTGATTGCCAATTGCTTTGATCCCTTTCACTGAGATAAAGTCTTCAAAACTAATCTGCTGGGATGATTTTGGATCTTTTCCTCTAAGCTTTGAAAATTCAATTTCAAACACAGGGCGATGATCTGTACTGATCAATTCAAGTTGGCTTTGTTTACCTTCCTTTATAAACTGTTCTTTCTTGTCTGAAGCTTCAATGACAAAACGTTTTCCAAAATAGCGTTCTTTTGCTGTGTCAAAATAAATCACTGATATTGGTTTGTTAGGTTCCCATTTCTCCAAAACAAGCATATCTTCTGGAAAGTGCATGTTTAAATCTGGAATTGCTGTTTTGATCACACCCGACTGTGTAGCAATCAACAAGCGATCATCGCCACGAAAAGCACCAATCAGATCTCCTCGCCCATCAACGTTGAGGCGTCCAACAGTTTCATCAAACCATATATCACGTGGCTTGAGTGTTGAAACCCCTTCTTCTTTGAGCTCAATGCGATTGACAGTGTATTTGGTAACAGTATTGCCACGAACACCTTTCGATTTAATATCCAAATTTGCAAAGTCAACATCCCATTTTAGCTTTTTTATACCCTTGGATTGTCGCAGCAAAACTGTTACGATCTCAGCTTCTCCATTTAGATTTGCAGAGAAGTAGAACACTTTGGATTGAGCATTGCCGTTGGTCAAATCATACTCCTTATCTCTAGTCACACTTGTCACAGGGAAACGCTTCATGTAAGTCGTCCCGCCTCGTCCATCTCTGTAAATCATATTGTATATCGTGCGATCATCTTTCTTTTTAAAGACAGCCACGTGTATGATATTCTTTCGAATAAATGTTTTGGCATCAACCTTTGTTACTGTCATTTTTCCATCCTCAGTAAACACGATAATATCATCGATATCAGCACAGTCGGTGACATATTCATCTCTGCGAAGCGATGTACCCACAAATCCCTCCTCACGATTCACGTAGAGCTTGGTGTTTCGTATTACAACTTTTTTGGCATCGACATCGTCGAAGACACGAATATCTGTTTTTCGCTCACGACCCTTCCCATATGTTAGCTTTAAGTGCTTGAAGTAACTGATTGCAAAATCTGTCAAATTTGCAAGGTCATGCTTCACTTGTGCCAAATCAGCCTCGAGGGCATCAATGCGTTGTTGGGCTTTGGAAAGATCAAATTTTGAAATACGCTTAATTCGAATTTCTGTCAATCGAACAACATCGTCATCGCTTACCTCTCGTTTTAAGTGACCGATAAGAGGCACTAACCCTTTGTGAATGGCTTTTATAACACTCTCCCAGGTTTCTTGTTCTTCGATGTCACGATAGATTCGATTCTCGATAAAAATACGCTCGAGAGATGCAAAATGCCATTGCTCTTCCAATTCTGCCTTTTTTACCAACAACTCCTGCTCGAGTATCGAAACAGTGTTGTCTGTTGATCTGCGCAACATTTCACTAACACCTATAAAAAGAGGTTTGTTGTCCTCAATAATACAGCCAAGTGGTGAAATAGAAGTCTCACAGGCTGTGAAGGCAAAGAGGGCATCAATGGTTTTATCAGGCGATATATTGGCTGGCAGATGGATTAAAATTTCAACCTCAGCAGCTGTATTATCCTCAATTCTTTTGATTTTTATTTTGCCCTTGTCATTGGCCTTCAGAATAGAGTCAATAAGGGAGGAGGTGGTCGTACTAAATGGAATTTCTCGTATTATCAAAGTGTTTTTATCGAGTTGAGATACTTTTGAACGAACACGAATTTTGCCCCCTCGCAGTCCATCGTTGTATTGACCAATGTCCATAACACCACCTGTTGGAAAATCAGGATATAACTCAAATCGCCTTCCCATTAGGTGCTTTATCGATGCATTAATCAATTCAATAAAATTATGTGGTAAGATCTTTGTTGACAACCCAACAGCAATCCCCTCACCACCCTGTGCAAGTAATAGTGGAAATTTTACTGGTAGGTGAATCGGTTCTTTTTTCCTCCCATCATACGATAGTTGCCACTTGGTTACTTTGGGGCTATAGACAACTTCAAGCGCAAACTTTGATAGACGAGCCTCGATGTATCGCGAAGCAGCAGCACTATCGCCAGTGAGAATATTTCCCCAATTTCCTTGGGTGTCGATTAGCAAGTCTTTTTGACCGATTTGCACCATCGCGTCAGAAATACTTGCATCACCATGTGGGTGATATTGCATGGTATGTCCTACGATGTTTGCTACTTTGTTGTATCGACCATCATCTAACTCACGCATCGAGTGAAGGATACGCCTTTGTACTGGTTTTAATCCATCAGCAATGGCAGGGACAGCACGCTCCAAAATCACGTATGAGGCATAGTCCAAAAACCAATCCTTATACATCCCTGTCACCTTGACAAGGGTATCTTGCGATTCGTCGAAATATTCGTCCAAGTGCTCGTCCATACTAATCCTCCAACTGATCTAGTTCGACTTTTAGATTATCAATAATAAACTCTTGACGTTTGGGGGTGTTTTTGCCCATATAGAATGACAACAATTCATCAATACCAACAGCTCGGTCTAGCATTATGGGGTCCAAACGAATATTTTCCCCAATGAAGTGTTTGAACTCGTCGGGTGAAATCTCTCCCAATCCCTTAAACCTTGTGATTTCAGGCTTCTGTCCTAGCTTATTGATGGCATCGATTCGCTCCTGCTCTGAGTAACAATAAATCGTTTCTTTTTTGTTCCTCACCCTAAAAAGTGGGGTTTGTAAAATATATAGATGTCCTTCTTTAATCAGTTCTGGGAAGAACTGTAAAAAAAATGTAATCAACAACAAACGAATGTGCATACCATCTACGTCAGCATCTGTAGCGATGACGATATTATTATAGCGCAAATCCTCCAAACTCTCTTCAATGTTTAGTGCCGCTTGTAGCAAGTTGAACTCTTCATTTTCATAAACAATTTTTTTGCTCATTCCATAAGAATTCAAGGGTTTACCTCGCAAACTAAACACTGCTTGGGTGTTGACATCTCTAGATTTTGTGATTGATCCACTTGCAGAGTCTCCCTCTGTAATAAAAAGAGTTGACTCCAATCGTCTTTCTTTTTTCATATCACCCAAATGAATGCGGCAATCACGTAATTTTTTATTGTGTAAGCTCGCTTTTTTGGCCCGTTCACGTGCTAATTTTCTTATACCAGAAAGTTCTTTTCTCTCTTTTTCAGCTTGTAATATTTTGCGTTGAAGTTGCTCATTAGTTGTGGGATTTTTATAAAGATAATTATCGAGTTTTGTTCCAATAAAATCATTAATATATGTGCGAACAGTTGGCAGATCACCACCCATTTCTGTTGAACCCAGCTTGGTTTTTGTTTGCGACTCAAACACTGGTTCCATTACCTTTATACTAATGGCTGATATGATAGATTTTCGAATATCAGATGCGTCAAAATTTTTGCCATAGTGTTCTCGAACAGTCTTTACGATGGCCTCTCTAAAAGCAGATTGATGGGTACCACCTTGTGTTGTGTGTTGCCCATTGACAAAGGAGTGATATTCTTCGCTGTATTGTGTTTTGCTGTGTGTGATAGCCACCTCAATATCATTGCCACGCAAATGGATGATGGGATAAAGCATATCCTCAGCATTGTTGTTGTCTTCAAGCAAATCTTTTAATCCATTCTCGGACTTGTATTTCTCGCCGTTAAAAACAATCGTCAGTCCTGGATTGAGATACACATAGTTTTTGAGCATTCGAACGATGTACTCATGACGATATCTAAAATGCTTAAAAATGCTTTCGTCTGGCACAAAAGACACAGATGTACCTTTACGTTTGCTGCTAGGTTCTTGTGCAGGGTCTTCTGTGAGCTCTCCTCGCTCAAAAACAGCAACTTTTGATTGATCATCGCGAATGGATTCGACCTTAAAATAAGTCGATAGGGCATTGACTGCTTTTGTACCAACCCCATTCAGACCAACTGATTTTTTAAAAGCGCGTGTATCATACTTACCACCAGTGTTCATGCGCGACACAACATCAACTACCTTTCCCAAAGGGATTCCACGTCCATAGTCACGCACAGTGACTTGTCCATCTTTCACAGAGATTTCAATGGTTTTTCCAGCACCCATGACAAACTCATCAATACTGTTGTCGAGCACCTCTTTAAGTAAAATATAAATCCCATCGTCGGCAGATGACCCATCGCCGAGCTTGCCAATATACATACCAGGGCGCATGCGAATATGCTCTTTCCAATCAAGAGATCGGATGTTGTCTTCTGTATATTGGGCGGTTTGTGGCATCGTTGCTAATTTAAAACTTCATCTTAAATTATAGGATAAAGAAAATTGAAAGAAATTAACAATATAAAAACAGTTTTTGTTGAAAATACGTTCTTTCAAAAACGTTAAAGTTTAATAATCAGCATTACCAATTAAATAAACTTCAGTACATTTAGGTTATGAATCCAAATCGTATTTTATTTCTTCTTTTGGTTACATGGTACTCGTTTGCTCAACAAAAAGATGTTGCTTCTCTTAATTACGAACAGCTTAAGCCTTTATTGTTTCAAAAAAGCGAAAGAGTTCAAGTTATTAATTTTTGGGCAACGTGGTGTGCGCCTTGCATTAAAGAGCTTCCATATTTTGAAAAACTCAATCAACGAGATGATGTTGAGGTGTTACTTGTGAGCCTCGACTTCCCGAAGCATAAACAAAAAAGACTATTGCCCTTTATTGAGAAATACAAAATCAGATCAAAGGTAGTGCATCTAGACGATGCAAATGAAACCTTTTGGATCAACCAAATCAGCACCAAATGGAGTGGTGCTTTGCCCGCTACATTGATTTACAACAATAATCGTCGCGGATTTTACGAACAGTCATTCACCAAGGAAGAATTGTATGCAGAAGTCAATTCTTACTTTTAATTATTCACATTATGAAAATCATTTTTTTAAATCTTAGTTTTTTATTTCTAATCATACTTAACGATTCAGTACCAGGCGTTGCATATCAAATTGGCGATGTTGCCACAGATTTCTCTTTGCCCAATGTCGATGGCAAAATGGTATCGCTTTCTGACTTTGCAGATGCAAAAGGATTTATTGTCATTTTCACTTGCAATACCTGTCCTTATTCAGTTGCCTACGAAGAACGAATTATTGCGTTGGACAAAAAGTATAGCGAAGAGGGATACCCTGTCATTGCGATAAACCCAAATGACCCTGCAGCCATAGATGGCGATGAACTTTCAGACATGAAAGTACGTGCAGAAGAAAAAGGCTTTACTTTTCCTTATATACAAGATGTTGGACAGCAGATTTATCCTCAATATGGTGCTACAAAAACACCTCATGTTTTTGTATTGCAAAAAGATGGGACAGACAATATAGTGCGCTATATCGGAGCTATTGACGATAGTTCACGAAGCCCCAAAGAGGTAAAGAAGCGCTATGTCGAACAAGCAGTCGATGCCCTATTAGCTGGAAAATCTCCAACCACAACAAAGACAAAGGCGATTGGTTGCTCGATAAAGACCTTGTAATTCAACTTTAATTAAGGAATATGTCAGTTAGAACAACTTAGTACATTCTCCATTTCTATTATTTTCTTTACAATATGAATCCAGCTAATTTTAGAAAAATCTGTGGGCAATTTGCGACTGGCGTAACAGTCCTGACAACCACCGTCAATGGGAAATTACATGGGATTACAGTCAATTCGTTTACTTCTGTTTCTCTAGACCCACCTATCATACTGTTTTGTATTGATAAAAAGGCAAGGTTCAACCCACCCCTAACAGCTGAAAAGTCTCTCGCAATCAATATCTTATCAGAAAAGCAACAAGAGATTTCAAATCGATTTGCAAACCCCTCATTGACCAACAATGAGCGTTTTTCAGGACTTCAATTGTTGCCTGATTATGACTATCCAGTGTTTGATGAAAATATGGGGGTTTTGATTGCACAACTAAAGCAAACGCGTGATGGTGGTGATCATTGGATTTATATTGCAAAAGTGATTGAGGGACAATCTTTTGATGGCAATCCCCTTATATATTACGCAGGTTCTTATTCAAGATTAAACTCAAAATCTTGACGTGGAACATTTGCCAAGCCATTCTTCAACCAGCGTAAATAGGTTGAAATGTTAGTGTATTGCTGTGGGGGTGCTAAAATGGTTCCATCTGGCATCATCAATATATAATGCGGTTGGGCAACAGAATTGAAGTTAATTGCTTGAAAAGCAGCCCACTTCTGTCCAACTGTCTCGATATTTCGAATGCGTCCCGAGGTGTATTCAAGTGTAAATTGTTCTTCATCTGCCAACATTTCTCGATCATCCACATAGAGAGAAATCAACACCAATTCTTCATTGATGAGTCTGTAAATCTCTGGATCACTCCAGACATTTTCTTCTACCTTTCGACAGTTGACACATGCCCAGCCTGTAAAATCCAGTAATATCGGCTTGTTTGTTGCTTGAGCAACCCTCACACCTTCATCAAAGTCTTTATAGCAGTCCAAATTGAGTGGGCAATCAGTTTTTGTTGGATAAATACTGTAAAATTTAGGTGGTGGAAAACCAGCCAGCAGTTGTAGCGAATTGGAAGACGTTGTTGGGAGTATCGCTGGAAATAGATAGGAAACAAATACAAGGGTTATGACAGCAATTAGAACTTTGCCACAACCAACCTTAGCCTTTTTTGGGTGATGAGGAAAGCGAATAAACCCAAACAAATAGGCAATCATCAAGACAAATATCAAAATCCAAAGGCCAATAAATATCTCACGTTTGATTATACCCCAATGCCCCACAAGGTCTGCGTTGGATAGGAATTTGATGGCCAATGCCAATTCGATAAACCCTAGAATGACTTTGAGGGTGTTCATCCAACCACTTGATTTGGGCAGTAAATGTAATAGGTTTGGAAACAGTGCAAACAAGCCAAAAGGCAAGGCAAGTGCCAATCCAAAACCACTCATCCCTGCTGTGAGCTGAGTTGCCCCTCCTGTGCTCGATAAAGTACCTGCCAACAGAGAACCAAGAATAGGACCTGTACATGAAAAAGAGACAATGGCGAGGGTAAGTGCCATGAGGAAGATACCTATGAATCCTCCAGATTTTGTAGATGCAAAATCCAATCGATTTGCCCATGACGAAGGCAGTGTGAGCTCGTAGTAACCAAAAAAGGAAAAGGCAAAAACCACAAAAATCAAAAAGAAAAAGATATTTAGCCAAATGTTGGTTGAAATGGTGTTGAGTATTTCAGGGTTGATCGAGTCGAGAAAGTGAAATGGAAGACTAATTAAGGCATAAATCAACACAATAAAAAAGGCATATAAAAGTGCATTGGTCAACCCTTGCCTTTTGCTATTACTCTGCTTGGTAAAGAAGGAAACTGTGAGAGGGATCATTGGAAATACACATGGCGTAAGCAGTGCAATCAATCCCCCCACAAAGCCGAGTAGAAATAAGTTCCAAGTAGAAGAAGAACCAGTGTCTTGCGCAGTACTTGCAGCGAGCAAGTCAGTGTTTTTTAATTGAATTTTAACCTTTTTTTCCGACGCTGGTGTCAAGGCCGTCAGGTCTTCCGATTGTTGCTGTTGCGAGTCCCCAGAAAGTGATACAACGAGTTGTTCATTTCTAAAAATACAGAGCTTATCGTCGCATGCCTGATAGATGAGGTCAACCAATACTTCTGTCACTGATTGATCTGGCACGCTTATCGGCTGATAAAACACAGCTTGGTCAACAAAATACGATAGTTCCATTTCAAAGATGGGATCAAATCCAGTGATCAATTTTGAATGTGTCAAAGGGCTTGTCAGTGCAACATCATTAAAAATAAATTCTGTTGGCAGTGGGCCATCTTCTGGCATTTCAGTGGCGTACAAATGCCATTTTTCTTCGATCTCGGCAGTGATAATAAGATCAAATTTGAGGGTGTCTGTTTGTATTGCTTGGGTGGTCCAACGTACCGGGTTTTGTGCAAACACAGCAGCAGTGAACAACAGCTGGAGGAGTAAGATGTATTTTTTCATTGTAGGTTAATATGTATAACTTTTTCTGTAGTTTTGGATGGTACAAATCTACGATCTAATCGCTTACCAACAATCCACACGATATCATTGCCAGAGCAAAGCAACCATTGTGCCGCTTTTTCATTGGCAGTGTACTTTTCATCTTTAAAGAATTTGGCTACTTTTTTTGCACCTGTCATTCCTGTTGGAAAGAAGCAATCCCCTTTTTTCCATTTGCGTAACTTCAATGGAAATGAAATGGTTGATGCATCGAGGGATAGGTGATTTTCACCATTTATCTGTTCCTTCGAAAATCTGATTTTAACAGGGTCGTTTAGTCCATCTTCAAACACCTCAAATTCATCATTCATATTGCGATTGACAGTTTTGTAAAGAAGTAAATCTCCTCGCCCAACTTCGAGGGTGTAGTGCTTTGAAAAGATGAATTTCCCTTTTTGTGCGTCGAGTAATTTTATCACTTCTCCTTGGTCAAAACCATAAATCGAAAACAACTGATGAATCCAAAACGAAAATGGCTGAAGAGTTTTTAATGATTTGATGGGAATATAAGTGACATCCTCTCTGATTTGAAATAACTCGTTGCGAAACTCCTCTGTTTGCTGATGAATAACTGAAAAAGCCTCTTTGGTTAATTCTATGGTTTTGGAGGTGTTTTCCAAAGCCTTTGGGTGCAGTTTGGTCAACTTTGGAGTCAGGTGATGGCGAATGATATTGCGCGTGTAGTCATCGCTTTGATTTGAGCGATCTTCTCTCCATTCAATGCCAAGTGTTTTGGCATAGTCCACAATTTCAGACTTATAATATTTAAGAAGAGGTCGAAGAATTTTTCCATTTTGCTTAGGAATAGCTGTCAAGCCCTCGATACCAGTACCACGAGTGATGTTTATCAATAGCGTTTCGATGTTATCATCTGCATGATGAGCAGTCAACACCCAATCATAATGTTTTTTTTGTAAAAGTTCCTCAAACCATTCGTAGCGTAGTGTTCTCGCTGCCATTTGGGTTGAATGTTTAGGCAAATCAGTGTCAAAATTCTTTTTGTAAAAGGGAATATTGTGGGTGTTGCAATACTTTTTTACCAATTGCTGATCGAGGTAACTTTCCTCTCCTCGAAGCTGAAAATTACAATGCGCAACCCCTATAATATAGGATAAATCACGTAATAAATCCAGCAACACCATGCTATCAACTCCCCCACTCACAGCGACCAACAAACGCTTTGAATGCAACATTGGAAAATTGGATGCGAGATGAGCTTTGAACCTTGATTTCATGGGTGCAAACTACAAATTAATAGGGATTTGTTGCGCAATTGTTTCCATCACTCCTTTTGCTTTTAGCAGGCATTCGTCATACTCCCTTTCAGGGTCTGATGATGCTGTGAGCGCACTTCCAACTTGCATAGATAAATAGCGAGTATCTGATCGATACAAAATCGAACGAATCACCACGTTGAAATCAAAATCACCCTTGGGGTCGATATAGCCAACTGCCCCACTATACAGCCCTCTTTTGCTCATTTCATACTGCTCGATAAGCTGCATAGCGCGTAATTTTGGTGCACCCGTCATACTGCCCATTGGAAAACAAGCTGCAATTGCTTCTGTTACCTTTATTTCTGACGATAACTCTGCCTCAACTGTCGATATCATTTGATGCACATATCGAAAAGGATACACTTTGCAGAGTTCCTTGACTTCAACGCTCCCCTTTTTTGCAATTCTTGACATATCGTTGCGCACCAAATCAACAATCATCGTATTTTCTGCTCTCTCCTTTTGATTTTGTTGCAAATTCATGGCTTCCTCAGCATCCTTTGTTTTATCTGCATGACGTCTAACTGTTCCTTTGATTGGTTGGGATATCAACATATTCCCCTTTCGCTTTAAAAATCGCTCAGGAGAGCTGCTGAGCAAGTATTTATCCTCAAGATGAATAAAACTCGCAAAAGGAGATTTGGTATTGCTGTTGAGTTGTTGGAACAACTCATGTGGCTCAACTTTGGCGTTTTCGACAAATAACTCCATACAAAAATTGACTTCATAGATATCACCTCTTGCGATATGTTGTTGCAGCTTCAACACCTTAGAAATATAGTCTTCTTTTGAAATACGAGACTGAAATGGCGCAATTTCATTTTCAGATGCTGTTTGTTCAAACGTAGCATTTGTGATTGATTGCCAGTCTGTTTCGGGATCACAAGACGATACATAATGAGCCTCTACTTGACTGCCTTTGATGATCCACAATCGTTTGGGTTGAAAAAAATAAAGCTCAGGGAATTCTAAGAAGTCTTTGTGTTTGGATTCTAGCGCTTCTAAATCATTTTTTAAGTCATAAGACAAGTAACCAAACAGCCAATCTTGTCTAGTATCGATCTGTTTTTGCAGTACTTCAAAGGCATTATTGATGTTTTGCCGAAAATGAAACAAAGGGTCTGTTGCCAGTATAAAATCATATTGATTTTTGGTATGTGAGTAGTCATTGGAGTCCAAAAGAACAGTGGCTGCATAGCGCTTTGACCAGTGTAGAAGCTGTTGCTTTAAGTCTTGTAAATCTGGATGGGAAAAACATGAATATCTACGCTTCAAGGAACACCAATTGTTAGAACAATAACAAAAATAATCAATAGATTTTTGGGAAACACTTTTCAATTGATAAATTTTTGTGATATTTGTGCCGTGGTTTTAAAAAGACACATCTCGTTCAACACACGCCGCCCGCGTCGCCCCTTTGGGGGTATATAGTCTTTTGGAAGCTATGGTGCGTCCAGCTTCGTCTTCATCATCATATTTTTTTTCAAATCAAATTCACAACAAAATGGATATTGTCATTGCTGGCAAAAAGCATATTCATTATGCAAAACAAATATCAGAGCTCATTGCTTCCTCAGCTCAGGTTAGAGGAACAGGGATCGCACGTCGTACGCCTGCGTACATTGTCAAAAAAATTGAAAACAAAAATGCTGTTATCGCTTTGTATGGTGATGTTTTTGTAGGGTTTTGCTACATCGAGGTTTGGGGACATAACAAATATGTTGCGCACTCAGGGTTAATCGTAGCGCCAGAATACAGAGGAAAGGGATTGGCAAAAGCCATCAAAACAAAAACTTTTGATTACTCAAGAGAAAAGTATCCTGATGCTAAAATTTTTGGTATAACTACTGGTCTTCCTGTGATGAAAATCAACTATGAGCTTGGGTACAAGCCTGTTACTTTTTCTGAATTGACAGATGACCCTGAATTCTGGAAGGGGTGTCAGACCTGTAAAAATTATGACGTACTAACCAGAACCAATCTTAAAATGTGCTTGTGTACAGGCATGCTTCATGACCCAAAAGCAGATGCAAATAACAATGCGAAAACCTATGACAATGCTGTGATGAGTCGCTTAAATAAAATCAAACAATCATTATTTTTAAAGAAGAAAAAATCATGAAGAAATTAGTCCTTGCATACAGTGGTGGACTTGATACCTCTTACTGTGTAAAACACCTAAGTCAACAGGGATATGAAGTACATGCAGTGAGTGTAAACACTGGTGGTTTTGACATTGACGAGATCGATAATTTATCGAAAAAAGCGATGGAATTGGGTGCTACATCTTATCAGTCAATTGATGCTGTTGAAATATTTTATCAAAAAGTCATACGCTTTTTGGTATATGGCAACGTTTTAAAAAACAACACCTATCCTCTTTCCGTCAGTGCTGAAAGGATTGTACAAGCAATAGAAATCGTCAATTATGCCAAATCAATCAACGCTACTCACATTGCACATGGGAGTACAGGTGCTGGTAATGATCAAGTTCGTTTTGAACTTATCTTTCAAAGTCTAGCTCCTGATATTGAGATCATTACACCAATCAGAGATCAAAAACTTTCGAGAGAGGATGAAATTCAATTCCTCAAATCGCATAGTGTTGAAATGGATTGGACTAAGGCACAATACTCTGTTAACAAAGGTCTTTGGGGGACGAGTGTAGGTGGGAAAGAAACACTCATATCCAAAGAACCACTTCCTGAAGAAGCATATCCCAGTCAGTTGAAAAACGAAACACCCACAACAATTGCCCTAGAATTTACAAAAGGGCAATTGTCGAAGATTGATGGCGAGGAAATGAATGCTGTTTTATGTATTCAGAAATTAGAAACCATTGCATCTGCCTATGCCATTGGAAGAGATATCCACGTTGGTGATACGATTATTGGTATCAAGGGACGTGTAGGTTTTGAAGCTGCTGCTCCACTTCTCATTATTAAGGCGCATCATTTGCTTGAAAAACACACATTGAGCAAATGGCAGCAACATCAAAAAGAACAGCTGTCTAGCTTCTATGGTATGCACCTGCACGAGGGGCATTATTTAGACCCTGTATTGAGGGATATTGAAGCCTTTATGGAAAGCTCACAACAGATGGTGACAGGGACAGTGTTTGTCACACTTCACCCCTATCGATTTACGCTTGATGGCATCGAATCACCACATGACCTAATGGACTCCTCTTTTGGGAGCTATGGGGAGATGAATCTCAACTGGACAAGTGATGATGCCAAAGGGTTTATCAATGTAACAGCCAACGCAACTAAAATATACAAGCATGTCAACAAGAGCTAAAAAAACAGCCGGCGTTATTGGAGGTTCTGGCTACACAGGTGGCGAATTGATTCGATTGTTGATCAACCATCCAGAAGTCAGCATCGATTTTGTGTGTAGCACCACTAGACCTGGCACCTATTTGACAGATACATATAACGACCTGATCGGACAAACAGATCTACAGTTTACTGACGAAATCAATCCAAATGTGGATGTGTTGTTCCTTTGTTTGGGTCATGGGTTGTCAGGGACTTTTTTACAAGAAAACCCAATGAATGACAATACAAAAATCATTGATTTAAGTAATGAATTTCGTTTGCAAAAAGACCAACATTATTTGGAAAAATCCTATGTGTATGGCTTACCAGAATATCAAAAAAAAACCATTAAGTCAGCGCAAGCAGTTGCGAATCCGGGTTGCTTTGCAACAGCAATTCAACTCGCGCTTCTACCTCTCGCCAACAAAGGCCTTTTGCAAAACGATATACAAGTCCATGCCATCACTGGAAGTACTGGTGCAGGTGTAAAACCTTCTGTTACTTCCCACTTTAGCTGGCGAAACAACAATGTATCATGGTATAAACCATTTACGCATCAGCACTTGGGAGAAATCAACGAAACCCTAAAAGCAATTCAATCAGATGCTGCTAATATCAATTTTTTGCCCATTCGTGGAAACTTTACAAGGGGGATTTTTGTGAGTGCATACACTACTTTTGATGGTAATATAGATGAGGCCTATCGAATATTTGAGGCGTATTATGCCAACCATCCCTTTACACATATTAGTAAGAAAGAATTAAGTCTAAAAATGGTGGTCAACACCAACAACTGCCTAATTCATTTACACAAACACAATGACTTGCTGTTGATTACTAGCTGCTTGGACAATCTCCTCAAAGGAGCTTCAGGACAAGCGATTGAAAACATGAATTTGATGTTTTCATGGCCACAGTCAACAGGATTACAACTTAAAGCAAACGTTCACTAATAATATCACTTATGAAAATAGCAATTATCGGAGCCGGAAACTTGGGGTTGAGCATAGCCAAAGGGCTGCTGACCAACAACATCATCACCCAGCTATATCTGACCAAACGCAACACCTCTTCTATTACAGATTGGAGCGAATATAAAAACACTCATATCACAACTGACAACAAAGAAGCGATTTCATCTTCTGACGTTATCATTTTTGCTGTACAACCCTCTCAGCTTAGCAATGTTCTCAATGAAAATAAAGATTTATTTACAGAAAAACATGTACTGATTTCAACTGTAACTGGTTTTTCAATCAAGAGAATGGAAGCAGTTATTGGCAATGACAAGTACATCATTCGTAGCATGCCAAACACAGCGATATCCGTTGGCAAATCGATGACATGTTTATGTGCCAATGAGAATGGAAAAGATCGATTGTCAATTGCAGAGGCGATTTACAATGCCCTGGGCACTAGCATCATAATTGACGAGAAACATATGCGCGCTGCAACAGTTATTTGTGCCTCAGGGATTGCCTTTTGGATGCGATTGATTCGTGCCACAACGCAAGGTGGCGTACAACTTGGATTCGATGCAGAGGAAGCAATGAAAATGTCGATGCACACTGCTCTAGGTGCTGCTTCACTGCTCATCGAAATAAACTCACATCCAGAACAAGAAATCGATAAAGTCACAACTCCTCAAGGATGTACGATCGAAGGGTTAAATGAGATGGAACACCAGGGACTGAGTTCTTCTTTGATCAGAGGAATTGTGGCTTCTTTTAATAAAATTAATGTGATCAGTAAAGAGTAGATCATGCCACTATTTGATGTATATCCCTTGTATGATGTAGAGCCTGCTAAAGCACGTGGGGTGTATGTCTATGATCAGAAAGGGAACAAATATCTCGACTTGTATGGTGGTCATGCAGTGATCTCTATAGGACATGGTCACAGAACCTACAAGCGAATGCTGAAAAAGCAACTGAACAGAATTGGGTTTTACTCCAATGCTGTTCAAAATCCATTGCAAGAGATGCTATCATCCGAAATCAATCGACAGTCGGGATGTGCTGGTTATGAGCTGTTTATGTGTAGCTCAGGTGCTGAAGCAAATGAAAATGCTCTTAAATTGGCATCCTTTCACACAGGAAAACCAAGGGTCATTGCGTTTCAAAACGCCTTTCATGGTCGTACCAGTGCAGCTGTGGCAGCCACTGACAACAAAAACATTCAAGCACCGCTCAACACTCAACAGCAGGTTACTTTTATCCCATTCAATGATGATAAAGCACTGGAAAAAGAAATCGCAAAAGGAGATGTATGTGCTATTATTTTTGAAGCCATTCAAGGGGTTGGTGGTTTGGACGAGCCAACAACAGATTTTGTCAAACAAATAGAAGCAATCTGCAACAAACACAATGTTTGCATCATCGCTGATGAAGTCCAATCTGGTTTTGGACGAAGTGGTGATTTTTTTGCTTATCAAAAATATATGATTACACCACACATCATCAGTATTGCGAAGGGAATGGGAAATGGCTTTCCTGTTGGAGGTATTCTTGTCAACCCAATCATCAAATCCAAATATGGGATGTTGGGAACGACTTTTGGGGGAAATCACCTTGCTTGTAGTGCTTCACTCGCTGTTTTGCAGGTGTTGGAAAAGGAACAACTATGCGATCATGCCAAGGCAATGGGCGAGTATTTTGTCGAAAAAGCAAAAACACTTCCTTTTGTCAAAACAATAAAAGGAAGGGGGCTGATGCTTGGACTAGAATTTGAGAAAGAAGTGGGTGTATTGCGCAAAGAATTGATATTCAATCATCGTATTTTTACAGGAGGGAGCAGCAATAAAAACCTGATTCGAATATTACCACCCCTTAATGTACAAAAGAAGCATTTGGACCAACTCATAAAGGCTTTACAAATATGTCACCAATGAAGAATTTTATCACTTTAAATGATTTGGCAAGCCCAATCAAAACCATTCAACTTGCAAAAAGTTGTAAAAAAGACCCTTTTGGGCATGTGCATTTGGGTCAACGAAAAACGATTGGGTTGTTGTTTTTTAATCCCAGTTTGCGCACACGTTTAAGCACCCAAAAAGCTGCTAAAAACCTAGGTTTGGATGTCATGGTAATGAATTTTAGCAATGAAGCATGGGCGATAGAGTACGAAAACGAAACCATCATGAGTGGTCTTCGATCTGAGCATGTGAAAGAGGCAGCACAAGTCGTATCGCAATACTGTGATTTTATTGCCATTCGTGCTTTTGCATCCCTGACAGATCAAAAACGTGACGAAGAGGAAGTGGTGCTTCGAAAATTTGCAGCATTTGCCTCTGTTCCCATCATCAATATGGAAAGTGCTACAGCACATCCACTCCAAGCATTGGCCGATGGCCTGACAATCCAAGAGCAAGTGACTATCAAACAGCCAAAAATTGTGTTGAGTTGGGCACCACATCCCAAGGCACTTCCTCATGCTGTTGCCAACTCGTTTATAGGCTTGATTAATCATACAAAAGCAGATTTTATCATCACTCATCCGGAGGGTTATGACCTCAACCCTGCCATTGTGGGCAATCATAAGGTGGAATATAACCAGGAAAAGGCACTTGAGGGCGCAGATGTTGTGTATGTAAAAAACTGGTGTTCATACACTGACTATGGTGCCATATTACGAACAGACAAAAAATGGATGATGACACGTGAAAAGATGAAACAAACCAATGATGCCTTTTTTATGCATTGTCTACCCATCAGAAGAAATGTGGTTGCATCGGATGGTGTGTTGGATCATGCAAAATCAATTGTCATCGACCAAGCCAACAACAGAACCTTTGCAGCACAAGCAGTATTACAAGAATTTTTAACCAATGGATAAACTTCATATTGTTAAAATTGGTGGTGGATTGTTGTCAGATGAAAAGCTGATGGCATCTGCTTTGTCCTCTTTTCATGCCTTGGTTGGACATAAGATTCTCATCCATGGAGGTGGGAAACAAGCCAATGAACTGTGTGAAAAGTTGGGCATACAACCCAACATGCACAATGGAAGAAGAATCACTGATGATGCGACCTTAGATGTTGCTGTGATGGTGTATGCAGGTTTGGCCAATAAAAAAGTGGTGGTGAAACTACAGCAATTTGGCACCAATGCCATTGGCCTTTCAGGTGCCGACGCCAATGTGATTCGTGCAACAAAAAGATCTGTGCAAGACATCGATTATGGTTGGGTTGGAGACATAAAATCAGTTGATATTAACAGTTTAAAGAATATCTTATCAATTGGTTTATCACCTGTGTTTTGTGCAATTACTCACGACCAAAAAGGACAGTTACTTAACACCAATGCTGACACCATCGCTGCTGCTCTTGCCGGTGCTTTGGCTGCAGAATATCAGGTGCATTTGCACTATTGTTTTAGACATCGAGGGGTATTGAAAGACATCAAGGACGAAAAAAGTGTAATCCCTACCATTCGAATCACAGAAATTGACGAACTTCACAGCGACGGAATCATCGCTGATGGGATGCTACCAAAGCTAAACAATGCAGCTGAAGCTCTTCAAAATGGCGTGCACGTCGTAACAATTGAAAATCCTGAAGCTGTACACGATGAACAGGCTTCAAAAACTACCTTGATCAAATGAGTTCAAACCACCTGGCGGAAGATGTGATTGAGTTGCTGATGCAATTGATCGAGATACCTTCTTTTTCTGGAGAAGAGTCTCAAACAGCCGATTGCATTCAAAATTGGTTGCTGAGTAAAGGGGTTGAAACCCAGCGCATACAAAACAATGTATTTGCCTTGAACAAGCACTATGACCCTTCCAAACCCAATTTACTACTCAACTCACATCACGACACTGTACGTCCCAATAAGGCCTTTACACGTGATCCTCACAAGGCAGAAATCATCGATGGAAAACTCTTTGGTCTTGGAAGCAATGATGCAGGTGGTGCTTTGGTATCATTACTTGGACTATTTGTGCATTTTTACGCAGCAGAAAACTTGACATATAACCTTATTATAGCTGCAACAGCCGAGGAGGAAAGCTCTGGCCCAAATGGCTTAAACAGCTTGCTCAAAGACCTTCCAAACATTGATGTTGCCATTGTCGGAGAACCCACACAGATGCAATTTGCAATCGCTGAAAAAGGCCTTGTGGTCTTCGATGCAGTAGTCAAAGGGACTGCTGGCCATGCAGCGCACCCCAACAACGACAACCCCATTCTGAAAAGTATGGATGTGATGCAGTGGTTTCAAAACCTTCAGTTTGACAAAGTATCTGATACACTCGGGCCTGTCAAACTCACCATCACTCAAATCAATGCAGGAAGTCAGCACAACGTTGTGCCTTCACAAGTGAATCTGGTATTGGATGTTCGAGTCAATGAATATTATACCAATCAAGAAATTGCAGACATCGTTAGTCAGGCGCCTTGTGAGGTAACGCCGCGTTCGTTGCGATTACAGTCATCATCAATCGAGAAGGAACACCCCTTGGTCGTTGCTGGGATAGCCATGGGAAGAAACACCTATGGCTCTCCTACCCTCTCCGATCAGGCAGCACTGTCTTGCCCATCACTAAAACTCGGACCAGGTGACTCAACTAGGTCACACACAGCCGACGAATTTATATACAAAAACGAAATCAAAGAAGCAGTACGATTGTATATCGAATTGCTCGATCAAGTTATTACATCATGAAAATCTGGCAAAAAAAAGGCATCAAAATAAGAGGTCAAATCGACCAATTCACTGTTGGTGATGATCGTGAATGGGATATGCGTTTAGCGCCCTATGACATCATTGCATCTAAAGCACACGCGCAAATGTTAGGAAAGGTTGGACTGCTCACAGCATCTGAAGCAGATCAACTTACACAAGGCCTTGACGACTTGCTCAAAGATGTCGAAAAAGGAACATTTTCCATCTCTGAGGCGTTTGAAGATGTACATTCAAAAATCGAATTTGAGCTCACAGAAAAATATGGTGATGTTGGCAAAAAAATACACACTGCTCGTTCGAGAAACGATCAAGTTCTCGTTGCCATGCAACTTTTTCTTAAAGATGAGATACAGGATATCAAACAACTAATCAAAGTGCTTTTTGATCAATACCTTTCACTTGCTGATAAGCATAAAGATCAATTGCTGCCAGGTTATACTCACTTGCAAATTGCCATGCCCTCTTCTTTTGGACTATGGTTTTCTGCCTATGCAGAGATGTTGGCAGATGATTTGCTGCTTCTCAATGTAGTCAACACCATCTGTGATCAAAACCCACTCGGAAGTGCTGCTGGCTATGGCAGTTCATTTCCCATTGATCGCGACGACACAACAGCAGCTTTAAGGTTCAATACCCTCAAGTTCAACGTTGTGGCAGCACAAATGAGTCGCGGGAAACTTGAAAAAAATCTAGCACAAGCTATTGGCAGTCTGGCAGGAACGCTCAGTCGATTTTCGATGGATGTTTGTTTGTACATGAGTCAAAACTTTGATTTTATCTCCTTTCCAGATGATATTACCACTGGCTCCAGTATCATGCCTCACAAAAAAAATCCTGATGTCTTTGAGCTCATTCGAGGGAAATGCAACAAACTACAAGCTCTCCCCAATGAGTTGTCAATGATGAGCACCAACCTTCCAAGTGGTTATCACAGAGAAATGCAATTGTTCAAAGGCCCTATCATGCAGGCCATAGATGATATCAAGTCTTGTCTATCGATTTTGACTTCAAGTATCAAAGAGGTACAAGTCAAAAGTGATATCCTAACAGATGATAAATACGAACATATTTTCAGTGTTGATGCCTTGCATGAACTCATTCAAAAAGGGATTCCTTTTCGAGATGCTTATGTGCAAATTGGTGACGCCATCAACAAAGGGGAATTTGTACCACCCAAAATGGCAAAACACACTCATCGTGGGAGTATTGGCAACTTGGAACTCGATGCCATTCGAGAGAAATTTACGACATACTTCGAAAAATAAGCGCTTTAGACGTGTAGTGCTCTGTCTTCAGTGGCAGCCAAAGCAGCTTCTTTCATCGCTTCGGCATAGGTTGGATGTGCATGGCTCATGCGTGCAATATCTTCAGCAGATGCTCTGTATTCCATCGCAGTAACTGCCTGTGCAATCAAATCGGCAGCACGTGCTCCGATGATATGTATGCCAAGCACCTCATCTGTTGCTTTATCAGCAAGGATTTTTACAAAACCATCAGTGTCCATACTCGCTCTGGCACGACCCAGTGCACGCATCGAAAACTGCCCTGATTTGTAGGCCACCCCAGCAGCTTTTAGCTCTTCTTCGGTCTTGCCTACAGCAGCAACTTCTGGCCAAGTGTATATCACATTTGGAATTAGGTTATGATCGATATGTGGTTGTTGTCCAGCGATGATTTCTGCTGCCATCACCCCTTCCTCCTCTGCTTTATGCGCCAACATGGCACCACGCACCACATCGCCAATTGCATAGATGTTAGACATAGAGGTTTGGAGTTTTTTGTTCACTTCCACTTGCCCTCGCTCATTGACCACGACACCAGCAGCCTTGAGGTCTAGCCCTTCAGTATATGGCTTACGACCCACTGAAACCAAGCAATAATCGCCTGTAAAGGACACCTCTCGTTCTTTTTTGTCTTTGGCAGTGACTGTTATCTCATTACCTTTGCGAGTTACAGCATTGACCTGATATGACAAATAGAACTTCACCCCTTGTTTCTTCATCACTTTCATCAACTCCTTCGAGAGAGAACTATCCATGAGTGGCGTAATACGGTCGGCATATTCAATGACAGAGACCTCAGCACCCAAGCGTCGATATACCTGTCCGAGCTCCAAGCCGATCACGCCCCCACCTATCACGACCAAGTGTTTTGGGATTTTTTTTAGGGAAAGGGCTTCAGTTGAAGTGATGATGCGCTCTTTGTCCAATTTGACAAAAGGTAAAACAGCAGGTTTGGAACCTGTTGCAATGATAATGTGTTTGGCTTCTATGGCTTGTTTTTTCTTGCCAGCAATTTCGATATGTGTTGCATCGACAAACTTGCCAAGCCCATGGAAAACAGTGATTTTGTTTTTATCCATCAGATAGTCAATCCCTTTGGTGGTTTGATCGATGACTTCTGATTTTCGTTTCATCATTTGCGTCAAATTCACTTTGATCTCCCCTTTTACATCGATCCCATGGGTCGAAAAATTCTTAATCGACTGCTCATAATGATGGGATGAGTCTAAAAGGGATTTGGAAGGAATACAACCCACGTTGAGACAGGTGCCGCCAAGTGTATCATATTTTTCGATAAGGGCAGTGGAAAGTCCCAACTGCGCACAGCGAATGGCCGCAACATAACCCCCAGGGCCTGATCCTATAACAGCAACGTCAAATGAGGACATAGTTTGTTTGTTTATGATACAAAAGTAATACGAAAGCGACTACCAATCAAACACTCGACTGATATTAAATCCAAAATGAATATCTCCCTTTGACCAATCGCCGGTTGCTTCTGTCAAAAAACTGTGTTCGAGCATCGTTCGGGAGTTGGTGAAATGTAGCTGAAAGACATGCCCTCCTGTTTCTATATCTAAGCCAATAGACAGCAAATTGTTGTAAATGAGCTCCTCTGGGCGACTTGTCATCAAGCCATATTCCATATTGAGGCTCAGACGTTTAGTGAGTTTATAACGACCCCCAGCAGCCATGACAAACTGCAAATTATCCTCTGCAATGCGTTCCGTCAGATTTTTATGAATCAGAGTTGGCGACAGTTGTAGGGATAGTTTTTCGTTGAATTTTCGAGAGATCAGTGCTTGCGCAGTATAGGTCAAGCGATCACTAAAATCCAAATTGGGGTTACGATCCAAATCGAGTTGGTTGTTGATTGTGAGTTGGCCATAGGCACCTATGGTTACAGGAGTTCTTTCTGTTTGTTGACGCAGCAATCGCAGCTTAGTGTGTAGTGCATAGGTCTTTTGATAAGACGAACGCGCAGCACCAAAATTGATATTATCATTGACCCCATAGATCAACTGAAGTTTGTTGGAGGCAACATCGAGTCCAAAGAAGTCATCAAAGCCATTTTCGATGCTGCCAAATCGATGCGCCACGATAAAATACATCTCACCTTTGTCCACCATTTTGGTCGATTCGAGGTTGATGATTTTTAAGCCTTTAAAGGCAGATTCGGCATAAAGCGGCCCCATATCGAGCTCTGCGTCCAATTCATCGAGCAGGTCGGATTGAGCCACTGCAAAAGATGAGAAAAGTAAAAAGAGAATGGATAGTTGTTTCATTGTTGTTTCGTCTCTTTCAAAGATAGCGAACTGGAAATTGGTGTACAACCTACTCCAAAATGATGGATTGATCGAGCACCACCACTTCAAACAAATCATCATAGCCAATGCAACGACCTTTAAGAGTAAGTTGTTGGTCGATTGTTACTGTTGGGCTACTTTCAAATTGCGCGACGAGGACATCACTGAGTGTGAGGCTATTGTCCTCAACTGCTGTCACGACCCCTGATACTTCTAGGGTTTGATTGAAGAAGGCTTTATTGTTTTGCGCGAGTGAATCCTTGATTGCCAGTGCAGTATCGGCAAATGCTGCATCTTCATTGGCAATGTTGCGATGGTCTTTGTAGGCGTAGAAATATACCCCCACTGCCATGAGAACTATCACCAAAAATGATATGAGTGTTTTGTTTTCCATTGTGTTTTGGTAAAGATATGGGTTTTGCTGTTTAAAAACTTTTTATATTTTTACTAAACACAGCCTAAATCTGTATGTAGCATGAATGGCCTACGGCATTACACAATACATTTTGGAGATAAAGAACGTTCTGATACGCAAGTATTGGGGTATTTCTCATGTCCATATATGAAATCATAGCCGCCTATCGTCAGGCCACGCTTCATATACTAACCGTTACCTAAAGCTGATCTCTATCTACGAACCACCCTCGAAACCAAACCCCAATCCTTTTTGTATCTTTAAAGCAGAAACCAATATGATGCAAAAGGCACTCCTTCTCTTTCTTTTATTGACAGGTATTATTGCTGTTGGGCAGTCCAAGTATATGACCAAAACAGGGAGTATGTCCTTTGAGGCATCCCAACCAACCTTTGAGCCCATTGAAGCCAGTCATACTGCGGTATCGGCATTGCTCAACGTTGAAACAGGTGAATTGGCAGTGCTTGCGCTTGTACGAGGCTTTCGCTTTCCCCTTGCACTCATGGAAGAACACTTTAACGAAAACTATATCGAGAGTCACAAATACCCCAAAACGAGTTTTAAAGGATCCATTCTCAACTTTGATCGCAATACCCTTTCCAACCAACCACTGACTGTGCAACTCACTGGAGAAATCTCCATGCATGGCGTGACAAACACCATCAACGCCGAGGGACGCATAACCAAAACAGATGGCCTCATCACTTTGGAATCTTCCTTTGCTGTCAAAACATCTGACTATGCCATAGAAATCCCTAGCCTGGTCAGAAAACAAATCGATGAAAATGTACAAATTGAGGTGTCTCTCCCCTTACAACCCAAAGAATAAACGCATATGAAGTCCTCACTATCTCTCAAAACTGCCTTAATCCCACTCATCGTACTCATTGGCCTATTGGCCTTTAATGTCATCGTCTATGGCGATGATGCCCTGTCTGGATCCAACCAGTTTATCCTCCTCATTGGAGGTGCTGTAGCAGCCGTGGTGGGCTTTGCCAACAAAATTTCCTATCAAACCATGCTCGATAAGGTGGCAGATAACCT
>CACFJP010000009.1 GCA_902566635.1 uncultured Bacteroidota bacterium | reverse complement strand
ATATGAGGATGAAGCACCAAAAGTCGATGGCAGAATCGTGCTTCGAGATAATTTTAAAGCACTGTTTGAAAAGTATGACAATTTACTTGTATTTGGTGAGGACACAGGTAAGATTGGTGATGTTAATCAGGGTTTAGAGGGTTTACAGTCCCTGTTTGGTGTTGAGCGAGTCGCAGATCGTGGGATTCGTGAAGCAACCATTGTTGGCGAAGGAATAGGAATGGCATTACGTGGGCTTCGTCCGATTGCTGAAATTCAGTATTTGGATTATTTATTATATGCACTTCAAATCATGAGCGATGACTTGGCGACTTTGCATTATCGTACCAATGGAAAACAAGTATGTCCACTGATTGTTCGAACGCGAGGACACAGACTTGAAGGGATTTGGCATTCAGGCTCTCCCATGGGAAGTCTTGTACATAATCTTCGAGGTATGTTTGTGCTTGTTCCTCGCAATATGACGCAAGCAGCAGGGATGTACAACACCCTTTTGGAGGGCAATGACCCTGCCATTGTTATAGAATCTTTAAATGGATATCGCTTAAAAGAAAAGCTGCCTAGCAATTTAGGAGATTTTCGTGTTCCACTTGGAGTTGTGGAAACAGTTCGCAAAGGAAAAGACGTGACTGTCGTTTCGTATGGATCCACCCTTCGAATTGTTCATAAAGCAGCTGATGAACTCTCTAGCTTAGGTATTGATATCGAAGTGATTGACGTTCAATCGCTAACACCTTTTGACTTGAACCACGACATTCGCAAAAGCATCGAGAAAACAAATCGTGTGTTGATAGTGGATGAGGATGTTCCAGGTGGAGGAACAGCTTATATTTTAAATGAACTGTTGGAAAAACAGCAAATATTTCCCCTGTTAGACAGCATTCCTAAGGCACTATCTGCCAAAGAACATCGCCCAGCATATGGTTCTGATGGAGATTATTTTTCAAAACCAAGTATAGATGATATTGTCGAAACTGTATATGAGATGATGAATGATTTCGAACCAAGGCAGTTTCCCCTCTAACTCTATCCCCCAATATCGTTAATTAATTGCCGAAGTATTGCTTTTTCAGGGATTGAATCAACCCCAAGTCCTTTGCAGTTCAAATCAGCTGTTCGTATTTTTTCCAGTATAAAAGATATTGATTTCATCGGATAGCGACGAGCTGCCAACTGATACTCCTTAACAGTAAACTCTCTAATTCCCAACACTCGCGACACGTGACTAGGGTTGTGATTTTCCAAACCATGATACTGCAACAGTAGCATGAAAAATTGATGCAATGCAGAAAGAGTAACAATAATAGGATGCTGTCGAGGATGTAACGAGAAGTAATGACAGATCATTTGCGCATGTGATACATTGCCAGCCCCTAAGGCTCTTCGCAATTCAAAATTGTTGAAATCCTTGCTAAAACCAATATGCTCCTCGATATGGTGTTCTGTGATCTCACTCTCACGATCAACAAGTAGGATCAGCTTCTCTAACGACTGCTCGATCGCACTTAGGTGAGTTCCCAAACATTCGACCAAAAGATCAGATGCCTTGAGATTTATGGTTCTTTCTTTGGTCTTGGCCCAGCGTTGTATCCAATCTGGCACTTGATTTTCATAAAGCTTTTTGCTCTCAAACAATACCGATTGACCCTGCAATGATTTGTACAGTTTTTTTCGTTTATCAATCGTTTTATACTTGTAGCAAACCACCAAAATCGTTGAGGGTTGAGGATTGGCAACATAACTCTCAAATTGATGCATGACTCGATATAATTCTTGTGCCTCTCGCACAATAACCAGCTGGTGTTCTGCCATCATTGGAAACCTTTTTGCAGCATCGATAATTTGTTCAATTGTCGTGTCTTTTCCATACAAAATGGTTTGGTTGAATGAGCGCTCTTCCTCGGACAAAACTGTTTTGTGCAATTCTTTTTCAATAAGATCGATAAAGTAAGGCTCCTCACCCATCAAGAAATATATGGGAGAAAATTGTCTTTTCTTTATCGATTTAAAAATATCTTGTATTGAGTTCAATGTTTTTTTTCAAATTTGCAACATGCAGAAACTAGCATTTCAGCCTTATTCGCTGGTAACCAAAAGTAGTAAAAACAAGCGTTACATCTTTGATCAAATACGTAAAAAGTTTGTGGTCTTAACGCCCGAAGAGTGGGTCCGCCAACACGTGGTACACTATTTGTTAAATGAAAAAAAGGCACCCAGGTCGTGGATCAATGTCGAAAAGCAATTTACAATTTCAAACTTGAAAAAAAGATTTGACGTAATTGTTTTTTCAGCAGATGGAAGTGTGCAACTATTGGTCGAATGTAAAGCACCAAACGTAACAATTTCGCAAGAAAATTTTGATCAAATCGCACGCTACAATATGAATTTCAATGCGCAATATTTGATGATTACCAATGGACTGAATCACTATTATTGTAATTTTGACTACGAGAATCAACAATATCAATTTTGCAAAGATTTACCCATATTGAACACCCATTGAAATGAGAGTTGCTATTCTAATACTAAATCATAATGGAAAGCAGCTGCTGTCATCCTATCTAGAAAGTGTTGTAGATTATAAAGGTGATGCAGAAATATGGGTTGTGGACAATGGATCGAAGGATTATTCAATTGATTTTATAAAAAATAATTTTCCAGTTGTTAAGACTTTAATTCTTGATAAAAATTATGGTTATGCAAAAGGATACAACCTGGCGATTTCCAAAATTGATGCAGATTTGTATTGCTTGCTCAACAACGACATTCAAATATCTTCCCCTTGGGTTGCATCAATGAAAGAATTGTTTTTGGAACATCAGTTACTTGGATTTGCACAACCCAAAATTGTATCTTTGCACAACGAATCTTTTTTTGATTATGCCGGGGCTGCAGGTGGTTATCTAGATATTTTAGGTTTTCCATATTGCAGAGGCCGCTACCTAAATCATTGCGAAAAAGATCAGGGACAGTATGACAATCAGCAAGATGTTACTTGGGTCAGTGGTGCTGCTTTTTGGGTTCGAGAAACAACTTTTAAACAGTTGGGTGGTTTTGATGAAGGTTTTTTTATGCACTTTGAAGAAATTGACTTATGTATTAGAGGAAAGGCAAGGGGCTGGTCAGCAATGTGCAATGGAACAGTGAAGGTAGCACATCTAGGAGGTGGAACACTAGCAACAAGTCATACAAAAAAACTCTATTACAATATTCGTAATTCACTTTGGAGCTACACCAAAAACATTAATTTGATGCCATTACTATTCATCATCCTTTTCCGACTTGGTTTTGATTTTCTTATTGGAATCTTCTTTTTCATAACGCTTCGGTTCGGCCATGTTTGGGCTATTATCAAGGCGCATAACTCCTTTTTTCGGGTATTTCGACAAGCATGTAAACATCGACAAAAAATCATTTCCCCTTTACAAATACAAAGCGTTTTTATAAAGTTTTTGACTGCAAGAATAGGAGGTAAATAATTTTATAGATAAAAAAGCGTTCTAATTAAGAGAAGATTTATCTTATTTTTAATAACTTTGAAAAAAATTAAAATCATAGTAATGAAAAAAATAATCGTATTACTTGTAGCATTCCCTATCCTATTTACATCATGTGTACCCCAGAAAAAATATGCTGCTCTTGAAACTCAACAAAAAGAAACGCAAGATTTGTTGAACTCTACAACTGTTGAGCTCAACGCTTGTTTAGATGAAAAAGCGGCAACCGATGCTTCGATCGCTGAACTTCGTAAGCAAAATCAGTTTCTCATTGAGAACAATCAAGACCTTATTAATAACATGGGTAACCTAACAACATTGACAAAGAAAGGTGCTGACAACCTTGAGCGTTCTCTAGAGTCATTAAAAGAAAAAGATTTAACAATTCGAAGAATGCAAGATGCTGTAACGCGTAGAGATTCAGTTACTCTCGCACTTGTAACAGCCTTGAAAAGCTCACTTGTTGATATAAATGACAGTGATATTGAAATCAATGTTGAAAAAGGTGTTGTATTTATCTCTATTTCTGATAAAATGTTGTTCAACTCAGGTAGTAATAGAATTACCCAACGTGCAAAAGAAGTGCTTGGAAAAGTTGCTAAAATTATTAATGACAAACCAGAATTTGAGTTTATGGTTGAAGGTCACACAGATGACAGACCAATTAGCAACGAAATGTTTGAAGACAACTGGGATTTGAGTGTGAATCGTGCAACATCTATCGTTAGAGTTCTTCAAAAAGAATTTGGCGTTGCACCTGAGCGTATGATCGCTGCTGGACGTAGCTCTTACATTCCTGTTGATGATAACGAAACTGCATCAGGACGTGCAAATAACAGAAGAATTAGAATTGTTTTACTTCCAAAATTAGATCAATTCTACAGTCTATTAGACGAGGCAATGGCTGCTGCTGCTGAATAGCAAGCAATCGTATCATAATATTTGAAACGCAACCTTCGGGTTGCGTTTTTTTATTATAAAAAAAACCTACCCCCCCTGATGAATGATATCTGGCGTATTTCCAAATAAATCCACAACTGTAGACGGCTTATTGCCTCCAAAACCAATGTGAATAAACAAATCGACAATAGAATCCCAGTCTTGCTCAATCTCATTAAGGTCAGTTGTGTAGTCACGTGCCTCATCTGCATGCTGAAGTGATGCTGATGAAAATGGTTGGCCTAGGCCATCGATTAAACCACAAATATCCTCATGATTGGGAATGTGAACAGCAATAGAATTGCACTTGCCCAAAGCCTTTGAAGGTTTTTAAGTAACAGGGAGAATAAATTTAAATGAACCCGGCAAATATAACTTGAGGACTTGAGGTCGCACTGTCCATTTGACCTGTGTGTTCTGCTACTTGAGAGATTGAAGAACAGACCAACCTCACAGTTAGTTTTGTCTTTTTGATATTCTTAATTTTTGCCAATTTGGCTAATGCAGTGGTATTTAAACTTACAAATCCAAGTGTATAAACTGTATCTGCTGGATAAATGATAAGCCCCCAAGATCATTATGTCTCAACTGATTTTCGAATGACCTTATAGTTATGGCCATAAAATGACAAACGCATCTATAAAATATCAAGTTTTGCGAATCGTAACAGTAGGTTTTTTTTTCCATTGCCATCAAAATCAATTAGTGCTTTTGCATCACAATCATCCCCCTCAATTGAGACAATTGTCCCAACACCAAACCTGTTGTGCTCCACTCTTGCGCCTACTGTAATATGCGTAAGATCAATTTTTGATGCGCTTGATGAGGATGAAATTGCCTTTAGGTTTTTTTGAATAGGTTTATTCTTTTTTGTTGGGGGCTTCTTTATTCGAATTTTAGCTTTATTATCTCCAAAAATCGATGTGTCGACCAAAGGCTTAAATTCATAATTTGTCTCAACAACTCGATTGTCAACACATGACGGATCAATTTCTGATAAAAATCGACTAGGTTCAGCATCATTTAATTTACCCCATCGGTATCGACACTGGGTGTAAGTCAGTATTGCTTGTTTTTTTGCACGAGTGAGAGCTACATAAAACAATCGTCGTTCTTCTTCCAATTCAGAACGTGAATTCATATTCATCGCTGAAGGAAACAAATCATCCTCCATGCCCACGATAAAAACATGAGGAAATTCTAACCCCTTGGCCAAGTGAACTGTCATAAGCGATACAGCATTTTCATCTGTTGATTCATTGTCAAAATCTGTTGCAAGAGCAACATCTTCAAGAAATTCAACAAGTGACCCTTTGGCATTCACAACTTCACGCTGTCCTTCGACAAAATCACGAACACCATTGAGCAATTCTTCAACATTTTCAACTCTATTCACTGCTTCTGGGGTTCCTTCTTTTTTAAGATCCTGTACTAGACCTGTTTTTTTGGCTACCATGTCAGCAGTCTGAAATGCATTTTGTTTTGTATCTGCAGCCTGAAAACTTTTTATTAGAGTTGCAAAGTTTACCAATTTCGTTTTCGTTGCTGAATTGATGTTCAATAGTAATCCATTTGCTCGATCAGCGATTTCAAAAAGGGATAGGTTGTTTTCCTGCGCCGCAACCAAGAGTTTATTAATCGTCGTCTGCCCTATTCCACGACCAGGATAATTGATTACCCTTTTAAAGCTTTCCTCGTCTTTGGGATTGACAATCAAACGAAGATAAGCAAGCATATCTTTGATTTCTTTACGCTGATAAAAGGAAAGACCTCCAAACACACGATATGGAATATTTCTTTTTCGCAATGCATCTTCCATCGCTCTTGACTGCGCATTGGTACGATATAAAATCGCAAATGACGTGTAAGGCAGCTGCAAATTCATCGCTTGTTCGAATATGGATTGCGCCACATAGCGACCCTCATCCCCATCAGATGGGCTTCTATGAATGACTATTTTTTCTCCCTTTTCATTGGCTGTCCAAACAGTCTTTTCAAGTTTGTTTTGGTTGTGTTGTATAACACTATTGGCAGCATCCACAATATGTTCTGTTGATCGATAATTTTGCTCCAACCGATAGGTTTTTGCATCAGGATAGTCCTTGTGAAAGTTCAGGATGTTTTCGATGTTCGCCCCACGAAAGGCATAAATACTTTGTGAATCATCCCCTACGACACATAGATTTTGAAATTTATCAGCAAGGGCACGTACAATCAAGTATTGAGAATGATTAGTGTCTTGATACTCATCAACTAAAATGTAGCGAAAACGATCTTGATATTTTGCCAATACATCTGGAAAACGATTGAGTAATTCATTTGTTTTTAACAATAAGTCATCAAAATCCATTGCGCCTGCTTTAAAGCATCGCTCAACGTAGTTTCTATAGATATTTCCCATGCCTGAGCGCCTAGCTTCTCGATCTGCTTCAAGCAATTCAGGATTGTTGTGATAGGCTTGAACAGTAATTAAACTATTTTTAAACGAAGAAATTCGATTTCGAATTTGTTTTGGTTTATAAATATCAGTGTCAAGATTCATTTCCTTGATGATCGCTTTCACAAGGCGCTCTGAGTCCTGTGTGTCATAAATTGTGAAACTTGAAGGATAGCCCAAGCGATCAGCTTCTGCTCTGAGAATTCGTGCAAAAACAGAGTGAAAGGTACCCATCCAAATGTTTTTAGATTCACTTTCTCCCACAATTTGGGCAATTCGGGTTTTCATTTCCCGAGCTGATTTGTTGGTAAAAGTCAATGCTAATATTGAAAATGCGTCTATGCCTTGCTGTATCAGATATGCAATTCGATAAGTCAACACTCTCGTTTTTCCAGACCCAGCACCCGCAATAACCATCAGAGGCCCTTTCAAATGGGTTGTAGGTTCTTGCTGAGCAGAGTTAAGTTGTGATAGGTAATCTTCCACAGCCACTAAATTACGTGAAAAAAATCAGTCTATCTCACAAAACAAAAGGGCACTTTATCAACAAATATTTTGAAATAAATTATCTTCGTTATATGTCAGCATCTTTGTTAGAAAAACCCATTGAATACCTCAAAGGAGTTGGTCCAAATCGTGGTACTCTACTTCGAAATGAATTGGGTATTGATACTTGCAAGGATTTGTTGTATCACTTTCCCAATCGATATGTTGATCGCACTCGTTTTCACAACATTTCAGAACTCCCAAAGGTACAGGCTGATGTGCAGTTGATTGGAAAAATCACTGATATACGTCTGATCAATCAATCCAAAGGAAAGCGTTTGATTGCCAATTTTCAAGATGCAACTGGGGAAATTGAACTCATTTGGTTTAGGGGGCATCAGTGGATTCAAAAACAGTTGCAATTAAACATCGATTACATTGCCTTTGGAAAACTGACTTGGTATGGATCTCGTTGCTCAATAGCCCATCCTGAACTCGAAGAACAAACAGAAGACAGCACTAAAAAATCTGCCATTTTTCAACCTGTTTACCCCTCAACAGAAAAACTAGTGAATCGCAGTATTACGAATCGAACAATGCGACAGATTATGCAGCATTTATTTCTAGAGATGCAGTTGGGTGTCAGAGAAACTTTATCTAAAAATATAAGAACTGCACATGACCTCATTGGCGCTACAGATGCTTTGCGTTTGATTCATTTTCCAAATAATTTGAATGAACTTGAAAAAGCCCAAAAACGCCTTCGATTTGAGGAGTTGTTTTTTATTCAACTCCAGCTTTTGCAGAAAAAATTGGAACATCGAAAACAATTTAAAGGACACTTGTTCGTAAAAGTTGGTGATTTGTTCAATACTTTTTACAATGATCACATGCCATTTTCGTTGACAAAAGCACAAAAAAGAGTAATCAAAGAAATTCGCTCAGATTTTGGTAGTGGCGCACAGATGAATCGGTTGTTACAAGGAGACGTTGGCTCAGGAAAAACCATTGTTGCGTTTTTAAGTGCACTGATAGCATTCGACAACCAAATGCAAACAACTATCGTTGCCCCAACAGAAATCCTTGCACAACAGCATTTTCATACCCTCTCCGAAGTGGCACAACCATTGGGCATAACAATTAAATTGCTCACTGGCTCAACCAAAGCAGCAGAGAGGAAAGTGATTCATAGCCAACTGCAATCGGGAGAGCTACAGCTACTTGTCGGCACACATGCAGTGCTTGAACCCAGTGTTTTATTTAAAAATTTGGGCTTTGCCATCATTGACGAACAACATCGTTTTGGTGTGGCGCAAAGAGCAAAACTTTGGAAGAAAAATCACATTCCCCCTCATATACTAGTGATGACAGCAACACCTATACCTCGTACCTTGGCCATGACATTGTATGGCGATTTGGAGAGTTCTGTTATCGATGAATTACCGCCAGGGCGAAAACCAATCACAACTGCTCAACGTACAGACCGAAATCGATTGGCAGTCAATCAATTTATCAAAACTGAGGTTGCAAAAGGAAGACAAGTCTATATCGTTTACCCATTGATTGAAGAGTCAGAAAAGATGGATTATAAGGATTTAATGGATGGATTTGAAAGTATATCAAGAGATTTTCCAAAGCCAAACTACCAAATTAGTATCGTTCATGGTCGAATGAAATCAGAAGACAAAGCCATGGAAATGCAGCGATTTGCAAGTGGAAAGACACAAATCATGGTCGCTACAACAGTGATAGAGGTAGGTGTTAATATCCCCAACGCCAGTGTGATGATTATTGAAAGTGCTGAGCGTTTTGGGCTATCTCAGCTTCACCAATTGCGTGGACGCATCGGACGAGGGGCTGATAAAAGCTATTGCATTTTGATGACAGGCAATAAGTTATCCAATGAGGCCAAAACACGTATCAATGCTATGATACAATCACAAGATGGTTTTAAACTTGCTGAGATCGATTTAAAACTTCGAGGACCAGGAGATCTGATGGGAACCCAACAAAGTGGTATTCTGCAAATGCGCATCGCAAATCTGAGTCGTGATGCACAAGTCATTCAGCAAGTTCGCACAGTGGCGACTCAATTGTTGGCGGACGACCCTATATTAGTAAAAGAGCACAACAAGCCAATTGCTGACACCATTCGCATCCTCCAATCAGGAAAAGGAATATGGAAGTACATCTCATAAAAGATATCAATAGAATAAATCTTCGTCGTATCTTTACACCAATAGTATTCGGGCATGAAAATATCATTTAACTGGTTAAAGAAATTTGTCAAAACAAACTGGAGCGTTGAACAAGTTAGTGACCTATTGACTGATTTGGGGTTAGAGGTTGAGGGTGTTGAAACTTTTGAATCTATCCCTGGAATGCTAGAAGGAGTGGTTGTGGGTGAAGTGCTCACATGTGAAAAACACCCCAATGCAGATAAACTTAAAGTCACCACTGTCGATGTTGGGGATGATGAGCCATTGTCAATTGTCTGTGGAGCACCAAACGTCGCTAAAGGTCAAAAAGTTGCTGTTGCAACAGTGGGTTGTACCATTCACCCCTTGGAAGGAGATCCATTTAAGATCAAAAAGGCAAAAATTCGTGATCAAGTAAGCATGGGTATGATCTGTGCTGAAGACGAAATTGGCGTAGGTCAAAGTCATGATGGCATCATGGTTTTGGATGGAAAATGGAAAGTTGGGACACCTTGTTCTGATGTGTTTTTACCTGAAAAAGATGATGTTTTTGAAATAGGATTAACCCCAAATCGCGCCGACGCGATGAGCCATATGGGTGTTGCACGTGATATAAAGGCAGCTTGGACCTATCGTGGTATTCAAACTGAGCTTATCACTCCTGGTGCCAATGATTTTCATGTTCAGCAGTCCATTGATCCCATTCGTGTTGATGTTTTAGATGTCAATGCAGCACCTAGATATTGTGGTGTTCGAATCTCTGGGGTGAGTGTTGGTCCCTCCCCTGCCAAACTCCAAAACAAACTCAAAGCAATAGGCCTTACTCCGATCAATAACATCGTTGATGCTACAAATTATGTGCTTCACGAAATCGGACAACCTTTGCACGCTTTCGATGCAAATAAGATTTCCTCAAAAACAGTTCAGGTCAAAACCCTTGCCAAAGGCACTTCTTTCACCACACTCGATGGTGTAAAAAGAGAGCTACATGAAGAAGATTTAATGATATGTGATGGCGACAAGCCCATGTGTATTGCAGGTGTTTTTGGTGGAATTGATTCTGGGATAACAGCAGCCACAAAGGAAGTGTTTTTGGAAAGTGCCTACTTTGACCCTGTACGCATACGAAAAACAGCCAAACGCCATGGTCTAAATACTGATGCATCCTTTCGATTTGAGCGTGGAATAGATATTGAATTATGTGAATATGCACTCAAACGTGCTGCCCTTCTCATTATGGAAGTTGCTGGGGGTGAAATTACTAGTGAAATTTCTGATGATTATCCAAACAAAGCAAAACCACATCAACTCACGATTCAGTTTGAATATATCAATAAACTCATTGGACATGAAATACCAAGAGAATCCGTAGAGTCCATTTTGACTTCCCTAGATATCAAAATCAACAGTGTTTCAGAAACTACTTTGGGTCTTTCTGTTCCGACTTATCGTGTAGATGTAACACGACCTGCCGACGTCGTTGAAGAGATTTTACGTATCTATGGTTACAACAATATCGATTTTTCAGATCAGCTCACCACTTCCATGCCCAAAGGTGACAAAGCAGCTGACACAATAGAAAGAATTATAGGTCAACAGTTGGCAAACCTCGGATTTTTTGAAATTTATAACAACTCACTTGTCAAATTGAATGAAAGTGAAGCTGACAAAACCATCACCATTGTCAATCCCTTAAGTCAAGACCTCACAGCAATGAGAACAAACTTATTTGAAGGCTTAGTTGCATCTATGCAATACAATATCAACAGGAAAAATGAGAACTGTAAGTTTTTTGAGTTTGGAAACACCTATCACAAGGAAGTAGACGAAAATGTTGAAACAAAACAACTTGTCATAGGGGTCACTGGAGGGCAAAATGAAAATCACTGGCGCAACAATGGTCTTCGCAATGACTTCTTTTTTATCAAAGGAGTTATCCAGGCAATCTGTAAGCGAGCAGGAATTGAGAGTACAGAACACGAACTGACAAATCAAAAGCACTTCAAGAATGGCATCACTCTTATGTCTAAAAACACTGTGTTTGCCCATTTGGGGCAACTAGAATTATCAACATTTAGTGATATAACGATCGAGAATGAAGTTTATGGCGCAGAAATCGACATAGAAGCATTTCAAAAAGTGGCATTACTCAACGCAAAGCACATCAAATCTATCTCCAAATTCCCCTCAGTAAAGCGTGATTTAGCATTGCTTGTCGACAATCATGTATCATTTGCATCGTTGCGAAATGTTGCACAAGAAACTGAGAAAAAACTACTGACATCGATTCAACTTTTTGATGTTTATGAAGGAAAAGGTATTCCCAAAGGAAAAACATCATATGGTTTAAGTTTCACTTTCAATGATTCTCGTAAAACATTAACGGACAAGCAGATAGATAAGTCAATTAATAAAATTTTTGAGAGGATGCAAAAAGAGTTTGGCGCAGAACTGAGAGCATAATATCTGCTAATTATTTGGTTTTATTTTAGCTTTTTATCTAACTTTGACTATTGCTTAAAAAAGAAAAAAATGTTTTCCACTATCGATCTTCACAAGGTTCTCGTGCAAGTGCAAGACTCAACTCCTGTACCAACGAACACAAACAGTTTTAAAAAATCAAATCAGAATTATAATCAATTCGACTTTGATCAATTAGAAACAAATCGCATATTTCATCGTGATACGATCAAAAAGATATGTATTGATTATCGGCTTCGATTCCTAGATCTTAGCTATTTCAAAGCTGATGTTCCTTTGGAAGCCATTGATAAAATACAAGCGCTAGAAAAGAATCACAAGACAGAGGTGAAACACATGAAAATTGTTGCGCCTTCAAAACTGTTTAGGCTTAAAAATGCTGATGATCCCCTTTTGTTTGTGCCAATCGGGAACGATTATTATTACCTCATCCACAAATGGGGAAATGATCTACATCCACTGCGTCGATTGATGATGTGGCCATTCAAAAACATCGTTACAAGCATTATATCGATTCTACTGTTCAGCTTATTGTTGACAGCTATTATGCCCCTAGGCCTTTTTGGTTCTCAATCAAATTCGTCTGACTTCTTATTGATTTTCTTATTTATGTTCAAATCCATCGCTGCTGTTGTGATTTACTATGCTTTTGCTGCTGGTAAAAACTTCAACCGAGCGATTTGGGATAGCAACTATTACAACTAAACCAATGGCAAAGGATTATATCGTTTTGTTTCGTGGAAGTAATATTGAAGCTGGACGAATCCTTTTTGATTTAGAAGAAATTGGTATCAGAGGTGTTTTACGAGATCAGCAAACTTCGGCTGCACGATCTGGCTTTGCGATTCCTGCGACATCAGATGAAGCACAGGTTTTGGTTCATCGCGAAGAGCACGAAAAAGCCAAATCTATTCTTTAGCTGTACATTTTTTGGCGTAATGCCTTTACTTTTTCATCTGACATATATTCGTCAAAAGTCATGTGACGATCGATGACCCCATTTGGGGTGAGCTCAATAATTCGATTCCCAACCGACTGTGCAAATGCGTGGTCATGTGTTGTGAGTAGTACTGTACCCTTAAACTTGACCAGTGAATTGTTGATTGCAGTAATCGATTCCAAGTCGAGGTGATTGGTCGGCTCATCTAGAATCACTACATTAGCACGCTGCATCATCATACGAGAGAGCATACAACGTACTTTTTCTCCTCCTGAGAGAACATTTGACATTTTTAGGGCCTCTTCCCCACTGAATAGCATTTTGCCTAGAAATCCTCTTAAAAAAACCTCTTCACGCTCTTCTTCTGTCTGTGCGTACTGACGCAACCAATCGACAAGTGAAAGGGGTTTTTCGAAAAATGAACTATTGTCCAAAGGCAAATACGATTGGGAAGTCGTGATTCCCCAATTGACTGTTCCATTGGCAGCTGGGTGATTTCCACTCACTGCCTCGTAGAATGCAGTTGATGCTCTTGCATCTTTGGAAAGTACAATTACTTTATCTCCTTTGTTAAGATTGAGATCAATTTTGTCAAACAAGATCGTATTGTCTTGATTCACGCCTAAATTATTGATGTTCAAAATCTGGTCTCCTGCTTCTCGATCTTGCTCAAATATGATTGCAGGATATCTTCTAGATGATGGTCTGATTTCTTCGATGTTGAGTTTTTCAATCATCTTTTTTCGAGAGGTGGCTTGTTTTGATTTGGCAACATTGGCACTAAATCGAGCGATAAAAGTTTCTAATTCTTTCTTTTTCTCCTCTGCTTTTTTGTTTTGCTGTGCTCGTTGCCTTGCAGCCAACTGGCTCGATTCGTACCAAAACGTATAGTTTCCACTGTAGTGATTGATTTTTCCAAAGTCAATATCAGAAATATGCGTACAAACAGAGTCTAAGAAGTGACGATCGTGCGACACAACAATCACAGTGTGGTCATAATTGGCTAAAAACTCTTCAAGCCATTGGATGGTTTCATAATCCAAATCGTTGGTTGGCTCATCCATGATCAACACATCTGGGTTGCCAAAAAGGGCTTGTGCAAGAAGAACACGCACTTTTTTCTTTCCGTCGAGGTCGCCCATGAGTGTATAGTGCAGTTCTTCAGGAATTCCCAAGTTGGATAGGAGCGCAGCAGCATCGCTATCTGCATTCCAACCATTCATTTCTTCGTACTTGATTTGCAACTCACCTACTCTCTCACTGTCAGCATCTGAAAAGTCTGGTTTTGCATACAAATCATCCATTTCTTTTTTGATGGCATAAAGGGGTTTATTACCCATAATAACACTTTGTAGCACTTGCTGTTCGTCGTAAGCAAAGTGATTTTGCTCAAGAACAGACATGCGTTTTCCAGACTCTAAATGAACATGACCAGAGTTGGGGTCAAGTTGACCACTCAACATTTTTAAAAAGGTTGATTTCCCAGCACCATTAGCGCCGATGATCCCATAACAATTTCCAATGGTAAAGGTCACATTGACCTCATCAAATAGAATTCGCTTACCAAATTGTACAGACAGATTTGAAACTGTTAGCATATTGTTTTACTTAAGGCTCAAAAGTACACAAAACCCCAGCTTCAGCAATAGGGTAGAAAATTTAGTTTCCCTTTTTATGATCTTCGAGGAACTTGGCAAGGCCACTATCAGTCAGTGGGTGTTTGAGCAAGCCAACAATGGCACTCAAAGGACCTGTCATAACATCAGCACCAATTTTTGCACAGTCCAATACATGCATCGTGTGGCGAACAGAGGCTGCCAAAATTTGAGTATTAAAGTTGTAGTTGTCATAAATCAAACGAATTTCATCGATGAGATTTAAGCCATCTGACGAAATATCGTCGAGGCGACCAATAAATGGAGAGACATAGGTCGCACCTGCTTTTGCAGCCAATAAAGCTTGCCCAGCAGAGAAAACCAGTGTGCAATTTGTCTTAATTCCTTTGTCAGAGAAATAGCGAATAGCTTTGATTCCATCCTTTATCATGGGAACCTTAACTACAATTTGGGCGTGCAGTTTTGCCAAGGCTTCTCCTTCTTTGATAATGCCATCATAATCTGTTGCAATTACTTCAGCAGAAACATCACCCGTCACAGCGTTACAAATATCGACGTAGTGTTGTAAGATGTTTTTCTCTCCTGTAATGCCTTCTTTGGCCATTAGAGACGGATTGGTTGTTACGCCATCCAAAACACCTAGTGCTTGTGCTTCATTGATTTGTTCTAGATTAGCAGTGTCGATAAAAAATTTCATATAGAATTTTATTAAATATTATAGAATTTACTGAGAATATTCTCATATAATTTTGCAGGTAGATAAGATTTTAAATATACAGAGAAACGCTGTACAAATGGCCCTACAGTATAGTGGGGTTTCAATTTGTTTTTTTGAATGATTTTATAAATTGCTTTCGCCACTGTTTTGGCAGAAACACCATTGTCAACATGTGCATCCATGTCTTTTCTAGCAGCACCATAGATCGATTTGTAGGGTGAGCCTACTTTGACAGGTGTATGATAACGTCCCTCAACGATATTTGTTGCTACATCTCCTGGTGCCAGTGTGCAGGACTGCAAGTTTGTGTGTTTGAGTTCGAGGCGTAAACTCTCAGTTACCATGTGCAGTGCACTTTTTGTGGCAGAGTACATGCCTCGAAAAGGTAAACCAGCATACCCAGCTATCGAAGTAATATTCATGATTTTCCCTTTATTTCTTTCTCGCATAATTGGCAAAACAGCTTGCATAACTGCAATTGCTCCCACGAGGTTTGTTTCGAAAGCTTTCCGAATTTCTTCGACAGGTGTTTCCTCTACAGGCCCTACGATTCCTTTCCCAGCATTGTTGATCAATACATCGATTTGGCCATGTTGGGAAATCACTGTTTGTACAGCTTTTTCAATCGAGGATACGTCGTGTAAATCCATCTGCACAAGAGGAAATGGATGGTTTTTATAACGATCTGGCGATCGACTGGTGCCGATTACCTTATAGCCAGAGGACTGGAGCAATGCACCTGTTGCCTTTCCAATTCCTGTTGACCCACCTGTAATAAAAACAACTTGCATTGTATATGTTAAAAAAGGGTAAGCGACCTACATCACACCGCTACAACCGCCTACCCTTGCTGCGTTCCCGCCCTGGGGGATTCGGCAGGAGCTGGTTGTGCAGAACTTACCCAATGCAAATATACCTGATTCGGATTTTTTCATTCAATATTTATTGAATAATTTCGTTATCTATTTCAAAATATGAGGATTCTCGTCTTTATTGCCCTTATTTTATTGTCTGGATGTAGCTCGGTTGCACCAGGGCACTTTTCCCTAAACACAAACAGCACCACAAACGAGTTGACTGTTGGGGATACCTTGTTTTTCGAGCTATCCAACCCAAAGCAACACGATATTCAAGAAGTTCGTTATTCTCTCAATGACAGTTTGCTTGACAGTGGTTTTAAAGTGATTAACAGGCTGGGAAATCATCGTTTGATTGCCAAATTTAATGTTGACAGCAAGCCCTTTTCAGTTGAAGAAAAATTCACAGTCTTTCCTGAGGAAGCACCTGAAATCTATACTTATAAACTGATCAACACCTACCCGCATGATAAAAATGCATACACACAGGGACTCGAATTTTATAAGGGGGAGCTTTACGAAAGTACTGGGCAATATGGTCTTTCTTCGATTCGAAAAACAGATTATAAAACTGGAGAGGTGATTCAAAAACTCTCGCTAGATGCCTCCTACTTTGGAGAAGGACTAACTTTTATCAATAACCAAGCGATTCAACTCACATGGAAGGAAAACATGGGTTTTGTGTATGATCCAACAGATTTTAAACTCCTACGTTCTTTTGATTATCACAAAAGCAAAGAAGGTTGGGGCTTGTGTAATGATTTAAAGGTGATCTACAAAACAGATGGTAGTGAGAAGCTATGGACACTTGACCCAACGACTTTTGAAGAAAATGGCTATGTAGATATCGTAACCAATAAGAAGCTCATCAACAAAGTGAACGAGTTGGAGTATGCCGATGGGTTGATTTATGCCAATACCTATCAATTCAACAAAGAGGTGGTCATTATCATCAATCCAACGAATGGTCAGGTGGTTGGGGTTGTTGATTTTTCTGGTTTAAAAGAACAAGTCACACAACACCCTCAAATCGATGTTTTTAATGGAATTGCCTATCACCCCAAACGAAATACTTTTTTTGTGACAGGAAAATATTGGGACAAACTCTTTGAGGTCGAAATTGTTAAGAAGTAGATCACGATGAATAGGTTTTTCACGTTTATCGTTATGCTTTTAGCGATTGTTTTGATCAAGTCTTGTGACTATGACCTCACCTTCTCCCCTGCGCAAACCCAAGACATCGGATTTAGCAGCGATACTGTTTATTTGGATACTGTATTTACTTCAATTGGTTCTTCGACCTATAACCTTAGAATATACAATCTATCTGATCGAAATGTTGAAATTGGTTCTATTCGACTTGGACAAGGTAGCCAATCTCAATTTCGAGTCAATGTCGATGGGATTCATGGTGAGAGCTTTGAACAAGTCGAGCTTCTTGCCAAAGACAGTATCTATGTGTTTATCGAAACCACTGTTGATATTAAAGAATACACCCCCAACGCCACCGAATTTCTTTACAACGATCAATTGCTTGTTGATAATCAAGCTGTGGAGCTCATTACTTTGGTGAAGGACGCTATATTTCTATATCCTGAGCGAGACAAAGATGGGATAAAAGAGATTTTGCCCCTGGGCATAGATGATGAGGGAAATGTAGTTGGTATCGAAGGATTTTATTTGGATGATGATGAACTGGTGTTTACCAATGAGAAGCCCTATGTGATTTATGGCTATGCAGGTATACCCCCTGAAAAAACAGCAGTATTTGAGGCAGGTGCTCGAATTCATTTTCATGACAACTCGGGCTTGATTGCTGCCCAATCGAGCAGTGTGCACGTATTGGGCAACCCCAGTGTTGATGAAGAACAACTTGAGGGAGAGGTGATTTTTGCGGGAGATCGTCTTGAGCCATTTTTTGAAGATATCCCTGGTCAGTGGGGTACCATATGGCTCACAGCTGGCAGCACCAATCATATATTTCGTCATGCTACAATCAAAAATGCCTCTGTTGGTATTTTGATGGACTACAATGATGAAACAGAAAATCCAACACTATTATTAGAGCAAACCCAAATTCACAACAGCAGCACTGTTGGACTTTGGGCAAAAACAGCTCATGTCAAGGCGGTTAACTCTATTTTTGGAAATGCAGGCAATGCTTCTTTTTATGGAAATATAGGTGGCTCTTATGAATTTACGCACTGCACTTTTTCCAACTACTGGAATCGTAGTTTTCGTTCCACCCCTGCTGTCATCCTCAATGATTATGTACCAATTTCTCAAACAGAAGATTTCATCGTGCCTCTCGAAAAAGCAGTATTTGCCAACTGCATTATCGATGGGAATCAATCTGTAGAGTTTGGCGTTGAGCAAAAGGGAGAACAAGAGCTGTCATTTACATTGGATCATACGGCCTTGCGTTTCGATCCAAGTGATGATAGTATTTTTGAAAATCCCTACTATGATTTTAACGCATTAGAATACTATCCAAAATTGATTGTCAACAAAAACGCGAGTTTTCACAACCCCACACAAAATGACTTTCGCATCACACAAGAAAGCGAATTCTTAGGTTTGGGCAATAAGGACTATGCAGCTGATATACCTTTAGATTTAAAGGGGGCTGACAGAACAACATCACCTGATTTGGGTGCTTTGCAGCACGTAATTTTTGAAGAGGAAGATTGATTAAGCCACGAACAAAGGACGATGGGACATGAGTTCATGTACCTCTTTGCTGATGCTTTGTAATACATCTTCATCCAAATGATTTTTGATTGTTCGATCAATGAGATCAACCACCTGTTCCATATCGTCTTCAACTAAACCACGAGTGGTAATCGCAGCTGTTCCAAAACGAATACCTGATGTTACAAAAGGTGATTTGTCATCGAAAGGTACCATATTCTTGTTGGCTGTTATTTCGGCTTTGACCAATGCATGTTCAGCATCTTTACCTGAAATATCTTTGTTGCGCAAGTCAACAAGCATCATATGATTGTCCGTACCACCCGAAATGATGTTGTAATCACGCGCAACGAGTGCCTTTGCCATGGCTTGTGCATTGTTGCGCACCCGAACAATATAATGCATAAACTCATCGGTAAGGGCTTCTCCAAAAGCAACTGCTTTGGCGGCAACGACATGCTCAAGAGGTCCACCTTGATTTCCAGGAAATACACCCCCATCAACCAAAGATGACATCATGCGTTTTTTACCACTTTTCAACGTGATTCCAAAAGGGTTTTCAAAATCTTTTCCCATTAAAATCAAACCGCCTCTTGGTCCTCGAAGGGTTTTGTGGGTAGTCGATGTAACCACATGACAATGTGGAATGGGGTCATTGAGTAAACCCTTGGCTATCAGACCAGAGGGGTGAGAAATATCAGCGAGTAAAAAAGCACCAACACTATCGGCGATTTCTCGAAAACGCTTAAAGTCGATATCACGGGAGTAAGCGGACGCCCCTGCAATAATCATTTGCGGCTTTTCTCTCTCTGCGATCTCCTGTATGGTATCATAGTTTAGAAGTCCGGTTTCTTTGTCAACTCCATAAAACACCGCATTATAAATACGACCAGAAAAGTTGACAGGCGATCCATGCGTTAGGTGTCCACCATGGGCAAGGTCAAAGCCCATTATTTTATCTCCCGGCTTGATAAAGGCATGGTATACCGAAGTGTTTGCCTGTGAGCCAGAATGCGGTTGGACGTTTGCATAATCAGCCCCAAAAAGAGTTTTTACACGTTCTATGGCCAAATTTTCGACCTCATCGACAACCTCGCAACCGCCATAGTAGCGTTTGCCAGGATAGCCCTCTGCATATTTGTTGGTCAGTACCGAACCGGTCGCTTCCATAACCTGTGGACTGGTAAAATTTTCAGAGGCGATAAGCTCCAGACCATCGATTTGACGTTGGTGTTCGGCTTCAATAAGTTCGAATAATTGGTGATCTCTTGCGTTTTCCATAATCATAACAAAGGGCAAAAATAAAGCAAACCACAAACAATTCCACATCCTCCCTTTTTATTTTGAGAGGAAGTTATAAACCGGTTGATTAACAATATTTTTTGAATCATTTGATGCCATTTTGTCCCTGAAAATAAAAAAATATACGACAAATTGTCGCTTATTCACTAGGGTATTATTCTTGACAGTTTAAAAAAAAATACAGCATGAATCTAAACGCATATACTCTGAAATCACAAGAATTGGTGCAAGCTGTCCAGCAGTTGGCACAAGGTGCTTCCCATGCGCAGATCGACAATGATCATTTTTTATCAGCATTGCTTGAAGTGGATAGTTTACAATTTGTGTATGATCAGTGTCAGCTCAATCTTCCATTGGTGCGGCAACTGGCTGAAAAAAACCTAGAGTCCAAAGCTAAAGTTGAGGGTGGTCAACTGGTACTTTCAGCGGAAAGCAGTCGTTTGCTCACCGCTGCGCAAAACATTGCCAAAGAGATGAAGGATGAGTTTGTAGCCGTTGAGCATATTTTACAAGCCCTTACCACTAGTAAGTCAAACGCCGCACAACTACTCAAAGACCAAGGGCTTACCACCAAGCAAGTACGCGATGCAATTGCCAAACTGCGCCAAGGGAAACGCGTGACCTCTGTATCTGCCGAAAACAGTTACCAATCCTTGTCCAAATATGCCAGGAACCTAAATCAAATGGCACAGGAAGGAAAGCTCGACCCTGTCATTGGACGTGATGATGAGATTAGGCGTATTCTTCAAATTCTCACAAGACGCACAAAAAACAATCCAGTATTGGTTGGTGAACCAGGAACTGGAAAAACCGCTATTGCCGAGGGTTTGGCGCATCGGATTATTGCAGGTGATGTGCCAGACAATCTCAAAGACAGGCAAATTTTTGCACTCGATATGGGCGCATTGGTCGCTGGTGCCAAATTTAAGGGTGAGTTTGAAGAGCGACTCAAAAGTGTGGTTAAAGAGGTGGTGCAAAGCGCCGGTAATATCGTATTGTTTATCGACGAAATCCATACGCTTGTCGGCGCAGGTGGTGGTGAAGGTGCCATGGACGCTGCCAATATCCTTAAGCCTGCACTAGCTAGAGGCGAGCTGCGTACTGTTGGAGCCACAACCCTAGACGAGTATCAAAAGCACATCGAAAAAGACAAAGCACTCGAAAGACGTTTTCAAAGAGTCATGGTTGAGGAGCCAGATACCGAGAGTGCGATTTCAATTCTTCGAGGAGTCAAAGAAAAATATGAACAGCACCACAAAGTACTTATCAAGGACGAGGCGGTGATTGCGGCGGTAAAACTCTCCGAGCGTTATATTACTAACCGATTTCTCCCCGATAAGGCTATAGACCTAATGGACGAGGCATCTGCCAAACTGCGTATGGAAATCAATTCCAAGCCAGAAGATCTCGATGCAATGGATCGTAAAATCATGCAGCTCGAAATCGAAATTGAAGCGATTAAACGAGAAAAAGATGCGCAAAAACTCAAGGATCTAAACAGCGATTTGGCCAACCTAAAAGAAGATCGATCTGTGATTTATGGACAATGGAGCGCAGAACGCGGCCTGATTGAGCGTATTCAACAACACAAGACCGAGATTGAGAACTTACGACTGGCAGCCAACCGTGCCGAACGTGAGGGCGATTATGGGAAAGTCGCTGAGTTGCGCTACGGAACGATTAAAAATGAGCAAGAGCAACTAAAAACGGCACAATCAAAACTCGCCAACAGTCAAAGCACTATGGTAAAGGAAGAAGTGACTCAAGAAGACATTGCTGACGTTGTGGCCAAATGGACTGGGATCCCTGTTGCGAAAATGATTCAAAGCCAGCGAGAAAGACTACTCCATTTAGAAACAGAGCTAAAAAATCGAGTCGTTGGTCAAGACCGCGCAATCGTTGCGGTTAGCGATGCAGTGCGTCGAAGTCGTTCAGGCCTTCAAGACCCGAACAAGCCAGTGGGGAGTTTTTTGTTTTTAGGAACAACAGGAGTGGGAAAAACAGAATTAGCAAAGGCCTTGGCCGAACTCCTATTTGACGATGAGCAAGCCATGACTCGAATTGATATGAGTGAATATCAAGAACGGCATGCGGTGAGTCGTTTAGTGGGTGCACCTCCAGGTTATGTTGGTTATGAAGAAGGTGGACAGCTCACAGAGGCCGTTCGAAGGCGACCCTATGCGGTCATCTTGCTCGATGAGATTGAAAAAGCACATCCTGATGCGTTTAATATCTTACTACAAGTACTCGATGAAGGTCGTTTAACAGACAACAAAGGTCGAGTTGCAGATTTTAAAAATGCCATCATCATTATGACAAGTAACCTTGGTAGCGAAATGATTGAAAACAGCTTTCAACAAGAGGAGAATTTGGATATCGCAATGGAAAATGCACAAAACGAAGTATTGGCTTTAATGCGTCAAAGTATCCGACCAGAGTTTATCAATCGGATTGATGATATCATTGTATTTAATCCGCTAAGCAAAGCAGATATTCAAGATATTGTCAGCCTGCAAATCAAATCCTTGGCTAGGCGATTATCCGATCAAAACCTAACCATTGATGCAACAGATGAAGCAGTTATTCTATTGGCCAAAAAGGGCTTTGATCCTCAATATGGTGCTCGACCTATCAAACGTGTTATACAAACGCTAGTTTTAAATGAGTTGGCAAAAAAGCTGCTCGAAAATGAAGTCGATAAACATGAAGTCATCCTATTGGATGCATTTGATGATGAATTGGTGTTTCGAAATAGCTAAATTTTAGTTCCTACCTTTGCCCCATGCAAAAACAAGTCAATATCAAAAACAAACGAGCTCGTTTTGAATATGAGCTGATCGACCAGTACACCGCTGGGATCGTATTGACAGGGACGGAAATCAAATCTATTCGTTCCTCTAAGGCGTCTATCGCTGAAAGTTTTTGTGAGTTCAATGATCATCGGGAGTTGTTTGTAATCAATATGTCGATTGAGACCTACAGCAATGGGGGGTATGTCAATCATCGTGTCCGTGCCGACAGAAAGCTGTTACTTCAAAAAAAAGAACTTCGTAAACTTCATAAAGAAGTTAAGAATGTTGGATTGACCATTGTGCCTCTAAATCTGTTTATCAATGAAAAAGGATATGCAAAATTGCGAATTGCTCTTGCACGAGGAAAAAAGATTCATGACAAAAGAGAAACGATCAAAGACAGGGACAACAAAAGGCAGCTCGATCGTGTGAAAAAGAGATATTCGAATCCATAATCAGTTCTTGTCCGACAACATGGGAACAAATCGAAAACTCCCGTGTTTTTGCTTTTCAAATTCTTTATTAGAAGTACGAACAATCAAAATCATCTCTTGGGTATCCATCCCAACAGGGATTACCATGCGACCACCAATCGCGAGTTGATCCAAAAGTGCATTGGGGATTTCAGAAGCACCTGCTGTGACCAAAATTCGATCGAAAGGAGCAAACGCAGGAAGACCATTATAACCATCACCAAACACTAGTTTTTTTGCGTGATAGCCCAACTTTGATAACTGACGCAGACTATATCGATACAACTGGTGTTGCCTTTCAATTGAATACACATCCAAGCCCATCAAGGTTAAAACAGCTGTTTGATAGCCCGAGCCTGTACCGATTTCGAGTACCTTCTGCCCCTGTTCTGCTTGTAGGAGCTGGGTTTGAAACGCAACTGTATAGGGCTGAGAAATCGTTTGTTCTGCAGCGATGGGAAATGCTTTATCCTGGTAGGCATGTGATTCAAAACTGCTATCCAGAAACAAATGGCGAGGGATAGTGCCAATAGCATACAAAACTTCCTCGTTGGTAATTCCTTTGGCGCGAAGCTGTTCTACCAAATGCCTGCGCATTCCTTGATGCTTGGTGGTATCAATCACGTCATAAAACTACAAAGACTTTGGCTATTTTCTAAGGATTAATTTATCGATAAAGCCTACATTTGTCACTATGGATAAAAAACTTAGGATTGGGGTTCTTGGTGCCGGTTATTTGGGAAAAATACACTTGAGCTTATTGAAGGAATCCAAACACTTTGATTTGGTTGGTTTTTATGACACAAAAACTCAGATTGCAGCAAAAATATCTAGAGAATTTGGATATCAATCATTTTCGGACATAAATCAATTGCTTAAGGCTGTTGATGTAGTTGATATTGTAACCCCAACACACACGCATTTTGAGTTGGCAAAAAAAGCACTCCAAAATGGATTACATGTGTTTTTGGAAAAACCAATCACTACAACTGTTGAACAGGCGAATGAATTGGTTTCTCTAGCAAAATCCAAAGGACTATTGGGGATGGTTGGTCAAGTCGAAAGGTTCAATCCAGCGTTTATAGCAGCACACTCGTATATCAATGAACCCAAGTTTATCGAATCACATCGATTGGCTGAGTTCAACCCAAGAGGGACTGATGTTTCTGTTATTTTGGATTTGATGATTCATGACATTGATGCTATTTTGAGTGTGGTAAAATCCAAGGTGGTCAATGTTCATGCCAATGGCGTATCTGTCATCAGTCAAACACCTGACATTGCAAATGCAAGATTGCAGTTTGAAAATGGCTGTGTTGCAAATTTGACAGCGAGTAGAATATCCTTAAAAACAATGCGTAAGTCTCGATTTTTTCAAAAAGATGCTTATGTGTCTGTTGACTATTTTGATAAGAAAGTTGAAATTGTTAGCATGAAAGACGCACCAAAAACACCTGAAGATTTTGCAATGATTTTAAAGAATGCGGAAGGAGTTGAAAAGCAGATTTTCTTTGACAACCCTGAAGTTCAAGAAAGCAATGCAATTTTATCCGAATTGGAGAGTTTTGCTGATGCCATACAAAAAAATAAAGAGCCTCTTGTTTCTTTACAGGCAGGAACTTCAGCACTTGAGGTTGCATACCAAATCATAAACTGTTATAGCAATGTATCTAGCCCCATTTAAAGCCATTCGACCTGAGGCACAACAATTTCAATAATGGGTTAATCGCTAAATTGATGGTTACTTTGAATGTCTAATTTGAGAAATTGATTTTATTTCCATTATACGCCCTGTTGTTGCTAAGTCAAAAGAAATAAGGACTATATTAAAATCATGTCAAAAATAAACTCTTTGTTAGGTATGCTTATCTTTGATTTTTTATCACAATGATCAAAGACAATCTTTCTGCTATCCTTTCATCGATACCTTCGGAAGTGACCCTTGTGGCTGTATCCAAAACGAAAGCTGTTGATCGGATTAAAGAAGCATATGAAAGTGGTCAGCTAGATTTTGGAGAAAACAAAGTCCAAGAGATGGTTGAGAAAGCAGCATTATTGCCCAAAAACATACGTTGGCACATGATTGGCCACCTGCAACGCAATAAAGTGAAGTACATCGCGCCATTTGTTTCCTTAATACAGAGTGTTGATAGTTCAAGATTATTGAATGAGATTGAAAAGCAAGGAAAGAAAAACGAAAGAGTAATTGATTGTTTATTGCAAGTCCGAATTTCGCAGGAAGAAACAAAGTTTGGGCTTACTTTCAAGGATTGCGATTCCCTTTTACAAAAATTTGATTGCAACAATGTTCGAATTCGTGGTCTAATGGGTATGGCAAGTTTTACATCCAATCAATACCAAATTGAAATAGAGTTCAGATCATTGCTAGATTATTATAACCAACACCAACCGCAGCAACAATGGGATATTCTTTCGATGGGAATGAGTGGAGATTATCCCCTTGCCTTGACTTGTGGAAGCAATATGATTCGTGTTGGCAGCAGTATATTTGGAGCAAGAAATTAATGCCTATGTACGCTGTTGTTGATGTCGAAACGACTGGTGGTAAATATGGAGAAGAAGGTATCATAGAGATTGCCATCTATAAGTATGATGGGCTTGAGATCACAGATCAATTGATATCACTGATCAACCCTGAAAGACCTATACAACCATTTGTTGAAAATCTCACAGGAATCAATGAGCGAATGTTGCGAAATGCTCCTAAATTTTATGAAATTGCCAAGCGTATAGTAGAAATCACAAGTGATTGTGTGCTAGTAGCGCATAATGCTTCGTTTGACCACCGAATGCTACAGACTGAATTTGACCGATTGGGCTTTGATTTTGAGCGAAAAACTCTATGCACTGTAGAACTATCCAAAAAACTCATCCCTGATGTTGATTCATATAAGCTTGGGAAGCTCGTTCGCAGTTTAGGAATTCCCTTGAGTGATCGTCACAGGGCTGCTGGTGATGCTCGAGCAACACTTGATCTGCTAAAAATTTTACTTCATAAAGATGGAGAAAAACATATTGTAAAAAATCTGATTAAATCTCATTCCAACAATAAAAAACCAAAGCATCTGCTTAAAATTCTCAAAACAGTACCAGCATCAATTGGTGTGTATTATCTCCATAACAGCAAAGGAGATGTTATATATATAGGAAAGAGTAAAAATATGAAACGTCGTGTTAATCAACACTTTAGCAGTTCGGGAAAAAAGCAATTACGTATCCAACTCGAGACAGATTCAATCAGTGTTGAAGAGACAGGAAGTGAGTTGATTGCTTTGCTGAAAGAATTGGATGAAATCAAATTACACAAACCCAAACACAACAAGGTTTACAAAAGCAGCTTTATCAAATTTGGTCTGAGTTTAGCTGAAAATAAAAATAATTATCAAGTGTTGCGATTGGTACACGCCAGTTCAGAAGATGAGTATATAACAACATTCAAAAATTTAAATCGCGCACGAAGCATATTATTTCATTATGCCGAAAAATACAGCTTGTGTTTACAACTGTTGAGTCTGGATAAAAAAGAAGGAGGATGTACATTGTATAAAAAGCAACAATGCCTTGGGGCTTGTGTTGGAGAGGAACCAGCAGAAAGTTACAACAAACGTGTGCAGCAGCTCATCAATAATGTTGAGTTTCTTCATGCAGATATGGTGATTGTAGATCGTGGTCGAAACCCAGAGGAGCAGAGTGTAATTTTGATTGAAAACAACAAATTAGTTGGCTTTGGCTATATCAACTTATCTCATCAAATTACGCATCCACAAGCGCTTAAAAACATCATCTATAAAATGAAAGATACGCGAGAAGCTAGGCATATCATTAAAAGCCAATTGCGAAAACACAAAACCATAAAAGTTATTCCCTTAAAATCTGCTTAAATGAACAAAACACTAATCACACTTTCAGGGCCCACTGCCAGTAGTAAAACCTCAATCGCAATACGAATCGCAAAAGTACTAGGTATTGAGATTTTCTCATGTGATTCACGGCAGTTTTACGAAGAGATGACTATTGGTACTGCTGTTCCAACTGCTGCCGAACGAAAGGAAGTCCCTCATCATTTTATACAGCATAAAAGCATACACACCCCCTATTCGGTTGGACAGTTTGAATCTGATGCCGTAGATAAGCTAAGTGACTATTTTAAACATAACGATATCGCTATTTTGGTGGGTGGGTCAGGTTTGTATATGCATTCTGTTGTGCACGGCATCGATCAATTCCCAACAGTACCAGAAGAAATTCGATTATCACTCGGCAAGCGATTACAAACAAATGGCTTAGAAGATTTACAAAAAGAATTACAAACGCTTGATCCTAAGTATTTCATAAAAATGGACATCAAAAACCCAAGTCGTGTTTTACGTGCTTTAGGTGTCTGTTTGGCAGCTGGTAAACCCTATTCATCTTATTTGAATAAGAAGAAACCACCACGCCCCTTTGTGGTTCATCCATTGAGTGTTGATATCCCTAGGACTCAAATTTATGATCGCATCAATAATCGAGTCGACCAAATGATCAGTGCAGGGCTGCTGTTGGAAGCAGAGCGCTTATATCCACATCGAGAGCTTAACGCTTTACAAACTGTTGGATACAAAGAGTTATTTGATTTTTTTGATGAAAACATTGACATAGATCAAGCTATAGCTCAAATCAAACAAAACACTAGGAATTACGCAAAACGCCAAATGACGTGGATTCAGAGAAAGGAACCCGATGCGCAAAAAATCAGTTATGCTTGTAGTGATGAAAAGTTGATGAGTGTATTACCAAACTAAATTGCTTTAAAAATATGCTTTGAGATTGTGCTTCATACGCTCAGCTATATTATCGGTAGAGGCCTTTTCAAAAGGGGTACCCATAATTTGTTCATAAAGTTCAATATAACGCTTTGATACACTGTCTATGTAGTCATCATTCATCAATGGTAGTTGCTGACCACTCAGCCCTTGAAATCCATTGCGGATAAGCCATTGTCGAACAAACTCTTTAGAGAGTTGTTTTTGTGGTTCATCACGTTTTTGACGTTCTTCATATCCGTCAGCATAAAAGTAACGAGAGGAATCAGGTGTATGAATTTCATCAATCAAAACGATGTTTCCATCAGCGTCTTTTCCAAACTCGTATTTGGTGTCAACAAGCAAAAGACCTTGTTTTGCAGCTAGTGCTGTGCCTCTTGAAAATAACATATTGCTGTATTCTTTCAACTGTTTGTAATCCTGTTCAGATACAATGCCCTTTTCCAAAATTTGTTCTTCACTAATGTCTTCATCGTGTTTTCCTTTTTCGGCTTTGGTTGCAGGTGTTATAATGGGCTTTGGAAAGGCATCGTTTTCTTTCATCCCTTCTGGCATGTTAACTCCACAGAGAAGTCGCTTTCCAGCTTTATATTCACGAGCAGCATGTCCAGACAAGTACCCACGAATGACCATTTCAATTTTAAATGGTGAACATTTTTTTCCAATAGCAACATTGGGGTCTGGCGTTGACAAAATCCAGTTTGGAACCAGATCAGAATTTGAATTCATCATTTGTGTTGCAATCTGATTTAGGATTTGACCTTTAAATGGGATACCCCTTGGCATCACTACATCAAAAGCAGATAAACGATCTGTAGCAATCATAATGAGGGTGTCATCTGCCAAGGTATAAACTTCACGCACTTTACCTGTGTACTTGTTGGTTTGACCAGCAAATGTAAAGTCAGTATGCATAAGCGTGTTTGCAGCCATCAGTTATTATGCTCGGTTTTTTTATAAGCCTCGATCACTTTTTTAACCAGTTTATGCCGTATCACATCTCGCCCATCTAGACGAATGACATCAATACCTTTGACATCTGACAAAATAAGCAACGCCTCCTTTAGACCAGAAATCACACGTCGTGGCAAATCGATTTGTCCAGGGTCGCCTGTAATCACAAACTTGGTATTTTTACCCATTCGGGTTAAAAACATTTTCATTTGATTATGGGTAGTGTTTTGGGCTTCGTCCAAAATGACAAAGGCATCATCGAGTGTACGCCCACGCATAAATGCCATTGGTGCAATTTGGATGGTTCTCTTTTCAATGTAGCTCGAAAGTTTCTCGGCCGGGATCATGTCGCGAAGTGCATCGTACAGGGGCTGCATATAAGGATCTAGTTTTTCTTTCAAATCCCCTGGTAAAAACCCAAGATTCTCGCCTGCCTCAACAGCTGGACGCGTTAAAACAATTCGTTTGACTTCTTTGTTTTTAAGTGCTTTTACTGCCATTGCAACACCTGTATAAGTCTTTCCTGTACCAGCAGGACCAACAGCAAACACCAAATCATTTGTCTGAATTGATTCGACCAATCGTGCTTGGTTGACTGTTCGAGCTTTGATGACTTTTCCACCAACACCATGCAAGATTTTTTGCATGTCTGCATTGTCTAGTCCAAAATTATCTTCAATTGAAGAAGTGAGGATTTTTTCAACTGTGTCTTCGTCGAGCGAGTTATATTTTCCATAATGCATGATCAATCGATCCATTTGCTTTTCAAATTCCTCAAGAATCTCTTCCTCGCCATAGGCAGTAATGGTTTCGCCACGTGCTACAATTTTTATCTTTGGAAAGTATCGCTTGAGTATGGTGATGTTTTTACTTTTACTTCCACCATAAAAAATAGTTGGGTTTACTTCTGTGAGTTGTATAGAGATTTCATTCAATGGCAAAATATTTTACAAAAGGTCACCGCTTTTTTTTGGTAACTTTGAAATCAAAATTAACGAATTTTGTCTTCTGTGACTTAATTTAAAGTTATCAATTTGAATCCAGTACTCACACTCACATCGGATTTTGGACAAAAAGACCCTTTTCTCGGAATCTTAAAAGCGAAACTTTATAGCATGCTTGAACGTCCAAGCATTGTTGATATATCGCATGAGATCGAGCCCTTTAATGTTGCGCAAGCTGCCTTTGTTGTGCAACATAGCTACACTCACTTCCCTGAAGGATCAGTGCATATTCTTTGTATTGATGACACCATAAGCCCTGAAAATAAACCTATCATTGCTGAGCTAAACAAGCATTATTTTGTCTGTGCCGATAATGGTATTTTGTCTCTAATTTCACCAAAAATCAAACCAGATAATGTCTATGAAATTTATGTCAAACAAGTTCCAAACGACAACTTAAATTCAGTTGATGTTTTTGTTAATGCAGCTGCTCACCTTATGCGAGGTGGTGCGCCGAATGTCATCGGAATTAAAACAGATGATATCGAAATCTCGTTGCCATTTAAACCAAGTGTTGGTAATGATAAAAATTCGATTATAGGAAAGGTCATCTACATTGATAATTACGAAAATGTAATTACCAATATCACTGAAAAATTATTTGTGGAAATAGGTCTAAAGCGACTATTTACAATACAAGTGCGCAACAATGAAATCAAGCAAATTGTTCGTTCTTACGCTGAAATCATTCGTTTTGATATCGAAAAAAATAAACGCGTGGAAGGAGGAAAAGAACTCGCATTGTTCAACTCCTTGGGGCTGCTTGAACTTGCAATTTATAAGAGCAATCCCAAACATACAGGTGGTGCCGCTAGCCTATTTGGATTGCAGTACCTTGATGTAGTATCCATACATTTTGAATAGTGTTGATAAGTTCGTTTCCATATTCAAAAATGAAAAAGTATTTTTGTTAAACACAAAATCACAAATGAAATTTATAGTCTCCAGTTCTACCCTATTAAAACCGATTCAAACCTTGTTTGGGGTTCTAAACACTACCAATACATTACCTATACTTGATTATTTCTTATTCGAATTAGGCGAAAACAAACTTCGTGTTACTGCAACTGATTTGGAAACAACAATGTCTGCTGTAGTTGAAGTTGAAACTGATGACGATGGCAGCATCGCAGTACCAGCTCGCTTGTTGCTTGAAACCATAAAAACTTTTCCAGAACAGCCATTGACGTTTACTATGACCGATCAAAATACAGTTGAAATCAGCTCCAGTTCAGGAAAATATGCATTGGCATATGCAACTTCTGAAGAGTTTCCAAAAGCTGCCAGTGTGAGTGATGCAAGTCAAATAACTATCCCCGGAAATGTGCTTGGTTCAGCCATCAATAACACTTTATTTGCTTCTGGTAATGATGATCTTCGACCTGTGATGAGTGGGGTGTTTTTTCAGTTTTCATCAACTGGTTTAACTTTTGTTGCTACAGATGCCCACAAACTGGTTCGTTATATTCGAACAGACATCACCAGCGGCGAATCGACAGAGTTTATCATGCCCAAAAAACCCTTGACTTTATTAAAGTCAATTTTGACTGGAAATGAAGTTGAGGTACAACTAGAATACAATAACAGTAATGCCCATTTTACCTTTGAAGATATCGAATTGACTTGTCGTTTAATAGATGGAAAATACCCTAATTACGAAGCTGTAATCCCCAAAGACAACCCCAATGTACTAACCATTGATCGGAATTTGTTTTTAACAACCATTAAGCGTGTGAGTATATTTTCAAACAAAACAACGCATCAGGTTCGACTAAAATTGGCAGGTGCAGAACTCAATATCTCTGCTGAGGATATCGACTATAGCAATCGTGCTGATGAGCGTATTAGTTGCTCGTTTCAAGGTAGTGATATGGAAATTGGCTTTAACGCTCGTTTTTTAATCGAAATGCTCAACAATATGACCTGTAAAGAGGTGCAGTTTGAAATGTCATTACCCAACCGAGCAGGTTTACTCACCCCTATTGACGGAACTGATGAGAATGAGCATATTACGATGTTGGTGATGCCAGTTATGCTCAACAATTAAGTCCTACAATATATAATCCGTACTGATAAACTTAGATTTTTTGGATGCCATCAAGCGCTCTAAGATCACATTGTTGGTGTCATTCACTTTTGAAGCGAGGAAAGTTCGAATCGAGAAGGAACGCAGCGCATCGTGAACACTCAATGTACTCACTGCCGAGTCCTTTCGCCCTGTAAAAGGATAAACATCAGGACCTCGCTGGCAAGAGCTATTCAAATTCACACGACATACAAGGTTGGCAAGGGTGTCAATTAGTGGTGCCAACTGATTTACATCTTTACCAAAAAGACTAACTTGCTGGCCATATGAGGAAGAAGACATATCCTCCAATGGCTGCTGAATATCAGTAAACGACAATACTGGTATAACAGGGCCAAATTGCTCTTCATCATATACCTTCATGTCTTGTGTAACAGGGTATAACACTGCTGGAAAGCAATAGTTTGCAGTCATTTCACCACCTTTAGCATTAATGACTGATGCGCCTTTTTCAACTGCATCATCAATCAAATCTTTGATGTATGCAGGCTTGCTGGGTTCTGGCAAGGGAGTCAATAAAGAATTTTCCCATGGTAATCCAACTTGCAATGCATCCACTGCTTTAGAAAATTTCTCTAAAAACTGTTCACGTATATCTTCATGGACATATAACACCTTGAGAGCAGTACATCGCTGACCATTAAACGATAATGTGCCACTAATACATTCACTTACTGCTTGTTCCAAATCAGCATCAGGTAAAATAATCCCCGGATTTTTGGCCTCTAAACCCAAAACCAAGCGAAGTCTGCTTTTCTTTGGGTGAAGATCTTGCAGTGAAATTGCAGAACTGCTATGACCTATGAGAGCCAAAACATCAACCAACCCTGACTTCATGATGGGCGAAGCAATGGTTCGACCTCTACCAAATACAATGTTCACAACTCCTGGTGGAAAACTCTTGTGAAATGCTTCAAGTAAAGGAGCAATGAGAAGTACACCATGCTTTGCAGGCTTAAAAATAGCAGTGTTACCCATCATAATTGCTGGGATCAACAAGCAAAAAGTCTCATTCAGAGGGTAGTTATAAGGCCCCAAACAAAGTACAATGCCAATGGGTCCTCTACGAATGTGTGCATGAACCCCACCCTCTTGATGGAATTTAGCACTTGCACGATCGATGTCCTTGTAAGCAGCAATGGTATCAATGATATAGTCGACTGTTCTATCAAATTCTTTTTGAGAATCATTGAGGTTTTTTCCGATTTCCCACATGATCAACTTGACGATTTCTTCTCTTTTGAGCTTCATCAAGTCAACAAAATTCTGCATACACGCAACTCGTTCAGAGACTTTCATGGTTGGCCACTGTCCTTGTCCTTTATCATACGCTTTATCAGCAGCATGCAAGGCGTCTAGAGCAGCTTTTTCATCCATGTCGGGAACAGTTCCCAACAGCGTTGGACCGTACTCACCCTTTTCATTTTCAGTTTGTATGGAAGAATACACCTCAGCCGAGTTTCCATCCCAAGTTCCAATTTGACCATCGATCAAATAATTGGTGTGTGCTATAGTTTCTCCTATAGCATATTCTTTGGGTATTGAGGAATACGTAGATATCATGCAAATTTTTTACAATTATATTAAAAATTGAAACAAATCTGGTTTATTGTTGATATAATCTCCATAAAAACCTTTTAATTTCATTCGTTCCACCAGAGGATTAAAATCATATGGGTTTTTCAGTTCTATCCCAACGACAGCTGGACCATTCGAACGGTTGTTCTTTTTGGAGTACTCAAAGAAGGTAATGTCGTCTTTTGGACCAAGTACATCTGCAACAAACTCTTTAAGTGCACCAGCACGCTGTGGAAAGCGAACAATGAAGTAGTGAAGCAATTTTGCTTCCAACAATGCACGTTCTTTGATTTCTGCCATTCGGGTGATGTCATTATTCCCACCACAAATCAAACAGACCACATTCTTTCCCTTAATTTCTTCACCAATCATTTTTAATGAAGCTGTTGACATCGCACCAGCAGGCTCTACAACAATCGCTTCTCTGTTGTATAATTTGAGTATCGATTGGCATATTTTACCTTCTGAAACAAGGACTAGCTTATCCAAATAGTTGTCACACAGATCATATGCATCGTCTCCTACTTTACGTACTGCAGCGCCATCAACAAAGGGATCAATGCTATTCAGTTCAGTATTTTTTCCCCTTTCTAAGGATTGATGCATGGCCGGTGCTCCTTCGGGTTCTATTCCAATCACCTTTGTATTGGGCGAAAGGGTTTTAAAAACGTGTAAAACGCCGGAAATAAGACCACCTCCCCCAATGGGAACAAGAATATAATCAATAGGGGCTTGCGATTGCTCTAAAAGTTCGAGTGCAAGTGTTGCTTGACCTATTACTACATCTTTATCATCAAAAGGGTGAATAAAAATACTCTTTGATTTATCTTTAAATGACTGTGCAGCAGCATAGGCATCATCAAATGTATCGCCAACAAGTCTTGTTTCTATGTTCTCACCCCCAAACATACGAACTTGATTGAGTTTCTGTTTTGGTGTGGGAACAGGCATAAAAATCGTTCCTTTGATTCCAAGTTTATTACAAGCAAGTGCAACTCCTTGGGCATGATTGCCAGCACTCGCACAAACGATTCCCAATTTTCTTTCTGTATCAGAAAGTTTATAGATTTTGTGATAAGCACCTCGAAGCTTAAACGATCTTATGGGCTGAAGATCTTCTCTTTTGAAATACACATTCGCATCATACTGCTCACTTAACCTTTCATTGTGTTGTAGAGGAGTAACCAAAGCGACACCACGAACGATATCTTTTGCTTTTTGAATGTTTTTTATGTCAAATAGATCAGCCAATATTTATACCAGTTTCTTCATTGCAGTCATCGAACCACGAAGTTCTTTTCCAATCACTTCAACAGGGTGATTTCGAATGATTTCATTTATTTCAATCAATTTTTGGTTGTCAACACCTGTTTCGTGAGATTTATATGAAGATCCGATGACATCAGTACTAATTTGCTTCATAAAATCTGTGAGTAATGGTTTACAAGCATGATCGAACAAATAACAACCATACTCTGCTGTATCTGATATCACACGATTCATTTCAAATAGTTTTTTACGAGCAATTGTGTTGGCAATCAAAGGAGTTTCGTGAAGAGACTCATAGTATGCTGATGCATCTTTGATCCCTGAAGCAACCATCGTATCAAATGCCAATTCGACTCCTGCACGAACAAAAGCAACCATTAATATACCATGGTCAAAGTACTCTTGCTCGCTGATTTTTTTGTCAGTGATGACTGTTTTTTCAAAGGCTGTTTTGCCAGTTGCTGCACGCCAAGTCAATAGATTTTTATCATCGTTTGCCCAGTCTTCCATCATGGTCTTTGAAAAGTGCCCCGACATGATATCATCCATATGCTTTTTAAACAATGGTGTCATAATTTCTTTCAAATTTTCGGAAAGTTCAAAAGCTTTGATCTTAGCTGGGTTACTCAAACGATCCATCATGTTAGTAACACCACCATGCTTTAATGCTTCAGTAATTGTCTCCCAACCAAACTGAATGAGTTTTGAAGCATAGCTTGGGTCAATACCCAACTCAACCATCTTGTCAAAGCACAATATTGAACCTGTTTGAAGCACACCACACAAGATGGTTTGTTCGCCCATCAAGTCAGACTTCACCTCTGCTACAAACGAGGATTCCAACACCCCAGCACGATGACCACCTGTTCCGACACAATAGGCCTTAGCTTGCTCTAATCCATATCCATTTGGGTCATTATTCACATGAACAGCAATAAGCGTTGGCACGCCAAAACCACGTTTATATTCCTCTCTAACTTCTGAACCAGGGCTTTTGGGTGCAACCATAATCACTGTGAGATCCTTACGAATTTTTACGCCCTCTTCGACGATATTAAAACCATGTGAATAAGACAAAGTCGCTCCCTTTTTCATCAATGGCATCACTGCTTTGACAACTGAAGTGTGGTTTTTGTCAGGAGTGAGATTTATAACCAAATCGGCAGATGGAATCATATCTTCGTAAGTACCAACAGGAAAATCATTTGAAACAGCATTGTTGAATGAGGTACGTTTTTGCTCAATTGCTCCTGCACGGAGTGCGTAGGATATTTGGAGCCCCGAATCACGCATGTTCAGCCCTTGATTTAGACCTTGTGCGCCACAACCAACAATAACGATGTTTTTGCCTTCCAAGGCAGCAATACCTTCAGAAAATTCAGATGAATCCATGAATCGACAACGACCCAGTTGATCGAGTTTTTCGTTTAAAGAAAGGGTATTAAAATAATTAAACATGATAAATTTATTTAGAGAATTCTTTTAAAATGTGGGTGATTTGCATTGGAGATTTCGTCACAGAAATTCGACCAGAACGAACAAACTGTAACAAACCATAAGGTGCAAGTTCGTTGTACAACTGTTCTGTTTCTTCTCGAAACCCTGTTTTTTCAATGACAAAAAACTCTGGGTTAACAGTTACGATATTCGCATGACTTTTTTTGATTACATTTTGAATTTGACGTTGCTCAAATAGTGAATTCGATTTGACTTTGTACAAAGCAGATTCTTGAAAAATGGTTTCTTCGTCTGTATGATAAAACGCTTTGATCACTTCAATTTGCTTTTCGATTTGCTTCACAATTTTCATTACTTGCTCTTCTGTGAGCTTCGCAACAATGACAAAGCGAAAAATATCCTCAATTTCTGACATTGATGTATTTAGACTATCGATGTTGATATGTCGTTTTAAGAAGATGGCAGATATCCTTGAAAGCAACCCAACATTGTTTTCAGAATAAATCGATATAGTATAGGTTTTTTGTTTCATCGTTATTCAAGTCTGATATCAGAAACCGATGCCCCAGAAGGTATCATCGGAAATACATTGTTTTCTTTTTCCACACAAACCTCTAATAAATAAGGTTTGTCAGATTTCATCATTTCGGCAACTGCTACAGTCATTTCTTTACGTTCAGTAACTCGTTTTGCGTCGATAAAATAACCCTCTGCAATTCTTACAAAATCCGGATTCAACATCTCTGTTGAGGCATAGCGCTTGTCAAAAAACAATTGTTGCCATTGGCGAACCATCCCCAAAAAGTCATTGTTGAGAATCACAATTTTGACAGCAGCTTGTGTTTGGAAAATTGTACCCAACTCTTGTATATTCATTTGAAATCCGCCATCACCAATCACTGCAACAACTTCTCGTCCTGGTGCACCCATTTTGGCACCTAGTGCAGCTGGTAATGCAAATCCCATTGTTCCCAAACCACCTGATGTGATATTGCTTTTCGACTGTACAAACTCTGCATAGCGGCAGGCAATCATCTGATGCTGACCTACATCTGTTACAATTACTGCATCTCCTTTGCTATTGGCATTAATCGTTTTGATCACCTCACCCATTGTCAAGCCTGATTTGGTGGGATTTATTTCTCGATCAATGACCTTGTCAAATTCAATTGCATCGAGCTCTTTAAATCGCCCGAGCCACTCGGGATATGTTTTTGTTTCTATATGAGGCATGATTGCATCGAGAGTATGCTTGACATCCCCCATAACAGCAATATCGACCTCAACATTTTTATCAACTTCTGCAGGGTCAATTTCAAAATGAATGATTTTGGCTTGTTTGGCATAGGTTGACAAATCTCCTGTAACTCGATCATCAAAGCGCATGCCGATTGCGATCAAGACATCACACTCATTGGTGAGTAGATTAGGTCCATAATTCCCATGCATCCCCACCATACCTACGTTCAGTGGATGGGCAGTTTCTATGGCAGACACCCCTAAAATTGTCCATGCTGCAGGGACACCTGATTTTTCTACAAATGTGCGAAACTCTTCTTCTGCCTCACCCAAAATCACACCCTGCCCCCATACAATTAAGGGATTTTTGGCTTGATTAATCAGCTCGGCTGCCTGCATCAAAACAGTCTCAGTAGTATGAGGAACTGGCTTGTAGCTCCGTATGCGAGTGCAAGGTTGATAGGAAAAACCAGCACTTGCAAACTGTGCGTCTTTGGTGATGTCAATCAATACTGGTCCTGGGCGACCTGAACGAGCAATATAAAATGCCTTTGCAATGATTTCTGGTATTTCTTCTACCTTTGTAATTTGATAACTCCATTTGGTCACTGGGGTTGAGATACCAATGATGTCTGTTTCTTGAAAAGCATCTGAACCCAACAGATGTGAAGGCACCTGACCAGTGATACAGACAATTGGTGTTGAGTCGATCATCGCATCGGCAATGCCTGTAACCAAGTTTGTTGCGCCTGGACCAGATGTAGCGATACATACACCAACTTTACCTGAGACCCTGGCAAAACCCTGCGCAGCGTGCGCAGCTCCTTGCTCATGACGTACCAAGATATGATTTATATGATCTTGAAATTTATAAAGTTCATCATAGACAGGCATAATCGCACCACCTGGATATCCATAAATCAAATCAGCACCTTCAGCAGCAAGACTGCGAACAATCGCCTCTGCTCCTGTGATTGGGCCTTTTGGGTCGTTTAATGTTGGTTTGATGCTCATAAATTTTCGTCTGTTACACAGCCATCAGAGGCAGATGAAACTGCTTTTGCATATTTATAAAGAACACCACTTGATACTTTGAGTTTGGGTGCTTTCCATTTCGCTTTTCGCCGTTCTAATTCTTTATCATGAACGTCGAGTACAATGGTATTGTCTTCTGCGTTGATGGTAATAATATCGCCATCATGGACAAGTGCAAGAGTACCTCCAACTTGTGCCTCGGGAGTGATGTGTCCGACTACAAATCCGTGTGTACCACCCGAGAACCTACCATCAGTGATTAGTGCCACATCATTGCCCAACCCAGCGCCCATAATCGCAGCTGTTGGCTTGAGCATCTCAGGCATGCCAGGACCTCCTTTGGGCCCTTCATAGCGTATAACAACAACTTCCCCTTTTTGAACTTGGCCAGAACGAATGCCATCATTGGCATCAAACTCCCCTTCAAACACTCGTGCAGGTCCACTAAAAAGAAGGCCTTCCTTACCTGTTATTTTTGCAACAGAACCCTCTTCTGCAAGGTTGCCTTTCAGGATTCTGATGTGGCCATTGGGTTTAATTGGGTTGGAAACTGGTCGAATTACTTTTTGATCAACATTTAAGGGTTGCACTGTTTCGAGGTTTTCAGCAATTGTTTTTCCTGTTACTGTTAGGCAATCGCCATGCAACATTCCATGTTCAATCATGTATTTCATCACAGCTGGAACACCTCCAACACGATGCACATCTTCCATCAAAAATTTTCCACTGGGTTTTAAATCTGCCAAAAATGGTGTGCAATCGCTGATGCTTTGAAAGTCATCGATTGTCAGATCGATATTTGCTGCTTTTGCAATGGCAAGATAGTGCAGTACTGCATTGGTTGAACCCCCGAGAACTGTAATAAGGCGAAGTGCATTATTAAGAGATTTTTTGGTTACTATGTCCTTCGGCTTAATATCTTTTTGCAACAGAAGTTTAAGTGCTTTACCTGCATCAACTCCGTCTTTTTCTTTGGCTTGCCCTACTGCTGGATTAGACGAACTGTATGGCAACGACATCCCCAGTGCCTCGATAGAGGAAGCCATGGTATTGGCAGTGTACATACCCCCACAAGCACCAGCACCTGGACAAGCATTTTGAACCACTGCTTTAAATTCTTTTTCGTCGATAGAGCCAGCAACTTTTTGACCCCAAGCCTCAAAAGCAGAAACGATGTCGAGTTTTTGGTCATTGAGACAGCCAGCTGCAATCGTGCCACCATATAACAGAAGAGATGGTCGATTGAGACGCAACATCGCCATTAAGGCACCTGGCATATTTTTGTCACAACCCACAACAGTAACCATCGCATCGTATGACATTCCTCCCATCACTGTTTCCATAGAATCAGCGATTAAATCCCTCGAAGGAAGGGAAAAACGCATTCCAGGCGTACCCATCGAAATCCCATCACTTACCCCTATCGTATTGAAGATTAGACCAACAAGATCGACTTGCGTTGCACCTTCTTTAACATGCAAAGACAAGTCATTCAAATGCATATTGCAAGGGTTGCCCTCATACCCAGTTGAGGCAATACCTACCAAAGGTTTTTGCAAATCATCATATGTCAAACCAATCGCGTGGAGCATTGCTTGCGCAGCTGGTTGGGTTGGGTCTTGCGTTACTGTTTTACTGTATTTGTTCACCTTTTGTAATAGAATTCAGATCAAAACTATTTAATGATAAGTAGGTAATGATCATGTAAAAAAAACACCCCTGATGCCTAAATTCAAAATTGTATTTTTAAATTATTGATTATCAATATGTTAAATATAAATTATCAACGATGTCTAACAATTGTTTAATTTTCAAAGTTCAAAGATGCAGTAAATTCAAGATTTCACAAATAAAAACTTTTTATTTTTCTTAAAATATGAGACCATGTTAATTTTTGTAACATTGTAGTTTATGAAAGTTGAAAATATAGGTTTTAAACATTCAGTAATTCAATCGCAACGATTGTTTTTTGACAAGGGAGAGACACTATCGATAAAATCTCGTAAAAAATTATTGAAAAAACTCAAAGAGGTCATTCAATCTGAGGAAGCTGCAATCAACCAAGCATTATTCAAAGATTTGGGGAAATCAACCAGTGAAACCTATCTTTCAGAGGTAGGGCTTGTACTGACAGAAATCGATTATTTCCTTCGTCACCTCACACAACTGGCACAGCCCAAACGTGTCAAGAGCTCTCTTTTGAATTGGCCCTCAAGAGACTACATCATCCCCGAACCCTATGGCGTAATGTTGCATATTAGTCCCTGGAATTATCCATTTCAACTTGTATTTACCCCTTTGGTCGGCGCAATTGCTGCTGGCAATACTGTTGTTGTTAAACCCTCCGAATTGGCACCTCATACTGCTGATTGTGTTGAAAACATCATCAAATTAGCTTTTCCAAACGAGTGGGCAACAGTAGTTCAGGGTGGTCCTGAAGTAGGTAAATCTCTTCTTGCAGAAAGATGGGATTTTATCATGTACACTGGTGGAGTTCAAGTTGCCAAAATTGTTGCTGCAGCGGCAGCTAAACATCTAACCCCAACCTTGCTTGAACTTGGAGGTAAAAACCCTTGCATTGTTGACAACTCTGCAAAAATCAAAGTTGCAGCAAGGCGAATTGTTTTTGGCAAATTTTTGAACTGTGGACAGACCTGTATTGCGCCAGACTATGTACTTGTTCATTCTTCTGTAAAAGATGCATTAGTGAAGGCGATGATTGAAGCGATCGAAGATAGTTATGGAGCAGACCAATCCAATTCGGGAGATTATGGACATATCATTAATGATCGTCATTTTGAACGTTTGACTAGCCTCCTAGAAAGTCAAAACATCAATTATGGTGGGTACACAAATCCCAAAAAACGCTACATACAACCAACACTGATTGTGCTTACTGACACCAACAACCCCTTGATGGAAGAAGAGATTTTTGGTCCCATCCTACCCATCCTCTCCTATGATAATGACATTGATCTAACAACCATCATTGAGCAATATGAAAAGCCTTTATCGTTTTATGTGTTCTCGGAACGAAAAAGTTGGTCCAAAAACATTATGAGTAGTTATTCATATGGTGGGGGAATCATCAATGATACGCTTTTGCAGTTCACCAATCGAAACCTTCCATTTGGGGGTATTGGAAAAAGTGGAAGTGGAGCCTATCATGGAAAACACAGTTTTTATGCATTCACACACAACAAACCTTACATCAAACGAAGTAGTTGGCCAGACCCTTCCTATAGGTATGCGCCCTATAAAAAGAAGATTGGTATCTTAAAAAAATTAGTGAATTGGCTGGGATAAAAGAAAAAACAGTACGAGAGGCAATTGCATATCGACGATCTGTTCGTACATATACTGACGAAGCACTTGACGATGAAAAAGTGAAGGATTGCATCTATCAGGCTACGCTCGCACCCACGAGTAGCAACTTGCAACTTTGGGAGTTTTATCATGTGACAGACAAACAAAAATGTGAGGAAATTGCCAAGGCTTGTTTTAATCAAGGTGCTGCCAAAACAGCCAATCAACTGGTTGTGGTTGTCACGCGACGTGACCTCTGGCGCAGTCGAGCAAAAGCCAATTACAACTATCTGTCCAATGCATTTCGAGCGTCTAATGCTTTCCGTCCTTCTCAAAAAAAAATGGTATTAAACTATTACAGCAAGTTGGTACCAACATTGTACAGCAGTTTTTTTGGATTGAAGGGATGGGTTATTTATCTCTCTGCGCAGATCGTTGGGTTGTTTCGACCCATGTATCGACAGAATCGAAGAAGTGATTTGCGAGTTGTAGCGCAAAAGAGTGCTGGTCTTGCTGCGCAAAACTTTATGATTGCCATGGCTGCAATCGGATATGATACTTGCCCAATGGAAGGGCATGACAGTTTACGTGTCAAACGTGCATTGGGGATTAATCGTAAAGCAGAAATCAATATGGTGATTGGCTGTGGGATACGAGATCCTAAAGGGGTCTATGGCGAGCGATTTCGGATTCCTTTTGGTGAGGTGTATAAAAAAGTTTAGCAACTATCAGACATTAAATCGAAAGTGCATGACATCGCCATCTTGCACAATATAGTCTTTCCCCTCCACTCGCATTTTTCCTGCTTCTTTAACCTTGACCTCAGATTCGTAGTTGTCATAATCAGTATAAGAAATGACTTCAGCTCTGATAAAGCCCTTTTCAAAATCGGTGTGAATCACACCTGCTGCTTGGGGTGCTGTTGCGCCTTGAAGAACAGTCCATGCTCTGACCTCTTTAGGTCCAGCAGTGAAATAAGTGTGTAGGTTGAGCATCGCATAAGCAGCCCTTATGAGCTTAGCAGCACCAGGCTCAGTCTGCCCTAGATCATCTAAAAACAATTGGCGTTCCTCATAGGTGTCTAGCTCATTGATATCGGCTTCTGTTGAAACAGCAAGCACCAAAACATCTGCTTGTTCTGCAGCAGCAATTTTTCGAACCTGTTCGACATAAGCATTTCCATTGACAGCAGATGATTCATCAACGTTACAAACATATAACACTGCCTTATCTGTGAGCAATTGCATGGTTTTGACATAGGCCAAACGATCATCGTCAGCAATCGATAGCGCACGTACTGAAGTGGCTGCAGACAAGCCATCTTGTACTTGTTGTAGGACCCCTTGCTCTTTGATGGCTTCTTTATTGCCAGTGCGAGCAGCACGAACAACTTTTTCCAATCGTTTTTCGACTGTCTCCAAATCTTTTAATTGGAGTTCAAGATCAATCGTTTCTTTGTCGCGCAAAGGGTCGACAGACCCATCGACATGTACAATATTGTCGTTGTCAAAACAACGAAGTACATGCAAAATCGCATCAGTTTCACGAATATTACTCAAAAACTGATTCCCCAAACCTTCGCCTTTACTTGCACCTCGAACAAGCCCAGCGATATCGACAATTTCAACAGTCGCTGGAACAACCTTCAGAGGTTGTACTAGTGACTCTAACCGTTCCAAACGAGGATCAGGTACATTGACTACGCCAATATTGGGCTCTATCGTACAAAAAGGAAAGTTTGCACTTTGTGCTTTGGCATTCGATAAACAGTTGAATAAGGTGGATTTACCCACATTGGGAAGACCAACGATTCCTGCTTTCATATCCTATTCTTCTGGGTGCATAAAGCGTTGCTTTCCTAGCAAAGTTTCCTCAGACTCTACGTGGTTATCGTCAGGTACACAACAATCTACAGGGCAAACAGCAGCACATTGGGGTTCGTCATGAAATCCTTTACACTCTGTGCATTTGTCAGAAACGATAAAGTAAACCTCATCAGAGACAGGTTCTTGTGCTTCGTCTGCATTCACTGCTTTTCCGTTTGGCAGCACCACCTCACCTGTCAGGCTTGTCCCGTCGGCATAGGTCCAGTCAAAAGCACCTTCATAAATAGCAGTGTTTGGGCATTCTGGCTCACAAGCGCCACAATTGATACATTCGTCGGTAATGATGATGGCCATCCTAAATTGTTTAGTTTTGCAAAAGTAAGCGCTATGAAGAACTCCAACAAATCTGCAGTCAAAATTAAATCACTCATCGAAGCTTTTGATTACTTGGGTCAACAGCTGGACAAGTATGCAAAACAAGAAGCTACAAACCCTGAAGTCAATGCTATTTTGGATCATGCGACACAGGTAGCGCAAGTCCAAAACCCTTGGTTTACAAAAGCCAACATTAATACTTCTGTTGTAAACTGGGCAGCACTGTTGCAAAGAGATCTACTCACAAATTGGATTTCGGGCTATCAACAAGCTAAATGGACTGATGATGCAGTTGGGCTTGTTATGGCTGGCAATCTTCCACTGGTCGGTTTGCACGACTTGATTTGTGTACTGTTGAGTGGTTATAAGGCAGTTGTCAAACTGTCCTCCAAAGACAAGGTTTTGATCCCGGCACTTGTTCGTATTTTACAACACAATTTTGCTGAGATCAATGAGCGTGTTCAGTTTGTCAATGAACGGCTTGGGCAGGTGGACAAGGTGATCGCTACTGGTAGGAACAACAGTAGTCGTTATTTCTCATATTATTTTAAAAATATCCCCCATATCATTCGTAAAAACAGAAACAGTGTGGCTGTACTCACTGGTGAAGAAAGTGAGGATCAACTTGCTGGACTTGCTGATGATATTTGTCTTTATTTTGGGTTGGGATGTCGAAGTGTTTCCAAAATATGGGTGCCTCATGGCTATGATTTTGATATCTTATTTGGAGCTTTATTTAGGCATAAGGACATGATTCAACACAATGGATATGCAAATAACTATGATTACAACAAGGCTATTTTTTTGATGAATCATGAGGTGATACTCGATAATGGCTTTATTATCTTAAAAGAGGATGAGCGAATTTCATCTCCAATTGCTTGCTTACACTACAGTTATTACAAGGAACGATCAGAGGTTGATCTTCAGATTTTAAACAATCGTGAGAACGTTCAGTGCGTTGTTTCTACAAAAGGCAATAACACTGTTTTACCTGGCAAAGCACAGTGTCCACAAATCAACGATTATGCAGATAATATAGATACAATGGAAGTGTTGTTAAAAAGTTGAAAAAAATTAACCATATAATTAAAAGAAGCTCAACTGATTTTGTTTCTTTGCACAGAATTTGAGCTATGAAAAAACATAACTTTAGTGCAGGGCCATGTATTCTTCCTGATGAAGTTGTCCATCAAGCTGCCCGAGCAGTCGAAGAACTCGATGGTTCAGGACTGTCTCTAATCGAAATTTCTCATCGCAGCGCTGCTTTTATAGATATCATGGATAAAGCTTGCGCCTTGTCATTGGAACTGCTAGGACTCACTGGTAAAGGTTACAAAGCGCTCTTTTTACAGGGTGGTGCGAGTTCACAGTTTATTGCAACTGCTTACAACTTATTGGAAAATAAAGGCGCTTATCTCAACACTGGCACATGGTCAACCAAGGCGATCAAAGAGGCGAAGATTTTGGGAGAGGTTGTTGAGGTTGCTTCGTCTGCGGATGCAAATTTTAATTATATCCCCAAAGAATATAGTATTCCGGCAGATGCAGACTATCTTCATATTACCACCAACAATACCATTTTTGGAACGCAAATAAAAAATATCCCTGACTCCGACACTGTCTTAGTCAGCGATTCGAGTTCAGATATTTTTTCAAGAGAGCTTGACTTCTCAAAATTTGGAATACTCTATGCGGGTGCACAAAAAAATATGGGGCCAGCTGGGACAACTCTCGTTGTTGTAAGAGAAGATGTTTTGGGAAAAGTCACACACAGCATTCCTTCAATGCTTGATTATGAAATTCACAGCTCTAAAGGTAGTATGTTTAACACACCACCTGTGTTTGCAGTATATACTTCGATGCTGACACTGGAGTGGCTGAAAAATCTTGGAGGAATCAAAGCGATTGAGACTAAAAACAACGCAAAAGCAGACTTGATATATCGGGAAATCGATCGAAATCAACTATTCAAAGGCTTTGCAGCGCAAGAAGACCGCAGCACCATGAACGCAACCTTTACCCTTGAAGAGGCTAAATTGAAAGAACGTTTTGATATTATGTGTGCAGATGCACTAATCAACGGCATCAATGGCCATCGATCTGTTGGGGGTTATCGCGCGTCTATGTACAATGCCCTTCCGATTGCGTCTGTGCAGACCCTAGTTGATGTAATGAAAGAATTAGAACGAACAGCATAAATATATAACAATGGCAAAAATACTAGCCAACGATGGCATTTCACACTCAGGTGTAAAAGCATTAGAGTCAAATGGTTATGAAGTAAGCACAACAAATGTGGCACAAGAACAATTGATTAATCACATCAATGAAAATCAGATAGATGTGTTGTTGGTTCGGAGCGCGACGACTGTTCGCAAAGTTCTCATAGATGCATGCTCAAGTTTAAAAATCATCGGGCGAGGTGGTGTTGGGATGGATAACATCGATGTTGACTATGCACGCGAGAAGGGATTGCACGTTATCAATACTCCTGCAGCCTCGTCATTATCCGTTGCTGAATTGGTGTTTGCACATCTTTATGGTGGTGTTCGTTATTTGTTTGACTCCAATCGCAATATGCCTTTGGAGGGAGATACAAAATTTAAAGTCCTAAAGAAAAATTACTCTAGTGGCTCTGAATTGCGAGGAAAAACCATGGGAATCATTGGATTTGGGCGTATTGGACAGGAAACTGCAAAAATTGCACTTGGCGTTGGTATGAATGTGATTGCCCATGACCCTTTAATAGAAAAAGCAGCGTTGAAAATAGCATTGGGTAACGATGTAACAGTCGATTATATCATTCCCATGGCGAGTTTTGAAACTGTCATAAAAGATTCTGACTTTATCAGTTTACACGTTCCTGCGCAAGGCAAGCCAGTGATTGGAAAAAAGGAATTTGCAAAGATGAAAAAAGGTGCTGGGTTGATCAATGCCTCTCGAGGTGGTGTTATCGATGAAGAATCGCTTTTGGACGCGCTTGACAATGGCCAATTGAGTTTTGCTGGTTTGGACACTTTTGTTAACGAACCAAAACCTGCGATGAAAGTATTAATGCATCCCAAAGTATCACTGACGCCACACATTGGAGCAGCGACAAAAGAGGCACAAGATCGCATTGGTACAGAACTCGCTCAGCATATTCATGCGATATTAGGTTGACCCCATGAAAAAATTAAAACTACGTTGGGGGATTCGTTCCAACTTCCATTTGCTTATCATTTTTGTTGTTTTCGGCATCACAGGAAGTCTATCGGCATTACTTGCCGAACCGTTAACTCATTGGCTTGGGCTAACTCCTGGTAATACCAATAAATGGGTATATTGGCCGATCCGCATCCTATTAATTTTCCCAATTTACCAGGTTATTTTGTTAGTATGTGGTTTTTTGTTTGGAGAATTCCAATTTTTTTGGAACTTTGAAAAGAAAATGTTGTCTCGTATGGGTATGCCAATCGACAAATTTTACAAAAATAAATAATCAATTGATGCTTCTTTACCGAATCATTTTTTCAGTTAGTATTTTTCTGCCAACATTAGCAGTATATGTCCATGAGCTATCACATCATGATCATCAGATGTGTGAAGAGACAACTATACATTTTCACGAGCACAAAGAAAATTGTTGTTTAGATAATTTTATAGTAATCAAAATTTATAGTTTATCTGTAAAAAATTATAAATCTTTAGTTCTTTTATTCAATTTAGAAATATTTGAAATTGAATCTCTAAATCAAAAAGAATTTCTGATTAATTTCTTCAAAAGAGGACCTCCTTCAAATTAATATTTTTTACCACATCTTTTTAATCTATAGTTAATAGACTACAAAACCTACATAAAATTTAAAAAATTTAAAATGTTAAAAAATATTTATTTTAAAGCAACATTGCTTTCAATAGTTTTACTGTTCATTTCCTGTGAAAAATCTGATACACCAGCTGTAGAAAATGAAATGGAAGTGTTTACTAATGCTACAATTGTAGTAACTAATCTAGCTGATAATTCCTCTAACACTTACGTTTTTGAAGTTGAAGGACATGATCATGGTCACGATCATAGCGTTCAACCTCAAAATCAAGGAGATGATGACCATGCTGATCATACAGAAATTGAACTCGCTGCTAATTCTGAGTATGAGTTTGCTATTACATTTCAAAACAATTCAGACGCTAGTAATCCAATTGATATGACTGCAGAGGTAATAGAAGAAGCAGATGATCATCACGTATTTTATGAATTTGCTGCCTCATCATCGTTATCATATGAGAGTACAACAGGTGATACTCTAGATTCAAATGGAAACCCACTCAATTTAGTTACAAAATGGACTACTACAACAGGAGCAGTAATTGACGTGGCTGCGTATTTATTCCATATACCAACATCTAAGGTCGGAACAACACGTACGGATTTTGGTGGAGCAGTTGATGTTGAAATTGATTTCGAAGCTCATATAGAGTAATCCATAATTGTAATGATCTTTATTGCACTTTTAACTAAGTGTAATTGCATACCCTTTATCAATACAAAAAAAGCATTGGTCACTATTCATCTAGTGACCAGTAGCTTTATTTTTTGTCAAGAATGTAATCTGAAAATTAAAGGTTACATAATTGATTCAAATTCAAATAGTGTGTTAAAAGGGGCAGTTATACAAATTGTTGGCAAAGAAGTAAATACTATTTCCAATGATGATGGAAGCTTTTTACTTGAAAATTTATGTGTTTCAGATAATGAGCTTAAGATTTCTCACATTAATTGTGATCAGTTAATAAAAAAAATTGATTTTTCTGAATCCTTAAATGTGATAATTATTATGAATCACAAAGTTGAGGCTTTGGATGAAGTCATAATTTCTCAGAGGAAAATAATATCATCTTCAACAGCTAAAATATTTTCTTTAAGTGAGATTGAAAAAGATCGTTACAGCAACTCAGGACTGTCAGGTGCGATTAGCCAAATTAGTGGAGTAACTACTCTGTCAACTGGTGGTAATATTTCACAGCCAGTTATACATGGTATGTTTGGTAGTAGAGTTGGCATTATTTACGATGGAATATTACTAGAAAATCAACAATGGGGACAAGATCATGCTCCAAATGTTGACGTTAATGCTTTCGAAAACATTAGGCTTATAAAAGGTTCTGGGGCATTACGTTACTCTGGTTCTAGTCCTGGTGGTGTGATAATTTTAGAATCAAGTTTACCAAAAAAAATTGACTCACTGTATGGAAAGACTTTAATAAATGGAGCTAGTAATGGCCTTGGTGGTAGTTTAACAAGTTCCTGGATTAAGTCTTATGAAAATGGTAAATACTTAAAGGCTCAAGGAACATTTAAAACTAGTGGAGACTTAAATACCCCGCAATATGTTCTTTCAAACACAGGACATAATGAGAAAAATTTATCTCTATCCTTTGGAAGTAATACTGATTCAAATAATTGGAAACTATACTTTAGTTATTTCAATACTGAAATAGGAATTTTAAAAAGCTCACATATTGGAAATGTTGGGGATTTATTAATTGCGATTGAAAATAAAAACCCTGCCGTAATTGATCCATTTTCGTATGATATTAATTATCCAAAACAATCAAATACTCATTACACAACAAGTATTGATTTTTCCAAATATTATGACTTAAATAATAAACTTAGTTTTAAATACAGTTGGCAAAAAAATAATAGAAAAGAATTTGATATTAGAATTGGCTCAGTTAAGAACACAGCTGCATTGAATTTAAATTTAGATACCCATAATTTAAATACAAATTATGAATGGAAAAATTCTTTTGCGCGATTCAATTCAGGTTTATTTTTTCAAATTCAAAACAATTATTCTACTCCTGGAACTGGTGTAAAAAGACTTATCCCTGATTATTTAAAAACAAAATTTGGCAGTTATATAACTGGTAAAATTGATGATAATTATATAAATTTTGGTTTTGGGGTTAGATACGAATACAATAGTAATGATGTACATAAATATTACAGAAATACTAGATGGGATGCTAAAAACTATGAAGAAATTTTAGGGCCTTATGTAGTTGATGAGATTCTAAGTCAAAAGCTTATTAAAAAAGTATTTGTATTTAATACACTTTCAATTAATACTGGTGTTTTGTATAAATTATCAGAAAATAAAGATTTAAATATTCAATACAATTATATTGAACGCGCTCCAGACATTGCTGAAATGTTTAGTGATGGTCTACATCACGCACTTGCATCATTTGAATATGGTGATCCGTTTTTAAAAAAAGAAAAAACACATAAAGTAATTATAAATTTTGATAAAAAAAATGGTGTTTTCAAATATAATTTAAGTCCATTCATAACTTTTGGGAAAAATTATATAGTTATTGAGCCATCTGGTTTTGAACAAACAATAAGAGGTGCTTTCCCTGTATGGGAATTTTCTCCATACAATGTATTTTTTAAGGGGCTTGATTTGGATTTTTCTTACAATTTTAATGACTACATTAAATTTAAACACAATTCGTCATATGTTAATGGAATTAACGTTGATAATAATGAAGCATTGGTTGGAATACCGCCCTTAATTTTAAACAATCAACTTAGTTTTTATTTTTCAAATTTGAAAAAAGTACTTATCTCATTGTTCAGTAAGAATGTCTTTCATCAAAAACTTTTTCCAAATAATAATACGGTAACATCAATATTTGAAAACGGTCTAAGAGTTGATAAAATTGTAGATGTAAGTACACCTCCAAAAGGCTATAATGATTTGGGAGTTAATTTTAGTTTTGGACCATATAAAATGAGCTCATTTAAAATGAATGTTTCACTAGTGTTTGATAATGTCCTAAACAATAATTATAGGAATTACCTAAATAGATTACGCTTTTACTCAGATGAGTTAGGTAGAAATGTTTTATTACAAATCAAAATAAATCATTAAAGCTATGATAGTTTAGAATCAATCAATTTCAAAAACTCATTTCTCGTTTCCATTTTTTCAAATGTACCACGAAAACCCGATGTTGTAGTGATGGAGTTTTTTTTTGAACGCCGCGCATCATCATACAAATATGAGATGCCCCAATTACAAGAGCGACGCTTGAAGGATCGAGGTTAAAATTTATACAATTGAGGATTTGTTCAGTTAAGCGTTCTTGAATTTGCTAGGGACGTGAAAGCACATCGACAACTCGAGGGATTTTACTCAGCCCCACAATAAGACCATTGGAGACCTATGCCATGCGTACCTTCCCATAAAAAGATAACATATGGTGCTCGCACAAGCTATATTACCAAGTGTCTTTCACCAAAACCATTTCGTTGTAGGACTCAGCAAACATAGCACCTTTTAAAATTTAGGCTGGATTCATGTTGATGCTTGGTCAATAACTGCATGGCTTTGGCGCACATTTTGTCGTGTCTGGCAGCCCCTCTTGATTTTGATTTTCACCAATATTATAAATGATATCCTTTTTATTTGATTTGATGGCAGTAGTGATGCTTATATCATATGTATAAATTGATTCAAATGTTATAATTTTTCTTTAAGCAATTCTGAATGTGATGTTAATAGTTTTTTCAACTTTGGTGAAATGACCGCACTGCAGTAAGGTTGATATGGATTTAGGTTATAATAATCGTGATGCTCCAATTCTGCTTCATAAAAAACAGTAAAGGGTGTGAATTCAGTTACAATAGGATTGTCAAACTTATAGGCAATCATATTTTTTATGTTTTTGGCTGTTTGAAGCTGCTGTTCATTATGATAAAAGATCGCAGAGCGATATTGTGTGCCTACATCAGCACCCTGTTTATTGAGGGTGGTTGGATCATGGGTATCAAAAAAAACCTCCAACAAAGTATCATAGTCAATTAATGTATCATCATATTCAATCTGAACACACTCTGCATGACCTGTTGACCCACTACAAACTTCTCGATAAGAAGGATTTTTAGTAGTTCCACCTGAATAGCCAGGAATAACAGAAAGTACACCACGCACACGGCTGAAAATGGTTTCTGTACACCAAAAACATCCATTTGCTAAAGTAGCCTTTTTTGTCATTTTGTTTAAAAATCTTCGAACAATCTAAACAAAAAAAATGATTTTTCAAATGACAACAAGTTATAATACAGAACAAATTTGTAATTTTAACAGATGATTAAAGCCAAAAATCTATCCAAAAAATACGGAAATTTAAAAGTACTCAATAATGTTGACCTAGTAGTCAAAGAGAAAGAAATTGTAGCGATTACTGGTCCGTCGGGAGCAGGAAAAACAACCCTTCTCAACATCTTGGGAACACTCGATACTGCTGATCGTCAACCGAACACAGCATTGGAAATTGATGGGGTAGACCTTTTTACGCTTAAAGGAAAAGCCTTGGCAAGATTTCGAAATCAGCAGCTTGGTTTTGTATTTCAATCGCATCAACTACTGCCAGAGTTCAGTGCCATTGAAAATGTTTGTATCCCTGCCATGATTGCAAAAAAACCAATTAAAAAAGCACGAAAAGATGGGATGGAATTGCTCTCTTTTTTGGGTTTGAACAATCGAGCAGATCACAAACCTGGCATGTTATCTGGCGGCGAACAGCAGCGTGTGGCTGTTGCCAGAGCACTTATCAATAAGCCAAAACTTCTCCTAGCAGATGAACCTAGTGGAAATCTGGACAGCAAAACTGCAGCGCACCTCCATAAGTTGTTTTTATCTCTTCGCAACAACTTTGACCAAACTATCGTATTGGTCACGCACAACAATGAATTTGCAGCACTTGGCGATCGAAGTCTGCAACTCGTAGATGGGCAATGGAGTTGAATACTGATGCTTTGCGCGACTTTCTCAATGAGAAGTCACAACAGTACAACCACCCTGATTTTATTGCTTCCGACCCTATACAGATCCCCAAACAGTTTGAAACCAAAGAAGACATTGAAATTGCTGGGTTTCTCTCTGCCATCATTGCTTGGGGCAATCGAACGAGCATCATTAAAAGTGCGTCCAACATCATGCATATCTTGGGCGGTCAACCCCATGATTATATCCTCAATTCCACTGCTGCCGAATGGGAGACCATCGATCATTTTGTGCATCGCACCTTTAATATTATCGACTTGCGCTATTACTTACAGGCTTTGCAGCATCTATACAAACATCATGGTGGACTGCATAACGCCCTACGCCCAAAAGCAAACGAAGCATTTATGGATGATGCCATTGGGAGATTTAGAAGTCTTTTTTTTCAAATCAATCACCCCAAACGAAGCACCAAGCACATCGCAAACCCAGCCAAGGGTTCTGCTGCAAAACGAATTCATATGTTTTTGCGATGGATGATAAGACAGGACAACAATGGGGTTGATTTTGGTTTATGGACTGACATCCCAACCTCAAAATTGTCTTGCCCTTTGGATGTGCATACAGGAAACATAGCTCGGAAATTGGGGTTGCTCAAGCGCAAACAAAACGATCAAAAAGCAGTAAGAGAACTCGATGAACAATTGCGAATTCTTGACCCAAAAGACCCTGTTAAATATGATTTTGCCCTCTTTGGACTGGGAGTTTTTGAAAAGTTCTAGCCCCTTTCGTTTAGGTTTTCTATCTTTGTAGTAGTTTTAATCATTTATCGAAATTTTTGGATGAATATACTTCTTAAGTCCGCAAAAATTATCGATCCTACCAGCAGCTTTCACAGCAAGACTCTCGATATTCACATTCGTAAAGGTATCATAAACAATATCAGTAAGAATATCAGCGCTCCCAAAGCAACACTCATTTCACATCAAAACCTATATGTTTCGCCTGGATGGTTTGACAGCAGTGTATCCTTTGGTGAACCTGGTTATGAGGAACGAGAGACCTTATCCCATGGGCTTGGGGTCGCTGCTGCATCTGGCTTTACGCACATTGGCTACAATACCAATACCAACCCCCTACCCATCTCCAAGGTTGACATATCCTTTTTGCTGAGAAGTGCTGCCGACTCCCCTACAAGCCTGCATCCCAAAGCACATATCACAGTCCAAGATAACTCACAACAACTCGCCGAATTGCACGACTTATCGGCTGCTGGTGCTGTGAGTTTTAGCAATCATAAAAAATCAATTGATAACCCACATTTGCTCCTTCTTGCCTTGCAATATACACGCGGGTTTACAGCTTTGATTGAGTCCTTTCCTTTAGACCCTCAACTGGCTAAATATGGAGTGATGCACGAAGGGAAAATAAGCACATCACTTGGACTGACAGGCATTCCCAACATCGCCGAAGAGATTCGCATCAAAAGAGACTTGGCGATTGTAAGCTACTCTGGTGGTCGCTTGCATATCCCAACCCTTTCGACTGCAGAAGGCGTGGCGCTGATTCGTCAAGCAAAAAAAGACAAACTCGATGTGAGTTGCAGTGTTGCCATTCACAATCTTGTGATGACAGACGATGAGCTCGATGGCTTTGACACACGCTATAAGCTCATGCCACCATTACGAGAGAGCAAAGATCAAAAAGCACTCCTTAAAGGTCTAAAAGATGGCACTATTGATATGGTGACCTCCGACCACCAACCCATGAATATTGAACTTAAAAAAGTAGAGTTCGAACATGCTGCCTATGGTAGTCTAGGTCTTGAAAGTGCTTTTGGCAGCTTGTGTCAGTTGTTTGGCGCAGAAGATGCTGCCTTAATGCTCACCAAAGGAAAAGAGCGATTTAGTGTCGCACAGTCTTCAATTGCTGTTGGCGAACAAGCCGATATGACCCTATTTAGTCCTGACGGTTTAACAACCGTTACCAAAGAATCCATTAAATCTAGTGTGAACAACAATGCCTATTTGGGCAGAGAAATGAAGGGCACTGTAATAGGGGTGATCCACAACAACCTCCTCTTTCAAAATCAACATTAATTGGCTGTATTTGACTACATAGTTCGCCAACCCAAAAAAAGTACGCAAGACAAACCACCATTGCTATTGTTATTGCATGGCTACGGCAGCAATGAAAACGATTTGTTTTCTTTTGCCGATCATTTACATCCCAGTTTGCTGATCGTTTCGTTGCGTGCACCACATGCATTGCCGATGATGGGATTTGCATGGTATAGCATCCATTTTGACGGTGAACAGGGCAAATGGTCTGACGATGGAGAAGCCATTGCCTCACGTGAGATGGTGCTGCAGTTTTTGGACGAACTGCAACAAACACATTTGTATGACCCGATAAAAGTTCATCTGTTGGGCTTTAGCCAAGGTGCTATTTTGAGCTATGCACTCGGCCTGACCTATCCCAAGCGTTTTACAAGTGTGATTGCTTTAAGTGGTTATCTGAATGAAAACATCTCAGAACTTCCCAAACCAGCGGAAGCGCCTGCACTCTACGCTGCTCATGGCACTCTCGATGAAGTAGTGCCTTTTGACTGGGGACAGCAATCGGCAGTGCAACTCAAACAAAAAGGCTTTGACATTCAGTTTGACCAGTTTCCTCTTGGACATACTGTTGGGCAAGATGGTTTTTATAAGCTTTTGGAGTGGCAAAATGCCAAACTAGAAGAACGATAGACTGTCATCAGCTAACAGTGGCACATATATCTCTGGTGATATGGTGGCAGAATCCTTAGGTTATAAGGATATATGAAGTTAATGTATATCGATTTCATTTTCAACACATCCAAAAAACGATTTGAAACGAAAATAGCTAATATTAGGTGTAGGTTGTTCATAAAAATGGGGATTATTAATACAAAGACAAACTAAACCGCTAGGGATACATCACATGATTGAGCAATCGTAAACGTGCTTGTTTGTTGTTGTTAACCTGATATTGAAAAAGGGCATCACCCCACTGACTGCCGTCGGTAAAGTCTGCCAATAACCACTGATGGTTTATTATGCTAATTTTATTAATGACCCAACCCTTTCCAACAGCGGAAAGAAAAGGGTTGCCATTGGGTGCATCGTTTTGTTCGAGCAAATAGGCCTCCAGTAGCAATTGCAAATCATTGGGTTTGAGGTTTAGATAGGCTTGTTGTGCATCACGGTTGAATGCTAACGAAAAATAAGCATGTTCAGTCTGATCTGTGATGAGCTGCGCAATAGAATCCTGGAGTTTTTGCATGCGATTTGTTAACCGTTTTTGACTTGCTGCAAAGGCCTCTGTCTTGTTCAAATCACTAACAAACAGATACAGGGCAATCAATGAAATAAATATAAGAAGGTATTGGATGATTTTGTTTCGCATCAGATGATGATTGAGAGATTATCGTATGCCAAATGTACGCTTTTCGGAAGTTTTTGCTCCACTTCTGCATGAAATCCTAGGTGATGACTGATGTGTGTGAAATAGGTGTTTTTAGCACCGATTAAGTGCGCCAAGTCAATGGCCTCTGCCAAGTTGAGGTGCGAGTGATGTGGCTCTTCACGCAAGGCGTTAAGCACCAATACATCAAGTCCAGCGAGCTTTTGGCGCTCGTCATCAGCAATCGTTTTAATATCAGTCAAATAAGCAAAAGACCCCAAGCGATACCCCAAAACAGTTAATTGATGATGCTTCCCTAACACAGGGATGATTCTTTGTTGACAAATATCAAATGTAGTTGTTGGATCAACTGGATGAACTTGAACAGAAGGTGCGCCGGGATATTTGTCAGCACTGTTCAAAATATACCCAAACCGTTGGGTGAGATTTTCAATCACTCGATCTAAAGCATAAATGGGTATGTCGCCTTGTTTAAAGAAAAAAGGTCGTATATCGTCGAGGCCAGCAGTGTGATCAGCATGCTCATGTGTAAACAATATAGCATCGAGTCTATGTATGCTGTTGTACAGCATTTGCTGTCGAAAATCAGGCCCACAATCAATCACAACAGAATAGTTGTCCCATTGTACTAAAGCAGAAGTGCGTAGACGTTTGTCACGAGGGTCATTGCTGTGGCAAACAGGGTGGTCACTACCAATGATGGGGATGCCTTGTGAAGTGCCAGTGCCTAAGAAAGTGATATTCAAAAAAAGTTTTATGTAAATATATCAATTCAAACTTACTTTTTTACCTTTGTCAAAACCACTATTTATGCCTGTTTCGCTACTCGGCGATCAACCTTTCGAAAACACTCCCTCTCTGAAGGCGAAGGCATTACGTATCAACCTAAATGAAAATATTTATGGGACTTTTGCAGAAATTGGTGCTGGACAAGAAGTGGTTCGTCATTTCTTTCGTTGTGGTGGGGCATCAGGTACCATTGCCAAAACAATGAGTGCTTATGACAAAAACTTTAGCGATGCCATTTATGGCAAAGGAAAGAGCTATGTTTCAGAAGAGCGACTTAATAAAATGCTCGACCTGGAGATCAAACACTTGGAAAAAAGAATTTCTAAAGAAGATCGATCGAAGAAAATATTTTTTACCTATGCCAATACAGTAACTACAATTGATTTTGCCAAAAAGTTTAAAGGCCATGGCTGGATGGGGATAAAGTTCCAAACAGAACCCAATGGCCCCTACTCTATGATCAGCACCCATTTACGCTTTCACGAAATAAATGCTCGTTCTCAGCAAGAGTCTGTTGGGGTGGTTGGTGTTAATCTTATCTATGGCGCATTCTATCAGCACGATCGCCCACGCAAAATGCTGCGTTATCTTTTCGATCACATCGATAAAACTGCCATCGAAATCGATACTATTAATTTTACAGGCCCACTCTTTAAGGATATCGACAATCGAATCCTGAGTCTAGAACTGGTCAAAAATGGCATGACCGAAGCAGTCATGTTTGGCCCTGATGGAAACAATCTACTCCCGGCTCGAGTGCTTTACAAAAAGAATATTTTCGCCATTAGAGGTAGCTTTCGCCCTGTAACAAATGTAAACATGGATATGTTTATAAGCTCCTCAGAAATGTTCTACAAAGACAAAGATGTAAATGAGGGAAATACGTTGAATATCTTCGAAATTACCCTCTCCAATTTGATGGCAAATAGCACTGGTTTCGTCGACGAACAGGACTTTATGGATCGTGCCAAACTACTGTGTGCTATGGGACAAACAGTCATGATTTCCAATTTTAAAGAGTACTATCGCCTAGTGGAATATTTTTCAAATTACACCACCAAAAAAATAAGATTAAGTATGGGTGTGAGTAATCTGATTGAGATTTTTGATGAAAAATACTATCGAAATCTCAGTGGAGGGATATTGGAAGCCTTTGGAAAATTGTTTTTTAAAAACATGCTGATTTACCTCTACCCCATGATTGATGAAAAAACAGGTGAGATCGTTAACAGCACCAATTTACGTGTGTCTGCACAAGTGAAAGAACTATATAAATTCTTTGCATACAACAAGAAAGTGGTTGATATCTCAAACTACAATAAAGACTATCTAAACATTTATTCCAAAGAAGTACTTTTGCTTATCAGCGAAGGTAAAAAAGGCTGGGAAACAATGCTGCCAAAGAAAGCCACAGAACTCATCAAAGAGAAACAGCTGTTTGGTTACCAAGGATAGCCTTCAAAACTCTGAGCTAACCTTCTAATATCTGAGCAGCGTGATCTTTTGTTCTGACTTTGTCAATCACACGTTCAACCACACCTTGCTCATCCAAAATAAAGGTCGTTCGAAGGATACCCTCATATTCTTTTCCACGAAATTTTTTAGGCCCCCAAACGCCAAAGCCATTTATCAAATCCTTGTCAACATCTGCCAAAAGAGGATATGGAAATGAGAATTTCATTGCGAATTTTGCCTGTGCTGTAACTGTGTCAGCACTCACGCCAAGGATGGAATAACCAGCCTTTGTCAAATCGGAATAATGATCTCGCAAATCACATGCTTCGATTGTACAGCCAGGGGTGTTAGCCTTTGGATAAAAGAAAATAACCACTTTTTTTCCTGCATAATCGGAGAGTAAAACTGTATTTCCGTCGTGGTCCTGAACAGAAAAATCAGGAGCTTTCATACCAACTTGTAACATAGCAATATTTTTAGATTAGTTT
>CACFJP010000008.1 GCA_902566635.1 uncultured Bacteroidota bacterium | reverse complement strand
TCGAGTTTATTTGAAAAACAACCAGAATTATCAATTTTATTTTGGTTATAATACCATCGCCATTGTCACCTTCTTAATGTGTTTTCTGTTGAGCAGCGTTAAATTAGAATTGGGCTTTGCATTGGGTTTATTTGCGCTTTTCACTATCATTCGTTTTCGTACAGGCACCATTCCCATTAAAGAAATGACCTATTTATTTGTGGTCATTGGTGTAGCTGTTATAAATGCTTTAGCCAACAAAAAAGTCAGCTATATTGAACTGCTTTTTTCCAATTTCGTAATCGTATTTGTTGTGAATTATTTTGAGAATATTTCTCCCAGAATTAGACGTGAAAAAAAAGAAACTGTCTCTCTTACCTTGGAAAAATTTGATCAATTTTCATCTTTATCACCTGCTGAAAAAACAGTACACCTTGAGCAACTTGTCAGCAAACCCATTACTTATTTCAAAATCAAAAAAATTAATCAAATTGAAAATAGAGCGGAACTAACAATTTTTACAAAACTGTCGCAATAAGCCCTAAAGTAGAAATTCCATGAAATTTAGATTTTTCCTATTGTTATATGGTTTTATATCTACCCACGTTTTATCAGCTCAAGATGAATTGGCTACTATTGATAATCAAAGCTATAAGAGCTGGAATGCTATACAAATACAGTACGCTCACACAGAAAGATTCAGTCTAGCCCTCGAAGCTCAATTGAGACTCAAATCAGTAGGAGACACTTACAATATGTCTTTCTTTGAAGCACAAGCCCAATACAAGCTAAGACCCTTTTTAGATGTCGGGGCTGGCTATCGTAATTCCGATCGACTTGATGATGTCGGTAAAAAACAAGGACATGAAAAGTATGATCGCTTTTTTGGTTTTGCTCAATTAAATACCCAATTCAACCGTTTTGATTTACGCTTTCGGGTACTCCATCAAATTAAAACACAACGGCTTGTAACAATAGATCCAAAGGACAATAGCCGCTGGCGATACAAACTTTCCACTCGATATAACATTCCAAATTGGAGAATGGATCCTCGATTAAGTGTTGAATTTTTTATGTTGGAGGAAATCTACAGTACCGAGGCCTATGATAAGTTTCGCTTATCTCTTGGTTCAAAAAAAATATTTTCAAAAGCAAGTGCAATTTCCTTTAAATATATGTTTGAAAAAGAGGTGGGAATAACTCAGCCCGCATCCTATCACATCTTGAGCATACGATACGAATATAATTTTAAATCAAAAGGCGGACAATAGCAATGTTTTTTACATCTTCCCTTCAACAAGACAGTTAAAAGCTGTTATTGCCTAAAATAAACTTCACCTTTTTCATCTAGATTTACAGATCAAACCGATCAGCGTTCATCACCTTGTTCCAAGCAGCGATAAAATCAGCAATAAACTTATTGTTGTTGTCATTTTGCGCATAGACCTCAGCGATGGCTCTCAACTCTGAATTTGAACCAAACAACAAGTCAATTCTCGACGCAGAATAGACACTTTTTCCTGAACTTTGATCAACGCCTATGTAGCTATTAAATCCATTTGCTTCCCACTTGATGTCCATCGAAAGCAATTGCTTAAACCAATTGTTGCTCAGTTTACCATCACCCCATAGGCCAGCACCTGATTGGGAAACACCCATTGCACGCATGCCACCAACAAGAACTGTCAACTCGACTGGTGATAGACCAAGGAGTTGGGCTTTGTCGAGTAATAACTCTTCTGGAGAAACGCTAAACTCTTTTTCGATATAGTTTCTAAAACCACAAGCACCAGGTTTGAGCAATTCGAAAGAAGAAACATCTGTATTGTCCTGTGTTGCATCACCACGACCAGTGTTGACCTCAACTTTCGCACCAGAACAATTTTCAATTCCTACTGCACCACCAATCACTATAATATCAGCAATACTGGCACCTGTTTTAGCAGCGATTGCATCATAGGCATCAAGTACTTCTGAGAGTTGATCGGGTTGGTTGACTGCCCAATCTTTTTGGGGTGCCAACCGAATACGAGCACCATTGGCGCCACCTCTGTTATCGGACCCTCTAAATGTCGAAGCAGAAGCCCAAGCAGTTTCAATCAATTTGGCATTGTCGATACCAGTTGCGGCAATGGCAGCTCTCACTTCGTTTTCTTCTCCAGATGAAAGGAATTTTCCAGTCGGAACAGGATCTTGCCAAATATACTCTACATCTTTAAAGTCTCCTGCCACATAGTTGGACTTAGGTCCCATGTCACGATGGAGTAACTTAAACCAAGCCTTGGCAAAGGCCTCACCAAAAGCATCTGGATCGGCAAGGAATTTTTGACAGATATCTCTGTAAATCGGATCAACTTTCATCGAAATATCAGCAGTTGTCATCATTGGCAATACCTTTTCGCCACTGCCATCCACTTGAGGAACCATGTCAGCTTCCTCACAATCAACTGGGTGCCACTGCCAAGCTCCTCCTGGTCCTTTTTGGCATTCCCATTCGTATTTGAATAAGAGGGTCAAATAACCCATGTCCCACTGAATGGGATTGGTTGTCCAAGGCCCTTCAATACCACTCGTAATGGCATGTACTCCTTTGCCAGACTCATAGCTGTTTTCCCATCCAAAGCCTTGACTTTCAATTGGTGCTCCTTCGGGCTCTGCACCCACAAACTTGTCTGCGTCGGCAGCACCATGTGCTTTTCCAAATGTATGTCCACCAGCAGTAAGCGCGACAGTTTCTTCGTCGTTCATCGCCATTCGCTTAAAGGTTTCTCGCACATCTTGTGCAGAAAGGGCTGGATCAGGATTGGCGTTTGGGCCTTGTGGATTGACATAAATCAGCCCCATTTGTACTGCAGCCAATGGATTTTCGAGATCTTGTCTCGTATCGCCATAGCGATTGTCGCCAAGCCATTCGTCCTCTGCGCCCCAATAGATATCTTTTTCTGGATGCCAGATGTCTTCACGGCCAAGTGCAGAACCATGATTTGGACCACCCATGTCCTCGATGGCTACATTTCCAGCAACGACAAACAAATCTGCCCAGCTAAGAGAGTTACCATACTTTTCTTTTACAGGCCACAGTAGTCGTCTGGCTTTGTCCAAATTCCCATTGTCTGGCCAAGAGTTGAGTGGTGCAAAGCGTTGTGCACCAGTTGCAGCACCGCCACGTCCATCGCCAGTTCGGTAAGTACCAGCAACGTGCCATGTCATGCGAATAAAAAATGGACCATAATGACCATAGTCAGCAGGCCACCAGTCTTTACTGTCGGTCAGAACTTTTTTGATATCGTTTTTAACTGCCTCAATATCCAAAGATTTTACACGCTCTTTGTAATCCAAATCCGATAGGGGATTGCTTTTGGTGTCGTGTTGACGAAGGATGTCAACATTGAGACTGTTTGGCCACCAATCCTTGTTTTGGGTGCCTAAATTGGGTTGCGTTGTAGCCCCGTGAAAAGGACATTTTGAAGCGCCATTTGAATTTTTCATGTGTTCCATCTAAGTGGGTTATTTTTGTTCGAAAAATACAAAATAAATATCCAAAAAACTATCGTTTAATGCATATTTATAATGACTGATTATGTGTTGTAATTAAACTGCATTAGATTGCTAAAAAAGAATGAAAATAACAACCACTATTCAATAGATTGAATACTAGTTTGAGCAAGACATTTCTTGCAAATCAATGGAGGTTTCTTTAATCGCTTTCATTCCTCCAGCGACGTTAAAACCTCCATGTATGCCACGTTTTTTGAGAATTGATAGCGCAATCATACTTCGATAACCACCTGCACAATGCAAGTAAAACTCTTTTTCAAAGTCATAGTGATTGAGACTCTCATTGATTTTGTCTAGTGGAATAAGTGTTGCGTTGGGGATATGCACTGAATCATATTCACTCTCTTTTCTCACATCCAATATCGCAGCACCTTTTTCAATTTTAGTTTGCAATTGGGTCGCAGTGATATTTTCAATTTGTTCAATGTCTTTTCCAGCGCCTGTCCAGGCAGTGATTCCACCTTCTAAATAGCCGAGAGTGTTGTCAAACCCAACCCTTGACAGTCGAGTGATGGTTTCTTCTTCACGACCCTCTGGTGTTACCAAAATAATGGGATGTTGGGTGTCACCAATAAGTGTACCCACCCAAGGAGCAAACCCTCCATCGATTCCAATAAAAATAGAATTTGGAATATGGCCTTTGGAAAACTCATCAGCACTTCGCACATCCAAAATCACTGCTCCTGACTGCATGGCAATGTATTCAAATTTGGATGGGCTAAGTGGTATTTTTCCTTTTTCCATGACCTGATCAATATCTTCATAACCATTTTTATTTAGCCGTACATTTTCTGGAAAATATTGTGGTGGTGGAAGTAAACCATCAATCACTTCATTTACAAACTCCTCTTTGGTCATGTCTTCACGTAGGGCATAATTGACCTTTTTCTGGTTGCCGAGGGTGTCAACAGTTTCTTTCATCATTTTTTTACCACAAGCCGAGCCTGCGCCGTGGGCAGGATAAACAGTGATATCGTCTGCCAATGGCATGATTTTGTTTCGCAGACTGTCATAAAGCGTTTCTGCCAATTGCTCCTGTGTCATTGCATCCTTCTTTTGTGCCAGATCAGGGCGTCCAACATCACCTAAAAAAAGTGTATCCCCACTAAAAATAGCACGATCTTTTCCCTTAGCATCTCGAAGCAGGTAGGTGGTACTTTCCATGGTATGCCCAGGAGTGTGTAGCGCAGTAATCGTTACATCACCAATAGAAAAGCTTTGTCCATCTTTTGCGATAATCACATCAAAATCTGGATCAGCAAGAGGGCCAAATACAATCGGCGCGTTTGTTTTGTTGGAAAGGGTCAGGTGACCACTGACAAAGTCAGCATGAAAATGCGTTTCAAAAATATACTTGATGGTTGCATTGTTTTTCTCAGCTCTTTGAAGATAGGGCCCAACCTCCCGCAAAGGATCAATGACAGCAGCCTCTCCATTGCTTTCAATATAATAAGCTCCCTGCGCTAAACATCCTGTGTAGATTTGTTCTACAATCATGCTTTTATTTTTGGCAAATTTAATATATAATTTTCAACCTTGATTTGAAAGGGTTTAACTCAGTTGGGATGATAAATTCTCCTTGCATCTTTAATTACGTTCTCACGATCAAAATACATTGGTTTGGTATCAAAGCGTCGATACATTTCCATCTGGTCACTGTAGTGTGGTGAGTCAGGATGATTGCTACTACCATAGCAGATGATAGACGCTACGTTTGTCTTGTTTTTGCCAAAGCGAATGAGTGCAATGTAAGACTCACCATGATTGATTTTGATAGTTCCGTTTTTTTGAGCAGAGCCCCTCATCGCAGTCACGACATCAGGGAGTCCAAATATGGGAAGTTCTTTATCGCCCCGTACGAGCTTTTGAAAATCTCCCAAGCGTATGCTTGTCGTTCTAAAGTGTTTCAACAGGTGTTTTTTGGCATCTTTAAGACATGTGTATATCAATAATTTATTAAAAACTTTTGAGGGACCTAATTTGGAATAATATTTGCCTAGCGAATAATAGAGTACTGCAAAGGCGCCTGCACCATAAGAATCGGCACTCGCAACGCGATCCCAGTTTTGGATATCTATTAATATATCCGCAACATCGGGATAGTTATCTGGGTTCATCTCAAAAATAGCGTTGAAGTCAACAAAATTATAGTTTAATGGTGTTGGCAAGCTGTGGTCGTATTTGACTCGCTTAAAATCTTCATACGTTAATGTTTCTTTTTCCGACAGCAAATTGAATAAACGTGTGCTGCGGTTGTTGTTGTAGTTTTCAAAATTCATGGCTTTTGGAAACGTATCTGGGTTTGGATTTTCATCAGGTGAAGTTGAGAAAAATGGACTGTGATTGGCGTTGTATACGTAGCCCGATTTTGGAGCAATGACTTGTGGAAGTTCTTGGGTGGTATAATAGCTGTTCCACAGCGTTTTTTTGGTGTTTCCAGGTACGACTTTTCGCCAATTATAACTTGAATCTCGTTTGGGGATTTTACCATTTGAAATATAAAAAATGGTATCATTTCGATCGGCATAGCCAATGTTATACCCTGGAATTGCATTCCACTCCAGATAAGAATAGAACTCGGAAAATGAGCGTGCTTTATTCATGCGCCACCACTGTTCGAGCGCATTGATATTGGTTGTGCTGGGTGTTCTTACGGCAAATACGCCGGCCTTATTTCTAAGTGTTGGGCCATAGATACTTTCGTAAAAAACCTTAGACACAGGAATGCGCATGCCAAAAAATCGAACATACATTTTTGCTTTTTTCTTCACGAGCTGGTGTGCTTCTCCATCAACGATATATGTGGTTCTGTTTTTCATTTCCAATTGAAATACATCTGCCTTGTCTGGGTAGTTAACAGTATGTGTCCAGCCTAGATACTCATTTGCTCCTGTCAATATACATGGTGCTCCTGGAAAAGTTGCGCCGATGATATTGGTCCCCTCTTCACTCACTAGATGGGCTTCATACCAAGATGTAGGCCCTTCAAGAGGCTGATGGGTATTGATCGCCAAAAAGCTTTCGTTTGTGCCTGTTTTACGCGAGCTTAGAGCGATGAGATTGGAACCTCGAACATCTTCCTCAATTGGTTTTTTATAGGGCACAACTCTATCGCTTATAATCGCCTCTACAAATCGATCTCCTTCATTGGACAAAAAAAGTTGCAGCTGTGAATAAATCAATAGTTTTTTTGGGGTAATGGGAAACAAAGATGATAAAAGAACCTCATCAGGATTGTGTTTTGCATAACTATTTAACCCCTCTGTATAGCCTTGTAAAACAGCTATAAATTCATCACTTAGGGTGTGGTACAAAAGTTCAACTGTTTCCTCACTTTGGATAAACTGGGCAATAAAATCAGCACCAATGCCTTGCTTACCGTTCGATCGACTAAGCATTCCATTTCCAGCCAAATAAGCTTTTTGTATAGTAACAAAATCGTCTTCAGCGTGTGCCCATGCCAACCCATAAGCAGTATCAGCATCGGTTTTCCCATAAATATGTGGAACCCCATAGCTATCGCGAATGATTTCCACATTTTCAGGGTTGATCTGAGCCTGCAAAACCTCAAAAAAAAGAATAAGGAGCAAAGTAAGCCGATTCAAAAGCGCTTTATAATTCATTTTTGTGGTTGCAAAATATTCAAATTTTTGAGTGATATTCAAACATTGCTTTCCACGTCAAAATTATAAACTATATTAATTTATATATATATTTAAAAAAAATTTATGAAAGATCGAAGAGCATTTTTAAAAGAAGTGTGCCCAACTGTGGCGTTTGCATTTTTTGGTGTGAGTTTTTTGGAGGCCTGCTCTGCTGACAGTTTGGAGGAGGACACTGGCGACGGAACCTCAACTGGTGATGGTGGAAGTTCTGATAATGGGTATACCAAAAATGGTTCTACCTACACCATTGATTTAACGCACCCCAATTTTTCCGATCTGTCCAGTATTGGAGGTTGGTTAAATGGTTCTGGCATTGGCATTCAAGCTTTATTTTTACGGATGTCATCAACCACAATACAAGCTTATTCTAATCGTTGTCCTGCTCATGGACAAAGAAATCAGTGGGATCTGATGAACAACAGCACATTTAAATGCAATCATCAAGGGAACACTTACAGTACTGATTGTGGAAATACTCAATTGGATTGCTTTACCACTTCCATTAATGGAAATGAGCTAACATTGACAATGTAGCTGAAATCAGATTATACAATATATGATGTATTGTAGCTGTGAGTTGTCTTATATACACTATTTTTGAAGTTCATGAAAAAGGTCAACATCATCGGTTCTGGGTTTTCATCTTTATCTGCTGCTTGTCATTTGGCAAAAAGAGGATTTCGAGTGGAGGTTTTTGAAAAAAACAGTTCACTTGGTGGTCGAGCACGTCAGTTCAAACAAGGCGGATTTACATTCGATATGGGCCCTTCATGGTACTGGATGCCAGATGTATTTGAACGTTTTTTTGAAGGTTTTGGCAAAAAAGTATCTGATTATTACAAACTCGAGCGCCTCGATCCTGGATATCAAGTTGTGTTTGGAAAAGACGATGTTTTTCCTGTTTATGACAGCATCGAAAAAATAGCAGATTGTTTTGAAATGGAAGAGAAGGGGAGTGGTCGAAAATTGATTTCTTTTCTCAACCAAGCCAAACGAAATTATGATGTAGCGATCGATGATTTGGTGTACAAACCTGGGGTTTCTCCGCTAGAATTGGTCACACCAGTAACAGTCAAAAATGTTGGGTTATTTCTTACCAACGTACGCAAACAAGTGGAAAGAGATTTTAAAAGCCCAAAGCTGCGCTCACTTCTCCAATTTCCTGTCCTTTTTCTCGGTGCAAAACCTGAACAAACACCTGCATTTTACAACTTTATGAACTATGCCGATTTTGGACTGGGGACTTGGCATCCAAAGGGTGGGATGATTCAGATTGTGAGTGCAATGGTATCATTGGCAAAAGAACTCGGCGTTCGATTTCATACAGATGCGCCAGTTAGTGAGATTATTACAAAAAACAAGACTGTAAATGGCATTCGTATTGGGGATACTATTCACGAGTCAGACATTATTGTCAGTGGTGCCGATTATCACCACACAGAAAGATTGCTGCAGGCATCCCTACGAGGGTATAGCGAGTCGTATTGGAAGAAAAAGGTGTTTGCACCTTCATCGCTTTTATTTTATATGGGGATTGATAAAAAATTAAAAGATTTGGTACATCATAATCTTTTTTTTGATGTAGATTTTGACCAACACGCATCGAGTATATACGACACGCCCGAATGGCCAAAAAAACCCTTGTTTTATGTCAATTTACCATCGATTTCAGACGAAACCATGGCACCTCTAGGGAAAGAAGCATGCTTTATTTTGATCCCCATTGCACCTGGACTGGAAGACACGCAAGAGCTGCGTGACAAGTACTACAATATCGTAATGTCTCGAATGGAGGAACTCACCAATCAATCCATTCGGGAGCATGTTTTGTTCAACAAATCCTTCTGTGTACGTGATTTTAAAAGTGAGTATAACTCCTATAAAGGCAATGCCTATGGCATGGCAAACACCCTTACTCAAACAGCATTTTTACGTCCAAAACTCAAAAGCAAAAAAGTAAAAAACTTGTATTTCACAGGGCAGCTGACTGTTCCTGGTCCTGGTGTTCCACCAGCGTTAATTTCTGGGAATATCGTAGCAAAAATGATTGCCCCGATTTAATTGTTTAAATCTTATGAAAACCGTTTTTCATCCTTCTGACTCAAGAGGCTATGCCAATCATGGCTGGCTCGAAGCTCGCCACAGTTTTAGTTTTGCGAGTTGGTACCAACCCGATCGCCTTCATTTTGGAGCATTGCGAGTGCTCAATGATGATATAATTCAAGGGGGAATGGGCTTTGGAACCCATCCACATGACAATATGGAAATTGTAACTATCCCATTAAAAGGCGATTTGGAACACAAAGACTCGATGGGTAATTCGGCAGTGATTCGTGAGGGTGATATACAGGTGATGAGCGCAGGGACAGGGGTACAGCATTCGGAGTATAATAACAGTCCAGACAAAGAAATCAATTTGTTTCAATTGTGGCTGTTTCCCAACAAACAAAACGTTAAGCCTCGTTATGACCAGCTGCCGATTCGCAGCCTTCACCAAAAGAATGAATTTTTTCAGATCCTGTCTCCCTCTGCCAATGATCAGGGGGTTTGGATTCATCAAGATGCATGGATGCACATACTCGATGCCGATCAAGACCAATCCTTTGATTATGTTTTACAAAGCCCTGAAAATGGCGTGTATTTGATTGTCATTGAAGGAGAAGTGGAGGTTGATAACCAAACCCTTTTTCGACGAGATGCCATAGGGATTTGGGAAACAGATAAGCTTACTGTCAAAACCAAAACCGACGCCGAACTCCTGCTTGTACAAGTACCGATGCTTCAACTAAGCTAGAGCATTATTTTAGAACAGCACTAAATTTTTAAGAATGAAACTAATTGCTAATATCAAAGGAATGACTTGTGAAGGATGTGCCGCTTCTGTTGAGCACGCCATTGCGCAACTTCCTAATGTAAATCGTGTGTCAGCCAACTTTAAAACAGGCGCTGTGGAGGTTCGCTATCAGCAGTCTTTTGATGTGAATGAAATCAAGGCTGTCTTACCACCCAATCACGCATTGGTGGAAGAAATTACAACTGCAGCTTCAAAAGCCAAACAACTTTATCCTTTGGGTTTGATTTTTTTATTTTTGTTTGGTGGTACACTAATCATACACTATCCAACATTTGTCATCAGAAACGTTTTGCCCGACTTTATGGGTCTCTTTTTTGTGGTCTTTTCGTTTTTTAAATGTTTGGATCTCAGAGGGTTTCAAAGCAGCTTTCGTCGTTATGACCCTCTTGCTATGGCTATTCCTTTTTACGCTTGGTTGTATCCATTTTTAGAACTGTCGTTAGGGGTTCTGTTTTTGATGCGTTTGGAACTTCAACTTGCATTATGGCTGACTTTGGCAATATTGGGGATTACCACTATTGGAGTCGTCAAGGTGTTGTTGTCCAAAAAGGAGATAGATTGTGCATGTTTGGGATCTGTGCTAAAACTCCCCATGACAGAAGCCACATTTATCGAAAATGTGCTAATGATTGCAATGGCTGTTTGGATGCTTCTATAACTGATTAATAAAAATTACCAATGCATTTTGGAATTTCGTTTTCAATGCATCGTCAGTTATTCCTTGATGTTCGTCAAATGTTTTTGAAAAATTGGGAAGAGAAAAATGAGGAATATCAAAAGGGGTTTTTCTAGAGATTCGATTGTGGGCTTGTTCCAAAACAGTTTTTCCACCACGTTCCCCATTGCTGGTTGCCAACAAAAACATTGGTTTGCTGTACCAAATATCGCCATTAAAACGAGAAATCCAATCAAAGATATTTTTAAAAGCAGCTGCATATGAACTATTGTGTTCTGCAAAGGAAATGATTATACCATCTGTGTCAGTCAGCAATTGTTTTAAATCATATGCAAGGGCTGGAAAGCCATCATTGTTTTGTCGATCGACACTAAAGATGGGCATTTCATAGTCATTGAGATCGAGGATCTTTACTTGGGCATTTGGCACACATGAAGCTGCATAAGTTGCCAGTTTTTTGTTGATGGAATGGATTGAGGAACTCGCTCCAAAGGCAATAATCTTTTTCATGGGTTGCAAATTACAAATTCTATATTATTTTAAAACCAAAAAAATCAGTGCTACTAAAACAGATAAATGATATCTTTATGCTGATGAGACAGGTCGTTTACCTTCATTTTTTTTCATACAGCAAGCATCGTTTTTGGGCATTTACCCAGATGCAACGCGCCCATGCTGGCTTGCAACAGTGCAAGGGTTTACAGTTTTATAAGATGTTGGGAACAGGCGCAGGGGCTGGGTTTAGCTTACGTCCCGACTTTTCTACCTATGCACTGCTGACTGTTTGGGACACTGAGCAATGCAAAGTAAAAGCCTTTGATAAAGCAGCTATTTTACAGGCCTTTTTTGATCGATCTGCAGAACAGCGAATCTATTCGCTAAGCCCCATACACACCCACGGCAATTGGAGTGGTCAGTCGCCATTTGAGGTACAAAAACCCTTGGGGGATAAACCCATCGGGGTCATTACTCGTGCAACCTTAAACCCCACTCGACTGCTTGAATTCTGGCGCCATGTACCACAAGCATCTCGCGCCATAAAACAAGCCAAAGGGGTTGGGTTTTTTAAAGGCATAGGCGAGTGGCCGTTTGTACAACAAGCGACCTTTAGCGTATGGGAAAGCGCCGAAGCTATTCGTACTTTTGCCTATGTGTCTCAGGCACACGCTTCGATTGTCAAAAAAACAAGACAGCGCAAATGGTATAAAGAAGATATGTTTAATCGTTTTGAGGTATTGAGCGAAGAAAAAACCCCTTAGATATGAGCAAAAAAGCAATCATTATCGGATCTGGCATTGCAGGTATTGCGACTTCTATTCGTTTGGCATGTCAGGGATATGATGTATCGGTTTTTGAAAAAAACGAATACCCAGGGGGTAAACTATCTTCTTTTACATTGGGCGATTATCGATTTGACTTTGGCCCTTCATTATTTACGATGCCACATTTTGTTGATGAGCTCTTTACACTCGCTGGCGAAAATCCTCGTGATCATTTTCAATACAAACGCAAAGAAATTGGATGTAAATACTACTGGGAAGATGGAATTCGATTAAATGCTTATGGCGATACCGATCGGTTTTTGGTAGAAGTTGATGACAAATTGGGCGTGCCAAAACACCAACTACAAGACTATTTATCACGAGCCGAGAAAAAATACAATCGAACCGTATCCATATTTTTAGAGCAATCCTTACACAAATGGCGTACCTATCTCAACAAAGCCACCCTAGAAGGCATTCTCCATTTGTTTTCTTACGAACTCGACTCCACCCTGCATAAGGTCAACACCCGACGATTGAAAGAACCTCATTTGGTGCAGTTCTACGACCGCTTTGCGACCTACAATGGCTCCAATCCCTATCAAACCCCTGGTATGATGACCTTGATTCAACATCTCGAGCAGCATTATGGCACGTTTGTTCCAAAAAAAGGAATGGTTGATATCTCCAATAGCTTGGTTGCCCTCGCCAAACGAAACGGGGTACAGTTTCACTACAACGCAAACGTTGATGAAATCATCTTGGAGGGCAAAACGGCGATAGGAATGCGGACGAATGGCACAACGCACAAAGCCGATGTGCTGGTATCCAATATGGATGTTGTACCGACGTATCGGTATTTGATGCCTACTCAACAAGCACCCGAGAAAAGTCTTCGACAAGAACGATCGAGCTCGGCAGTGATTTTTTACTGGGGAGTCAATCGGTCGTTTCCCGACTTGGATTTACACAACATCTTTTTTAGCAAAGATTACAAAGCAGAATTCGATGCGCTATTTACATACAAAACTCTCGCTGCTGATCCGACTGTTTATGTTAATATCACGGCCAAAGACGTGCAAGGCGATGCCCCAGCTGGGAAGGAAAACTGGTTTGTAATGATTAATGCGCCACACGATGTAGGTCAAGACTGGGATGCACTTTCGCAAGAATTGCGGAAACGGGTATTGGATAAGCTTAATCGGAATTTGAACATAAAACTTGAAGATTGTATAGAGGAAGAGTTTGTGGTAACCCCACGTTTGATTGCGGACAAGACAGCTTCTTTTACGGGTGCTTTGTATGGTGCAGCAAGCAATGATCGTATGGCAGCCTTTTTGCGCCATCCCAATTTTTCAAGTCAAATTTCAAACTTGTATTTTTGTGGAGGAAGTGTACATCCAGGCGGTGGAATCCCCTTGTGTTTGCTCTCTGCTAAAATTGTAGCTAATCTAGTTAAAAACCAATGATAAATATTTTAATTCCAAAAGAGCGTACCACTCAAATTTCTGTTGGTATGATTTGGTTGTTGCATGTGAGTGGTGCTTTGGGGATACTGTATGGCAATAGAGAGTTTTTTTTACAAACCACGCCCATCAATTTATTTTTTACGCTTGTGTTGTTATTTGTCAACCTTAAAAACCCTGATCGCCGTATGGCATGGGCTGCGATTTTGGCCTTTGTCCTTGGGATGTTGGTCGAGATATTAGGTGTAAACTATGGGTTGATCTTTGGGTCGTATTATTATGGCGAAAATCTTGGAGTTAAAATTTTTGGCGTTCCTGTTCTGATCGGCGCTAATTGGGTGATGCTTAGTTTTATAACAGGAGCTATTGGAGATGCATTATGGAAAAACAATAAAATTTTAGCTGCCATTTCTGGTGCAGTACTTATGGTCCTTATAGATTTGGTGATTGAGCCCGTCGCGCCCATTTTCGACTATTGGACATTTACAGAATATGTAGCACCCCTGTCAAATTACATTGGTTGGTTTTTGGTTGCTTTGCCAATTCAGTTGGGTGTACAGTATTGGATTCGTGAAAAAGAATACACCTTTTCGGCACATCTTGTGCTGGTTCACTTTTTATTTTTTGGGGTGTTTGCCCTCCAATAGCCTCGTAGTTCAACGGAAAGAATAGAAGTTTCCTAAGCTTTAGACCTAGGTTCGATTCCTGGCGGGGCTACTCTATTATAGGCTTTCAAATCAATTTATTTTCAACATACTCTAAATGAATAAGACAAATTCCTGTCCAGGGAATTGATTAGTAAAACTACCTAAATCAACAGTTGTTTTTTGGGAACTAGTAATATGGCAAGTGAGCTATAAGCACATTAATATCTTGATTCTCATCATGTTGTTAAGAAGTATTTCTATTATTTTTTGATGATTTGTTTTGAATAAAAGTTGGAGCCTGAAATAACTTCAATAAAATATATTCCTACTGAAAGGTTAGTCAAACTAAAAAGTTCTCTACTTCTTTCAGAGTTAAATGAAGAAACCAATTTTCCAGTCAAATTATAAACATTGATCTTTTCGATAATTTTTCCATTTGTCAAGCTAACATAAACAAAATTGGTAAAGGGGTTTGGGTATACAAATAATTGATTGTCGATGTTTTCTGAAACAGTTAAGGTGTTATAATCTAAAGAGGCGCTCCAGTTTGAGCCGATGCTATTGTCGTCACTAAGACTATTGAGTACCAAAAATGCTCCATCTCCATCTGCTGCTGTTGGCCATGGAGCATCGTCATTATACTTAACAAGATCAATAAGGTTTCCGAAGCTATCAAGTAGCTTAATTTCTTCACTATTATTTGATAGCTTTCTAGAAAATTCGTCGTAGGGAGAGAAGCCATATAATGATGAGAATACATCTGCATTATTAGCCAAAATAACAGATTGATTTGGCATAATTGATGACCCAGGAGGAAACTGGTATGATAACCCCAGCCCACCAAAATAAACCCCTGTTGTGTTTAGAGTTGTACTACTATTATTTGTTATCTCTATAAATTCATAGTCTCCGTCATCACTTTGTGGAGGATGGTAATGAATTTTACTAATCACAAGTGGGGGCGTGCTAATTTGATCGCATAGTGAGGTATCATTAAGCTCCGAAGACAACCAATTAATACGTTGCGAAATAAAAGACTTTAAATTATTAATACGATTATCAAATTCAACATTAACACCCCATTGTAATGCTTGTCGATTAACAGCTTCAGTAATTAAGGAAGCTGTTTGATTGATTAATTCAAATATCTCATTTTCTGATAGGGGTTGACCACTAGAACTAAGTTCATTCCATCGTTTAGATAAATAACAATTAAACACGGGGTTGTTAAATAGATTTTGCCAAAATTTTGAGCCAATATTACCAAAAGTTAATTGCCATACATCATATTTACTTCTATCAAAACCCCACCAAAACAAGTCATTTCCGTAGGTAAGATTAAAATCCCAAATTGGACCAGCTCTTAACTTACCTCTACGGTCTTTATGAAAAAAAGTACTGAATTGATATGCATCTGCGTTAGATGCTAATTCATTGAGTATGATAAAATCAACGAATGATGGAATATCAATCAAAGATTGGTAGCTCTCAGAAAAGACAATATTAGGATTTAAAGACTTATCATCTAATTCTCTGAAAATATTTTCAATATAGTTTTGTTGTTCTGAAGATATCTCGTCAGGTTTGGGGTGTTCAAGAGCATACTGTGTGTTAAATCCTCCATAATTTGGGAGTTCCCAGGCAAGAATTTCTTCACCTTCAATCTTATCAGCTTTACTAATGTAACCGCCAGTTAAATTAGGTAAGGTATTGTCGTCTACTTTAATCTTTTTAATATCGATCCTACTATCATCTGCTTTGAGCTTTTCTAAAAGCATATAAATGCCTTTATACTCGTCATTTAAAACAAGCTCACAGTAATGAACCTCAGAAGCATACTGACCCACTAAATTTGAAAGCTTATAACTTAAAAAGTCACGCATAAATAACGTGTCAAAAGCGATGCCATTTAAAATCCAATCATTTTCCTTTGGCATTCCAAGCAACTTCACATTATCTTTATTACCAGATTCATCGAAAGTAGTAAAAGCATATTGCTTCTTAGAAAAAATAGTTGAGCTTGCTCCTCTAATCTCAATTTGAATAGACCCCTCGAAATCAATATAATCGCTGTTATTAACATCACTAATATAGTTTCTTTCATTATTAGGGCGTTTGATAATTTTGATTGTTGCAGGAATTTTAGGTTCAGTTGGTATATCATTGCCATTAGTATCAAGAATAACAATCGGTAAATTTGATGATTGGAAATTTACATCAACAGGTTCTGGATTAGGCTCTTCAAACCAATATGGGGTTTCACTATACACCTGGCTACTACTTATGATTTCAACTGAGAGAACAGGTAATGCAGTCATGTCTGATGAATCTGCAGAATAATTATGAACTTGCACAGATAGATTATTTGTTCCATTTTGTAATAGAGATTTATCTATAAAAATTCTATCAGGGCTATAACCTCTATAAAGATTTGCTTCGTGCCACCCCTCGGCAGTATCATTATAGCTGATCTGCTGACCTGATAATAGATTTCGTCCAATTTCTAATCCGTTCAAATAAGCAACAAATGCATCATCATAATCAATGTCCAAAATTATTCTATTGATTTCTGACATATCAAATATTTGGAATTCTTTTCGCATGTAAAGTGAAATTGTTTGAGCTATTACTGTAGCATCATCATCATCCCCATATCCAATACCAGAAGGACCTTCTGACCATGATGAATCGTCAAAGCCTTGTTGATTCCAATTATTTGGCAACTGATAATTTGGAGTAGTGTACATCCAGTTTTGACCAGGTGTAACTACTGACTGCCAGTTCGAGTTTTGGGCATTTATAGACGATAAACAACCAAAACTTAAAGAGATATATAGTGAAATATATGTGATTAAAACTCTAAACCTAAATTTAGTTTTCAATTATTATTTGTTTAAGTACAAAATTATTGAATTTTATGAAATATACCCCGTTAGGTAGATTTAATGATATATTAAATTGGTTCTGTTTATCAACATTTATGCTTTTCATTAATTTCCCCTCTATATTAAAAACTTGAATATCATCTATTGGCTCAACAGATTCAACGAATATTTTTTCGTTTGTAGGATTAGGAAAAATAGTTATTGATGGTTCTGTAGAATCAAAAGAAGACAAGTTTTCAATGTAATCAAAATCTATCCAATTTAAATTGAATTCATTTCCAAGCACATTCATTGTCATTTCGTAAGTTCCTTCATATAATTCAAATTCCTTCTCAATTGTTTGCCAACTTTGCCAGCCATTTGTATTTGGAACTTGAAAATTATTTAAAATGATATCATCCGAAGTGTTATCAGAAAGTACTAAGTTAAAAAGCCCCCCTGTATAGCTACTTGAGACTCTTGCTTTTATATTATATCTTCCTGTTTCATTAACCTTTATTAGATATTTCGCATAATCACCTTGATTCATGTAAGATATATTTTGCCCTCCTCCAATATCATAACAGTTTTCTACACTCAGCCCGCTTTCTTCCCAATATTCTTCAGCTTGTAATATACCAGGGATTTGAATTCCAGCTCCCTCAACAAAACTAAATTCAAACCAGTTAACATTGAATTCACCCTCTGTAACGTTAAAATTGAGGGTATAATCACCTGACTTGATTAATACTGTAATTTCTTCTGTATTTTGCCAATTTTGCCATCCGTTAGTTTCTGGGGTAGAGAAGGTGTGAAGAATTTCATCAGGCTTATTTTTGCTAGACAAGGATAAACTAAATGTACTTTGGTCATAGCCTGAAACTCTTGCCTTAATTTTATAATATCCTGTATTCGGAACATGGACTAGATAGTTTGTATAATCTCCAGGATTTAAATAACTAATATTTTTTCCTCCTCCAACATCAGTACATGTCTCGGAAATAACTCCATAATGACTAAAAAATTCTTCCGACTCAATTTTGCCCGAAAGCATTTTGTGCTGCATATCGTTAGAATCAAACACAAATTCATACCAATTGATGTTTACAGCTGAATTAATTGAGGTCATTACAAGATTATAGTTTCCATGAGGAATAACAGTTTGCTGCTCAATAGTCTGCCAGTTGTTCCAACCCCCCGTGTTCTGTGGCTTAACTTGTGCAATTGGATATGTTTTTCCATCTGTTTTCACCAAAGCAAGCTCATAGTTTGCATCATTGTAAGCTGTAGTCACTCTATTTTTGACAGTGTAAGTTCCCTGATTCTCTACATGAACACTATATATCGCGTTGTCACCATCATTAAGATAGCCGAGTTGACTTCCACCTCCGACATCAGAAGTTGATGAAACTACTAATCCTGTTTGGCTTGTAAAATCTTCAGCTTGAATATTCCCTGGAATTCGTTTTCTGCTAGTATCGTTAACAAGTTCAAAATTCAACCAGTTAAGATTAAATTCAGTATCCAAAGGTTTGAAAACTAAAGTGTACTTCCCCTTATCTAAATTCCATTCCTTTGTGATTGTCTGCCAATTTTGCCAACCACCAGTTCCGTCAAATGATACTGTTAGGTAGCGAATAATGCTGGCTCCGTTTCTCAATTCTAAGCTAAATGAAGAATTGCTTCTCAATGTTGCAACCCTACACTCAATGATATAGTTTCCGTCTTCACGAATATCGACTTGATATTCAGTGTAATCTCCAGGATGCAAATCTTTTATGTTTAAACCTAGTCCGGTATCGGTAGTATCTTCTGTCCCAATCCCAAATTGTTCTTCATAAAATTCGGCTTCAATTTTTCCAGGGATCAGATTGATTTCGTCCAATAAGTTCTCTATTTCAAAATTTGAAAAACCAACAACATCATCATTTGTCGATGAGTTTATTGTGCCGGCAGCTGAACTAACTGAAATTTCATCATAAAAAGATAAATAGTCATCAAGGGTCAATAGTATCACACGATTATTATTACCAATTTGAGCGTCAACTATCTCAACGGACTCCCCATTTACTAGAAGAGTGAATGAGTCTGAGTTTATAGAGGAAGAAAGTATAGGTTTATTGAATGTAAGCTCAACCTGTTGATCATTTCTATCAGTAACTCCACCAATGATTTTGAAAGCAGGAGATTGAACAGGGGATAAATGAAATGAAAAATGCTCTACATTAAACTCCTTTTCACTAGCAATACGAATTTTGAGTTGTTTACTCCCAGATGTAAGAAAAGCAGTTTCTGTGGTTTTAGTTGAGAAGTTAGAAAAACTACCAGTCGAATTGAAAGCTACGACGGGGGTAATTATTACATCGTTTATTTCATAATATAACTTTCCGCCAGATTCATTAGCTGCGTATGTAGTTTCAATGCTGTAATATCCTTCCTGCTGAATATCGACAGTATATTTTATCCATTCCCTGTCATTAACATATCCAATAGAGTATCCATTAGAATTGCTTCCACCAGAGCTTTCAGTTGAAATATCTACCCCATCGTTTCGAAAAGACCATCCTTTATTCCAAGTGCTTGTTCCGCCAGATCCACTGTAATTTCCATACTCATTATCGCTGTAGGCAAGCCCTTGAGAACCCATATCGTAGTGAGTGGCATGAATCAGCCCTGGTATTGTATTAGAAGCATATGGCTTTAGCTCCTCTGATGAAGGCTGCCGTAACATAGCGTCAATGACTCCTTTGCGGAAATCACAATTTTCAATTTTTGCGGCAGCAGCTAATTCTAACATGCCTTCATATGCATCTTCAGCACTAGGCGCATCAGCGTTTCCTTTAAAATAATCTACAACTGAATTGTACTTTGAATTTGTTTTAATTGAAAAAGAGGATACTATGGTTTCAATTCTTTTCCATGGCCACCATGCCCATCCAATATTATTGTCCTCAAAAAGCTTGATGGCTTCTTTAAACCAAACATTAGAGTTTTCACCACTTTCGCCCATCCATAGAGGTACATTAAATTGGTCTCGCATATCAAGTACCCATTGAATCGTGTTTTGAGTATTGTTGTTCCAATACTTATGAAAGCTGTAGACCATGTTGTTATCCCATGGCGGAGTAAGTCCTGTAAAGTCGTTAGCAAACCAGTTTCCTTCGATAAAGATGATATGATTTGTATCATGAGCTCGAATCGCATTTGTGACTTGTACATAAAGGTTTTTGATTTCACTTCCACTCAAGTTCCAATTGGGCTCGTTCAGAATATCATAGCCCCCAATCCACTCTTCATTTTTGTAGCGTTCTGCCAATTTCCCCCATAAGGCAACCATTTTTTGTTTGTTTTCATTGCTTTCCCATAATGACGGCTTGGATGTATCGTAGTCTGATATTCCTTGATCGTAACCCTGTCCACCTGGTGCAGCATGAAGGTCTAAGATTAAATAGAGTTGATTTTCATGGCACCAATCTAATAGTGCGTCGACCATATCAAAACCTTTTGTAAGCCAGGTATTCTCTCCTTGCACTTCATCTTCAATGGGAAGAGTAAATAGATTATAATGCATTGGAAGTCTAACGCTATTAAATCCCCAACTAGCAATTGAATCTATATCTGTTTTTGTCACAAAGTTATCTAACCAATTATCATAAAATTCCTGAGTATTAGTCATCCCTATCAAAGACTCTAGTTTGCTTCTAAACTCTTGTTGATTACTCGCTCCCCCAATTACGTTCATCATGTAAGGTTCTTGTAACATCCAACCTCCCAGACCAACCCCTTGTAGCAGAACAGGACTTCCATTCTTATCTAAAATTTCTTTCCCAGAAGTTGTGAGATATTGGGCATGAACAGTAATCCCAAAAAATAGAATGATATGCAAAATGAGGAAACGAATCATCTAGATTAAAAATAAAAGATAACCATTTATTAATTTCTGAATTCATGCTTTACCCAATCAACTTCCATCACCCATTCTCCTTTCATAGGGGTATCTGTGATTTTCGCAAAGTTTAAAATGGCAAACATTGGTTCTGGATAATCATCACCTAAACCCTCGTTGCGGTACACTTCCTCTCCATTTAATCGGTAAATAAGGTCACTACCTTGCCACTCAACGGAGTAATCACTAAATTCACCTAAGCTGGTATTGACTGAAGTCCGAAGACTCCACCAATCACCTTTGTCACATTCGCCTAGACTTTTTATTGCACCTGTTGTGTAGTGTCCATCTCCAAAGTCGCCATGGTGTTCGAATATATCGATCTCTCCAGACCCAGTTAAGGGCCAGCAAATATTTTCGTTAGGCTCTTGTACTGGTGGTTCGTTATTTTGTGCCCCTAGTATCCACCACGCTGGAAACATAGATGCCTGGCTTTCACCCTGAATCCGTAACCGAGCTGTCCATTTCCCTTTGATAAATTCTTTTCGGTTTTTTGAAGCGATTCGCCCTGCCACATAAGGAGTTTCAAGTTGTTGATTTCCATGTTTATCCATGTTATCACAGACGATATCATCTTCAATGTTTATCAATCTTATTTTTAATGTACCATCACTCACTTCACGTGTATTATATTGATTATCTGGAACATAACATTGTTTTTCATTATTAACCCAAATGCGTTGATCTTGCCAATTGTCGTTGTTAAATGAATCAAAATCATCAAAAAAGTCAATATTCCATTCCGAATTACCTTTAACATCATTGTTAGCACTAGAAGACTTTAAAACACTGAAATCTGAAAGTAAATAGATTGTAATGATAGTTAAAAAGACTATTAGAATAGATAATATATTTCGTTTTTTCATTAGCAGTGCTTAAATAAATTAAGGCAAGTTATCAAATACCAAAGTTTGTATTGAATGTTTCGGAATGTTAAGTTGTGTTGATTTATCTCCTATTGTGAGAAAGTAGTCAATTGATTCATCTTCTTCATTTAGTGCCACAACAATCAGACTTCCGTCATTGTTCATAAATGCGGTTGTACTAATTCTATTTGATGTAGTTCCAGATGAAACTCTTTTGGCGCCAGGGCGAATAAATTTTGAAAAATGACCAATATAATAGTATGAATTTGTAAATAAAAGCTTCCCTGAAGAAGTGTCGCCATGAACAGGCGCAAAACAAAAATTACCTACATGATTAGGGCCACCATATTCATTTAATAAAATGTTCCAGTCTGTCCATGCAACCGTACCATTATTAAAGTCGTTTATCATTGCTTTGGCATATCGTTCTGGGAGTTTTGGGTCCTGTATTCGATTGATATCAAAACCTTCATTACAGCCTTCAGTAAAAATCAATTTCTTGTCTGGGAATGCTGTTGCAACCTTGCCAACATTATTGAACATAGGCTTGCCATCTTTCCAATCCTCATACCAATGAAATCCTGTACCCCATACATATTTATTTGCTACGGGGTCATTTAAAATAACACTTGCCCTATCAAAAAGCAAATCTCTGTTATGGTCCCAGACTATGATTTTCTTGTCCTGTAAGCCTTCACGCTCTAAAGTAGGCCCGAGATGATATTTCAAAAAATCACGCTCTTCTTCTGCAGTATAAATACACGACTCCCAACGCTGAACAGCCATGGGTTCATTTTGTATGGTCATTCCCCAAATAGGAATCCCCACTTCTTCATAAGCTTTAATGAACTTTGTAAAATAATTTGCCCATGCTGGGTAGTATTCTTTTTTTAATTTACCTCCAAACAGCATGCTATTATTTGTTTTCATAAATGCAGGTGGACTCCATGGACTGGCATACACTAGAATATTTTTGGGAGCTATTTCTAAAATTCTCTTAGTAAATGGTACTCTATAGTGGAGGTCTCTTTCAATAGAAAATGTTTCTAGGGTTTCGTCTCCTTCTTCTACATAGGTGTAGCTTTCAGAGGAGAAATCACAACTGTGAATAATGGTTCTAGCGAGCGTATAACCAATCCCCTTTTCCTGAGAAAAGTAGGATTCTAAAAAAAGCTCCTGCTGATCTTTATCAAGTTTATAAAACGTTTCTGCTGCTGCATCAGTAAGGGCTGCTCCAATTCCTACAAAAGTTTGAAAAGTGACTTTAGGGTTTACGAAAATCCCAGAATGAATTTCTTTAGGCTGTTGAATAGTGGTAAATATTGGCGCTGTATTGGAACGTGCTAATTTGATACTTGATTGGCTTTCGGTTGTATAGACCTGAAAATTAGATGCGACTTGTATCGAATCATTAGGGCTCATAAATAAAGATGAAAAAATAAAAAATAAAAACATCCGTAAGCTATAAATTGTCTCTTCCGAAGATTGAAATCTCAGAACCATGTGTAAAGGAATCGCTACCATAATTGGATCGGATACTGAACTTTAAGAAGCGGAAATTTGGTGAGATTTCATTTAAATTAAAATCATGGCCAGATGCAGCTTCCTCAATTTTCTCAGCTGGAATTTCTCCATCACTATTTTTCGGATCTCCAATATCAAAAGAACCTAACAACTCCCATTCAATTTTATCATTGCTCACAAACAAATCAAATTCCCTGAGGTTTTCGGCTTGGTAGTAATATGGCGTTGTTGCATCAGGCCCGTTATACCAATATGCCCGCTGCCAGACCTTAAAACGATTTATTTTTACGGTTTTGTTTAGATCAATTACAATATCAAGAGGCCAGCGCAATACACCTCCATTATCACTACGGTTAATGATAAAATAGCTATTGTCAGAATTCGTTGCAGCAGTATCAACAACATCGTCCCAAAAGTTTACAGTTCTTCCCTCATAAGCATTTCCATTGATGGAAAGGTTGCTAACTAGCGACCACGTGCTTTTATCAATTTTTTCTTCAAATAAAGGGGTAAATTCTCCAATTTCTAAAATTGAAGTGGAGTTACCATCAAAATCTTCAACTTTTACTGAGATATTTGTTGGTACTGCAGCTAGCCCACGAATAAATTGAGAGTTTGTTTTTAAGCTTGAAGACAATATGCGGACCTCCTCTTCTCCATCAACTTCAATATAGAAATAAATAAAAACAGTTTTTTCAACCTGATTTTCCCAATACACACGAACTCCTCCTAGGTCTTCTACCAATGATATATTATCAAGAATTTCGTAAATAAAAGAACGTTCTGGAGTAAGTGAGACAATAACGCTATTTGATTCATTTTCGTTTTCATCAACAACACGCAATGATATCTCAACAGGTTCGGCTTCAACCATGCCTGAAATTTCAATGTGATTATTGCTTTTACTTGATACCCGAAAAACATCCTCCCCTTGGGCATTTGTATAATCGGCTCGTACAAATAGAATATCATCATCTTGTGGCAACTCGTATGTAATAATTCCACCGCCGTTTGTAGGTGTGATTGAAACAACTGTTAGCTCTCCTGGAGGGGTTGTATCTCCAATATTGGACTCCTCACATCCCACGAGAATGAGGCCAATTAAAGGCAAAATAGCTCTTAAATTCTTAAAAATTAATTGGATTTTTGAGTATGTTTTCATCACCAATTTGGGTTTTGAATTAGGTTTGGATTTGTTGTTAACTCGCTCGTTTTAATTGGGTGTAGATAATCTCTTGGACTTAAAAAGGATCGAACGCCGACTTGTTTAGTCTGGTAAAACGCAGCCTCTGTACTTTCATCTACAGACCATCCAAAAATAGCAGTATTAAAGTATTCATCTGCAAGTTTCCATCTGCGAATGTCGTTATAGCGGTGCCCCTCAAAGGCAAGCTCGATCATTCGCTCCTGTTGAATGATTTGTCGCAATCCGTCTTTAGTCGTATGCTTGTTTGGTGTTTTTACAATTGTTGCATCACTCCAAATTTCTTCAATGTTTGGAACACTTGCTCGATTGCGAATAATATTAAGCGCGTCATAAACTTCTTGACTTGGTCCATAGGCCTCGTTCATGGCTTCAGCATAGTTGAGATAGAGCTCAGCTAGACGACTATTTGGCCAAGGGTAACGCACAACCTTGTCATAAGTGTCACCCTCTGAGTCTGGATGAACTAATTTTTTTAGAGCATAACCGGTAATTAAATAATCACTTGTTTGCGCAATCCTTCCATGAGTTTGCCCTTTACGCATACGTAGAGTCCAAAGCTCACCCCAAGCACGATACTGTCCTGTATCAAATCCAAGAGAAGAATAAAAACGTGGTTCTCGATTTAAATGTAACCGAACTGTTCTATTGTATGGCTTAGCATATTGCTCTTGATCTCTTTCAACACGTACAACCTCATATCGATTATCATAGTCAAAATCTAAATCTTCATCAATTGGAATTCCATTCTTTGAATAAAACAACTCAGCCATACGCAATGATGGAGATATCCATTGCCATGCAGCTTCAACTGATGATGCAGTTGGGTTTTTCATCAATACACCAGATTGTATTCTCCACCAACTGTTTACAGGACTAGAATCACCCCAAATTAACTCTGAATTCCATGGATCAATAATAGAGTACTTCAAATCATACAATGTTCTGTAAAAAAAGTTGTCCCTATAATTTGTAGAATCAAAAGTACTTGGAGTATCTGAAAAACTAAACATTGAAATTCCCTGTTCCAATGCAATGCTAATAGCACTCTCAGCTGCAAGGGCTGCAACTTCCCATTTTGCAACATCTATATTTTGACTGAAAAAAGGATTTCCTTTATGATCTATAAAATCACTATAAAATTCTGAGTTTCCATTAAAAAGAGGGCTCGCTGCATATAGAGTAACTTTGGATTTTAAAGCATGTGCAATGACTTGATCCATTCGACCTAAATCATTGGTTGTCATAACACGTTTTGGTAAATCAATGACTGCATTATCGATTGTTTGTAGGATATACGCAAAAACATCATCAACAGGTTCACGAAAAACACGAAGTTCTTCATCTGAAGAATCTATAGATAAATTGGAGTCCACAATTGGAATTGGTCCATAATGAATAGCCAATAGAAAGTGGTAATACGCTTTGAGAAGCTTGGCTTCGGCAGCCCAACTGTTTTTTTCCTCTTGATCCATATCAACAACACTATCAATGTTATCGATTAATAAGTTGCAACTGCGGATGCCGTCCCATAATGACCCTTGATATTTACCGCCACTGTAGCCACTCCAATAGTTCATGATGGGATCATCTGCATTTTGTTCTCCCTTCATCAGTTTGATTGAGTTTGGCTCTTTTGCAAAGGGCGTCGTGATTTCATCACTAGACAATGCAAAAGTTCCATATAAATCATCGTTTTGCGGAAGGTAACTATAGCAAGTTACAAGCGCTGTGTAGGCCGCATCCTTACGTTCAAACATTAAAGACACTTCTTGCGTTCGGTCTGGTACGATATCCAAATAATCGTTACAACCTAAAAAGCTGAAAATAATCGCTAATCCGAAAATAAGTTTAAATAAATTCTTCATAATTAAAAATTAAGCTGTAATCCAACATTTATTACACGTTGAGGTGGATATCCTAATCCGTTTCCTCCCATCTCACTATCCCATAAATTAAAGGAACTTATATTTAGTAAGTTCAAACCACTTAAATACAACCTTGTATCAACAGAGCTGGTTTTGAACAAAGATTCTGGAAGAGTGAATCCTAACTCAATATTTTTTAAACGAATAAATTCACCACTTGCAAGCCACCATGTTGAATCGTGATTATTGTTATCAACAATTTCAGTCGATAGTCGAGGCCAAAATGCATAGGGATCAGGATTGTTCTCAGTCCAGTTATTATCGGTAACCACACTCAACGCATTGCGTTCATTGATAAATGGAGCAATATCATTTGGATTGATGAAAAATGATGACCGAGCAGCACCCTGAAAAAAGAAAGAGAAATCAATTCCCTTGTATCCCATTGATGCACCAAATCCATAGATTATTTCTGGCACAAATGGATCACCAATAGGAACGCGATCTAATTCATTGATTTTACCGTCTTCATTAACATCTTTGTATTTAATATCTCCAGGAAGATAACTGTTCTGGTTTCCAGACAAACCATTAAATTGTTCAGGTGAATTGTCAATATCTGCTTGATCAACAAATAATCGTTCCGCTATATAACCCCTCGGTTGATTGGTATGATAACCAACAGCACTTAAATAGTCGTATGGATATTGGGGCTCGTTTCGGATGACAACCTTATTTGTTGCATAAGTAAATGTTCCTCTTGCAGTAATAAAAAATCCATTCGAAAACGATTTATTATAATCTACAGCAACATCAACGCCACTAGATTTGACTTTACCAGTATTGCTGCTAACGACTGTAGTGAGCCCAGCTGTTTCTGGAAAAACGGGCCGGGATTCATAAATTTTTTCTCGCTTTTCAGTAAAATAATCAACTTGAATCACAAGCGCATTCATTAACTCCAGTTCTAGTCCATAATTAGTTTTTTTGGCAACCTCCCAAGTAACATTGGGGTTAGAGTAGCGGTTGATATTGTAACCATTATAGTAATTCCCATAGTCTTCACCCCAAGCATATCCCCGTCCCCCGTCGTTGAGGCTCACATCAGACAAATAAAAAAATCGATCGCTAGCGGCGGCAATGTTGTCATTTCCAACGAGCCCATAAGTATATTTTAGTTTAAGTAATGAAATTGATGGAAAGGTATTTGCGAAAAAAGATTCGTTAGAAATAATCCAACCTCCGCCAGCAGAAGGGAAAAAACCATATCGATTGTTCTCAGCAAACTTTTCAGATCCATTGTATCCAAAGTTTGCCTCTACAAAATATCTATCGTCATAACCATAAGTTGCTCGCCCAGACAAACCCATATTTCTTGAGGGGAGATTTGCAAGAGCAGACCCACCCGAAATGGTATTTAAGGATTCACTAAAATTAAATACAATTAATCCGCCAACTTGGTGTTTGTCAGCAAATAAACGATCATATTGAGAAACAAACTCATAGTAGTAATTACTGTTTACATAGTTATCTGTCTGATTCTCGTTTAAATATTCTGTTCCTTCTTGAACTTGATACAGTTTATTTTCAATTCCTGACTCAGTTTGAACTTCCGAAATACCATAGAAAAAAGGAGTAAAGCTCCGTCTATTTTCAGTGGAAGAGTAACTTTTAATGGCAGCCAATGCACGTAAGGAAAGTCCTTCTGTAATAAAGGTTAAATCTTGTTCGATTTGGACTTGTGACAAGATTGTTGAAGTAAATCGATTTTTGTAGCCTCGAACCATTTCCGCGTAGGGGTTGACAAAACCGCCATTACCTTTGTTTCCAAATAGAGTATGGTTAAACTTTTGATTTGATTCTTCATCAAAGGTGTAGAATTTTGGAAAGTTGACTGGACTTGCCTGTGCAACCATCCCGAAAATACCGCCAGCATCAGAGATCGGACCATTGTAACGTTCAAATAATGAATTGAACTTAACAGCAATCTCGGTTGTTTTGGTCAAATTGATATTGATATTAGCCCGAAGATTCGATAGATTAATATCGATGTTATTATTAAAGTTGTTTAGAGGATCAACTTTCAGTAGCCCAGTGTCATTGTTATGAGATGCGGACAGGTAATATTGAGCAACATCACCACCACCATTTACGTTTAAATTTAATTTTCTATTTAAAGTATAATCTTTAAATAATTCATCATACCAATTGATGTTTGGATAGATTTCTGGATCAAGTCCGTTTCGTGTAGATTCAATTTTATTCTTACTAAAAGCCAAAGGCGCTGAGGGTTCTCGTAATCGCAATGCACGATTATAAAGCTCCATATAGTCCACCCCGTCTAAAAACTCAGGAGTTTGTGAGGGTGAAGATTGTGCAACTTCATAACGGAAAGAAACTTTTGCCTTCCCTTTGACACCCTCTTTGGTAGTTACAAGTATCACGCCATTTGCACCCCTTGCTCCGTACAAGGAAGTAGCAGTTGCATCTTTCATGATCGAAAAACTCGCAATATTGTCTGGTTCAACACGCGCAAGGTCATATGAACTTACCTCGAGTCCGTCAATAAGAATGAGAGGGCTATTTGACGTCCCAAATGAAGTAATTCCTCGAACAAAAAATTCTGCATTATCTGCACCAGGCTCACCCGAACGTTGGTATGAAATTACCCCAGCTAAACGCCCTGCAAATGAGGCTGTCAAATTTGAGCTTGGTTGTTTGAGCTCTGCAGGTTTAATTGTATTTATTGAACCAATTACACTGTTTTTCTTTTGTTTTTGAAAGGCAACGACTTGAACTTCCTCAAGACTTTCGACATTTTCATTTAGAATAATATCTAAATACCGACGGCCATTAACTGCAATTGTTTGTGTATCAAATCCTAAGTAAGATATAGTAAGGGAGCTTTCTGGAGATCTTGTGGTTAAAACATAGTTACCATCGAGATTAGAAACAACACCATTGGCTGTATTTTCTTCCACGACAGTTACTCCAGGAAGTGGTGTGCCATTTTCATCAACAATGGTCCCAGAAACTAAATGCCCTTGAGAAAATAAATGTTGAAAATAAAATAAAAAAAAGCATACACTTATAAAGTGGGATTTGTTTTTCATTTAACCTTCAAAAAAATAAATATAAAAAAACCCACCCGTAAGGATGGGTTTAAATTAAAAATAATACTAGTTGTCTTTGATAAGTTTAATTGAACCTGTTTTATCTCCGGAATTCAATTTAACCAAATAAACCCCTTTATTCAATGCAGTAATATCAATTATAAAATTATTACTATTTGGATTTGAATTTTTTACAACTCTACCAGTTAAATCATAAATTGAGTATTCTTGGATTGTATCAGCAGAATTTATATTAATAAAATCTGATGATGGGTTTGGATATAAATTAACATTTGTAAGTTTTTCAAAATGGCGGCTACTTAAAACAGCATAACTACCAAACTTAACATCGTCTATGTCAAATGTATCAGTTGATTCATCAGCAGGTTTGTCAGTTTGAATGTCAAAGAAAATTACTACCCTATCAAAGTTTGTGTTACTTAAAGAGGATGCATTAAAAACTATAGTTTTCCATTGACCAGGAGTGTCGTATTCAAAGGTATTATCGTCTCTCCATTCATGGTTAGAATTACCATCTGACGAATCTTCAACCTTTAAAGTTATACTAGAATTTCGAGAACCTCTAATCTTCATAGAAAAAGCCCTGTCCTGAGTTGATAAATCAAAAGGATTATCAAATGTTTTTTGAATGTTTGACCACCAATCATTGTTAGTTAGAGATGCAGTTCCATAACCATTAGCTTCAGCAAAAGTAGTTGCTCCTGCAGCTGCTGTAAAACCTGATGCAGTTTCAAAATCAACAGTGAATTCTGAGATTGGATCAGCAGGCGCTGGAATAACAGCCCCGTTTTCGTATGTAATATTGTCAATGTAAATTGTTAAAGGTTGGTCACCAGTTAGATATGGTGCTGATGGATCTCCACCTCCCCAATGGAAAAAAGCGATCTTATTAAATTCACTTCCAGTGAGTTGCGGAATACGATTGCAATTACCAAAATTATTGTTATCACAATTTGATAAATCTACAGTTATATTTTCCCATCCGGTACCAGATGTGGGAAATCCTTTTTCGACGTTGTTGTCATTTCCGGGAGCTTCAAGTTTAAGCATATATCCATAAGATTTTCCCTCAGTAACCATATCTGCAGTAGGAGGTTGGTCTGTCCATATATCGAAAGAAACTGAAGACGCAATAGCAGTATTGCTAAGACTTGGTAAAGTAACTCCTGCTACATTATTCCAAGCATCCCACCAATTTGTAAATGGACCATCTCCAACAACGAATTTTAAAACCTTATTGGATGCATCAGTAGGATCCACAACAATAGATACCTCATCAGCTTCTCCACCAACAATGAGATCTGCCGATGCAATAAACGAATCATCTTCAAAAGTAATAACAGAATTTTGAGCGTTAGCTATAAAAATTCCTAAAATAAAAAGTATATATTTTTTCATATGTATAAATTTAACCCCCCAAAAATAATTTATTTAAATATAAAATCTACTATTTTTTGGTTTTTTGTTAATTATAAACATTTTGATTCTAAATGAATTCGTAAAAAAAGTAACAAAAAAAATTTAACCATCAAAATTTAGAAATCAATAATTAAATATTATGTAACTTATTCTCTAGATATTACGATTAAAAGATTAAACAAAAAACCAATGATAATAGTAAGTTTAATGATTATATTTAATTGATTATTAATCTTTTTAATTCAATAATATTGTTTTTGTTGTCTAATATTTTGATAAGATATAGGCCATTTGAAAGCAATGAAATATCAATCTCACTAGAATTAGAAATAATTAATTGCTTACCCTCGATATTGAATATAACAGCTTTACTAAAAGGACCACTAATATTAAACTTTCCAGATGCTGGGTTAGGGTAAATTTTAATCGGAAGATATTGTTCATTTCTAACTGTACTAAATGTACAACTGCTACCAACTTCATAATCAAAGTATTTGGTAACAGCCAATCCACCTTCAAACGCAAACTTTACAGCATAACTAATTATTTCTCCCTCAGTTAAACCTCCAATAATCTTACTGTAAACAAGCCCACCGTCGTTATCCATATAGCTTTCTTGAAAAGGATGCTTCCTAAATAGTATTCCAACTACACCTGACTTATCATTATCAAATAGCTCGCTTGTAATTTTTACGTTACCTCCTATAGTTTCAAATGTAATTTTGTATCCAGTTGAAAAAGACCCCTCAACAGATTCATCAGACATAAATTCGCAGAATACTTTTTCCTTAACAATTACATTAACAACTTCTGATGTTGAAGAGGCATTTTCATTATCAGTTGCAATTGTAGTTATATTATGACTACCGATTGGAGGATTAGTCCAAGTAAATTGATATGGAGATGACAAATCTTCTCCAATTTTTATTTGATTAGAATAAAATTCAACTTTAATAATTTCTCCATCTAAGTCAGAGGCAGATGCGGATATAATAATATTGTCTCCAGAAACAAATATTGAGTTATTTGATGGAGATGTTATGGATGTAATTGGAGTAGAATTATCCTCACTTTGGACTATAATCATTAAAGAGGATTTAGATATATCACTTTCATTTTGTAAAACTAGCTGGAATTTATATACACCTTCAACTAAGTTTGATACTATTGGATTTATTGAAGAAGTCTCTGAAATTATTGCTGTGGACGGTCCATAAATTTGGGACCAATTAATTTGAGTGTTTTCTGGATCAGGAATTGAACTATTTGAACCATCAAGTTGGGCTGTTGACTCTGGAATAACTACAATAATGTTTTCACCAGTATTTGAAATCAGTGGATTAAAATCTAAGTCATCTTGAAAGGAAAATTCTAATTTACCAATATTAAAACCTCCATTTTCAACAAAAAGTCTTAAAATCTGTTCACCTTCAAATAAAATTATATTGTCATAAGTTTTTGATGTCCATTGATCCCAACCACCAGTATAGGATACGCTCATATCTGGACTTATTTGCATTCCATCTACTTCAAGAAAGAATGGGCCTCCAACAGAGTTATTTGTAGCATATCTAAAATTCATTTGGTAATAACCTGTTTGACCTACATTAATGGTATATTCAAGCCATTCACCAGCTTCAATCCATCCAACATTCGCCCCTTCACTATCATTAACTACATCTACATATTCATTAGGTCTAAAGTTTCCATATTCTAGACCACTATTTCCTTGAGTTGTATCATAGTAACTTACATTTTGCCCTAAACCACCTTCAAAAAAATCAAAGTTGCCTGCATATAAAACACCTGGAACAATAGTTGGAGTTTCTAGAAACGCTTTTTGTTCACCAACTGTGACTGTTATTGAATTTGTAACTATAAAACCATCACTAGTATAAACCTTAGCATAAAATGATTGATTACCTAAACTTAGATTATCAGCACTTGTAAAATAAGGTGAGGAATTATCATTACTGATAACTTCTCCATTATTATAGAACTCTACATGAGTTATATTTAAGCCTTTAACGTCTACAGTCAATTCTACACTTCCGCCATTGTACGCTTGATAAAAATTAGATGAAATAACACCACTAACTTCAACATCTCTGTTAGTTGCCATTGATCTCGCTGGTACAGATAAAATGAAACCATCCGAAAAAATCACTTCTTTAGTTATATCAGAATAATTATGCGCTACATATGTAATTTCGTTCCCATTTTCAAAAACAGCTGAAATAGGATGATTAGAAGTAATATTATTTTTTAATGAACCAAGGGATTTCAAACTGTGTAGCCAATAATATGTCTGAGCATCTGAAATACCAAATTTCAATCCCCTGTTGGGAAAGGAATCATAAAGGGCTATTGCTTGATCGGGATTGATAAATGCTGCGTAGCTCCAGTATACATCATGCCATAAATTAGGATTAACTTCATTTGATAAAATACCAGTATTTTGTATCATTTCGTCCCATAATTTTTGGACATAATCTAAATTATGCCCAAGGTATAAAGATCCACCGTGTATTGGATACATTTCAATGCCATATGCAGCAGCTATGTCAGCAGTCCAAAAAGTACCACTATCATATGAATTTCCCCATACTCTAGAAGCTAAACTGTAAGAATATGAATCTGAAAATACTCTATCATTAACATCAAACCAATATTCATCAATAGCAGTTTTTTCAGTTGTATATAAATAAATACCAAGGTCCCTAATTTCATCATTTCCAGTAACAGAACCCCAGTGAATTAGGGATGAATTAAACTGCATACTTTCCGAGGTGGATTCTTGATCATTTCCTTGAGGAAAAGTTGCAAACCCATTCGCCCAGGCATGACCTGCATATGGACTAAAATTTCTCAAAAAGGGGAAAAGATTATCATTTCTGTTTGGTGATGCAGCATCTCTAATTAATACATTTACCATATCTCCCCATTCACTAGCCCAGCCAGGTTCAAATTGTTCAATAAATGCTGCAGCATGGATAAAATAACCCCAGTGAAAGTGATGGTCATTTATATTTGAATCTTGACCGTGACCAGCGGGATAGCCTAATAGTGTTGTCCAATCTTGATTGTAATAAAATAAAAATGCAACTTCATTAGATTGGTATGTTAACCAGTCTTCTAATCGATTTTTAATTGTATTAATAATTTTATCTAATGCTTCAATGTCGTTTGTTTTATTGGCAATCCTAGCAGTTTGAATTAATCTATTCATCATTTGACCCTCGTTATATGAATCAGTCCATTCGGCTAAACCATCATTCTCAATCAAATTGATTTTTTCCTCAAGTTCAGATGGACTAAAGGTGTTACTGTAGTTTGCTAAATATGGTAGTGTTGGAAGAATTCCTAAGAAAGTATTTTCAACTTCAAAAAAATTTCCATCTAACATTTTTAGTTCACCTCGAATAGATTCATATGAGTCAACATTAGGAATAGGTGAGTCTTGTGATAAATTATACCACTGGTGCGGTAATAAACCCTGAAGGATTGTATTATTATTCCCCTCTTTTACAGAAACTGAAACATTAAATTGTGTTTTTAAACTACTATCACTTTCGTCATAAATCCAACTAACCTCTGTATTTTCTGGGAAAACGTAAGCATATTTTTTATAACTACTTGCAAAAGAATTTGTGTTCGTATTATTTTGAGGGAGCATTGCAGCTGACCAGTAATTTTTACCGTTGAGGTTCGAAGAATAAACGTTTCCTGATTGACTCCAAACACTTCCATTTGGAGCATATATAGCATAATCAGCTCCATATTGTGCATTACTCACAATTAAAGTTTCGTTTGAAATTGTAACATTTCCATTTTTTACTTCAACACGTGCAGTATCATTACTAGATTTAGTAAAAAAAACAAAAGGCATCCCAATCCCTGAAGTGGCATTAAAATTATGATTATTATCATCCCAACTCATTGTGACTGTCCAGTCAGAGTGATCAGAAACCTTTGCTTTAGGACTATTTAAGCCCTCAACTCCAATTAAAATCGACTCTTGATCACCTATGACTCCAAATGGAATATAAGTCATGACTAACCCACTAGTTGTGGTTTTCATTGTAAGAGGATAATTAAATAAATTATTTACGTGGTTTTCTTTCAACAAGTAAGACCACCAGTCGTTTGTTGGAATGGGTTGTGATAGTGCAACTCCTGATACTTGAGGGCTTCCACTTGGATATCCATTTCGACCAGCGTTGTCTGTTCCTGGAAACTGAGTTGTGTAGCTTCCAGATCCAACGTTGACTACTTGAGATGAAGATATCACAGGTAGAATTGTAAAAATTATTATTACAATTTTAATTTTTAACATTTTTTATTTAAAAGTTTTAAAATTCATTTGATTTCATATAAAATCAAAAATTATTCACTTTACATTACCTCATCAATAAAAATTAAATTGACTTTAATTTTATGATAATTATAAATGATGTAAGGTTGTATAGGTAAAATATTTTTTTTGTAGTTTGACAAAAATATATTTTTAAATGATTAAATATTGTCATGAAAATTCTGATTAGTCTCTCATATTTCCTACTTTTTGGCATAATTAATAATGTTAGTTCACAAAATTTACCAATTGATTTTGAAACTACAACGTCATGGTCTGTTTTCGCTGGAGCTTCGTTTTCAACAGTCTCAAATCCATACTTTGATTCAGAAAACCCATCTAGTAAGGTTGGTAGAATGATTAAAGGGGCAGGTCAAAATTGGGCTGGTGCTTACTTAACACTTGGATCTTCAATGGATTTTTTAAATAATGACGCTTTTTCAATAAAAGTTCATTCATCGAAATTAAACACTAAATTACTACTGAAAGTTGAAAACTCTTCAAATAGTACCATTAATTATGAGAAAGAGGTCACAATGACAAAATATAACGAATGGGAAACACTCACATTTGACTTCTCTCAAATTCCATATGAAAATTACGACCGAATTGTTCTTATTTTTGATATAGGAGTAACAGGTAATGGTAGTTCAAGTTTTACTTATTACGTTGATGATATCACATTATACAGTCTAAATGGGCCTACAGAGCCATGTGATAGTAATTTAACAGGAAATGTTCCTTCAGGATCTAATTATGTGCTGGTGTGGGCTGATGAATTTACTGAGGATGGAGAACTATGTTATGAAAATTGGACATATGACTTAGGAACTGGGTCGCAGGGATGGGGAAATTTTGAAGCTCAGTCCTACACTAATAGTTCTGATAATGTAAGAAAAGAAAATGGGATGCTAAAAATAACAGCAATTAAATCTGGGAATTCTTACACCTCGGCACGTATCAAAACAAAGAACTTATTTGACTTTACCTATGGCCGAATCGAAATAAGCGCTAAACTTCCATCAACAGCTGGAACTTGGCCTGCTGTTTGGTTATTGGGATCTAACATAAACGAAGTGTCATGGCCACAATGTGGAGAAATCGATATTATTGAGCAGTTTTCAAATAAGCAAGAAAATATTAGTACTGCTCACTGGTATTCAGATGGTAATGCTCAATATGGCCTTTCTGTTAATAATTCCACTTTGACCTCTAGTTTCAATACCTTTCGATTGGATTGGACGCCAACTTCACTCAAAGCGTATCTTAATGATTCCCAATATTGGGTAATGTCTACAAACAACACTATGCCATTTTTTGATAATTTCTTTCTAATTGCCAACCTAGCCTTAGGGGGAAATAAAGGCGCTGGAAATATTGACCCAAATTTTACTGAAGACTCTTTGGAAATTGATTACATTAGAGTTTACCAAAATTCAACCGGAACTGTATTGTCATCAGAAATAATAAGTGGAAATAAAAATATTATAAGTTATTACAATTCAAATGGGGAATGGTTCTTTATATCAACATTTGATGAAATTAATTATATATCAATATATGATATTTCAGGAAAATTAATTAAAAAAAGTAATGTTGAGGGAAAAATTGCTAAAATCAACTCAAATAATATACAAAATGGATTGCATTTTATTCAACTCAGCGGAAATTTTGGTATTCAAACTATTAAAATTTTAAATAAATATTAGATATCATTAATTTAATTCATCAATTACCAAATTTTACCTTTAATCACATAATCTATTATTTTCTTATCTCTCATTATACAATGTATCGTTTTTGTATAGTTGATTTGTGGTGGTTTTTTCAATCCAATGTTATTAATTTGTATAATTATTAATCTAAAATTAATCAAATATGAAATATTTGTATACTTTATTTGCGTTATTCATAACTATATCACTGAGTGCGCAAACAAGCCCAATTACTTTTGACGAGTCTTGGACCGTTGGGGGGGCTGATTGGACAATAAAAGCTGACGAAGGTACTTCTGACGTTTCAATCGTTGATGATCCAACAGGTGTCAATGGTAAGGTACTGAAAGTCCAATATAATGACCCGTCAGTACCAGATGATGCAATTAATCAATGGCAAAATGCTCAAATTAAATTAACTACAGGTCAAAACTTCATTGAAATTGGTCCTGGAAAGACAATCACTTTAGATGTTTGGACTGATCATACTGGAGACGCTAACATAGGAACATATACAGGAATGCTCAAACTTGAGCAAGGAACAATACAAGGAGCTAAAGAATTTAGTTTTCCCGTTTCAGGAACAGGTTGGGAAACCGTTACTATTGACACATCGGTAGATAAAAATGGAAATGCTGTTGTGGCACTTGAGGCTGGACTAATGGTTTTATTTACAGCTTATGGAAGTGGTGGTGAAAAAACCCCAGATTTAAGATATTATGACAATATCACTTTTTCCGATGGTACACTCATTGGGGCTGATCCTGCACCTGCAACTGCTGCTCCAACACCAACTCATAATGCTTCAGATATATTAAATGTCTATTCTGATCATTATCCAAACTCAATTTTATGGAGTGATAATGAACTAAGAGCTGGATGGTCTAATGGGGGTGAAACTACTGAATATGAATTTGCAGCCAATGATAAAATGATAAAACAAAAATCTGCAAATTATATTGGACATTTATGGGCAGCTGGTGGCCCTAATCCAGCTGGTTCTCTTGATTGGTCCGGTCACTCGAATTTGAATATTGACATTTGGGTACCTGAGCTTACAGCTGATGCTACAATAAAAATTGTTCCATTACCAGCCGCTGCCTCTGAAGTAGCGAAAGATTATACGATTTCAGCTGGAGCTGAGGGTTGGAGAACCATTACTTTAGATTTGACACAAGACTACGTTGGTTTAGATGCAGTTAATGGAGTCAAAATAGAGCCTAGTCCACATGGGTCTATTCCAATTTTCTATTGGGATAACTTATTTGCTTGGAGTGCACCTTCAAATAATACCGTTGCTACTTTTAGCGTAGACGCAAATAATGCAGGTGCTCTATTTGACGCTGCTGGTGGAGAGGTTTTAGCAATAAGTTACTCAACTGATGGAGGTAATACTTATTCAATTAGTAACCCTCTTACAGATGGTGATAGTGATGGAACTTGGACTGGAGATTTAACACTAGCCAAAGACGGGTCAACTGTTCAGTATAAATTAGTCACTACTGATGTAACTACTGGTTACACGACTGCAAACGATAGCTCAGGTAATTCATTAGCAGCTGACGCAGACTTTAGTTATACAGCTAATGTTAATTCAATTACACAAGAACTTGTGGTTCTAGACAGAGATGCTGGTTCATCATTTGCTACGACCAAAGCTAGTGCAGTTGTTAATGTAACTGTAGTTATAAATGGTCATCACCCAGATCATTCTGATGGTCAGTATGGAGTTCGATCTGTTGGTGGTGGATGTTATTCACTGGGAGATTGGACTACAAACACCGATGGAGTATTTTCAGACTTTATGACTGTACCATTTTACTCAACAACTGCATATAATGTAGCTTACCATCACAATGCCAATGGTTGGTGTGGTAATAATTTAGTTTCTAAAGATGCTGCTACTAACGCTGATTTCTCTGTAACTGTAGTTGAAGATGCGATTACTGAAGATTTAACAGCGTTAACTGCTGTTGATGCAAATGGAAACTTTCTTCAATACACTCCACCATTGTCTATAAATTATGTAAATGTAGAGTTAACGATGTATCCAAATCCGGCAGATCAATTTATATCTGTCAAATCTAATGAAGTCCTTTCAGAGATCAGAGTTATTGATATGACAGGAAAAGAAGTTATCAGAAAATCAACTCAATCTAATGATTATAGTCTTGATTTAGGTAACCTGAACACAGGTATTTATTTCTTAGAAGCCACTTCTAAAGGTGCTTCCAAAACAATGAGATTTATTAAGAAATAATGATACTTTACTAAATCGATTAAAGGCCCGTTTTACGGGCCTTTTTTGTTAGAGCATCCTAATATTACCTATACAAAAGTTTATAATTTATATTTTATTTGAGTATAGTAAAAAGATAATGTTTAGTTTTGAAAACCGATTAATCAAATCTGATATATGAGAATTATCACAATTTTATTATTAACCTGTATAGGTGTTATTTCTCAAGAGTTACCACCTATACAATCATTTTCATCTAATATTTATAAAGGGGGTAATCAGAATTGGAGTATAACACAGGATGATAATCGAAATATGTATTTTGCTAACAATGATGGGCTGTTACGATTTGATGGCAATCATTGGCAACTTTTTCCTTCTCCAAATAAATCTATTTTAAGATCTGTTCATTACGCTAATAAATTTATTTACACAGGTTCTTACATGGATTTTGGTTATTGGAAATATTTACAAACAGGCGAACTCGTTTATACATCTATTGTAAACGAACTCGAATTTGAAATGATTGAAGATGAACAGGTTTGGAACATATTTGATTATAAACAGTTTGTTATTTTCCAAACACTAGATCGACTTATAATTTATAATTTTTTAAACAAGCAAACTCAAATTGTAAGCTCTGATGATAATATACTTAAGGCTTTTTTAATTGATAACGACATATATTTCCAATCCTCAAATAAATCAATTTACATGGTCAGTGAGGGTAATCAAAAAAAAATAATTGACGGAAATGATATACAAGACCTGACAGTAGTTAACATCTTTAATAATGAAGATGGTATTTATTTCATTTCTGACAAACAAGGTTTTTATCAAATTAAAAATGATAAGATAGTTCCTACCTTAAAAAATTCATTTTCTAAACTCAATAATTCGTTAATCTACAGTGCCGTAAAAACGAAATCTGAGAATTATGTTTTAGGGTCAGTTATGGATGGAATTTTGATATTTGACAAAAAAGGGAACCTTGTTTTTAATTACACCAGTAGGCAAGGGTTAGCCAACAACACAGTTCTATCAACATTTGTAGACAATGAAGATAATTTATGGACCGGCCTCGATAACGGAATAGCCCACTTGCAACTCAACTCACCAATTCGGATTTATAAAGATAGTAATGGATCACTGGGTACCATATACGCTGCCTCATTGTATAATGGTGTGTTGTATTTAGGAACTAATCAGGGTTTATATAAAAAAAAATACCCTTCCAACTCAAATTTTAGCCCTGTTTCGGGGCTAGAGGGACAGGTTTGGAACCTAAAACAGATAGACGGAAAGTTGTTTTGTGGACATGACTCTGGGATGTTTTTTATAGATAATGGTAAGGTCACTAGGATTTTTGATAAAATTGGTACTTGGGACTACAGACTATTAGAAAATAATTTGATTTTAGCCGGTACTTATGATGGCCTCCACATAATTGAAAAAAATGAAGGTAATTGGAAACATAAAACAAAAATCCAAGGATTTGATATCTCCTCTAGATTTTTTGAAATATCTAAAGATAAAAACATTCTAATCAGTCATGAATATAAGGGAGTATTTAGAATAAAATTAAACATTGATAATTATCAGGTAGATGATAACGATTTATTGATTGATGGACAAAATCTATATTCAAGCCTATCATCACTTGGAAATAGTATTTATTTCATGAGTAAAGAAGGATTTTATTACTACGATTATGAAAATGAACGGTTTTTAAAAAACAATCAAATAACTGATCTAATAAAGGATTTAAGTTTTTTGAGTGGAAAAATGGTAAATACCAATGATAAAAATCTATGGTTGTTTGGTGCAAATTCGATCATAAAACTTGAAAAAAATCAATTTTCAGATGAATTTATTGTAGAAAAATTTCCAGTAAATCAATCTTTACGTAGTGGTTTGATTGGTTTTGAAAATATAATTTCATTGGATAATTTATCTCATTTGTTAGGCTCTTCGCAAGGATACATAGTATTAAATCAAAGAATTGCACAGAATGCGCCAGAAATTAATCTATCAATAAACAGTGTTGTTGCAACAAATAAGGATAAAAATGCGATCAGATTAGACTTGAATTTGGATGAAGAATTGTCTTACGATTTCAACTCACTCGAGTTTTTGATTAGTTTACCTAATTATAATAATAAAAATGAAATTGAATTTCAGCATAAACTTGAGGGTTATAACGACGAATGGAGTTTATGGAACAATGATGCTAAAATTGTTTTTTCAAATTTAGACCCTGGAAATTATGAACTATTTGTACGAGCTCAGAACGGAAATGATATCATGTCCACAAAATCTTATTCGTTTAAAATCGCAAACCCATGGTATCTCTCTAGTCTTGCATACATTTTTTATAGCATATTACTTATCGCCATAAGTTTAACTATTAACTGGAGCTACACAAAATATTATACAAGCCAACAAGAAAAAATTATATCTGCTAACGCAAAAAAATTAGAGCTAATTGAATATAAAAATAAAGAAGAAATGATGAGGTTACGTAACTCTAACCTTCAAGAAAGCGTAGAATCCAAAAACAGAGAACTCGCTGCAGCAACTATGGCAACTATAAAAAACAATAAATTTTTACAACAGGTTATTGATGATTTGAAATCTTTAAAATCAATTGATGAAATCAACTCAGTGTTAGTAACAATTAAAAGAAACCTTGATAAAGGAGATGACTGGAAGTTTTTTGAAGATGCTTTTAATAATGCTGACCAAAATTTTTTAAAGAACTTAAAAAAACTCCATCCAAATTTAACTCGCAATGATCTAAAATTATGCGCGTATCTAAGACTTAATCTGTCAACCAAAGAAATTGCTCCTTTGTTTGGAATTTCAGTGAGAAGTGTAGAAATAAAAAGGTATAGACTTAGAAAAAAAATGAATTTGAATCACACAACAACGTTAACTGATCATATTGTTTCTATAAGTTAATTGTTTTTTAACTTTTCTGGAAATGTATATATAATGTTGTGGTAAAATTTCGGGTAATTTAAAATACACACTATATTTTTGAATTCTTAATAATTTTTTCATAAATGATTCGAAGACTTCACATTTTTGTTTTATTATTTTTTTCAATTATTGGCTATTCTCAGCAAATTACCGGTATTGTAATTGAAGCTGGTTCTGAATTACCAATTCCTGGCGCCACTATTTTATTGAAAGAGAAATCAATAGGAACAAACACTGATTTTGATGGAAAATTTACACTCGATAATGTTTCAGATGGTGACATAATTACTATTTCTTCAATTGGATTTATTTCCAAAGAAGTTTTAATCGAATCCCAACTAAATTACATCATTGAGTTAAATGAAGATGTAGCAAAACTTGATGAGGTTGTTGTAATGGGATATGGTACTCAACTGAAAAAAGAAGTTACAGGAGCAGTATCAATTGTTGGAAGTGAAACAATTGAAAAGGTTAAACCAACCCGTGTTGAGCAGGCACTTCAAGGTAAAGTAGCAGGGGTGAATATTACATCCCAGTCAGGATCTCCTGGTGGAGGTTTAGATATTCGAATTCGGGGCATATCTACCAATGGTGATAATCGTCCATTAATTTTAGTTGATGGCAACGTAATTGAAGAGCTTAGTGTGTTAAACCCATCAGATATTGCAAGTATTACAGTATTAAAGGATGCATCTGCAGGAATTTACGGTACACGTGCATCAAATGGGGTCATCCTTATTACAACTAAAACGGGGAAAAGAGCTACACCATTAAAATTGGAATACAATAATTATTTTGGTTTCCAAGAGACAACAAGAATTTTACCAGTTCTCAACTCAACAGAGTATATCCTTATGACTAATGAGTCTTTTGGCGCAGGAGGTAAAGAATTACCCTACCCAAATATTACTGATTTTGGACAGGGGACTAATTGGCAAAAAGAAGTTTTTCAAAAAGCACCAATATCGAATCATGATGTTAGCGTTAGAGGAGGTGGAAACAAGTCGACTTACTCGGTTGGATTTTCAGCTTTTGATCAGGACGGAATTGTAGGAGGGGAAAAAGCTAGCTTTAAGCGACTCACAGGCAGAATAAATTACAATGTTGAAATATTTGACAATTTAAATATTAAAACAAACTTTATTTACGCGAATACAAAAAGAAAGACATTACCAGAAAATTCAATTGGATCTTTATTGTACAATGCAATTAATATGCCCCCTAACTTATCTGCTTACAATTATTATACTGGCGATTATACTAGAGCTACTGACCTTGGCAATGAGGTAGTAAATCCACTCAAACAGAAAGATTTATCTTTAAATCTTACCACTGCTGATCGTTTTAGTGGTGTGTTTGGTTTAAAATATAATATTTTACCTGAGTTAAATGTTGAAGCTAATTATCAAGGGAACTACACAGAAGTTTTTGGACAGTATTTTAGCCCAACTTCAGATTATGGAGCTGAAGGAGTTTTTGGGGACAAGGTTTTTGATAGGGAAGATCCTGGATACTATCAGCCACTGGATATTTACCGTGATTATACCGTTGATATAATCGTAAATTATGAGCAGGAGTTTGCAGAAAAACATGACGTCAAGTTTACGATTGGAAATAGTATTTTTAGGACGTTTGCTGATGGCTTTGGTGTATCGGCTGAGGGATTACCTAATATTGACAGAATTGAAGACGTCAGATTAGGAGATGCAACCATAGTTACGCCAAGATTTATTAACGTTGATAATCGATTTTCTGACAGCAGATTACTTTCTTATTTTTCTCGATTTCGTTACTCATACGATGATAAGTACTATTTAACAGCAGTTGTAAGAAGAGATGCTTCATCAAACTTTGGACCTGGAAACAGCATCGGATATTTTCCCTCTGCATCTCTTGGCTGGATTGTATCGGAAGAAAATTTTATGTCGAATAGTAACTTTTTTGACTTTTTAAAGATCAAAACATCATATGGATTTCTCGGCAATGACAGAATAGGATCTTTTCTTTATACATCTACTCTTTCAGGTGAAGGAGTTTATGTTTTTGATAATGAACTTGTTTATGGCGTTGCCCAAGGAACTCCTTCAAATCCAATAATTAAATGGGAGGAGCAAGAGGCATTTAATGCAGGTTTAGAAATGAGATTTTTTGACAACCATGTTAATTTAGGGTTTGACTATTTTAAAAGAAGAACTAATGATTTACTTCTAAGAGTTGAGACAAGTAGAGTAGTGGGAGTTAGTGCCCCTGGATCGGGGTCTCCTATTGCAAATGCTGGCTCCGTTGAAAACTCTGGAATTGAAATTGAATTTGGATATCAAGACACATTTTTTAAGGAATTAGACTTTGGATTAAATTTTAATTTTTCATCTCTTGATAATGTAGTAACTGAAGTTAATAATCAAATTGGCTATGAAATTGGAGGAGCGTTTGGAATTGGAGGTTTTGAGGGCCCATCAAGAATGGAGGTTGGATATCCAATTGGGTATTTCTATGGCCTTCAAACTGATGGAATTTTTCAGTCTGTTGAGGAAGTAAATGCACACGCATCACAACGTAGTTTAGGAGCATCTGCAGTCCCAGGAGACTTCAAATATATAGATCAAAATGAGGATGGTATAATTAATGAGAATGATAGAGTATATCTTGGGGATCCAATTCCTGATTATACAATGGGATTAAACTTGTCATTTGATTTAAAAAATATAGATTTCTCAGCATATGCTTATGCTTCCCTTGGAAATGAGATTGTAAGAAACTATGAAAGAAATTTAGATTTAACTAACAAACCAGCCTACAAGCTCAACAGATGGCGAGGGTCTGGAACATCTAATACAGTTCCAAGAATAACTACTGCTGCAAATTCAAATACGAGATTTTCAGATTTTTATGTAGAAGATGGCTCATATCTTCGTGTTCAAAATATTCAAATCGGCTATACTTTTAGTGATGAAAATTCAAAACTTAATATTTTAAGACCTTGGATAAAATCATCTGCAGAATCTATTAGGTTTTACGCATCGATTGGAAACGCACTTACTTTTACAAAATATAGGGGATTTGACCCAACTACATCAACAGGAGCTCCGGTTGGAGGAGGATTTGATCAAGGGTTTTATCCAAATCCAAGAACATATAGTTTTGGAATTAATTTAAAATTTTAGTCTATGAAAAACTTTAAATATAAGATGTCAATTTCCTTTTTCGTTTTTTCATTTTTGGTTGCATGCTCAGACGATTTTGTACGTGTTGACCCCAATAATGTAGACACTGAAAATTATTTCAATTCCGAGGAAGAATATGAGAGTGCTCTTGTTGGCGCTTATGACCTGCTGCAGACTTCATTTTATAATGTTTTGGTTGGTGAAATTGCATCTGACAATACACTTGCCGGTGGTGAGAGTGCTACTGATGCACCTGCAATACAACAAATTGATGACATGATACACACTCCTGTCAATGTTCAGCTCAGAGATATTTGGGGTTGGATGTTTGCTGGAATTAACAGGGCTAATTATATTCTAGAGTTTCAAGATAAAACAGATTTTGAAAATAAGCCAAATGTCATTGCACAAGCTAAGTTTTTAAGAGCTTATTATTATTTCGAACTCGTTAAATGGTTTGGTCCTGTACCTCTAGTTGTTGACAAAAGAATAAATTTTGGAGATCAATTTGATTTGGAAAGAACCCCTATAGGTGAAGTATATGTACAAATTGAAAAAGATTTAATTGAAGCTATTGTTGACTTGCCAACTCAGCAAGCTCAAGTAGGAAAAGTTACAAAAGGTGCAGCGCAGGGATTACTTGGTAAAGTTTACCTATACAATGAAAAATTTGACGAGTCCGCTGACATTTTGGATGAACTAATCGAATCTAACAACTATGATTTGGTTCCCTTTTTTGCGGATTTATTTGAAAATGATACAAACTATGAGTTTTCAACATCATCAGACGAAGTGAACCTTGCAGATAACTCTATATATTTACAAGACCATATTCTTCTTACTGGTAAAGAGGTTTTATATACAAGCGACACACCAATAGAAGGGTTGAATTCAGGTTCTACTTATTACGCAATTGTAATTGATTATAATTATATAAAATTAGCTAATTCTAAACTTGAAGCTGAGTCTAATATTTCAATTGATTTGACTGATTTTTCAAACGGAATACATTCATTATACGCTCAATACGAAAATTCAATTGAGTCTGTTTTTGAGGTTCAGTACACTGATCTAGAGGGAGCATCGTTTGGCTGTTTTGCTTGCGTTGAGGGTAATATTGCAGTTGGATTTAATGGGATTAGAAAATATATAGGAACTCCTTTTGGCCCAAGATTTGAGTCAGGTTATAGTTTCAATGTTCCAACTCAAGAATCATATGATGCTTATAATCCTGCTGATTTACGAAGAGATATTTCAATTTTAAACATTGAGAAATGGGTAGCTGATTGGGCAGAACTTGGAGTAACAATAACTTACGGAGAAGGAAATGAGCATACAGGATATTTTAACAGAAAATACATCTCAAGAACGCGAGATTTAAATATTCCTGATCCAAACCTGACAAATCCGAACAACTACAGATCAATAAGGTTTGCAGATATTTTACTTATGGCAGCAGAAGCTCACAATCGAAAAACCAATCCGGATGATATAAAAGCATTGGAATACCTTAACAGAGTACGTACACGTGCCTTTGGAAACACAGATTATAACACAGTTGCTACTGGAAATACACTTACTCAATTGATTTGGAATGAGCGGAGGCTTGAACTGATGGGTGAGGGTCATCGTTTTTTTGATCTAGTTCGTACGGGTCAGGCAGCAGATTATATTGATGGATTTGAAATAGGTAAACATGAATTATTTCCAATACCTGGCGTGGAGATTGAATTAACAGGAAATAATTGGGAACAAAACCCAGGATATTAAAATTGAACTAAATGAAAAAAATATTTTTTATAACTGTAGCTTTTTCACTAATAGGGTGTGAAATTTCTGAAGAAGAAATAAGAGACACAACTTTTGCTGACATTAGTATTGTTCCCTCTAGTATTGAGATTGATACTCAAATTTCAAATGATAATTCAGGGCGAGTAATTATCACTCCATCTGCTGAGGGGACTTCATTGTTTTATATTGATAAAGGTGATGGGTCACCAATAGATGAAATTAACATTGGTGAATCGATTGAGAATTTTTATAGTACAGGGGATTATACAATCACAGTAACGGCAGAATCTGCAACTGGTGTGCAGTTATCTTTGACAAAAGAAATTTTTGTGCTTTCTACTTGCACTCTTGATGAAATTGATAATATAAATAGCGACACTGGCCCGCTATTAATTGATATTAAAAATGCATATAATTCATTGTTTACAAATCTTGGGGGTATTAATTCATCGCCTGAAACTAATCCAAAACACGACCTCAACAATACAAGCTGTACAGTAGAGAAAGTATCGATGAATAGTGGGTGCTCAAGCTTTGCGGGTCTATTGATAACTTTCCCTAATGATTATCAAATTAGCGAGTCTTCTGATGTATTCTCAATTAGTATTTTTTCGTTAGAAAAAAATGTTGAAGTGTCTGTTTTCTTTATTGGTTCTCAGAACTATGAGTTAAAACAAACAGTTGAAAATTTAAACCAATGGGAAACAATTAATTTCGATTTATCTCCTTACAATGGGGAAACATTAAAGAGAGTTATTTTATATTTTGATAAAGGTGAGCCATGCGATGACAGTGTTTATTACTTCGATCATATAGAACTAAAAAGCTAATTATGGAATACAAGAATTTATTATTTTTATTTTTAACCATAACATTTTATTCCTGTCAACAAGAGGACTATTTTTTCGGTGAAATACTCACACCTGACAATATTATTGTGGACTATGAGATTACAGGTGCTTCTGCCGACTCTCCTTACGGAGATGGGTCTGGTGAAGTAATCTTTACAACAAGCGCGGATAACAGCTTGTCCTATAAATACATAATTAAAGGCGTCGAGTACCTTGCTCCATCTGGGCAAAAGTCTCATTTGTTTTCAGATCCTGGTATTCAAACATATACAGTTTCTGTTATCGCAATAGGTTCAGCTGGTGTTCAATCAAGTACAGTTGTTAATCTAGATGTATATGTCGAATACATTCCCCCACCAGATTTAATAACAATGCTGACTAGTGATAGTCAAAGAACCTGGAGAATGAAAAGTGAAGCGCCATTCCACTTTGGTCTAGGTCCATTTGAAGGGGAAGAGCCTTTCGCATGGTATAGCGCCAGTGTAGGTGAAAAAGCATATACAGGCATGTACGATGATAGGTTTGTTTTCAATATTGATGGTTCTTTTACCCACCTCACAAAAGAAACGGTCTTTGGTTTTGAAGAATATCTCGTTACAGATTTTGGTCCTTCAGATCAAGAAGCTAATGATCTTGGTGAAGTAGATCATTATCCACTTGAAGATTATTCAGAACAATGGAGTTTGTCAGGACCAGGTGGCGTTGAGACATTGTCACTAACCGGAAATGCTTTTATATCTTTTTATGTAGGTAACCATACTTATAAAATTTTAGAAAGAACTCCAAATGAAATGCTTCTTCAAGTTACCGAACGTGACGAAGAATATGAATGGTATTTTAGATTAATTTCTGAAGATTAATAATATCTAACAATTTAATGGCCTGGAAAACCCTGTTTATCGCTTTCGTCGTTTCTCTTGGCGGCTTTCTATTTGGCTTTGATGCAGGAATCATATCAGGAGTCATGTCATATGCTGGCCCTCAGTTTGATCTTAATGACGCTCAGACAGGATGGGTTGTTAGCTCACCTTCATTTGCGGCCATGATAGCTATGTTAGTGGCAGGTCGTTTGAGTGACCGAATTGGACGAAAAAAAATTTTATTAGCTGTTGCTTTTTTCTATGCGCTTTCTGCAATCACCTCTGCCTATGCTATTTCGTACGAAACCTTATATCTCTCTCGTATGGTTGGGGGATTAGCTTTTGGTGCAGCACTCATTTTAGCACCAACCTATATTGCCGAGATATCAACTGCAGAAAATAGAGGTAAACTCGTTTCTATTCAGCAACTCAATATCGTTTTGGGGTTTTTTGCAGCTTTTTTGAGCAACTACTATTTCAACCAATATAATGTTTCGGGAAGTCAACTTTTATCAGATGAAAATGTTTGGCGATGGATGTTGGGTGTTGAGTTTTTTCCTGCTATTCTTTATTTTGGGCTATTATTTTTTGTTCCAAAAAGTCCACGTTGGCTTTATACAAAAAATTATATTAATCAGGCCAAGCAAGTCTTGGAGCGTATTCATGGGTCAGAGCAAGCTGAAGTCGAAATCGAATCGATAGAAAAAAATTTAGAAGATAGTGAGAACTCAAAATCAGTTTCTGTTCGTGATCTCTTTGCGCCAGCTTTACGATTCATCATGATTGTGGGAATCACATTAGGTATTCTTCAGCAAGTAACGGGAATCAATGCCATTTATTTTTATGCTACATCTATATTTAAACAAACGGGCATTGGAACGGATGCTGCTTTTTCTTCGGGTGTATTGTTGAGCTTTACCACGGTTGTGTTTACACTTCTCGCCATCTATTTGATTGACCGCATGGGAAGGCGACAACTTCTATTGGTTGGGATGTCTGGAATTGCAGTGAGCTTGCTATTGTGTGCATACAGCTTTAGTCAAGCAACCTATGAGCTATCAGCTACAGATATCAATTCCTTTGAAAACATTGACAACTATAAGCTAGCGGAATTTCAAGATATCAACTATGACAGCGACGTAACTTTTAAAAATGACATCAAAGCTGCTATCGGAAACCAAGTTTATGCACTCAACGAAGGGGCTATTTTGGAAGCTGCGATTGATATGAACGCAACCCTTGTTCTCATAGGAATTCTTGGGTTTATTGCCTGCTTTGCGTTTTCACTTGGACCAGTAATGTGGGTTATGCTTTCCGAAATTTTTCCAAATCGCTATCGCGGTTTAGCCATTGGGGTGATTGGCTTTATCAACTCTTTTTCCAGTTGGTTGATTCAACAAATTTTCCCATGGGAAATTTCAAATTTAGGAAGCGCATTGACTTTCTTTATCTATGGGCTAATTGCTACAGTAGGTATATTGTTGTTTATCAAAATCCTCCCTGAAACCAAAGGAAAGTCACTTGAAGAAATTGAAACTGAATTGATAAAATAACTGAAGTTCAAAAAATAATAACTTATAGTATATATGTACATCGGGCAAAATTTAAGACAGACAAATCCACTTGAACCAGAAGGTGAGCTGATAAACATAGAAGGAGATTGGTTTTTTAAGATAAGCAACGTTAACAATATGCCACCTTTTTTTATGACTATTGTAAGCGATGCAAATCACTGGATGTTTATTGGAAGTAATGGTGGTCTTTCTGCCGGTAGAAAAGATTGTAATCAAGCACTTTTTCCATACTACACAGTTGATAAAATTTTAGAAACTTCTGAAGCCACTGGGAGTAAAACAATTTTACGAGTTGTTAAAGGGAAAAAATCTCTGTTATGGGAACCCTTTTCGGTACGCACTGACTCGATTTATAATAACGAAACCAATTTGTATAAAAGTGAATATGGAAATGTTGTGATTTTTGAACAAATTAATCACGACCTGGGACTTTCGTTCAAATACCAATGGAATTCAAGCAATCGATTTGGATTTGTCCGCCGCGCAACATTGAGCAATCTAACCGAAACTAAAAAGATTGTTCATATTTTGGATGGAATCCAAAATCTGGTCCCTTATGGCGTTGAAGCCGATTTACAAAACAGCAAGAGTAACCTTGTTGACGCTTACAAGAAAAGTGAATTGGAAAAAGAATACGCCTTGGGGATCTATGCTCTGAGTGCGATTATCGTTGACAGAGCAGAGCCAAGCGAGGCACTTAAAGCAACGACAGTTTGGTCTTCTGGGTTGAGCAGTCCGACTTATTTATTATCTTCCTTACAACTCGAAGGGTTCCGCCGGGGACAACACCCTAACGAAGAGCAGGAAAACAAAGGCGAAAAAGGAGCATATTTCTTGGTTGACAACTTAACTCTTGAGGGCAATCAAGTCAAAGACTGGCACATTGTGGCTGATGTAAACCAATCAATGATTGGCATCCGATCTCTAATACAAGCCATGGCCAAAGGAAATATCATAGATCAAGTTGATAAAGATATTCAGGCAGGCACAAACAAACTCATTCAACTTTGCGCAGCAGCAGACGGTCTACAGCTTACCAATGACAAGCGAACCACCATGCGTCATTTCTCCAACACCATGTTTAACATCATGCGCGGGGGAATTTTTGACGCCAATTACCAAATTGAAAAGGTGGATTTCCTTCCCTATCTCCAACAAGCGAACAAAGTGGAATTCGAAAAACATCAAGATCAACTCAATCAATGGGATGACCAGTTTTCACTCGAGCGATTGATAACCAATATCAGCTCAATTCCTTCTGTTCCAATCAAACGATTGGCGACAGAATACTTGCCTCTCAAATTTAGTCGCCGTCATGGAGATCCAAGTCGTCCATGGAACTGGTTTTCGATCAATACCCAAAATGAAAATGATGGATCAAAAATTCTAGATTATCAAGGCAACTGGCGTGATATTTTCCAAAACTGGCAAGCGCTTGCACATGCTTATCCGTCCTTTATTGAGGGGATGATTTTTAGATTTCTCAATGCGTCAACCTTTGACGGGTATAACCCATATAGGGTTACCAAAGATGGGTTTGATTGGGAAATTATCGAGCCACACGATCCATGGTCTTATATCGGATATTGGGGGGATCATCAAATCATTTACTTGTTGAAGTTTTTAGAATTTATACATAAACACTTCCCAGGAAAGCTGGTAAATAGTTTGGCGAAAAACCATTTTGTCTACGCCCATGTTCCTTACATTATAAAATCATATAAAGACATCGTCAAAAACCCAAAGGACACGATACTTTTTGACGAGTCGTTACACAATCAAATTGATCAACAAAAAGAGGATTTGGGTGCCGATGGTGCTTTACTCAAAACACCAAGTGGTGAGGTGTATCACGTCAACATGCTTGAAAAACTACTGGCAACCATACTTACAAAAATGTCAAATTTTATTCCTGAGGCAGGAATTTGGCTCAACACCCAGCGACCCGAATGGAACGATGCCAACAATGCGCTTGTTGGAAACGGTACGTCTATGGTTACCTTATATTATATGCGGCGTTTCTTTTCGTTTTTTGATAATTTGATTGGAAGTGTTGACTTTGCATCATCTGCAATCTCAGATGAGTTACATAGTTTTTTTAGTGAAATTTTTATCCAGCTCAATAAACATGAAGGTTTACTTGCCAGTCCTATGAGTAAGCAAGGTCGACAGTCAGTTGTTGATGCACTAGGGCAAGCGGGAAGTAGTTATCGAAATCTTATTTACAACAATGGGTTTTCTTCAAAAACAGCAGATATATCTATTGCCGATCTTAAAGCATTTATCCGCATCAGTTTATCGTTTATTGACCATTCGATAGATGCAAACAAACGAGGAGATGGTTTGTACCATGCCTACAATCTAATCACATTTGAAGACCAAGGGGGCGTATCTATTTCCTATCTTGATGAAATGCTTGAAGGACAAGTTGCAGTTCTAAGCTCTGGCTATTTGAGTCCTGCACAAGCAAATGAGGTGCTCAATCAAATGCGTAAAAGCAAGCTTTACCGTGAGGATCAAAACAGCTATATTTTGTATCCCAATAAAGATTTACCTCGCTTTTTTGAGAAAAATAATGTACCAATAGAAGTTGTTGAAAACTCATCGCTATTAAAGACATTGCTAACTGAAAATAACAAGCAAGTCATTCAAAAGGACTCTGTAGGTAACTATCACTTTAATGGAAATTTTACAAATTTGGATAGCTTAAAAAACGCATTGTCTGAATTACCAGCTCGATATGATATTTTGGTTTCAAATGAAGAAGAGGATTTATTGGATGCTTTTGAGGATTTGTTTGACCACAAATCATTTACCGGCAGATCAGGAACATTTTTTGCCTTTGAAGGGCTAGGATCGATTTACTGGCATATGGTATCCAAATTGGCGTTTGCTGTGCAAGAGGTCCTTTGGGAATCGATTCACAAGCAGTCTGACAACAAAGTCACTGAATCGTTACGAAAACATTACTATGCGGTTGTAGATGGAATTGGTACGAACAAAACGCCAAAAGTATACGGTGCATTTCCGACAGACCCATATTCTCATACCCCTGCTTGCAGAGGCGCACAACAGCCAGGAATGACAGGTCAGGTTAAAGAAGATATTTTGTGTCGTTGGGGAGAGTTTGGGGTGTATGCACAAGGTGGAAAACTCTTTTTTAACTCGACAATTATTCGAACAGAAGAGTACCTAGAAGAGGATAAAGAATTTGTGTTTTACGATGTAAACAACAAAAAACAAACACTCACCATTCCAAAGCATGCGTTATGTTTTACATATTGCCAAGTACCGATTGTTTACCACAACCAATCCAATACTAGCGGAGTTGAACTTGTTCTCTCGAATGGGGAACACAAGAAAATTGACCAATATCACCTCGATGCGGGTGATGCAGCCAATCTCTTTAGTCGAAATGGAAAAATCTCTCAAATTCATATTTATTTCTCATGAACCAATTTCAAACAATTCAACGAATCCTGTTGCTGATGACTGGTGTTTCTCTGCTCTGCATGAGCTGCTCTCCTTTGCCACAAGGTCCAACGGCAGCAGATATCCTAGGAAACCAAAACTATCAAGCGATTTCCTATGGGGGCTATCGGGCGATATCTCGTGATACAGTACCGACTGTTGACCAAATCAAGGATGATATGCGAATCTTATCTGCGATAGATGTAAAAATACTACGTACCTATAATACAGAGTTGGCAGAATTGCCTAATTTACTAAAAGCGATTTCAGAGTTGAAACAGGAGGACTCATCATTTGAGATGTATGTCATGGTTGGTGCTTGGATCAACTGTAAAGATGCTTGGACAGACCAACCAGACCACACCCAAGAGGATGAAGCATACAATGAAGCTGAAGTACAACGTGCGGTTCAATATGCCAAACAATATCCGGATATCATTAAAATGATTGCAATTGGAAATGAAGCCATGGTTCATTGGGCAACAAGCTATTTTGTATCACCATCGGTGATTTTAAAGTGGGTCAATTATCTACAAGAACTCAAAAGCAAAGGAGATCTTCCCAGTGACTTGTGGATTACAAGCTCTGATGATTTTGCTGCATGGGGAGGTGCTTCAGACAATTATCACACAGAGGATTTGAATCGTTTAATTGCCGCAGTCGATTTTGTTTCCATGCATACCTATGCCTTTCACAACTCTCATTACAGCCCCGATTATTGGTACAGTCGAGATCCGAGTTTGAGTAAAATCGAGAAAATTGATGCATCGATGCAACGCGCAGGTGAGTTTGCAATTGGCCAATATAACGATGTAAAGCAGTATATATTGAGCTTGGGAATCGACAAACCAATTCATCTTGGAGAAACTGGTTGGGCAACTGTCTCAAACGGGTTTTATGGAGCAGAGGGTTCACAAGCAGCTGACGAGTATAAAGCAAAAAAGTATTATGATCATCTGCGAAAATGGTCAAATGAAAACGGCGTAAGCTGCTTTTATTTCGAAGCTTTTGATGAGCCATGGAAAGATGCTAAAAACCCGATGGGATCTGAAAATCATTTTGGGTTGTTTACAGTTGACGGAAAAGCAAAGTATGCCTTGTGGAGTTCCGTTGATAAAGGAATTTTTTCTGGATTGACACGAAATGGAAACATGATTGAAAAAACTTTCAACGGGAATGAGGATAGGCTGTTAGTTTCGGTCTTACCCCCAATAGCTACTAAAAAGGATACAAACAAATAGATATGTATTATAAAACTCTTTTTTTAATGATTCTTTCTACAGCGATATCATGTAATTCAATAAACCCGGAAGTGCAAGTTTATGAAACCTCTGAAAGCGGCAATCAATTAAGTTTACAAACAACATTCGAACATGATTTTGAGGTATCAACAATCGTGATAAATTCAAAAAAAGAATTTCAAACCATCACAGGTTTTGGCGGAGCCTTTACTGAATCTTCGGCTTATTTGCTCAACAAGATGAGTGAAGAAAAACGCGATGAAATTTTAGAAGCTTATTTTGCGAAAGATGGTGCACGTTATTCCCTTGCTCGTACGCACATGAACTCATGTGACTTTTCATTAAATAATTACTCTTACACGCCTGTGGCAGGAGATAAAAATTTGGATCACTTTTCGATAGATCAGGATAAAGACGATATTATTCCCATGATAAAGGATGCGATCGCAATATCAGAAGATGGGTTTAAACTTTTTTCTTCGCCTTGGACCGCATCTCCATGGATGAAAGACAATAACAGTTGGGTTGGGGGAAAACTACTTCCACAGTATTATGACACTTGGGCTTTGTTCTTTTCAAAATATGTTGACGCCTACAACGCAGAAGGAATTGACATTTGGGGATTTACTGTTGAAAATGAGCCACACGGAAATGGTGAGAACTGGGAAAGCATGCATTATACCCCTGAAGAAATGACGCACTTCGTTCAAAACTTTTTGGGTCCAAAACTCGAAGCTGATGGCAAAGGCCACCTTAAAATTTTAGGTTACGACCAAAATCGTGAAGGAATACGTGAGTGGGTAGATGTCATGTACAAAGACGAAGCTTCAAGTAAGTATTACGACGGGACAGCAGTTCATTGGTACGAAAGCACCTATAACTATTTCCCCGAGGAATTGCAGTACGCACACAATAAGGCCCCAGAAAAATATCTTATTCAAACAGAAGCTTGCATAGATGCTGAAGTGCCTGTTTGGAAAGATGACAAATGGTATTGGAAAAAAGAAGCCACGGATTGGGGATATGATTGGAGAGAGGAAGATAAAAAATATTTACATCCTAAATACTCTCCTGTCAACAGATACGCTCGTGATATTATCGGATGCTTAAACAATTGGGTCGATGGTTGGGTAGATTGGAATATGGTTTTAGACACCAAAGGAGGACCGAATTGGGCAAATAACTGGTGTATTGCCCCTGTGATTGTGGACCCAGAAAAGGATGAGGTTTACTACACACCACTATACTATGTAATGACACATTTCAGCAAGTTTATTCGACCAGAAGCCAAAGTAATTGAAGTCAAAAAATCAGATGAAGAACTTATGGTAGCTGCTGCCAAAAATCCAGATGGAAGCATAGCAGTGGTAATATTTAATGAAGGTACCACGCCGAAAAATTTAGAATTAACTCATAATGATTTAATCAAAAATATAAGCATCAGCCCGCAAGCAATACAGACCATAATGATACACAACCACTTAAATTAGTATTATGGATAACCCTTACTTAAAAAATAGAGTGCCATTACGTCAAAAAATTGCTTTTGGCGTTGGCATGTTTGCGAATCAAATGTTTCCTGCTATTCTTGGGATATTTATGGTTGTACTAGTTCAAGATTTGGGTTTTTCAGGTTGGATGTGGGCTTTTGTATATTTTTTCCCTAGAATTTTTGACTCTATTACCGACCCTATAATGGGTTTTATTTCTGATAATACGAAATCGAAATGGGGACGCCGTAAACAGTATATATTAATAGGCGGTATTATTATGGGAGTTGCCTATATCTTTATGTGGCAGTTATTTAGGGATAATACATTACAATTTAATTTTTGGTATTTCTTTATATGGTCCATTGTTTTTTATTTAGGACTTACTTTTTTTAGCGTACCGTATGTAGCTATGGGGTATGAAATGAGTGATGATTTTCACGAACGTACAAATATCATGGCTATCGCGCAATGGATTGGACAATGGGCATGGGTGATTGCACCGTGGTTTTGGGTAATTATGTATGACCCCGAGTGGTTTCCTTCAGCAGATGTAGCAGCGAGAGACCTAGCAATATGGGTAACAATTCCTTGTGCAATTTGCGCGATTGTTCCAGCAATATTCATAAAAAGCAAATCTACCCTTAATGAAGATTATGAGCCCTTGAGCATTGATAATATTTGCGCTAGTCTCGGAAAAATTTATGACAGTTTTATCGAAGCATTTAAAATTAAAGAATTTAGACAATTATGTGGCGCTACATTTTTTATATACAATGCGTTTATGGCGGTATCATCCCTTACTTTTTTTGTAATTGTATATAAACTTTTTAACGGCGACGCCGAAGCTACGGGAATTTGGGTGTCTTTGTTTGGATGCCTTGGTGCTTTGGGAACTACTTTTATCGTAATCCCTGTTGTGGCGTGGTCATCTAAAAAAATGGGGAAGAAAAAAGCATTTATGCTAACCCAAAGTATATCTATTCTTGGGTATATTATGTTATACTTTTTATTTATACCTGGGAAGCCTTGGATGTACATTATCGCTCTTCCATTTTTTTCATTTGGTATTGGAAGTTTATTTACCATTATGATGTCTATGACTGCAGATGTAATAGACGTTGATGAGCTGAACTCAGGTAAAAGAAGAGAAGGAGTTTTTGGTGCAATTTATTGGTGGATGGTTAAAGTAGGCTTTGCCATTGCAGGAGCTCTGAGCGGAGTGATAATTGACGCTGTGGGCTTTAATCCAGAATTAACCACTGTAGAGCAACAATCGGCAGTAGATGGGCTGCACGCTTTCTTTTGTTTTTTTCCAACACTTGGAACGTTGGCTGCAATGTGGATTATGCGCAACTATAGAATGGATGAGACTCGTGCCAATGAAATAAGAGTACTATTGGAATCTCGGTAGGCAGAATCATTAAGCCCATCCAAAAATTAAAGTAGTTTACGTTGATGAATACTATCAATTTGTTCAACGCCATATACTAATAGAAGTATGTGATGTTAATCTAATTAATTGCTATCTCTTTTAGAAATAGCACTTTTTCTACTTTTCTTCATTTGATGATGAGTCTTGAAAAATACACCATGTAGAAGACGATGGTTCACGATGGTGAATTTGGTATATAAATGAAAACCTTAAATACAAATAACAATGTCATTTAGGGAGAGTTTAGACTTAAAGCTTCAAGAATTCAAATATCAATTCTATGAAGTAGCTATCAACCTAGTTATAAACGTTAAGGGTCGCTAACTCCACACATACTGTATATTTGCTTTATGAAACGAATCTTTTTATTGTTTTTCGTACTAATAACTTCATGTTCTCAATCTGGTCAAAAAACTATTAATGCCGAACCAATCGTTATCAAAAACAGAGATTTTTTTGATAATAAACCTCAACTCACCCCAATTCCACATGGAGAAGAAAATCCCTTTACGTCCTTGTTTGCCCAACTTGAAGAGCTGTCAAATGTCGATATCAATACGCTTCAGCAACTGCTAGAATCAATTGGCGATGAAGCAGATCGAATTTCAGAAAAAAAATTCCCAGACCAACTTCGCATCCCCCAACTTCTAAGTCGTTACAAGGTTTTTCAAACACGATTAGGGATTGTCCGATATACCAATCCATTGCAGTATGCAGACTCCACATTTGTCAAAGCAATGGATGATGTGGTGATTTCATGGAATATATTTGCAAATCACTTCATCCGTTTTTCTACAACTACATGTCAAGCCCAAGTTTTGGCTCCACAAATCTATAAGCCCCCAATTCTATATAAGGATCGGAAACGACTTTAGTTACTACTCCTTTTTCAGAACTAAACTTTGGGGACGAGATCTGCAATTTCTTTGCAGCATGTAGATAAAAATCCTTTTTTGTTGGATGCCAAGGCGCAACACCATGATAAATTTTCTGCCAAAGCGCTTGTTCGAATAAATAGCGAAGCAATCCAATTGCATCAGTTTTATGAATAAGATTTATTGGCGCCTCGGGGTTGTGAACAATAGGCAATTTTGCGAGCTGCTTTACAGGGTGTCGATCATCGCCGATAAGCCCACCTAGACGAACAATCTGAGTGGAAAAATGAGGTTGAGACAATAAGATTTTTTCTATCTCAAGCAATTGTTTGCCACTTTCACTTACTGGTTTGGGGGTTGTTTGTGGTGTAACAAGCCCTTGGCGTGGTCCAAAAACACTTGTGCTGCTGGTAAATACTACTTGTTGGATATTGCTGTTTTGGATATGTGGGATAAGCTGCTGGATAACAGCAACAAAGTTACGCTTCGGATTTTTTCGAATACCTGGTGGTAAAGTCAAAAAAATGCAATTGACCTTTGCAAGAAAGGCAGATAGATCTCCAACAATTTCATCTTCATTGATTTTGACAACAAAGCCACGAATTTCGTTTTCTTGTAGAAAATCAGCTCCTTTGTTTGACTGCCTACTCCCATGCACAACATATCCTTCATCAATAAATGATCGTGAAAGACCTAAGCCAAGCCAACCACAACCCAATATACCAATTCGCTTTTTCATCTTACAAAAATAAAGTCTTTTCAATCGACTGTCTGGTTCATTTAACAAAAAAACGTACATTAGAAAAAATAAACCAAATCATAATGGCAATTAAAAGCTTTAGAGGTGCTCGTGCTGAAAAGGAATGCTCACCCAAACCGCCACTACTTGTTTCAGATTATATGACAAAGGATCTAATCACATTTTCTCCAGAACAATCGATTTTGGAGGTGATGGAGTTGTTTATCAAACATCGTATTTCTGGTGGCCCAGTTGTTGATAAAAACCGAATGCTTGTTGGGATTGTTTCAGAAGCAGATTTTATGAAACAAATTTCTGAAAGCAGATATTTCAATATGCCTATTTTAGAAAAGCAAGTATCAAATTTTATGTCATTTCCAGTCAATACTATAGATCATGATCGTACGATTTTTGATGCAGCCTTGTATTTTCACAATAATAGTAGACGTCGTCTACCAGTGCTAAATAATGGTCGATTGGATGGTCAGATCAGCCGACGTGATGTTGTTGTTGCTGCCCTTCAACTTAGAAGCCAGCGTTGGCGTTAGCTTTTCTCTTTGCCTGGCTAAAGGCAAAAAAGCTAAAATTAAAGGGAAGTTGGTGCACCGCTTCTACGAAATCAAGACGGTGTCAAGCATTATGTCATTGAAATCCTTTGTGTGGAGCTGATGATACTTTAACCCTAAAAGTAAATGTCCTGCGCCAATCGAAACGTATTGGCGTGGGCCTCTACTAAAACAGAAATCTCAGGCACATACCCACCACCCATACTGCATTGTACAGGTAAGGCGTGTCGCCGACACCATTGCAATACCATCTCATCTCGCTGCTTACAACCCAATACCGACAAGCCCAATCTTCCTAGCTTGTCCTGTGCAATCACGTCAACACCACACAAATAGAACACAAAGTCTGGCTGTACGTTTTGGTATAAATCATCCAAACTGTCTGCAAGGATTTTCATATAGGTGGCATCATCTGTTTGGTCAGGTAAAGCAATATCCCAATCGCTTTTCTCTTTGCGAAAAGGATAGTTTTTTTCTCCGTGCATGGAAAAGGTAAATACCTTTTCATGATTTGAAAAAATGGCAGCAGTTCCATTCCCTTGATGCACATCCAAATCAAGAATCAATATCTTATTTGCTTTCCCATTATCAAGAAGCCACTGCGCTGCAATGGCCTGATCGTTGAGCATACAAAACGCTTCAGATCGATTGGCATAGGCATGATGCGTTCCTCCAGCAATGTTCATCGCAATACCATGCTCGAGGGCATAAGCAGCCCCATTGATTGTTCCTTGTGCGATTACATGCTCGCGATGCACAAGCCCTTTCGAAAGCGGAAAGCCTAAGCCCCGAACCTCTGATGTGGACAATGTAAGCCCACACAATTGATCGTAATAGCTAGGTGTATGTACTCGCAACACAGTGTCTTTGTGAATGGGTTTTGGACTGAAAAATTGTTCAGGTACACAAGTACCCTCGTGCAGAAGTTGCTTTGGCAACAACTCATATTTAATCATCGGAAATCGGTGCTTCTCAGGCAGTGGGTGGGCATAGCAAGCATCAAAGGCAATGTGAAGCATGGGCCTAGATAGTCTGGTTTTTTAGTTTGTCCAATTGGATTTGAATATCATCATCTTCAACTTTTGAAAACAACAATTCACTAGGGGCTAGGACAGTTCCAACAGCTACCAATTCGGATTGAGTCATATCACTCCAATTGGATTTTAGCTGAAGTCTCAATATGGTTTTGAGTTTGTTGGCAGTTTGTGGTAAAAATGGAGTGCTAGCAATTGCCAATACTGCTGCAATTTGTAAGCCATTATACATGATGGTTTTAACACGCTCAGGATTGGTTTTTTGCTGCTTCCAAGGCTCTTCGTCAGCGAGATATTTATTGCCTAGGCGTGCAACTTTCAAAAGGATTTGACTGGCCTCACGAAAGCGATAGTTTTCCACTGCAGTTGCGATTTGGATTGGCAATTGGCGCAACTCATCAAGGGTTTCTTCGTCCACTTGGGTCTTGTGATTTGGTGCAGGCACCACTCCTTGGTAATACTTATGGGTGAGCACAACAATTCGATTGATAAAGTTCCCATAAATAGCAACGAGCTCGTTGTCATTTCTAGCTTGAAAATCACGCCAAGTGAAGTCATTGTCTTTATTTTCTGGCGCATTGGCAGTTAAGACATAACGCAACACGTCTTGTTTGCCTGGAAAATCCTCCAAATACTCATGGAGCCAAACAGCCCAATTTTTTGAGGTTGATAGTTTTT